>NZ_JAMTDX010000044.1 GCF_023806625.1 Accumulibacter sp.
TCTCGGACACGGCATTCTCGAAGGCCTCGCTGCTCGCCTCGCTGCTGTGCTGCAGGACGATTTCGGCAAAGGCGGTGACGCCGAGACCGAGCGCCGCCGGCGCGAGCAAAGCGACGTAACCGGCGATCACGCCGTCTTCCTCGAGGCGCTGGATACGCCGACTGATCTGCGACGCCGAGAGGCGAATCTGCTCGCCGAGCGTGGCATTGGTCGCGTTGCCCTTGCGCTGCAATGCATCGAGTAATGCCAGATCGTAACGATCGATCGTGATTTTCGACATGATCGGTTATTTTCCTGCACGAAATGTGCGCAGTATAGGGCTTTCTGCGGGGATTTCAAACTTTCGAGGCTCACCTCGGTGACCGCCGTCGCGCCGCCGGAACACTCTTCGGCCTTGACGTCGGCCGGCTAGGGAGGTGCTTCAGTGTCCGCCGTCGTCGAGGTGACAGACGTCGTCGCGAACCCGCTGGTTGGCCTGATGGCGGAGCCGGACGAGCCACATCGTCACGCTGATGAACAGGCCGAACAGGGTGATCACCAGGTAGATCGACAGGTCGAGGCGAATCATCAGGAAGTAGAGCCCGGTCATGGCCAGGATCGACAGGTTCTCGTTGAAGTTCTGGACGGCGATCGAATGACCGGCGCCCATCAGGATGTGCCCGCGGTGCTGCAGCAGCGCGTTCATCGGCACGACGAAGAAACCCGACAGCGTGCCGATCAGGACGAGCAGGGCAACCGCGAGCCACAGGTGCTCGACGAAATTCATCACCAGCACGACGATGCCCATGGCGATGCCCAGCGGGATGACCTGCACCGATTTGCGCAGGCTGATCATCCGCGCCGCGCCGACTGCGCCGAGCGCGACGCCGACGGCGACGACTCCCTGCAGCAGGCTCGACCTGGAAAGATCGAGATGCAGCGCGGCTTCGGCCCACTTGATGACGATGAACTGCAGCGTCGCTCCGGCACCCCAGAACAGGGTGGTCACGGCCAGCGAGACCTGCCCGAGGCGGTCGCGCCAGAGCAGTGCCAGGCAGTGGTTGAACTCGCGGAGCAGATGCCAGGGATTCGGGTGCAGCACGCGGTGATCGACTCCGGTGTCGGGCACGTAGAGGTTGAACAGTGCGGCGAGCAGGTAGAAGCCGGCGACGAAACACAGCGACATCTCGCTCACCGTGTCGACTCCGGTGTCGATCAGCGGAAAGTCGAAGCCAAGCAGCATCTGAGCGATCTCGGGCTTGATCAGCGTCCCGCCGACGACGACGCCGAGGATGATCGCCCCGACGGTCAGGCCTTCGATCCAGCCATTGGCGACGACGAGCAGGCGGTGCGGCAGGTACTCGGTGAGGATGCCGTACTTGGCCGGCGAGTACGCGGCAGCGCCGAGCCCGACGACCGCATAGGCGAGCAGCGGATGGCAATCCCAGTACATCATCGCGCAACCGGCGATCTTGATTCCGTTGCTGATGAACATGACCCGCCACTTGGGCATCGAATCGGCGAAGGCGCCGACGAAAGCGGCGAGGACGACGTACGAAACGGTGAAGAAGGTCTTCAGCAGTGGCTCGTACTCGCTCGGCGCGCTCATCTCGCGGAGGATCGAGATGGCGACGATCAGCAGGGCGTTGTCGGCCAGCGCTGAAAAGAACTGCGCGGCCATGATGATGTAGAAGCCGAAGGGCATGATTCGCTGATCGCCGTTCCCGATATGCTGTCCTTATACCATGTAAAGGTGACCCGTTGTGAGGCGTTGGCCGGTCGCCGGCTTTCCTCGGCGCGGCCGGGGGAGCGAGTCGCATCTGGCCCGGCAGGCCGTTTTGTGTTTGAATCCGGGATCAGCTGAATCAGGGGGAGGAATCGTGGCGGATCGTCGATTGCAGGTTTTCCATGCCGTGGCCAGGCACCTCTCCTTCACCAAGGCGGGTGAGGCCCTGCACATGACGCAGCCGGCGGTGACCTTCCAGATCAAGCAGCTCGAAGAGCGCTTCAACACGCGTCTTTTCGAGCGTGGTGGAGGGCGAATCTCGCTGACCGCGGCGGGCGAGCTGGTTCTCGACTACGCTGAACGAATCCTCACCCTGTCGAACGAGCTCGATGTCCGCGTCGCCGAGATGACCGGGCAGATGAGCGGCAGCCTGCTCGTCGGAGCGAGCACGACGATCGCCGAGTTCCTGTTGCCCCCGATTCTCGGCGAGTTCAACGTCCGCTATCCGCAGGTGCGCGCACGCCTGACGGTGGCCAATGCGGAAGCGATCAGCAATGCGCTCGCCGCGCATACGCTCGACATCGGGCTGATCGAGTCGCCGGTAGACCATCCGAGCCTGCAGTCCGAGGTCTGCGGCGAAGACGAACTGCAGGTGGTGTGCACTCCCGATCATCCCCTGGCCCGGCGCAACGACATCGACGCCCGGAGCCTGCTGATGCACGACTTCATCGCCCGTGAGCCGGGGTCCGGGACCCGCGAAGTGACCGACGACTATTTCCGAGCCTGTGGGGTCGAACCCGAGAAGTTGCATACGGTGATGGAGTTGTCGAGTCCCGAGGCGCTCAAGGGCGTGGTCGGGACAGGGCTCGGCTGCGCGATCGTCTCGCGGGCGAGCTTCGAGAAGGAGAGGCAGCTGGGCAGCCTGGTTGCCGTTCCGCTACGACCCCGCCTCAAGCGCAGCCTGTCGCTGGTCTATGCGAAGGAGCGTTTTCGCTCGCGGGTGGTCCTCACCTTCGTCGACTTTGCGAGGAGCAAGCTGCGCGAGTTGTCCGTCTGATGCCGCGCCCGATCGAAGCGCGCATCGACCTCTCCGCGCTGCGCCACAACTACCTGTTCGCCCGCCACCGCGCGAGGACGCTCGGTGGCGAGTCCAGGGCATGGGCGGTGGTCAAGGCCAACGCCTACGGGCACGGGCTGCTGCGCGCGGCGCGCGCGCTCGGCGACGTCGCCGACGGCTTCGCACTCCTCGACCTGGACGAAGCCGTAGCGCTGCGTCAAGCCGGGGTCCGTCAGCCGATCCTGCTGCTCGAGGGATTCTTCGAACCGTCCGACATCGCCGTTTGTGCGGGGCACCGGCTGAGCGTGGTCATCCATTGTCTGGAGCAGCTGCGGATGCTGCGCGCGGTGCTGCCGGAGACGCCCCTGCCGCTGTTCATCAAGCTCAACACCGGGATGAACCGGCTCGGCTTGACCGCCGAGCAGTTGCCGGCCGTGCGCCGCGAACTGGCGGCGATGGGCGGTACTGCGGTGCTCGGCACGCCGACGCTGATCACCCACTTCGCCGACGCCGACGCGGATGGTGGTGAAGCGTGCATTGCCTGGCAACTCGAGCGCTTCGAGCGGATGCGCACGGCCTGGCCCGAGGCTGCGGGTTTCCCGGTCTCGCTGGCCAATTCGGCGGCGATCCTGCGCTATCCGCAGACGGCGCACGACTGGGTGCGGCCGGGGATCATGCTCTACGGTGGCAGTCCGTTTGCCAGTCAGAGTGCCGAAAGCCTCGGCTTGCGCCCGGTGATGACGCTCGACAGCCGGATCCTCGCCGTTCAGGAGATCGACGCCGGCGAGCGCGTCGGCTACGGCGGGACTTTCGTCGCCCGGCGGCCGACGCGCGTCGGCATCGTCGCCTGCGGCTATGCCGACGGCTACCCGCGCCACGCGCCGAGCGGCACGCCGATCGTCGTCGATGGCCGTCGGACGGCAACCCTCGGCCGTGTCTCGATGGACATGCTGGCCTGTGACCTGACCGAGCTGCCGGGCAGCGGGCCGGGCAGTCGGGTGACGCTCTGGGGAGAGGGGCTGGCTGCCGACGAGGTCGCCGCCGCCTCCGGAACGATCAGTTATCAGCTCTTCTGCGCGCTGGCGCCGCGTGTGCCGGTGGTCGCCGTCTGAACATGAAACGCGCCGCAGGCGGTGCGCGAACCGTGTTCGCCTGCAGCGAGTGCGGGGCGAGCGCGGCCAGGTGGCAAGGGCAGTGCCCCGGCTGCGGGCAGTGGAACACGCTCGTCGAGACGGTCGCCGCGCCGCCGGCCGTGGCCGGTCAGAAGCGCTTCGTCGGCCGCGGCGAGCCGACCGGAGTACGGACGCTATCGACGATCGAGGCCAGCGAGGATCAGCGCTGGCCGACCGGGCTCGCCGAGTTCGACCGTGCGCTCGGCGGCGGACTCGTCGCTGGCGGAGTGGTGCTGATCGGGGGCGACCCCGGGATTGGCAAGAGCACGCTGCTGCTCCAGGCGCTCGCGGCGATGTCGCGCAGCCAACGGGTGCTCTACGTCAGCGGTGAAGAGTCGGGTCAGCAGGTCGCCATGCGGGCGAGGCGTCTCGCGCTCGATACCGGCGACCTCGGCCTGCTCGCCGAGATCCATCTGGAGAGGATTCTGTCGACGCTGCAGTCGGCGCAGCCGCAGGTCGCGGTGATCGACTCGATCCAGACGCTGTGGTCGGACCAGCTCGCTTCGGCGCCCGGTTCGGTGGCCCAGGTCCGCGAATGTGCGGCGCAGCTGACGCGCCTGGCCAAGCAGGCGGGGATCACCGTGATCCTTGTCGGTCATGTGACCAAGGAAGGCGCGCTCGCCGGGCCGCGCGTGCTCGAGCACATCGTCGATACCGTGCTCTACTTCGAGGGCGACACGCACTCGAGCTTCCGGCTGATCCGGGCAGTCAAGAACCGCTACGGCGCGGTCAACGAGATCGGTGTCTTCGCGATGACCGATCGGGGTCTCCGCGGGGTGAGCAATCCTTCGGCGATCTTTCTCTCGCCGTACGCCAGCGACGTTCCCGGCTCATGCATCCTGGTCACCCAGGAGGGCACGAGGCCGCTGCTCGTCGAAATCCAGGCGCTCGTCGACCAGGCGCACGGCAATCCCCGGCGGCTGACCGTCGGCCTCGATGCGCAGCGCCTGGCGATGCTCCTCGCGGTACTCCACCGGCACGCCGGAATCGTCTGCTTCGATCAGGACGTCTTCGTCAACGCCGTCGGCGGAGTCAGGATCGGCGAACCGGCGGCCGACCTCGCGGTCCTGCTGGCGATCGTCTCGTCGCTCAGGGACAGGCCGCTGCCCGGCAAGCTCGTCGTCTTCGGCGAAATCGGCCTGGCCGGCGAGATCCGTCCGGCGCCGCGCGGGCAGGAGCGGCTCAGGGAAGCCGCCAAGCTCGGCTTCACGCGGGCGCTGATTCCCGAGGCGAACCGGCCTCGTCAGGGTGGCGCCGGGCTCGAGTTGATCGCCGTGCGCCGCGTCGAGGAGGCCTTTGCGCGCTTGCGCGAGCTCGAATGAACGACCGGCGCTTCGCGCCTCAGGGGCGCCGGCCCGCTGACCAGCCGAGGATGGCCACGGCGACGCCGAGCAACGCCAGAGTCGCCGGCTCGGGGACGAGCGCGAAGGTGTTTCCTTGGGTGGCCAACTGTACCGTCCGGCAGATGGCGCAGACCCCGGTAGTCACGCGCATCAGCAGGGTCCAGTCCTCCGAGACGCTGGTCAGCGCCGGGAACGTGAAATCGAGCGACTGGATGCTCTGGTCGAACGGCGCGTAGGTCGTCGTACCAACCGCGACGCTGTTGAGGTAGAAGGTGAAGCCGAGCGTTTCGGAATTGAGCGTGTTGCCCGTTGGACCGAGGTTGAGGATGAGCTGCATCTCGCCGACCGAGCCCAGCCCGGTGCCGGTGAAGGTCTGCGAAGCCTGGTCGCCAAACGCCTGGTAAAAGCCTAATCCATACTGCCCGCCGGTTCCGGCAGCCACGAAATCGGACGTGAAGGCCGCCGAAGCACTTCCCGGGCAGCCCGCAGCGACGATCACCAGGAGCGTGTGCAGGATCTTCCTGAGCCGACCGATCATTTTTCCGCCCTCGCGAAGCCAAGCCAAGACCACCCGCGCCGGATCCAGTCCGCTACCCGCTTGCGTTCGCCGCTTCAGGCAGCGGCGCTACCGACCCCGACGACCCCGGGAATCATTCTAGCAGCTGAGCGCGCGGGATTCACTCCTTTTTCGGCCTCGCCCAGCGGCGCAGACCGGCCTGCGACCGGGGTTCGCGGAGCGATGGCCGTCTTGCCGGGGCTTGCGCCGAATGGTTATCATCGACGCCTCGTCCCCGCTGCGTGCTCCCGGCGAATGCCTCAGTTACCCATGCGCCTCCTTCTCCTCTGCTGGCGAATGCTTCGTCGTGACGCGCGCGGCGGAGAACTGCACCTGCTCGCCGCCGCGCTGGTCGTCGCGGTCGCCGCGCTGACCGCGGTCGGCTTCTTTGCCGATCGCGTGCGCCAGGCGCTGGTGCGCGAGTCTCATCAGCTGCTCGGCGCCGATCTACTGCTGATCGCCGATCATCCGTGGCCCGTCGAGGTCGCGCAGCGTGTGCGGGAGGTCGGCCTGCAACTCGTCGAAACGCGGACCTTCCCGAGCATGGTGACTCACGGCCAGGGTGCGCAGCTGCGCGCGCAGCTCGCCGAAATCAAGGCGGTGAGCAGCGGCTACCCGCTGCGCGGCATGCTGCGTACCGCCCCGGCGCTGAATACGCCGGATGAGCCGGCGCGCGGCATCCCGGGTCGGGGTACGATCTGGGTGGACGAACGCCTCGCTTCGGCGCTCGGCGTCGCGCCCGGTGCGCAGATCGCCGTCGGGCAGAGCGTGCTCGTCGTCGGTGCCGTGCTGACCCTCGAGCCGGACCGGGGAATCAACTTCTTCAGCGTCGCGCCGAGGCTGCTGATGAACCTCGAAGACCTTCCGGCGACTGCGCTCGTCCAGGTTGGCAGCCGGGTGACCTACCGCCTGCTCGTCGCCGGCGACGAGCAGCTCGTCAAGCGCCTGCAGCGCGAGATCGAGCCCGCTCTCGGGAGGGGGCAGAGAATCGAGGATGCGCAGAACGCGCGGCCCGAGATCCGCACGGCTCTCGAACGGGCCCAGAAGTTTCTCGGCCTTGCCGCGCTGCTCACCGTCGTGCTGGCTGCCGTGGCCGTCGCTCTCGCCGCCCGGCGTTACGTCCAGCGACACCTCGATCCCTGTGCGATCATGCGCTGTCTCGGCGCGACGCAGGCTTTCCTGCTGCGCATCTACCTCGGCCAGTTCGCGGTACTCGGCGTGCTCGCCGCGGCTCTCGGCTGTGCCATCGGCTACGTCGCCCACTTCGCGCTGCATGTCTGGCTCGCCCAGCTGCTCGCCACGCCGCTGCCGGCGCCCGGCGTCGTTCCGGCGATCCAGGGGGTGGCCGTGGGGTTGCTGCTGCTCTTCGGCTTTGCCGTGCCGCCGCTACTGCAGCTTCGCCGTGTGCCGACACTGCGCGTCCTGCGCCGCGAGCTTGGCAGCCCGCGTGCCGGGTTGCTCGGTGGCTACCTGATCGGCCTCCTGGCGCTGGCCGGTCTGATGTTCTGGGTGGCCGGGGAAGCCGAACTCGGTGCCTACGTGGTCGGCTTCTTCGTTCTCGGGCTGTTCGTCTTCGCGCTCGTCGCGCGCGGCGCGATCCGGCTGGCGGCCAGCGTGCGTGGCGGCCGGCGCTCGGCCGCGGGCGGATCGGGCGGGATCGGCTGGCGTTACGGGCTGGCCAGCCTCGAACGGCGCTCCGCCGCCAGCGTCGTGCAGATCGTCGCGCTGGCCCTCGGCTTCATGGCCCTGCTGCTGCTCACCGTGATTCGCGGCGAGCTCGTCGACGCCTGGCGGCGTTCGGTGCCGCCCGACGCGCCGAACCGCTTCGTGGTCAACATCCAGCCCGAACAGGTCGAGCCGGTACGTCTGGCGCTCGCTGCCGGCGGCGTGTTTCCCGAGCTGGCGCCGATGGTCCGCGGCCGTCTGACGCGAATCAACGGTCGCGAGGTCAGCGCGGCGAGCTACACCGACGACCGGGCGCAGCGCCTGATCGACCGTGAGTTCAACCTCTCGGTGCGCGCCGATCTTCCGCAGGGCAATCGCCTCACTGCGGGGCGCTGGTTTACGCCTGCCGAGCTGGCCGGTCGGGGCGAGCGCGCGGCTTCGGTCGAGGACGGTCTGGCGAACACGCTCGGCATCGCGGTCGGCGACCACCTCGATTTCGTCGTCGCCGGTGAGACGATTGCGATGACCGTCGTCGGCCTGCGCAAGGTCGACTGGGACACGATGCGCGCGAACTTCTTCGTCCTGACTCCGCCGGTCGTCCTCGCCGGCTATCCGGCGAGCTGGATCACCAGCTTCTTCCTGCGCGCTGACCAGGCAGAGCTGATCAACCGGCTGATCGGCGATTTCCCGAACCTCACGGTGATCGACGTCGCGGCCATCCTCCGCCAGCTGCAGTCGATCATGGATCAGGTCGCGCGGGCGGTCCAGTTCGTCTTCCTGTTCACGCTCGCTGCCGGGCTGATCGTCCTCCACGCCGCGCTTGCCTCGGCGGCCGAGGAGCGGCGCTACGAACTGGCGGTGATGCGCGCGCTCGGTGCGCGACGCGAGCAGCTGCGAAGAGCGCTGCTCGCCGAATTCGCGAGCGTCGGCGGTCTCGCCGGGCTGATCGCCTCGCTCGGTGCATTGTCGGTCGGGCAGTTCCTGGCGCGGCAGGTATTCAGGTTCGACATCGGCCTCGACCTCTGGCTGATTCCGGTTGCGGTGCTCGCCGGCGCGCTGCTGGTCACCGCCGCCGGCTGGTTTGCGGCGACGAGGCTGCTCGACAACGCGCCGCTCGAGGCGCTGCGTGGGGGCAGTGCCTGACCGACTGACGGTGCTCTCCGCATCGTCTGCCGGCGCTATCGTTTATCATCCTCCGCTCTATCGGCAAGAAGGAGTTCGGCAGATGAAGGCCAAGACATTGCTCATCCTGCGCCACGGGAAATCGGACTGGAGCACCGGGCACGAGGACTTCCACCGCCCGCTCGTCGACCGCGGGCGCGTCGGCAGTCAGAAGATGGGGGCGTGGATTCGCCAACGCAAACTCGTCCCGGACACGGTACTCAGCTCTCCGGCCGAACGCGCGCGGGCGACCACGATCAGCGCATGCAAGGCGATGGGCCTGCCGCTGAAGAGCGTGCACTGGGACGAGCGGATGTACATGGCCTCGCTCGAAGACCTGCTCGCTGCACTGGCCACCTGTCCGAAGAGCGCGCGCCGCGTGATGGTCGTCGGACACAATCCGGGTCTCGAGGAACTCGTCGATTTCCTGACCGGCGGCCGCGTCGACACACCGGCCGATGGCAAGGTGTTGCCGACCTCGGCGCTAGCCGAACTGGAGATGATCGAGGACTGGCGCAACCTCGACCAGGGCTGTGCCAGTCTGGTCTCGCTGACCCGGCCGGGCGACGTCCCGGACGACGTGCTGCGCGAGCCGGCGAGGGAGCAGTACGACGGTCCGGTCCCCGATCACTTCTTCACCCAGTCGGCGGTTATTCCGTACCGGATCGTCGACGGGCAGATCGAGATCATGATCGTCGCTTCGCGCCGCGGGACGCGCTGGGTCGTTCCAAAGGGAGTCAAGGAACCGGGGTTGTCGCCAGCCGACTCGGCGGCCAAGGAGGCGTTCGAGGAAGCCGGAGTCCGCGGTCAGGTCGATGAACAGCCGATCGGCCACTACGACTACGAAAAATGGGGCGGCGTCTGCCACGTCGCGGTCTTTCCGATGGCGGTCAGCGAGAGCGTTTCCGACGAAGAGTGGGAACACAGCGAAGAGAGCCACCGCCACCGGCGCTGGGTGACGGTCAAGGAAGCCAGGCGGCTGCTCGACGAGAAGGCCCTGCGCAAGTTCCTCGACAAGCTCGACAAGCGGCTGACGAGCAGCTGAGCAACTGGCGCGGGGGCGCTGCTCAGAACTCTGCGCGGCCGCTGGCCAGTTCGGCTTCGAGGTCGAGCAGATCCTTCCGGTTCTGGCGGATCACCAGCCAGAAGGCGGCGATCAGCGCCAGCACGCAGATCAGGTGGGGCAGTTCCCGCCAGCTCAGCGTTTCCAGCAGATCGGTGGGCATCGTCTTCCTTCCTCGACGAGCGACGCCCGGCGGCGACGGCTCGGTGGTCGCCCGGCTTCTCCGCTCGGGCGATCGCCGTGGCTGCCGGCAGTACGCTCAGATGACCCGCACGCGAATCACGTGGTCAACCGCCCTGATCGCGTCGATGACCTCGTCGGCCGGCGGAGTGGCGACGTCGACGATGTTGAAGGCCAGTTCGCCCCGGCTCTTGTTGACCATGTCCACGACATTGACCTGGTTGTCGGCGAGCACCGACAGAACCTTGCCGAGCACGCCCGAGACGTTGTCGTTGGAGAAGGTGATGCGCGTGCATCCGGGGCTTCGTTCGAGACTGATCTTCGGGAAGTTCACCGAGTTCACGATGTTGCCGCTCTGCAGATAATCGATCAACTGGTTGGCCGCCATGACCGCGCAGTTCTCTTCGGACTCCTCGGTACTCGCGCCAATGTGCGGCATGGCGATGATCTTCGGATGTCCGAGGAGCACCGGTTCGGGAAAGTCGCAGACGTACTTGCTCAGCCGGCCGCCTTCGAGGGCGCGCAGCACCGCAGCGGCGTCGACGATCGCCTCGCGCGCGAAATTGAGCAGCACGGCGCCCGGCTTGACGACCCCGAGCGTATCGCTGTTGATCATCTGTCGGGTCGCCTCGACGGCCGGCACGTGCAGCGAGACATAGTCCGAACGCGCGAGCAGCGACTGTAGGTTCTCCATCCGCCCGACCTCGTTCGACAGGCGCCAGGCGGCGTCGATCGACAGGAGCGGATCGAAGCCGATCACCGTCATGCCCATCGCCAGGGCCATCTCGGCGACCATCGAGCCGATCGCCCCGAGGCCGACGATGCCCAGTGTCTTGCCGCGGATCTCGGTTCCGGCGAAGCGCGATTTGGCCTTCTCGACGAGCGCCGCCATCTCGGCCGGATCCTTGACCTCGGCGAGGGACTGGACGTAGTTCATGCCATCGACGATTCCCCGGGCGCTGAGCAGCATTCCGGCCATGACCAGTTCCTTGACGGCGTTGGCGTTGGCTCCGGGCGTGTTGAAGACGACGATGCCCTGCTTGCCGTACTCGGCGACCGGCACGTTGTTGACCCCGGCTCCGGCCCGGGCGACGGCGAGCAGTGTCGCCGGCACCTCGATGCCGTGCAGTTTCTGACTGCGCAGCAGGAAGGCGTCGGGATGGGCGATGTCGCTGCCCACCTCGAAGGACTGGCGCGGGAAGCGATCGAGTCCCTTGATCGAAATCTGGTTGTAGGTTCGGACCTTGTACATGGTGAAGTCACTCGGTAGGTTGCTCGGAGGGGCGCTGGACTGGACGAGGGCGGTTCACGCGGCTGCCTGCCCGTATGCCCAGGCGAGCCAGGGCATCAGGGCCTCGACGTCGGATGTTTCGACCGTCGCTCCGCACCAGATGCGGATGCCGGGTGGAGCGTCGCGGTACGAGCCGATGTCGTAGGCGACCGCTTCGCCTTCGAGGAGTTTGACCATCTTCTTGACACGCTCCGCGTCGAGGTCGAGGGTCAGGCAGACGCTGGTGTTCGAGCGCGTCGCCGGATCCCTGGCGAGGAACGAGATCCAGTCGTGGCTGGCGACGAAGTCGGCGATCACCGCCAGGTTGGCCTGGCTGCGCGCGATCGCCGCCGGGACCCCGCCGATCCCCTCGAGCCACTGCAGCGCGTCGAGGTAGTCGGCGACGCAGAGCATCGACGGGGTGTTGATCGTCTCGCCACGGAAGATACCCTCGCTGATCTTGCCGCCCGAAGTCAGCCGGAAAACCTTGGGCAGCGGCCAGGGCGGGCTGTACGACTCGAGGCGTGCGGCGGCGCGCGGCCCGAGAATCAGCATGCCGTGCGCGCCTTCGCCGCCGAGCACCTTCTGCCACGAGAAGGTCGCCACGTCGAGCTTGTCCCAGGGAATGTCCATCGCGAAGACTGCCGAGGTCGCGTCGCAGATCGTCAGGCCGGAACGGCTGGCCGGGATCCAGTCGCCATTCGGTACTTTGACGCCCGAGGTCGTCCCGTTCCAGGTGAACACGACGTCCCTGGCGAAATCGACCTGCGCAAGGTCGACGATCTCGCCGTAATCGGCCTTGAGGACCCTCGCGTCGGTGAGCTTCAACTGCTTGACGACGTCGGTCGCCCATCCGGAACCGAAGGACTCCCAGGCCAGGACGTCGACGCCGCGCTGGCCGAGCAGCGACCAGAGGGCCATCTCGACGGCGCCGGTGTCCGACCCCGGGACGACGCCGACCCGGTAACCCTCGGGCAGACCGAGCAGGCGCGCCGTCTCGGAACAGGCCAGACCGAGCGCCTTCTTGCCCGGCGTCGAGCGGTGTGACCGGCCGAGCGTGTTGAGTTGCAGCGCGCTGACGTCGTATCCCGGGCGCTTGCTGCACGGGCCGGAGGAGAAGTTGGGGTTCCTGGGTTTTGCTGTCGGTTGCATGCTTGCCTCTGTGCGAAAAGAGTCGGGAAGGGATGCTCCCCGACCGGTCGGTCGGTCTGCCTGAAACAGGCAGGGATTTTATCAGAGTGGGCTTGGCGACGAGCGCTTCGGGCCGCTTTGGCTGCCCCTTGCCGGGCCCCGGTGTCTCCTCCCCGGGGCGACCAAGAAAAGGCTTGATCCGCAGGCGAGCGCGGTCTATTTTGATTTATATGGGGTCGTTGGCGCTCGTCGTGGCGGTGGCTGTTCCACCGGCGCGAGGGGAGCTGCGGCTGTTTCGGGTCGAGGTCCACGTGGCGAGGGTCCGCATGACGAAGGCGCCGTCGGTCCGGTCCTGGTGGCGGCGAAGCCGCGCCTGCTGGTGCATCGCCGGGCTGGCGATTCTCGCGTCGGCGGGTGCGGGCGACGCGCTGGCGCAGAATCCCGATAGCCGGCGAGTCGACGATGGAGCGAAGGCGATGATGCTCTCGCAGGTGGATAGTGGCCGAACCATCGACCTGCGCGTCGGCGAGTCGCTGCTCCTGCGGCTCGCCGACTCGCCGACGACCGGCTTCACGTGGACGGTCAGCCGGCTCGACGATCGGCTGGCTCTGGTCTCCGAGGACTTTTCAAGAGGCGCTTCGCGAGCGCCGGGCAGTGGCGGGTCGAGAACCTGGACCTTCGTCGCTCGCCAGCCGGGCGTCGCCGGCCTGGAACTCAAACGCTGGCGCGCGTGGGAGGGCGAGGGCTCGGTCATCGAGCGCTTCGCCGTGACCGTCCGAATCCGGGTGGATTGAGCGATCGCGCATCACCGATGCCGGCAGCCGGCCCGGAAGATTGCGCAGCACGAGGAGGTGGTGGCCAAGGCGGCAAGGCGGTTCCATCAGGTGGCCGGTCGCGGGTCGGGGCATCGCCCTGCAGCTGACGGCCGCCTCGTTCAAGCATTTCATCTGCTGGAGAGAATGATCATGTCGGACTCGCTACAGACTTTCGGAATGGGCTGGTTGCCCGACTATCCGAGCTTCCGGGACCACACGGTAAACGACGAGGTCGTCGGCGTCAAACTGAAGGCCAGGGGACAGAGGGACTCGATCAAGGGTCTGCTGGCCAGGGTCAATGCCGTAGCGGTTCCGCCGAGCTTGCCGGCAACGGTCGATTTGCGGCCGTGGTGCTCGCCGGTCGAGGATCAGGGCGCGCTCGGCTCGTGCACGGCAAATGCCGGCGTGGGCATGGTCGAGTACTTCGAACGGCGGGCTTTCGGGAAGCACATCGACGCCTCCCGGCTGTTCCTCTACAAGACGACGCGCAATCTGCTCAAGTGGTCCGGCGACACCGGCGCTTTCCTGCGCACGACGATGGAGTCGATGGTCCTGTTTGGCCTGCCTCCCGAGGACTACTGGCCGTACACGACGAAATCCCCTGCTTTCGACACCGAGCCGAGCGCCTTCTGCTATGCCTTCGGGCAGAACTATCAGGCGATCAATTACTATCGCCTCGATCCTCCGGGAACGACTCGCGCGGCGCTGCTTTCGCGGATCAAGACGAATCTCGCGTCGGGCTTGCCGTCGATGTTCGGCTTCACCGTCTATCAGTCGTACGCGCAGGCCAACAGCACCGGCAAGTTTCCCTATCCTGCGCCAGGAGAAAAGGTCGTCGGCGGCCACGCGGTGATGGCCGTGGGTTACGACGACGCGATGAAGATCAGGAATACGAGCCCCGGGGCTTCGGAAACGATCGGGGCGCTGCTGATTCGCAACTCGTGGGGCAGTGGCTGGGGCTCGGCTGGTTACGGCTGGCTGCCGTACGCCTACGTCCTCAACGGGCTGGCGATCGACTGGTGGTCGTTGCTCAAGCAGGAATGGATCGACACCGGGCAATTCGGTTAGTGTGGAAGTCGCTCGGGATCCACGAAGCTCCCTCTGGCCCGGGTAGCTCGGCGTCGTTGACCCCAGTCAGGCGGACCAGGGGCAAAGCCCAAAAAAAAAGCGCGGCTCGGAGGGGAGCCGCGCTAAATCCACACCAAAGGAGGAGGGTGGAGGAGACAATGGGGTGACCGGAACCTGCTGCCCTCTGCCGATCACGTTGAACGCATTATGGCCGCTCCGGGTCGGGAGGTCAAGCTTTTTTTGTGCATTGCGCCAAAATCATTCTGCCGGTCCGACGCTCAAGATTTCCACGATGGAATAAGCGAATAAAAGCAGAATATTATGATTGTTCGGTCACATGCTTTTCCCTATAGGCAATACCTTTCGACAGTCGCCAGCGGCGAGCCGAAAGCGCGCATGCTGCGGCGCAACATGACGGGTTGGCGCCCTCTCCCGTACAATGCAGCGGTGTGGTGCGATGCTCGGGGCCCGGCGCGGCTTGCCGGCCAGATCGGCGGCCGGCACTCGCGGACAGGGTGACGGGTCGCGAAGCGCGAGTTTGACTTCGCAGGCGATCGTCGGGAGTTCAGGAGCGGATCGCCCTTCGTGCCGGGAGGGCCGGCGCTGGCGACGTCGTCTGACAAGGGGAGAACGACAGGTGCAATGTACGGTAAGGTGGACGGGCGAAGGGATGTCCTTCGTCGCCGAGACGGGGAGCAATCATGCCCTGGTGATGGATGGTGCGCCCGAAGCCGGGGGGCGGAACGTGGCACCCCGGCCGATGGAACTGCTGCTCGCCGGAACGGGCGGGTGCAGCGCCTTCGACGTCGTTTTGATTCTCAAGAAGGGCCGGCACCTCGTTCGTGGCTGCGAAGTCAGCCTGCAGGCCGAGCGCGCGGAACAGGACCCGAGGGTGTTTACGCGCATCCACTTCCACTTCCGCGTCACCGGGACACAGCTCAGACGCGAGGCCGTCGCGCGGGCGATCGAACTGTCCGCCGAAAAATACTGCTCGGCGTCGATCATGCTCGGCAAGACTGCCGAGATCACGCACGACTTCGAGATCGTCGAGGTCTAGACGTAGTAGGCGGTTCGGGTCATCGTCCGCGCCGCGAGCTTCATCAGCAGAATCGCCGACGGAGGCAGCTCGCGTGCTCCGAGGCTCTCGGCAGTCCGCGCATGAGCGATCTCGTCGAGACGCATCTGCGCGACGATTGCCCGCGACCGGACGTCCTGATCCGGCAGGTTGCTCAGATGACTGTCCAAGTGCGCTTCGACCTGGCGCTCGGTTTCGGCGAGGAAGCCGAGACTCCACGAATCGCCCATCCGGCCGGCCAGCGCACCGAGCCCCAGCGAGCCGAGGTACCACAACGGGTTGAGCAGGCTCGTCCGGCTGCCGAGTTCCTCGAGGCGGTGCTCGGTCCACGCCAGATGCTCGGTTTCCTCGCGCGCGGCCCGGCCGAGCGCTTCGCGCAGCGCCGGATCGTCGCAGGTCAGGGCCTGGCCCTGATAGAGCGCCTGCGCGCAGACCTCGCCGACGTGGTTGATGCGCATCAGGGCGCCGGCGTGCGTCCTTTCCCGGTCGGACATCGACGCTTCGGGCTCATCGCTGCCGGGGACCCTGCGTACGCTGGTCGCCGGGGCGAACAGGGTGCGCAGAGCCTTGTCGAATTCGACGATCAATCGGTCGCTGATCATCAGGGCCTCCCGGTTCTCCGTATGCGGCTGATCACGACGAGTGGTCAGCTTCCGCCGACCCACGAACGACCGCCGCTGCGCAGCGCGCGGCGGATCTCGTCAGGGCTCTGGGATGGCACGCCGACCGGACAGAAGTATTCCTGGAAAAGCGTGGCGTGGTACCGATTCAGCGAGTAGTCGCGCATCTGGATCTTCATCCACCGGTCGCTGCGCGCCCGGCTCCAGGTCCTGTCGGCGTGCGCCATCGCGTACAGGCGACGTTCCGCGGTGGTGCAGTTCATGCCCTCGTAAGAGATGTTCTCGGCCCCCGAAGCGCTGATGATCACCAGCGTATAGCGGACGATCCCGTCGCGGTCCGTGGTCAATGACTCGCTGTCGATCAGGAACCGGTTTTCGGAGTTCGCGCTGACGACGAAAGGGATCAGGTTCTCGGGCAGGGGATACGCCGGCAATCCGACCTCCGGCTCGGGGGCCTTCCTGCGCTCCTCGTCTTCACCGCCGGCGGCCGATGACGCGGCGCGAGCGGTGACGAGCAGCACGGCCAGGATGAGCACCCGCCATGCCCAGGTGGGCCGGACCCCGCCGCGGCAGGATCGCGCGTGCCGCTTGCACCGCGGATCGTTCATTCGCTCTTCACGGTCGGTGGCCCGGCCGGCTCGCCGAGCAATCGCGCCGCGGCCGGTTCGCCTGGCAACGTCGGCAGGGGCGCTTCCCTGCGCCCGTACGGCAGACGCCGTGGGCGTCGTTGATCGGAGTACAGAAAGCGGGCCAGTTCGTTGAGTGCCTGCTCATAGACGCGGCGCTTGAACTCGATCACTGCGTCGAGCTGAACCCAGTAGGTGTTCCAGCGCCAGGCGTCGAACTCGGGGTGGTCGCAGGCGCGCAGCGAGACGTCACAGTCGCGTCCGATCAGGCGGAGCAGGAACCAGATCTGCTTCTGCCCGCGGTAGCTTCCCCGCCATTCGCGTCTGATCCACTGAGCCGGCACGTCGTAGCGCAACCAGTCTCTGGTCCTGCCGAGAACCTGGACGTGCTCCGGAAGCAGGCCTATTTCCTCATGCAGTTCCCGGTACATCGCCTGTTCGGGGGTCTCGCCGCGCTTGATGCCGCCCTGCGGGAACTGCCATGAATGCTCTCGGATACGCTTGCCCCAGAAGACCTCGTTCTTGGCGTTACAAAGAATGATGCCGACGTTCGGGCGATAGCCTTCACGGTCAAGCATGGTGTACACCTGCAACTCGTCTGATTGCAGACATTTTTTCACATTCTCGGGCGCTTGCAAAGCGCTCGGCCGGCGGCTCCGCTGCCGCCCGGGCGCCGCCGCCGCGACCGGCCGCGATGCGGGATTGGCCATCGTCATCGGCGATTCCTCTTGTAGAATCACGGCTTCGCAGTCTGCCAGCCGCAAACGATGCGCACTTCCCGCTTTTTCCTCTCGACGCTCAAGGAGGCGCCGGCCGACGCCGAGGTGATCAGTCACCGGCTGATGCTCCGCGCCGGGATGATCCGGCGCCTGGCCGGCGGGATCTACACCTGGATGCCGGTCGGCCTGCGCGTCGTGCGCAAGGTCGAGAGGATCGTCCGCGAGGAGATGGATCGCGCCGGGGCGATCGAGCTGTCGATGCCCGCCGTCCAGCCGGCCGAGCTGTGGCAGGAGTCGGGACGCTGGGAGAAGTACGGCCCCGAGCTGCTGCGGCTCAAGGATCGCCATCAGCGCGATTTCGTGATCGGCCCGACGCACGAGGAAGTGATCACCGACGTGGTTCGCCGCGACATCCGCAGCTATCGCCAGCTCCCGGTGCATTTCTACCAGATTCAGGTCAAGTTCCGCGACGAGATCAGGCCCCGTTTCGGGGTCATGCGCGGGCGGGAATTCCTGATGAAGGACGGCTATTCGTTTCACGCGAGCTTCGCCGACCTGCAGCGCGAGTACCGCAACATGTTCGAGACCTACACGCGCATCTTCAGCCGTCTCGGCCTCGAGTTCCGGGCGGTCGCCGCGGATACCGGTTCGATCGGCGGAACCGGGTCGCACGAGTTCCACGTGCTTGCCGACTCGGGCGAGGACGCGCTGGCCTATTGCCCCGCCTCGGATTACGCCGCCAACGTCGAACTCGCCGAGGCGCTCGCCCCGGCCGAGTCGCGTCGGCCGCTGGCGGCCGCGCTCGAGACAGTGCCCACGCCCGGGCGGACGCGCTGCGAAGACGTCGCCGAACTGCTCGGCGTACCGCTGACCCGGACGGTCAAGGCGATCGCCGTGATCCTCGCAGAGTCCGCGGAGGCCGGCGAGCGCTTTGCGCTGATCCTCCTGCGCGGCGATCACACGCTCAACGAACTCAAGGTGCAGAAGGCCGCCGGCGAGTTTCGCTTCGCCCGCGACGACGAGATCGTCGCCGCGCTGGGCTGTGAGCCGGGCTACCTCGGCCCGGTGGCCATCGGCGCGATTCCGGTCTACGCCGACCGCAGCGTCGCGGTGATGAGCGACTTCGTCTGTGGCGCCAACACGGCGGGCTTCCACCTGACCGGGGTCAATTTTGGCCGCGATCTTGCCGAGCCGGCGCTCGTCGCCGACCTGCGCAACGTCGTCGCCGGTGACCCGTCACCCGATGGTCGGGGCACGCTCGAGCTGTGTCGCGGCATCGAGGTCGGGCACATCTTCCAGCTGCGCACCAAGTACGCCGACGCGCTGAAGTGCTGTTTCCTCGACGAGAGCGGCCAGAGCCGGGTAATGGAGATGGGTTGTTACGGAATCGGCGTGACGCGTATCGTCGGCGCGGCGATCGAGCAGGGCCACGACGCGGCCGGGATCATCTTCCCGGCGGCGATCGCCCCGTTCGAGGTGTGCATCGTCCCGATGGGCTACGCCAAGAGCCAGGCGGTCAGGGACGCCGCCGACGCCCTCTACGGCGAACTCGCCGGGCGCGGAATCGACGTCCTGCTCGACGATCGCAACGAGCGCCCGGGGGTGATGTTCGCCGAGACGGAGCTGATCGGGATTCCGCATCGCGTCGTCGTCGGCGAGCGCGGGCTCGCCGAGGGAAAGCTCGAATACCGCGCAAGGACCGACCGGGAGTCGCGTCTTCTGCCGATCGGGCAGATCGCGTCGTTCCTGCAGGAGCGCCTGTGCGCCGCCTGATCGCCGTTCTGGCCTCCGTGCTGGCCGGCCTGCTGCCGCTCGCGGCCCACGCCGGGGCGCAGAAGTACGAGCCGCTCTCGGCGAGCGTGCGCGCGGCGCTGTCGCGGTCGGTCTCCGATCGGGCGCCGCCGGTCAGCGCGTTCCGCGATTCGCTCGACGCGGTCGATTGGCTCTCCGAGATGTCGCGCCGCCTCGACAAGCGGATTCCCGACCGCGAAGCGCGCCTCGACTTCCTGCGCTCGGTGCACTACGAGGCGACTCGCGCCGGACTCGATCCGCAACTCGTTCTCGGGCTGATCCACGTCGAGAGCGGGTTCAAGAAGTACGCCGTGTCGAGCGCCGGCGCGCGCGGATTCATGCAGGTGATGCCGTTCTGGGTCGGGCTCATCGGCACCGGCGAGGACAACCTGTTTCACCTGCGCACGAACCTGCGCTACGGGTGCACGATCCTGCGCCACTATCTGGACATCGAACGCGGCGACCTGTACCGCGCGCTCGGCCGCTACAACGGCAGCCTCGGTCAGCCGCAATACCCGAACATGGTCCGCGTCGCCTGGGAGACGCACTGGTCGTATTCGCGGCGCAAGCTGGCGATGCGCTGAGCGGGACTGCGCGAGCTATTCGTCTTCGAATGCGTGCGCGGTGAACTTCAGCGTTCGGCTGTTCTCGGAGACCGCCCGGATCGTCTGTTCGTTCGCGCCACCCGGCAGCCGTGCCTCGATCTCCAGCGTGACCGAGACCTCGGCGCCCGGTTGTCCGGCCAGGTGTGCGATAACCTCTTCCGCGATCCGCGCCGCGTCACGGCCCACCCGCGCCGGGTCGAGGGACACCGTGCCGTGGAAGCGGTGCAGCAGGCGCGGGGCAGGAGGCGGCGGCTCGGGATCGGCTGTCGAGCCTTTGCCGGCGGGAGTGGCCGGCTTCGCCGTCGAAGCTGCGTCCGGACCGGGCCTGGGCAACTCCGCGTCGAGCTGACGCCGCGCGACATCGGGTTTGACGATCAGTCCGGCATCGTCCGCGCCCAGCGAGACGACGTGCCCGCCGCGCAGGCCGCGGTATCTGCCGGCAGCCGCGTCATGACTCTCGGCGTACGTGAAGGTGTCGGACTGCCAGGTGAGCAAGGCCACGCCGTCGCGCATCGCCTGCACGAGTACCTCCGGCCCGGCGAGCCGGGGCAGGTACAGGTAGCGCGCAAAGTCCTCGACGAGCTGCCGCACCGGCACGTGATCGCCCCGCCACAGCGGCACCTCGTCGAGGTGCTTGCGCAGGATCGTCGAACCCAGACTCGCGACGAACAGCTCCTCGCTCCTGAGCTTCCTGGTGGCCCGGACGGCCAGCGCATCGGAGCCGGTGAGCCGCAGCGCATGCCATTCCACCGCTGCCTGAGGCGTCTTCTGTTCCGGCACGAGCAGCCATTGGTAGGTCTCCGGCAGCCGCGCCGTCACGGCCGCGTCGGCGGCCTGCTTCTGTGTTTCCGCCTGCCGGACCTGGAAGGGGCTGAGGTCGAGCGTGTCTTTCTCGGCGACGATCGACGCCCACGCGAGGACCTTGCGCAGCGCCTCGTCCAGATCCTGCAGGCGCACCTTGTCGGCCGCCAGGAAGACGAGCGTGTTGCGATACAGCCTTGGTGAGTTGCCGCGCGATTCGAGGATCGCGCGCGCCGCATTCGCCGCGGCGTTGCCTTCCTCCCTGCTGTACGGATGCTCTGCGGGCAGCACGACCAGCCGCGCGTCGAGGTCGTCCGGCACATCCGCGCCCGTGCGCGGCAGCGGGTGCACGCGCGCGAAGTCGCCCGGCTTCTTGAGGTCGGCGCGCACGCGCTTGTCGAGTTCGGCAGCCACCTTGTCCGGATCGCACTTCAACTGTTCGGCGCGGTCGTCGGCGAGCTTGGTGACGGTGGGCTGCGTCGCGTACCAGGCGCGCGGGCCGTCCTGGTAGAGATAGGTCGCCGCTGCCGCGAGGCGGCGCAACGCATCGCCGAACACCGCCGGCGACTCGCCCGGCATCACGCAGCCGAGCTTCACGCGCCGGTCTTCGAGCCCGCGATGTGCGGCGGCCGCGGTCGGCGCCGAGCCGAGGCAGATCGTGCGCGCCACGCGCCGCGTCGCGTGCAGCTTGCCGAGGTTGGGCACCTCGCCGTCGATCTTCAGCGGCAGCGAACTCGGCCCGTCCACGTCCTTCTCGATGATCGGCACCCAGTTGTCCGCGAGATAGCGCGTCAGCTCGAACTGGACGCGCGCATCGTCGATCGGGATCGTCGAGGGCAGGATCAGCGGATTGCGGTCGCCCTTCTCCCACAGGCTGTGGATCACCGCCGCCATCAGCCGCAGTACGCCGCGTGTGCGCTGGAACTTGACCAGCGTGGACCAGTCCTCGTAGAGCCGGTCGAAGATCTCGGGGTGGATCGGGAACGCGGCCTGGATGCGCTTCTCGTAGTCGGCGCTCTTGCACTCCGGCGGGAACTCGGGCCCTTGAGCACGGTATTGGTCGGCGAAGGCGCGCGCCGTGACGTCGCGCTGCTTGAAGGCCTCGGGCCCGGGTAACGGTTCGAACAGCCGCCGGCGCACGATCTCGAAGCCTTCCTCCGCCGAGGCCGGGCGCCACGACGACTCCACCCGCCCGACCACGTTGCGCAGCCGATCGAGCGCTTCGCGCCCGCGGATGCCGCCCACCTCCACGTCGTCGGCCTGCGTGTGCGGCGAGCCGGAGGTGTCGGAGGCCGGCAGCGAGATCACCAGCAGGCAGTTGCCGGCGAGATTGGCCGACTCGGTCAGCGCCTGGGCGAAGCTGAACTGCGTCTCGAAGCCGCCCGCCGGCAGATCGGCTGCGTCGTGCAGCTGGCGCGCGTAGGCCACCCACTCGTCGATCAGCACGAGGCACGGCCCGTACTCGCGCAGCAGCTCGCGCAGTACGTCGCCGGGGCTGGTGGCCTTCTCGTCGTCCTGCGCGATGCGCGCATACGCTGCCCTGCCGCCGAGCTGGTAGGCGAGCTCGCCCCACAGCGTCGCTACCCGCGTGCCGTCGGGCTTGGTCACCGGGTTGCCGGGCGAGATCTTGTTGCCGACCAGCACCACGTGCCGCGCGGTCGGCAGTCTGGTCACGCCGGCGGCTGCCATCACCGCATCGACGCCGGCGAGTTCCCCGGGCGAACTGCCGCCGAACAGGTGATACAGCGCGAGCATCGAGTGCGTCTTGCCGCCGCCGAAATTGGTCTGCAGCTGCACCACCGGGTCGCCGCCCTTGCCCGAGAGGCGCTCGACTGCACCGACCAGCAGCCGCTTCAGGCTTTCGGTGAGGAAGGTGCGGCGGAAGAACTCGGCGGGTTTCCGGTACTCGTCGCTGCCTTCGCCGAGGTGCACCTGCCACAGGTCGGCGGCGAACTCGGCCTGCTGGTAGCGCCCGCTGGCCACGTCGGCGTGCGGGGTGACGATCTCGCGCCAGGGCTTGAGCGTGCCGCTCGCTGCCGCCTCGATCAGCGAGCCGCCGGCCTTGCGCTTCTCGCCGCGCACCTGCTCGTCGATGGTCAGGCGCCGCAGTTCCAGCATCATGCGGTCCACCTCGTCGGCTTCCCTGGCCGACACGGCGGTCAGCAGCCGGACCATCGAATCCATCGCGCGCTCGGCGTCGCGGCTGGCAAACGGCTCCTGGTGCGCCCACTTGTTCCGCCAGTCGCGCAGCTCCTGCACCAGCGAGCGCTCGGCGCGGCCGAGCGTGCGGCCGAAGACGTCGTTCCACGTCTCCCACATCAGCTTCAGCAGGTCGGCCACGTCCCACTGCGCGATCGGCTTGCTGCCGAGCAGCGGGTCTTCGGCGAAGCGCCGCAGCGCTTCCATGCGCACCGAGCCCGCCTTCACCGCTGCCTGCGCCTCGCGCTCGACGAAGGGCGCGAGCCCCGCGCGCAGCAGCTCCATCGCCTTGCCGACGCGTTCCTGGTTGGTGATTGCCATCGTTCTTCCTTAGTCCGTCGTCGCGCTGCCGCCCTGCGGCGCCTGCGCCGCGCGCGCCGCCACGGCCCGCTTGATCATCTGCGCGACTGCCGGCGCGGTGTTGAGCGGCGTGATGCGGATCTGCGGGTGCGCTTGCGCGAACACCCGGAAAATCTCGTCCGCGAAGGCCTGCCCGATCTCGGTGATGCCCGCGAAGTCCAGATTCACATGCGCGTGCGACGCCTGCAGCGACGTGAGACGCTTGGCCTGCGAACGGGTCACCAGCTTCCCCTCTCCGTGCTCCACGTGGTGCATCGGCAGGGTCGTCTCGCGCGGAGGCTGGTTTCCAGGATCGACCGACGAGCTGGGCAACGGATTGCGCGCCACTCCACCGCCCTCAGATCTCCGGCCCATCGCCGATCGCCGCCCCAAGACGCACGGTCAGCGGTGGCAGCGCAAGTTGGACCGTGTCTCACAGGATGTCGCGATTGATGTCGAAGTAGGCATGCACCAGCCGGTTGCGCATGCCAACCATCTGTGCCCACGGGACGTCCGCAAGCTCCGATCGACCCTCCGCGCTGACCTGGCTGGCGGCTTCGCCGACGATCTCGACCGCACGCGTCAAGGCCAGTCGCAACATCTCGTCCGAATCGAGCGCAGAGCGCTCGCGGCCGGCGACGAAGGCAGGCGCTTGCTCGGCCGCCTCGATCCTGTGACGGACGCGCCAGCGGTCATCCGGCGACATACTGCGTCTCCGCTGTCTGTACGACTTCCTCGCGGAAATGACGGTTGAGATCCTCCGCCGTGCGCAGGTCCACCTTGCGTCCGCCGAGGTGCTGAGACAACTCGATCTCGATCTGCGCCATGTCCAGAAAGGTCGTGCGTGCGCCGGCCTCGAACTCCACCAGCAGATCGACGTCGCTGTCCGGTCGCGCCGTGCCCTTCAGCGTGGAGCCAAAGAGCGAGAGCTTGCGGATGCGATGCCGCCGGCACAGCTCGGCCAGCGCGGCAGGCTCAAGAGGGAGCCGATCACCCATTTCGCATCTCCTCAAATCAACGTCGCCTGCACCGGCGCTTCGCTCCGTCCGGCTGATTCTCCCGCCAGCCGCGCGATCTCCGGCCAGCTTTGGACGAGGGCATTGTACGAAAGGGCCTCGGCCGCGCGCTTCCGGCGCTCGCTGACGGTGTACAGCCGGTAGGCCAGTTCGCGCGCGGTCTCGGCGCGGCTGCCGAGTTGCGCGACCAACCCCGCGGCGGCGCTCTCGCCGCCGGCTTCGAGCGCGCGGATCAGGTGGTGCACGATGAGCCAGTGAGAGGCGAGAAAAGAGGAGGGAGAAGGGAGAAAAGAGGAGGGAGAAGTGGGAAAAGAGGATGGAGAAGTGGGAAAAGAGCCCTCTCGTTTCTCGCTTCTCTTTTCTCTTTTCTCCGCGTCGGGCAGCTCTGCGGCCTTGAGCAGCCGCACCTTGCCGCGCCTGGATTCGAGGAGACCCGCGTCGCTCAAGCCCTGCACGCTGGTGTTCTTCGCACGCGCCAGCACGTCGGCCACGCCGAACTCGCCCTCGGCGAAGCCGTGCTGCTCGAACCAGGCGATGGCGAAGCGGCTGTCGGCGTCGAAGTCGCCCTCCTGCTCGGCCAGCGTCTCGTCGAGTACCTGGTTGATGAGCGCGAGCGCCTCGCGCACCGGCACCGGCCTGCCCTGGGCGTCGAGCACCTTGGCGTAGCGAGTGTAGACCGCCATGCCGGGGCCGATGGCGGCCTGTGCCAGGTCCACCGGGGCGATGCCGGAGACAGCAGGAGATAGGAGATAGGAGTTAGGAGATAGGAGATAGGAGTTAGGAGTTAGGAGTTAGGAGTTAGGGGTAACCCCTGGAGGTGTCG
>NZ_JAMTDX010000045.1 GCF_023806625.1 Accumulibacter sp.
GATCCACCGGCTGCGCCCAGGCACGGTAATCCGTGTAGCCGGTCACCGACGACGCATCCGTGACCACCGCGTAGAGCGGGATCGACCCGGGCGTGAAGCCGCTCGTGTTCGCGCTCACCGACCCCGAGCGGTCCGCCTCGAGATAGTTCGTCTGACCTGGGGCGAGGGTGAGGGCAACCGGGTTGTTGCCGATCAGCGTCAGCACGCCGTCGACGACCAGGACGCCGCCGTAGTAGAACCAGTCCAGCCCCGAGCAGAGCCGGTTGCGCCGCCCGAAGAGCGTGGCCGGGCTTGCGGCGTCGAAGAGTTCGTTGGCGAGCAGTTCCTTCGACGCCTGGGACGCGTAGAGAAGATCGAGGAGGGTCGTGCTGTGGCTCATGGGTCATCTCGAAAGAGTCGCCTGCAGCGGATACCCCGGCCCGACGACCGGGGAGAGCTGGCAGACGCGCAGGTGGAGGGTGCTCTGAGGCGCCCCGAAATCGGCGACCTGGTCCGCGCTGGAGTAGGGACATTGCGGCGCTTGGCAGACGATGCGCCGCCTGACGCTCGTGAAACCGGCATCGCTGTAGATCTCGACCTGATACGACTCCGCCGATTCGCCGAGACCGGCGTCGACGAAGTCGCGCCACTCGCCCCCGTCGCGCGTGCGCCGGACCCAGGACAGCGACCAGTCCTGGCCGCTGTCCCGGCTGCCGGTCAGATACACCGGCGCGAGCGGCTTCAGGTTGACGCCCACGTACCGGAATGGCCGATCGATGTCGCTGCCGATGTCCTGCCCGTAGGTGATCCCGCGGTAGAGGTAACGCTGCCCGATCTCCGCCGAGGGCGTGTCGATCAGCGCCACGTCAGCGGCATCGAGCCGCACCAGCTTGTCGCCGACCTGGTGCTGGGCCATCGCCCACTCGGTGCCGTACCGGCCGCGGCGCAGGACCGTCAGCACGTAGTCCGAAGCGCTGATCCGGTCGCATTCCCTCGCCGACAGGATCTCCCAGCGCCCATCGTCGCCGTAGGCGAACAGGTTCCCGCCGACGTCGATCTGGCCGTCGCTGACGCTGTACAGCGCGCCGTTGAGCAGGGTGACCTTCAGTGCGCTGCGCCGATCCTCGAGCCGTGCGTCCACGATTCCGGGCACGTTGGTCACCACGCCGACCGCCGGTCCGGGTGGTCCGTCGTCGAAGACCGACGCCCACGTCGATCCGCCGTCCGGCGAGCGCATCAGCGAGCCCCCGCGCCACCCCGGCAGGTCCCCGTACAGCGCGCAGAGATAGCTCGGCCCCGACTGCGCGGCCAGGACCATCGGCAGATCGAGCAGGACGTAGCGCGTCGGGCCGGCCGGCGGCCTCACCCCGGGACCGGTGACCCCCGACGACGCGCCATAGGCCCCCGGCTGGTACACGCTCCGGCGAGCGTAGGCCGCCCGGCACTCGAGACGCCCGTCGCTGGTCAGGTTGATCGCCGACAACCGGACGGCGATGGTTCCTTGCGGCAACTCCAGGTCTACACGGTCGCCGGGTTCGAGCTGCGCATAGCTCGCCGGAACGGTGAACGCGAGCTCGCTGCGCTCCTCGAGCCAGGCGAGATACAGGAGCGTCTCGGCGGTCTGCGCCGCTTCGTCTGCGGTCATCACGATCGGCAGCTCGACGATCCGCTCGCCGACCCCGGGGGTGACCAGGCGCTCGGCGTACTGCTCGCCGGGCTCGTACTCGCGCGGACCCTCCAGGTACTGGACGACGACCCGCCTCGGCAACTGCCCGGCCGTCTCCCGCCGGGTGGTCAGCGACACCCCCCGCGCCGCGCCGCCGGGACGCGCGTCGAGGTCGCTCGCCGGGATCGTCGTCACCGGGCCGAGCGTACCGCGTTCGCGGAAGACGAGCTGATAGCCGGACTGCACCA
The DNA here is from genome assembly GCF_023806625.1 of Accumulibacter sp. GTDB lineage: Bacteria > Pseudomonadota > Gammaproteobacteria > Burkholderiales > Rhodocyclaceae > Accumulibacter. The sequence continues at coordinate 1,894 of NZ_JAMTDX010000045.1, forward strand.
CATCGAACGGCCAGGCCGAGCGCAGCGGCTCGAGCGCCTGGCGCAACGGACCCGCGCGACCGATGCGATAGCCGTGGACCCACTGATCGAGCCCCTCGAAGGCCAGATCCCCCCTGGACAGCGTCCCCGAGAGCAGGCACTCGGCCTCGATCAGTTCCTTCACCCGGATGCCCGGCCGGCTGTCGCCCGAGTTGAGGATCTCGACGCGCACCTGCGCCGCGGCGAGGCTGTTGCCGTAGCGGGCGAGCGGCAGGTCCTCGAAGACGAGGTAGCACAAGCCGCGCCAGGCCGGGATGTCGACGCCGAGGGTCGCCTGCATCCGGGGGTCCGGATTCTGCGTGTCGCGCCCCCGGTAGAAGCGGAACGAGACCTCGTACGGTTCGCCCGGAGCATAGACGAGATCCGGGCCGATCCAGATCCGCCCGAGGCTGCCGACCGGGCCGCGGCACAAGCCGACGGCGAAGGTCGCCGAGTACGTATACTTCCTGACCTTCTGCTTCTTCCGCCGGCCGCCCTTGCCCCCACCCTGGCTCGTCTCGGTCACCGTTTCCTTGAGCGCGTTGGCCTCGACCCAGAGCACGTTGCCGTGGACCGTGCAGTCGCCATACACCCGCGGGATCACCGCGCCGTAGGTTGAGAACTGCACGGTGAGGTCGTTGAGACGCGGGCCTTCGATCGTCGGCAAGCGCGCGGGATCGAGGGACCCGCCGGCCATCAGGCCGATCTGCGCCCCGTAGAGCGCCCCCATCGGCCCGCCGAGGAAGAAGCCGCCGATCCCGCCGACCAATCCGCCGAGCGCCTGACCGACGGTGCTCATCGACCCGCCGTGAAGCGATAGACGCGCACGATCCGCGCCGCCCAGGCGCGCGACAGCCGGTGCTCGCAACAGATCCCGACCGACTCGTCGGCGTGGATGATCGTCTCGGCGTCGGTCAGCAGCGCGAGGTGCTGCGGGTCGCCGCCGAAGTGCAGGACGAGAAGATCGCCGGGCCGGCGATCGACCGGTTCGACACGGCGCAAGGCCGGCTGCCGGTCGAGGGCGGCCTCGAGCTGGCCGTGCGCCGGCGTCGGGCCATAGCCGCTCACGTCCTGCACGGCGAGCCCGAGACGCCTCGCCACATGCACCGCGACGCCGGCACAGTCGAGCCCGACGCCGGGCACCCGCCCCTGGTGCCGGAACGGCGTGCCCAGGCACTCGCGGGCGGCCATGAGGATCCGCTCAGTCATGACTCGGCGGAATCCCGCGGGAGAGATAGACCGTCTGCGTCGGGATCCACGGGAAGCCGCCGAAGTTGACGGCGTTGCCGTACGCGCGGCAGTCTTCGAGCCGCTTGCGGCAGCCGCGGACCATCTCGTAGGCGTCGCCGACCTGCGGCAGGAACGGGAAGCCGTCGTGGGTGACGATCTGGCCGCCGGCGTAGAAGCTCTTGATCTCGAGTGCCGGCAGGTCGGCGTTCGGCCCGGAGGTGAAGCGGAGCGTCCCGGCGCCAAAGGCGTCGTTGCCTTCCGGACGGGCGCCGTCCTGGAACTCGTTGCCGGAGACCACCGCGGTCAGCGTGCCGGTCACCGTGTGAACGGCCAGCGGGACGCCGCAGCCGGCATACGCGGTGTCGCCGAAGGTCTTCGGGCACTGCGCGCCGTAGGTCTGGCTGAACGTCTGGTTGAGCGCGTCGGACAACGACACCCCAGAAATCGCGTAACGGTCGTCGCGCACGGTGGTCTGCCCGAAACGCCCCGAGACGATCGGCTCGTGGTCTTCCTCGGGCTGTCGCCAGTCGGTGGCGAAGAGGAAGACCGCCGCGTGATCGAAGAGACCGGCCTCGATCTGCGCCGGGCTGACGCCGGCGACGGCGCAGATCCCCGAGAGGTCGATCGACGCCGGGGCGAAGTCATGGGTCGCCGAATAGCCGGTGAACTCGTGACCCGCTGTCGAGCGGTAGACCTGGCCGGTGTTCATCGTCAGATCGACCGGGTGGTCGGTCAGGCAGACGACCGGGCCCTGAACCGGCTCGATGCGCAGGCAGAGGACTCGGGTGACCCAGGGGGCGACGACGGGTTTCATGGTTGGAGCAGTTCGAGGAGTTCGATCGACCCGCAGTCGCGCAGATCGATGTCGATGGCGGTGACCTCGATCTTCGAGTTGAACCGGCAGGGCAGGTCGAACTCGCAGCCGGCGGTGACGATGTCGGTGATCGATGGCGCGGGGGTGAGGGTGATGATCCCGGTGCTGTCGTCGATGGTCAGGCCCGAGGTGACCGGCACCTGATTGACCGCCACGACGACGGTCTCCTCGATCGGCTTGTAGATCCGCCGGTAGGGGAAGCCGATCCCCGGCACGAAGTTGTCCTGGACGTCGCCGTAGATCACCCGCAGCGGATAGACGCCGGTATCGGAGAAGCCGAGCCAGGCGTCGGTCGGCGTTGGCGGGCGGGTGTGGTGGTTGGTCGTGTAATCGTCGAGACACTTGACGCGGAAGCCGGCGAACAGGCCGAACGCCCGGTGGTAGAGCGAGAGGACGCGTGCCCAGAGGTCGGCCTGGTCGGTGGTGACATTGACGTGGAAGCTGCGCACCGGAAACGGATGGACGAGTCGGCGGTACTCGCCGCCACCGGCGGTGGTGACGATGTCCACCGCGTAGGCGTCGGCATAGGACATCCCGAGGCGAACGTCGACCGGGAAGCGCTCGTCGAGGAACTCACCCATAGCGGCGCATCCCCTTGAGGACGGCGAGCGCCTCGCGGGCGCCCTGCCCCGCGGAGCGCCGGACGTCCGGCGCCTGGCTCTGGCCATGGACATGAACCGTGATGTTCACCGGGGCCTCGAAGCCGCCGGTGTTCTGCGCCGCGGGGATGATCCGCTCGCCCTGGTGGATCTGGGCGATCATGTCGCGCGGCACGTAGTCGGTGCCGACGGCGAAGGACGGCAGCGGCAGGCCGCCGGCCGCACCCAGCGAGCCGGGCAGCGGCGCCGAGGCCCCGCCGAGGCCGATCCAGCCGAACAGGCTGTCGAACAGCCCGCCGCTGCCGGGCGATCCGATCGCCCCGAAGATCCGGCGCCCGAGGTCGGCGGCCACCGCCTGGGCGATCATTCGCTGGATCGCCTGGCCGAAGCTCACCAGCATCCCCTGGACGCCCCGCTCGAAGGGGTTGAACAGGCAGTCGGCCAGCGCCTGCTCGATGCTCTGATACGCTGCGGTGAACTGCTCTTCGGCCGTCCGGGCGGCATTCGTCGCGCGATCCAGGTAGGCGTCGAAGGCGCGCTTCGCGCCGACCTCGAAGGTCCGCGAGAGCGCGTCGTTCTGGCGCAGGATCGCCTCGGCGGCCTCTTCGGCGGCCGAGGCCTCGCCGAGCAGGGCGTCGCGCATCGCGTCGGTCAGCGGCTTGCCCGCGGCTTCGAGCTGGTTGATCCGCCCGAGGACGTCGGCGCGCCGCTGCTGCTTCATCTGATAGACCTCGAGTTCGAGGCCGTAGAGCCCGATCGCCCCGCGGGATTCGAGCAGCCGGCGGTTCTGCTCGTCGACTCGCGTGCCGTAATCGCGCACGGCCTTCTCGCTCTCGGCGGTCTGCAGTGCTGCGATCTTCTCCAGCGCGACGGTCGCCGAGAGGCCCTCGTTCCAGGCGAGTTGCGCCGCCCGCACCTTGAACATCGTGTACTGGTTGCTGTCGAGCCGCGCGGTCATCTGGTCGAGCTGCTCGAGGAACTGCTCGTACGGACTCTCGGGCTCGCCGAGCCCCACCGGCGAACGGCCCGCCCGCGGCTCCGCCTCCGCGGGCGGACGGGGCGTCCACGGCTTGCCCGTCTTCGCGGGATCCGGCGTCATGGGGCCGAAGTTGTCGGCGCCCCAGGCCAGCGCCATCGCCCGGGCGTTGCGCGTCGACTGCGCGACGACCGCGTCGCCGAAGGCGGTCCAGCGCTTGCCGAGATCGTCGGGCACCGCTTTGAGATCGTTCCATGCACCCTCGACGTTGCCGGTCGCCGCCTTGGCGATCGCGCCGACGACGCGCGACACCACGTCGCCCATGGCCTTGAACGACTGGATGACCGCCTCCGAGACGAGGAAGGCGACTTCCTTGAGGCCGTAGAACAGGCTGACCAGCGTGGCCATCGAGTAGCGGAAGGCGTTGACGACCACCGGGAAGCCGTCCTTGAAGAAGGTCGCGAGATCGGTGAGCAGCGGCAGGATCTGGTCGGCGATCGCCTTGCGGAAGCCCTGGGCGGTGAGATCGGTCTCGCGCTGGAAGGCGCGCATCGCGGCTTCGTAGGCGCTGACCGCGTCCTGCGTCCGCGGGCCGATCACGAGGTTGTAGTCGACGAGCCGCTGCGTCGCCTCGGCGACCGTCTCGTCGGTGACCGAGACGGCCTGGGCGATCGCCTCGTAACTCCCTGCGGCGATCGCGGCGGCGGCCGCGTTGCGGTCGTACCCGGCGGCATACTCGTCGAGCGCCGCCTTGACGTTCTTAAGGAACGCCGCTTGCGACAGCAGTTCGCTGTTGGCGTCGCGGTAGGCGATGCCCAGGCGGTCGAGTTCGTCGGTGTTCGTGCGCTGCGCGCGGGCGGCGGCCTCGAGCGTGGCGACGTAGGCGCGTGAATCGAGCCCCAGGCCCTTGAGCGCCTCGTTGAGTCCCGAGGCGTGCTCGGCCGAGACCCGCAGGCCGTCCTGGAGCAGCCGGACTTCCTTGTTGAGCGCGATCACCGCGTCGATGTTCTCGGACTGGTAGGACTCGCCGGTGAACAGGCCCTTCACGAAGCTCAGCGATTCGGAGACGATCCTGAACGCCGCGTAGATCGCGCCGACCGTCGCGACGGTGATGCCGGTGGCGATCGCCACGCCAACGATGATCAGCTGCGTGCGGACGAAGTCGCTGATCCGCTCCATCGCCGTCCGGGCTTCGGCGTAGGCGCTGGCGAAGCCGGCGACGAGGGCGGCCGAGAGTTTCTCCGGCCAGGACTGGACGTCGACGCGGTCGGCGGCCTTGGCCACCCCGTCGATCGACGAGACGGTCGCCTGGGCGGCCTCGACCGCCCGGTCGTTGGCCGCCTCGAGGTTCCCGGCCATGCGCTTGGCCGATTCGTCGACCCCTGCCGCGGCGCGGTCGAACGCCGTCTGGAAGGCGTCCGCGTGCGCCGCGGCGGCCGACAGGCTCGCTTCGGCGATGTTCGCGGTCTGCGCGAGGCTCGCCTCGAACTTGTCAATGTTGGCGGTGATGTCGACACGGATCAATGAGAACATAGGGACCACTCCACGGCCGTCCGCCGGGAAAGCGGGCAGTCAAGAACGCTTCGAGGGACGACCGCGGGGCTCAGATGCCCGGCGCCATGCCGAACAGCGTCGCGTCGGCCCAGTCGGCGAGTTCATCGTCGGTCAGCGCGCGCTCGTCGGTCGGCGGGGGCTCGGACCGTTCCAGGTACGGCATGTAGTCGGCCGGCGTGGCGCGGTGATCGGAGCCCACCCAGCCGGCGTAGACGTTATGCACGGTCGAGGCGACGATGCCGGCGCGCAGATCGGCCCGGGTCTCGCCCCAGGGCTCGATCGCGTAGTACCCGCACCACTCCTGGAACTCGGCGTAGGAGAGCACCGCCCGGAGTTCGGCGATCGTCCGGCCCATGGCCAGCGCCAGACGGAAGAGCATCCGCCGCTCCGGGCTGTCCTTCAGTTTCTTGCGGCGTCCCCGGCGACCGAGAAGCCATTGACGGCCATCACCGCGGTGACGAGCTCGCCGATCCGAGATTGGGCCGCACCCCGGAGAGTCGGCAGATCATCGGCCGAGAAGATCGGCTTCCCGTCGTCGTCGACGACGGCGGCGAGGACCAGCCGGAAGCCGAAGTCGGCCTTCTCCTTCTCGGTGCGGCACGCTTCGCGGAGATCCGAGACTTCCGGAGCGCTGAGTTCCCGGAGGCGCACGAGGCCAATGCCGGGCACCTCGCGATCGACGATCTTCGGCGCGAAGATCGCCAGCAGGGCGGACTTGTCGAGGGACATGACGAGGGTCTCCAATAATGTAGAGGTCAGCCGCGGAAGATCGGGCCGGTGACGACGAGCGTCGCCGAACTGCGCAGGACCTTGTCCACGCCAGCAGCCGGTTCGCTGATCTTCTGCACGAAGCCCTGCCACGCGCGGACCTTGAGGCCGCCGGGGTAGGTCTGCTTGAAGACGACGACCGATTGGGCGGCCCGGGCGGCGATCAGCGCGAGTTGCCCGGTGTCGGTGTCGTCGGCGTCGTAGCTCAGGCTGTAGTTGCCGTTGTCCTGCAGGCCCTGGCGCTTCTCCTTGGCCAGCGAGTCCATGTTGGTCACGTCGATGATCGTCGCGGTGCCGCCGTCGGGCGTAAAGTCCTGGACGTTGCCGACCTTGGCGAAGGTCTGCGGGGTGGCCGTGCCGGTCGTCCCGGCGGAGGCGAAGCCGCTGGAATCGATCGACACGGTGCACGAGGTCGCCGTCGGCGTCGGGGTCGCCTGGACGATGCCGAGCAGGCCGGTGATCTCGGGCATGCCGGTCACCGAGCCGAAGAGCAGGACGTCGCCGGCCGAGGGAACCGCGGCGGTTGAGTAGGTCAGCGCGGCCTTGCTGGCCTTGGAGACGGCGGCGAGGTTGAGGGCCGTCCCCGGCGTGCCGGAGACGTAGAACCGGGAGAGCTGGGCCACTTGGGCGGTCGAAGGCATGGAAGAACCTCAAGCAGGGCGGCCCGCAGGCGGGCCGGAGAAGACAACGGCCGGAGACCGGAACGGTGCCCGGGGTCAGGCCGACCAGAACGAGTACTCGTACAGGAAGCCGTGCAGGGCGGTTTCCGGGTCGTAGCGGCCTTGCCGGCTGCGCTGGACGCCGGTGAGCGTGCCTAAGTCGAACGCCGCCTGGAGCGCGGCCGCCAGGGCCGAGCCGGCGGCCAGGGCGCCGGCGTAGGTGCCCTCCCAGACGCCGATCTGGATGAGGTCGTGCGCGATCGGCACGCCGTCCGATAGGGTGTTGTGGGTGAGGCTGACGACGACCTGGTAGACGCCATACGGGGTTGCGACCTGGGGCGGCGCGACGTTCGGGTGCAGGCCCCCAGCGAGGAGCGGCGCGGCGAGCGCCACCAGCGTGGGTTCGACGGGGCTGCTCATCGCCGGCTGCGGATCGCTTCAGGTCCCGCGCTCACCCCGGCGCACCCCAGTGCTCGGCGAGGATCCCGGTGAGGTGTTCCGGGTAGCGCACCCGAAAGACCTCGAGCTCGGGCCGGACGAACGGCTGCGCGGGCATCCGGCTCGTGCCGTACTCGACGTGCAGCGCGTAGGTCACGCTGTCGTCGCCGACCTGGATCGAGAACCCGACGCCGTGCGCGGACTCCTCGCCGGCAACGCGCACCGACGCGCGCAGCGCGCCGGTCTTCACCGGACAGTGCTGCCGGATCTGCTCGACCAGCACGGCGACGAGTTCCTGCAGGCTCGTGTCGAGGTGCGGCCGTTGTCGCGTCAGGGCGAGCCCGAGCTCCGCGCGGTAGGTGTCGAGGCCCTCGATCGTCGCGGTCATTCAGGATTCCTCGGAAGCCAGCAGGCGCACCGTCCGGTTTGCCTCGTCCTCGTTCTCGGCCGAGTGGATCGCGAACACCCGGCCGTTCCAGACGGCGCGCAGCGCCACGAGGGCGGCCGGGGAGCCGAACGACGGTTGCCAACGGGCGGTGATCGTCACCGGCTGGGTCAGGTGCAGCGCCTGTGCGGCGACGAACTCGCGCCCGCTCGCCGGCTCGATCGCCGCCCAGAAGGTGGCGACGTCGGTCCACGCCTCGACCGGTTGCCCGTAGGCGTCGACCGCGGGACTGCGCTGCTGGAGCGTGACGCGTTTGCCGAGCGTCCCGGCAGACGGGGCGGCCATCAGATCGTCACCACGCGGAACGGATCGAGCAGCCCGTCGAGGAAGGGCATCGGCTGGAGGCTCCCGCGGGTCAGCAGCGCGACGTCCTCGCGGTGGTTGTAGAGGCTGCCGACGCGCAGCAGGATCCAGCTCTTGACGCCCTCGGGGACCGCCGCCGCGCCGCCGTAGCCGGCGACGAAGGTCACCCGGACGGCGCCGATCTGCGGCCGCGTGACGGGCCAGACCTGGCCGAAGACCGGCGTGATCCGCGCCGGCTCGGCGGCCGTGTCGACCGTGTAGTCGGTCGCCGGCATCGTCTGCCACACCCCCGCGCCGTCGAGATAGTCGATTGCGGTCACCGATTGAACCGGCGACCTGGGCAGCAGGATCGCGCCGGGGGTGAGCGAGAAGGCGCCCCCGCGCGCCCCTTCTGTCGGACCCGCTCCCGGGAAGGCATCGAGCACCGACCGCCAGGTGGCCGTGACGAACTGTCGGCCGGTCTGCGTCTCGGCGGCCTGGCGCGCGGCCACGATCGACGCGGCGATCAGCGCGTCGTCGTCCGGGAAATCCACGCGCAGGTGCAGCTTCGCCTGGGCCAGGGCAACGGGCTCCTCGGCGGGCGGGGTGACGAGCTGGAGCGGCATGGTTCAGATGACCTGCACCACCGCCGCCTGGTTGAAGGCCTCGGCCGTCGCGTAGCGCGGGAGGACGCCGAGGAGCTTGCCGGCGACGAGGCTCGCCGCGGTGCCGATGGTCAGCGTCAGGCGCACGTAGGCGAAGTTGCCGTTGGTGTCGAGGTCGTCGGCCTTGAAGTTGATCAGCGCCTGCTTGTTGTCGCCGGTGGCCTTGACGATCTGAGCGATCGCCTTGCCGACGAGGTCCTTGGCGCCGGTCCCGGCGTTGTCCTGGGCCTGGACGATCTTGGCATCGAGCGTGCCGCTGGTGCCCATGAGGCCCGTCTCGACGACGGCGACGAAGGCGTGGAAGTTGGCCACCGGGATCCAGCCCGAGTTGACGGTGCCGGCGGCCTGGCTCGCCGGGTCGATGGTCGCGAGCAGGGCGAACTGCTCGCTGCCTTTGGCGTTCGGAAACATGGTTCAAACTCCTCGAAGGTGGGGAAAGCGGGTCAACGGGCGCCGAGCTGGATGTACGGCGAGAGCGTCGCGCTGCCCTTGGCCGGTGCGATGGCCGCGGCGATCTTCGACTGGCCGTCCATGCGGAAGGTCGTGCGAAACGCGGTCAGGTCGGCGTCGAAGTAGAGGTGCATCGACGTCGCCGTCTGCAGGCCGCCGGCCTTGGTGATCGTCTGGTAGTACGACAGGTCGACGAGGATCACGTCGCCCTGCGACGAGAAGGGGTTCGCGTGCTGCGAAACGATCACCGGGCGACCGAGCAGCGTGCCGTAGGGCGAGGACTGGATCGCCCCGGCCTGCGGGTTGCCGGTCGGCAGGTAGATCGGGTAGTTGCCGAGGCTCAGCGTGAACAGCGCGGGCAGGACGTCGTTGTTGAGGATCCACACAGCGCGGCTGAACGACCCCGGCGGCAGACGGGCGATCATCTTGGCGAGGTTCTGCGGCACCAGCGTCTGCGTCGCCTGGCCGGATTCCTTGGCCACGGTGATCACCGCGCCGGCGTTCATGCAGCCGATCGGCAAGCCGCTGCCGGCGCCGAAGAGGATCGACTCGTTGGTCTTCCAGCGGATCGACAGGGCGACCTTCTCGGGCAGGTAACTGGTCAGCGCATTGGAGTCGTCGAGCAGTTCGTCGGTGGTCGGAACCAGCGCCATGAGTTTCTTGAGGCGCAAGGTGGCCAGTCCGAGCACCGGCTTGGTGGGAATGGCCGTGGCGGCCTCGCCCTGCCAGTAGGCGCGGATGCCGTTGGTGCCCCAGGGGGTGGTCTCGTCCTTCGGGAAGGCCATGCTGTTGCCGCTGACCTCGACGTTGTCGGTGAGCGGCAGCAGCGAGTCTTCGCCCAGTGAGAGCTTGAAGATCTCTTGGGAAAACTGCGGCGGGACGAGGAAGCCGCCGTCCTGGCCGGCGGCTTCGTTGCCGAAGCTGCCCGGTGCGGCGGCCTGGATGCCGCCGGGGAGCAGGCGGGCGTCGATCGACTGGCCCGGCCGGTCGGCCTGGTAGACCGCCTGGAGGAACTCCCCGATCGTGGCGAAGCCGCGTTTCGGGTCGGCGTCGCGGTTGTCGATGACCATCGGCCCGAGGGCCGCGCTGACGCCGAGTTGCGCTTCATCGGCGATCAGGGCGGTCTCGCGGTCGATCGCCGCCGACGTCGCGTCGATCCGGGTGCGCAGGGTCTCGAAGGCGGTCACTTCCTCGTCGGAGAGGTCGCGGTTCTCGGCCCCGGCGCGGTCGGTGAGCGCGCGGGCGTCTTTGACGAGCGCGGTCTTGCGAGCCTGCAGCTCGCGCAGGTGCTTACTCATAGGGTTCTCCAAAAGCACGAACCCGCGCGAGGCGGGTTCGAGGGGCACAAAAAGCCGCCCGGGGGCGGCTGGGGGGGGGGTCTTTCTCATACACACGCTTACGATCTCGCTGTAAGCTGCGAGAAGGTGACCCTTGGCGTCAAATCAGGGTCGTATCTCCCGACGGCGGCCAAACCGCCGAAGCCCTTTTGCGGAACGACTGACAGTGGGGACGTAACTCATGAGGACGGACAAACGAATCTTGTTCTGTTTGGTGCTTGCTCTATCCGGAGCCCACCGTGTTTCGTTCAGCGCGGAGACCGCTCCGCCGCTCAAGAGCGGGGATATGATTACGCGAGAATACTCGAAGCCCGAACAAGACCCCGGAGGCGGCCCGGTGACCTTCAAGCCAACCAAGAGCACAGCTTACGTGCTGCTTATCGAAGATGACCTGAGGAAGCTCCTCAGGGCAAACGGAACTATTGCCGCAGTGGCCGACCGAAAGCACACAACGATCTTCAGGGACAATGCCCCGGTGGAGCCGGATCGACGATTCCTGCGGCTGCCTCCTGAACAGCCCATTCAGCCGGGCATGAAGTGGGCCGTGCCGACCTGGAAGTCGAAGGTCAGCTGTGGATTCAGGGATGTCAGTTTCGAGGCGGCCTCGGAGAAGGGCCCTGATCACGCTCTGTTACTCGATGGCAAGCTCGTGACCGTCGAAACGATCCGCATCAACTATGATGCCAGAAACATTCCTGTCTGCGAGGGGCCTTGGAAGTACAGGAAGACGGTCGAGGTGCTCTACGCGCCAGATCTTGACGAGGTCCTCAGCCACAAGGCTCTGGACTGGAGCGCGTATGGCGTAGATACGTTGATCGCGGGGGGAGATGGGTGGAGGGTTACCGCCATCGCGACCGGCAATGGACCAAACCAGAAGGCTCGCGGTCAGTAGGTCAGGGAGATAGGTAGCCCCGCGCTTCTCGACGAGGCATGGCCCAGCCTGTGGTGCCGGCTTTTCAGAACCTCAACCAGCGAGGCAGGCGATGTTGCCTGTAACGGTCCAAACGGCCGATCACGCCACAGTCGCCATGCTCTCAAGCGATAGGCAACGCTTATCGGCACATCAGCAACCGGCCGAGCACCTCGTCTTCCAGATTAGGCAGAGATGTCACCAGCTTGTAGCTTGCATCCCCCGCATGTCGTAACCGGCGGCCGCCCAGGCGTCGGACCCGCCGCGATACCATAGGACGTTGGTGTAGCCGGCTTCGATGGCATGAAGGGAGGCGTTGTACGACAACCAACATTCGGAGTTCAAGCAGAGGAACACCAGCGGGCGCCCGGTCTCACCTGCGGTGAGTTTGTGAAGCACTGCCGCAAATCGCTCCTTTTCCGCAGCAAAGAAGTCGCCATCACCGGCCCTAGGCAGCCACACAGCGCCCGGGATGGTTGCCCGTGACGGTGCCGGATTCCTTGTGGTGAGGACGTCAATGATCACCACCTGAGGGTTGGTATCGATCAGGTGCTTCAGTTCGACGGTCTGGATGACCGTTGCGCCTGGGATCTGCACAGGGGTAGGTGCGTGATATGGCGCCCTTTTTGGACGAGATACAGGAGAGACTCCGAAATCCTTGTCTTCATTCGCATATGACGAGGTCGCTGCAGCTGCAGCTGCAGTTGATGATCTTGCCTCCTCGGCAGCCGCTTGCCCGCCAGCAAGAGCGCAAGCCGCAATAATGCAAAGCGACGGAAATCCCCAACGAATTCTGGCCATGCTTCCTCCAGGCAGTTAAAGACGCAAGATAGCAGCAACGGCGACGCAGCTATCCCTCGTCTTGGTTCTTTCATTCACGTTGACCCGACTCCGGCGCATGGATGTCGGATGGAACCGAGCAAAGCGGCGTGTTTCCAGTCCATTTGACCATCGATGGGCACGAGCTCAACTCATCTGACCTTTTCGAAAACGGCACTATTTTTACCACCCGAGGGGTTGGAATAGGTTGCCCAAAGATCATTCCCGTTACGCTTGAAAACGCAGGTGCCACCGGTAGACGAATTGCACAGAAAGGACAGTTCGCCATCCTTGATTTCCACGGTACTAAAGCTGTTCGGGGGACTGTCACTCCGCTCGATAGACACCTTTGCACTGCAATTGAGGTCGACTTCGGCGATCCATAGCCAGTTCTGACCAACGTTGCCCACACTCCAACGCCCAACCCACTGACCGCTAAACGCAGCGCAGGATTCGGGGACGTCAGCTGAGGGTTTGACCACAATTTTCGCTGCCCGGGCGGCCTTGGCGGCAGCTATCTTCAACTTCAGATCAGTCTCCGAAAGCCTTTCGCCCCGAACCGCCTTCACAACCCCTTTCTTATTGGTGAAGGTGCCCTCGAATAGGCCGCTCGACGTCAGGACGACCGCGACCTGGGTGCCGGCCTGTGTAACAAACAACACCCTAGTCTCTTGGCCGGATTGGATTGCGGAAGCCGGGACCGAGACCTGATTCCCATCGGTCCACCCAAAAGCGGCGTCGAGGACCAATTTGCCGTCGGGTTCTTGCCTCACCCCTGTTATCCTGAGCGTGCGCGATCTGTCTTCCCCATCCACCGCAACTAACCATGGGGAGACCAGTTCAGTTTGCAAATGGGCAATAGTCTGCTCCTGCGTGAACGAAATGCCAGGCCAGACGAAAATCATCGTGGAGACGATGCGAAAGAGAACGCTTGCGGCGATTTTCATGAAAAGAAGCCTCCCGCGTGAAGTGGGGCGCCGATGACGCCCAACCCTATTGTCGATAGAAAGTCTTACACCCCATATGCCACCGACAATGTCCAGTCGGTGTTCCCAATCAGCGCCAAGTTGTCGCGAGAACATGCGCTTCGCAATGCGCGATGGATATTGTACAGCCGGAGCGCTTCAACGGCGGTCTTCGACCGAATTCTTCACTGTTGGCCACGGACCCGTCGCTGCCGGTGAGTTCGTCGGACCAATCCCGTCACGTGCAGCAGCGAGATTTCAGCCACGGTTTCCCACACTATCACAGAGTCGCGAGAGCGTTCCTCGCCTGCGCCAAGCGACTCACTTTCGGCCTGGCGCTGGATCTGGCCTCCCACCGCATCTTCCGGACCACTTCGTCGAAGGTCGCCACGCCATCGACCATCCCTTGCGCCTGCGCCGCCTCGGCCCCGAGCACGCGACCCTGGCCCATCCCCTCGCGCACCTGGGCGATCGGCACGCCACGCCCCCGCGCCACGGCCTTGGTGAAACTCGCGTAGTAGTCATTCACCCGAGACTGCAGGAAGCCCTGCGCCTCCTCGTCGAGCGGCGCGTACGGATTGCCCTCGACCTTGAACTTGCCGGCCGAGATTAGCGTCGGCGTGATGCCCTGCGCGGCGAACGCCTGCGAGTAGTCGAAGTGCGCCAGCCAGACCCCGATCGACCCCACTTCCCCGCCCAGCGTGACGTACAACTCGCTGGCCGAGGAGCCGATCCAGTATGCCGCGCTCGCCGCCAGGCTGTTGGCCACGGCGACGATCGGCTTCTGGCCTCTCGCCGCCGCGATCTCATCCGCCAGTTCAGCGACGCCATAGACGCTGCCGCCCGGGCTGTCGATGTCGATCAGGATCTGGCTGACCGAATCGTCCGCCAGGGCCTCGCGCAGGGTCCCGGCAAACTGCTGCGTGCTGACACTGCCCGAACCCGAGACCTCATCGACGAGATTGCCGCGCTGGGTGATGAGACCGTACAGCGGCAGCACCGCGATGCCGCCACTCGAGACCGTGCGAGTTGCCTCGCGGCGCGCCTCGCGGGCCACTCGATCTGCCTCGATGCCAGCGAGAACCTCCTCGCTCGCCGGAACACCCTGCGCCCAGCGCGCGAGCACCGCGGCGACCGCATTCAGTCGTTCGGGCATCAAGGCCCAGGGAGTGGCCAGAAACTCGGCCATCAGCAAGTGATGACGCATCGCATCCTCCGCAAAGCGGTCAGTCGGGCGACGACGGCCGCGGGCTCGACGGGGTCCCGCCGCTCTGGATCTCCCGGGCCGCCCCCTGCTCGACCATGTTCAGCGGCCGCAACGGCTCGTCGAGACCGTCGAGCGGGTTCAGGTTCTCGGCGATCCGCGCTTCGTTCCTCGTCAGCCAGCCGTTCTGGATGCCGCTCTGGTAATACGACGAGCGGCTCGCCGCATCGCCGCGCATCAGGTTGGTGAAGTCGAACTCGACTTCGAGGTCCTCGCCGTCGAGCAGCAGGTCCGACTCGATGCTCGCCTCCCAGCGCTCGGCCCACGGCGTCATCGTGTGCATCACGAACTCCAGGCTTTGCTGCTCGATGTTCGAGAAGGTCGCCCGGTCGAGATCGGCGATCATGTGCGGCGGCACCCGGAACAGCCGGGCGATGTCGGTGATCTGGAATTTGCGCAGTTCGAGGAACTGCGCGTCCCGGTTGGTCACCCCGACCTCGTGGAACTTCATGCCGTTCTCGAGCACCAGCACCTTGCCGCGGTTGGCCCCCGACTGCGCCGCCTGGTACGACTCCCGGAAGACCCGCTTCGCCTCGCTGTCCCGGAACGACCCCGGGAACTCGATCCAGCCGCCGGTCGGCTTGGCGTCGTTGGCGAAGAAGCGGGCCCCGTAGTCCTGCGCGGCCAGCGCCATGCCGAGGCTCTCGCGGGCGAGGTCGATCGGGCTGAGGCCCAGCACCCCGTCCGACGACAGACCCCGGAGATGCCAGACGGCACTGCGCGGCACGATCGTCTGCTGGCCGAGTCGATCGGTCACCCGGTACCGGTAGTCGCCATTCGGCAGCCATTCGATCTGGATCCGGTCCGGATGGATCGGCAGCAGTTGGGTGATCTCGCCGCGGGCGTTCGCCTCGATCCGGTTGTACGCGTTGCCGCGCAGCGCGAGGTGTCCCTGGAGCATCTCGCGCCACTCGAAGGCGTTCTGCCAGGCGTTCGGCCGGCGCGCGAGCAAGCGATAGAGCGGATGGTCGGTCACCCGCTCCTTGCCCCCGTCCGACCGCGGCCGATAGACGACGAGCGGCAGCGAGGCCATCGTCTCGGCGAGGATGCGCACGCAGGCATAGACCGCCGCCAGGCGCAGCGCGCCGTCGGCCGAGACCCGCAGGCCGCTCGCCGTGCGCCCGGGCACCGGCTCGAACCAGAAGTCTCCGCCCGGCGAGCGGTCCTCGGCAGAGGCCCACCAGCGGCGAAAGGCGTTCCACACGCTCATCGTCAACACGCCTCGCGAATCGGCAGATGGGCGACCAGCGCGAGCACCTTCGCCGGGTTGGTCGTGGCCACGACGATCTTGACCGCGTAGTCGTGATCGACCAGCCCGCCCTTGACCGGGACGAGCACCGACGTGTTCCCCGCGCCGAAGACCGCCCCACCGTTCAACACGCGCTGGGGCGTCGCGTCCGCCCCGAGCGCTGCGGTCACGCTCGTGGCGATTGTCCCGGCCAGCGTCTCGCCGGCCTCGAGCGCCAGCGCGAAGTCGAAGGTCAGCACCACCGCCTCGGCCGGATCGATCGGATCAACGCGCATGCGTCACCGTCAGATTCCGGGCGACACGGGTCACCGTGAACGGCCGGGGGGCTCGCGTCACCGTGAAGTTCCCGCTGCGAGTGACACGGAATCGCGGATCGCCGACGAGGACGATCCAGAAACGCCAGAACGAGAGCACCATCGCGCCGACCCGCTTAGGCCTCGGCCAGGCGCGCGGCGACGACCGCTGCGCAAGCGGTGGCTTCGGCCTGACTCATCGGCACGAAGCCGGCCCGGTCCGGGTGCCATTCCTGGTACACCCCGCCCACCCGATACGCCCATTGTCCCCGCTCGACTTCGAAGACCTCGATGTCCATGTCGTCTCCTCAGCCGATGACCATCATTCGCTGGAGTTCGTTGCGCGAGTGCGGCTGGCAGTACAGGAAAGGAATCACCGTCGCGCCGTCCCGGTAGGGCACGATCAGCAGCTTGTCGCCTTCCACGGCCGTCGATTGCGGATAGACGTTCGTCGACCATGGCTCCAGGACGTTGCGCGCCACGTCGAAACGGAAGATCCGGCCGGTCGCTTCCTTCATCACATAGATCGCGCCGTTGAAATCCACGCTGCACGATCCGGTCGAGAAGGTCTCCTGCGCGTTGCCGTATTGCGCGCCGACGTTCAGCCAGGTGTTCCCCGCGATGTCGTAGATTTCGAGGTTGGCCGATCCCCCGCCGCGAAGGCTGTAGAGGTAGCGGCCGTTCTGCCGAACCTGCGTACCGTTCTGCAGCAGCAGCTTGCCTTGCGCGCCCGACCAGTCGGGATCGGGCACGCCATGAATCCAGTCCGCGGTGAAGCCCGCTCCCGGCGCCGACGAGCGCGCGGTGCCCGGCGACAGCGTGCTCCAGGTGTTGCCGCTGATCGAATACCGATAGAGGGTCACCGCGCCATTGCCCAGCAGGTACAGAACGTCGTCGTTGCCCTCGATGCTGTACGCCGACGTGGCATCCGGCGTGACCGTCCAGGCCGAGGCGAGTGTCAGAGAGCTCGCGGTGTTGCTGGCGACCGTGCGCACCTGGCCGGCGCCGGTCCCGCCGGTGAGGCGGACCTGGGCGTTCGTCCAGGCGTTGGCGAGCCAGGTCTTGCCGGTGTGGTTCAACGTCGTCGCGGTATTGCTGCCGGTGCTGGTCCCCGTCTCGAACGCCCCTTCGGCGCTGCTCGTGCTGACCAGTTGACCGCTCGTGCCCCAGGCCGTCGGCATTCCGGTCACACTCTTGGCCGTCCAGGCATGGGTCGCCCGGTCGTAGACCGAGAATCCGACGGCGCTGGTGCCGGCATTCCAGAACCACAGCGACCCCGACCAGACGCGAAAGACACTGCTGGCATCGAAGGCCACCGCGCTGGCCGGCGTGACGGTGAGCACGGCGTTGGCGCCGAGGGTGTTGCTGGCGACCGTTCCCTCGTAGCCCGCCCCGGTCCCGGCGAGCACGCGGATCTTGCACCCCCGGAGGTCGCGCACGATCGTCCGGCTGGTGCTCAAGCTGGTCGTCGTTCCCGCGGTCGCCGTCTGGTCCAGCGATCCGCCGAGCAGGCCCAGCGGCAGGAACTCCCCGCACGCCCCGGCGGCGAAGGTGCCCGCCACGCCCGAGGCCGGAATCTGCACCCAGGCGTCCTGCTCGGGGTGGTAGTGGTAGAGCGTCGACGCGCTGAAGACGGCGTAGACACAGTCGTTCGCGGGCATCGCGCCGCTCTTGTCGCCGACGAGGAAGGCACCGGTCACGGTACTCGACGGGCACGGCGTGCAGAGCTCCCAGGCCTTGCGGTGGAGCAGTTTGCGCAGATTGTTGGCTGTGGGCATCGGTCTAGCTCACCAGGATCTGGGCATAGAGGCGGGCGGCCCCGGTGTCCGAGAAGTTCCACGGCTCGAACATCCGGTAGACGAGTCGTGCGCCCGCGCCATCGACCACCGTGCTGACGTTCAACAGGTGATAGGCCGAGGAGGGGTCGTAGTCTGCGGGGGTGACCAGCGCGGCGGCGAGGCGCTCGCCGGTGGTCAGCCGCGGCATCTTCTTGAGCATCGCCGAGAGCAGCGTCACCATCGTGTCGTTGAGTTCCTGGACCGCGGCGAGTGTGGCCTGCTGGGCGAGCAGCAGCGGGTCGCCCGTGACCGGATCGACGGGCACGACGGCCTGCATGTGCACGGTGTCGGCCCCTTCCACCCGGGTGAAGGTGTCCACGAAGCCGGCCGAGTTGGGCAGGTCAATGTGGCTCATGGGGCCGGTTCCTGGGGGTCGTTCGAGAGCGGCCGTGCCGTGGCCAGGTGGCGAATGCGGGTCATCAGAGTCCTCCGGTGTCAGAGCATCACGAGTTCATAGCGCTCGTCGAGGACGACGGCGGTGCCCGGGACGATCGCCCGGGAGAGTGCGAGGATCAGCGCGACGATGCCGTCGATCTTGTTCTCCGGGCGCTCCTTGCGCGGGTAGATGTTGTCCTTGGCGTCGAGATGGGCGACGACGTTGCTCGCCATCCAGGTCAGCACGGGGTCGCCGTCGTGCACCAGGCGGCCCTGCAGCACGAGGGCCTCGATCGTCTTCATCGGCTCGCTGAAGTTCAGCACCGTCGGGCGGACCTCGACCATCGGCAGTCCTTCGGCAATCATCCGTGTCGATAGCTGCGTCGCCTGGAAGGGATCGAAGGCGACGGCCTGGATCGCGAACCGCGAGGCGAAGTCGATCAGGTCGGCCTCGATCCACGAGAAGTCGATGACGTTGCCCGGGGTGACCGTCAGCCGGCCACTGCGGCCCCAGCCGGCGTACTGGCTGTTGCCGGCTTGCTGCACCGTCTCCTCGGGGAGGTAATACCGGCCGAAGACCGCAAAGGCTCCCGGCGTCTCGCGATGCGCGAAGACCAGCAGCACCGCAGCGATGTCGGTCTTGCTCGCCAGATCGAGTCCGATCCAGCACGGCTCGCCGGCGTAGTCGTCGAGGTCGAGCGTCGGATCGGCGCAGCGGTCCCAGGCGCGCAGGTCCATCCACGCGGTGTCGGCATTGACCCATTCGTTAAGGTGCTTGGTCTTGAAGTTGTTGACCGCGCTCGGCATCTGCAGGGCCTTGGCCTGCAGCGGCAGGAGCACTTCCGGGCGCACGGAGATGCCCCAGTTGGGATTGGCCTTGATCAAGGACTCTTCGAGCGCCCAGTCGTCGCCCTCGTCGAGGCCATAGACGATGCCGAACTGGCTGTCGTCGTCGAAGACGCGATCCAGGAGACGCGTGACGAAGGTGCGCACCTCGTAGCAGATCCCCGAGCGGTTGCTGCCCGCGGTGGTGATCACCCACAGGAGCGAGTTGTCGCGCTTGCCGGTGCCGGTTTCGACGACGTCGTAGACCGTGCGGGTCTTGTGGGCGTGCAGCTCGTCGATGCAGCCGAAGTGGATGTTCAGGCCATCGAGCGTCGAGCCCTCGGCGGACAAGGCCTCGAACTTCGAGCCGCTGGCCAGCACGTGGATGTTGTGCGCCCCGACGCCGACTCCGAAGCGCGTCCGGAAACCGGGCGACTGCCGGGCCATCGCCTGCGCGTCGCCGAAGACGATGCGCGCCTGGTCGCGGGTCGTGGCCAGCGAATACACCTCCGCCCCCCCTTCGCCGTCGGCGGCGAGCATGTACAGGGCGACCGCCGAAGACAGGGCCGATTTTCCCGAGCCGCGGGGCACTTCAATATAGGCCCGGCGAAAGCGGCGCTTGCCATCCGGCTTCACCCAGCCGAAGACGGTGGTCAGAACAAACACCTGCCAGGGTTCCAGAACGATCGGTTGCCCGGTCAGCGGTCCCTTGACGTGTGGCAGACGCTCGACGAACGCGCAGAGGTTGTCCGCAGGCTGGAAACTGCGCCCCTGTCTGTCGGTGAGCTTCGGGTTGAAGCGGTAGGGACTGTGGCGACCCGAGAACCGTTCGAGGTCGTCGAGTTGCCGCCGGCACGCGGCCTGGACCCAATGGCCGGCGGGAACGGCCCCGGCCAGGACGTCCTGCGCGTACTGCCGGGCAATGGCGGTGTAGTGGCGCTGGGCCATCAGCCGGCGATCTCCGACCACGGGTCCGCCTCCTTCTCGGGCTCAGCGCCGACGGCGATGCGCGACCGGGCCGCCGGCGTAAAGCCCATCTCCGACTCGTAGCCCTTCATCTCCAGCGCGAGATCGCGGATCACGTCCATCAGCGGCGAACGCCTCAGGATCCCGCTCGGCGTCTTGACGATCATGCCGGCCACCCCGGCGCGATTGATCTTGGCCAGCGCCTCGCGATACAGGCCGCAGCAGTTGGCCCAGCGTTCGAGGATCGCCCCGTCGAGTGCCGAGAGGAGTCCCGGCGGCGAATGCGTGACGGCGTAGGTCCACGCTTCTTTGGCCGCGTCGGACATGTACTCGGGCGGGGCGCAGAGGCGCGTCGTCGGCTTCGGCTCGTCGGGATTGACGCGGCACTTGCGCTGCGTTCCCTTGAGGCTCTTGACGATTTCGGGCAGCGGACGGCGTCCGGGTGAGGTCATTTATCGTTGGAAAATCAGCGGGTTGGCGCCCATTGGTAGCAAAAAAACGGGCGCATTCTGGATGCGCAAAAATTCGACTGGGCGCACGCGTCTGGCATATGCATTTGTAGAGATTCGAGGCGCCTTACCGGTCATAGGCTCATGTTTTAAAGCGTCGTTCTCGCATCGACTTCGCGTTGTGGTGATGCACGCATAGCGCGTCTAGATTGCCTGCGTCATAGCGTGCGCCGCCGTTCTTGATCGGCGTCACGTGGTCCACGACCTGCGCGGCGACCTGCCGGCCCTCGGCCGCACACAGCCGACACAGCGGATGCTCGCGCAGGAACGCCGCGCGTACGGCCCGCCAGGTCGCGGACGCATAGAACCCGAGTTCGGTGTCGAAGCCCCGACGTGCCCGGGTGTACTCGCGATGCGCGACGCTCCGGTGCGCGTCGCAGTAGCCTGGCGTGGTCAGCAGCACGGGGCAACCCGGGTGTCGGCAGGGGGTCGGGGCACGCGTCGGCATGGTCGTTGTCCGCTCACGAAACGCTTGGCTTCCGTTTCGAACAGCGCGTTCATGTGTTCGTCATCAACGCCGCGCCAACCAGGAGGTCCCCATGAGCGTCACCCTCGCCGTCGCCAACAACCCGCAGGTCGACATCAACCTGAGCAACCGCAACGCCGCGATCATCCTCGCGATGGTCGGCATCGCCGTCGAAGGCGACGACGGTGGCTGGTGCGGGGAGATCGCCGCCGAGGACGTCCACCGCTACGCCCAGAAGGCCATCCGGGCGATGGACGACGTCTGGGCTCAGAAGAAGGCCGAGGTCCCGAGTACGGTCCAGCAAGGGCCGACCCGGATCGTCGAGGTCGACGGCCTGCCGACGCTGCAGCGCGGGGCGACGGTGATCGACGGCGGCCTGACCCTCGACCAGATCCGCGAGCGCCTCCGCGGGGTGATGGCGGTGCTCTTCGAGGCCTCGCGGACCCGCTCCCGGGTGATCTGGTACTGACCCGCCGGCTCACCCGAAGCCCGGGCAGCCCCCGGGCTTCTTGCTTCGCGGGGACGATCCTGGGGCCACCCGCTCGACCCCGCGCCCGGGCAGAACATTCTTCTGAACTACCCCGAAAAACGCTTGGCTTCTGTTTCGAACAGCGCGTTCATACGATCGTCATCCACCACACCACACCACGAAGGAGAAACACCATGGCCCACCAAATCGACTTCACCACCGGCCGCGCCGCCATCGCCTACGCCGCCGGGTCCGACAAACCCTGGCACGGTCTCGGACAGACCGTCGACCCGCACGCCTCGGTCGAGGTCTGGCAGAAGGCCGCTCGCCTCGAGTGGCAGGCGCTTCGCGCCGAGGTCCAGTTCGACAGCACCGTCACCGGCGCTCGCGAGACCTACACCGACAAGCACGTGCTCTACCGCAGCGACTGCGGCGCGCCCTTGTCGGTCGTCTCGTCGGACTACCGGGTGGTCCAGCCCGCCGACATCCTCCACTTCTTCGGGGAACTCGCCGAAGCCGGTCGCTTCACCATCGAGACGGTTGGCGCCCTGATGGCGGGCCGGCGGATCTGGGCCCTCGGTCGAGTCGGTGACAACGCCCGCATCCTCGACGACGAGGTCGCCCCCTACCTGCTGCTCGCCACCTCCTACGACGGCACGATGGCCACCGTCGCCCGGTTCACCACCATCCGGGTGGTCTGCAACAACACGCTGCAGGCCTGCCTGCGCAATGCCGCCTCGCAGCGCCAGGTGACCATCTCGCACCAGGCGATCTTCGATCCCAAGGAAGTCCGCGCCGACTTGGGCATTGCCCTCGACGCCTGGGAAGAGTTCCAGCACAAGGCGGGGCTGATGGCCCGGCGCAAGATCGACGATGTCGAGGCCGACGCGTGGTTGCAGGACCTCTTCAAGCCCTTCATGCCCTACGGGCAGACCTACTCGCCCGAGCAGGTCCGGAAGTCCAAGGGCTACCGCCGGATCCTCGACCTCTTCGCCGGCGAGCAGATGGGCGGCGCCCAGGACGCCACTGACCAGACGCTCTGGGGACTGCTCAACGCCACCACCGAGTACATCGACCACGAGAAGGGGCGGCTCACCGACAACCGCCTGAACGCCGCCTGGTTTGGCCCGGGCGCCCGCTTCAAGGACCACGCCTTCACCCTGGCCGAGCAGCTGATCGCCTGACCGGCACCCGACGCCGAAGCCCCGGACCGCCGGGGCTTCTTCACGGTCGTGATTGGAGAAGATGCTTGGCTTTGCCGGCGAACAGCGCGTTCATACCGGCGTCATCAACACGCCCA
>NZ_JAMTDX010000046.1 GCF_023806625.1 Accumulibacter sp.
CTGCCCAGGGCTTTCATGGTCGGGGGCGAGTGGGCCCACTCATGATTGGTTAGGCGTCTACGAGGCCTTGGCGCACCTCGACGCTCCGACGCGTGAGACCGGCGGCCTCGAGAAGCTCGCCCTGGGTGAGCAGCAGGTCGGCAACGCGCTCGCTCGAAATCGAGATGTCGTTCTGGAAAACCGTGAAGGTTCCATCCTGCGCAGCGTAGGACTCTCGTAGCCGCAGACTTTCGCGATAGGCAGTGAGCGCAGCCTTGAGCTCGCCCTACTCCTTTAGCGCATCGGCGATACACACGTGAGCGACCGCGAGCTCGCTGCGCGCAGGTGTGTCGGCGCGAGAGTCGGCAACGAGGCGCTCGCAGATGTCGCGTGCGGCATCGAACGAAGAGGGCGCGGCATCGCGCTGCCCCAATTGCCGCAGCGCCATGCCGTGCTTGCGGCGCGAATAGGCCAGGCCGGTCAGCCAGCGCGCGTTGTGCTCGTCGCTGCGGGTGCGTCGCTCGAAGATCCCCAGAGCGGCCTCATACGAAGCCGCTGCCTGCGAAAACTCGTCCATTTCCCACGACATGTCTCCCGTGCGCAGGTGCGACACCGACAGGTCGCGCTGCCAGACGGCGTGGCCCGGGTTCGCCGTTGTCAGATGCTCGAACACGCCGCGGCTCGCTTCGAGCAAACACCGCCGCGGCGCCCGCGGCGCGAGGGCGTCGTTGAGATCGAAGTTGAAGCGCTCGCCCAGCCGCCCGAGCGCCTCGGCCGCGAGCGGCTGTTGGCAGAGTCCCGCCCGCAGCCGGCGCCGCCTTCGCCGCTGAGGCACAGCGCTCGCCCGTCTGACCCGGGGTCGAGGCACAGGCGTTCGAGCCGTTCGACTTCGGCCTGCCGTCCGATGAAGCCGCTGGCGCGCCAGTCGAGGCCTTCCTGCAGCGTCTCGCGCTCGCTTTCCTGCCAGGTCGGCGCCGGGGCGCCGATGCGGTCGCGACTCTCCCGATCGAGTTCGTGCCAGAGGTCGGCGAGGACCTGTTCGCCGAAGGCTTCGAGGCCGCTGACGGTCTCGCCGGCCCAGGTGGCGCGGTAGCTCCGCAGGCGGTCGGGGAGTTCTTCGGCGAGGCGCGCCTTGAGCGCGGCGAGTTTGTCGGCGCGCTCGGGCGCGCCGGCGTCGCAGGCGAAGGTCTCGGCGTAGTCGGCGGCGACCGCCGGGTCCATCTCGCCGCAGGGCAGCGCCTCGCGCAGGTAGAAGTAGGAACGCCGCTGCTGCGCCGGGCTGGCGAGGACGCCGTAGGCGATTTCGAGTTCGGTGACGCTCTTGCCGGCGACTTCGCCGGTGAAGCCGGCTTCGGCGGCGGCGGCCTGCATGCGCTCCGGCGGCGGGATCCAGCCGTAGCGTTCGCCGATCAGGCCGATCAGGAAGGGGCGGCTGCGCTCGATTTCGGCGAGGCACACCTGCAGGACCTGCAGCTCGCGTTGGCCTTCGTCGGCGATGGCGGCGGTGTCCACTCCAAGGCGCAGGTCGATCGGTTCGAGGATCACCCGCCGGCCGCGCAGCCGTTCCTGCAGTTCCGGGAACACGCGCTGCCCCAGCCAGTCGCGCTCGGCCTGCAGGTCGCGAAAGGTGCTGGTGAGGAAGATCGGCCGGCTGAGCCAGGCTCGCGCGGTGGTCATCGTGCTCTCCTGTGGGGCGGGTGGTCCGCTGCGAGAACGGCACCGCGCGCCGTCGGGCGCAATGCGGGGCAGGGGGCGGTTCCACCCCGGATGGACTACGTTATGGCCATGCCGTTGGGAACATCAGGGGCCGGCAAGTCATGGCCCGCGACTTTCCGCACCGGGTCTCGCTGCCAGAGCGCCCGGCAGGCCTGGTCGCCCGGCCGGGGCTGGCTGGCGATGCCTGTGGATGGCACGGCTCCGTTCTCTGACAGCGCGAGTTCGCCAGCGGGAGCAGCAGCTCCCGGCTCCACCAGTCATCCTAGACCGTGCGGCAAGAAGGCGGTGTTCGAGCGTTTCGCTCACGGGAACGAATGGCTGTTCCCCGTTGGCCCGCGAACGGTTCCCGAGCCTTTCAGATAGTCATAGCCATCGGGGGCCACCCTGAAGATCAATGGCTGAGACCCGCTCAAGCGAACGTCCAAGACTTCCATGTCGGGCGGGGCCGTGAATGCCACCTTTCCCCGGGCCGAAGTGAGCACGCTGTTCGCCGACCGGAATCTGCCGTCTGCGTCTGAGGCGGTCTGTTCGCCAAGCCGGATGTGCTTGATCAACACACGAAAGGCATCCGAAGCGGGAAGACAGACATGGCTCCTTCCAGACGGTAGCGTTGCCAGAACGACGAGACAAGCTCCAGGTAGCGCTCGGTCGGCTCGCCCGCGAGGCTCTCGGCCCCGGGGAAGTAGTAGGCCATGCCGTCCCGCTTGTCCATCCAGCCGGGCATCGAGTCCAGTCTGGTGATGCGTCGTATCTGGGAGTCCGTGAAAGTGATCAGCGGGCTTCGCCGGATCGCCTTGCCCTGCTGGGACGCTGCCGCCAGCACCTGGCCGTCGAGTGCGAACGCTGGCGGCGCTACCGGGGTGAAAGCGGCGCCGCAGTGGGGCAGGGCGGCGGCGACGAGCAGGGCCTGCCAGCGCATGGTTTCCGGCGCCAGGCCCTGATTCCTGGCCAAGTGGAAGACGGCGCCCTCCACCGAGCGGCTCAGCGGCACGATCGGGTTGCGCTGGCCGTTGGTCGCCTCCAGCCAGCGGCAGCTTCGCCTGCTGGCGGCGAACACCGGGCTGAAGACGATCACGCCGGAGCAGAGGAAACGGCCGGCGACGGCATCGTGCGACGACGCGGCGTCGTGCCCACAGGCAAAGCATGACGCTCTCGGCGTTGAGTGTTGCCGTTGGCTGGGTAATCGTGGTTCCTCGGCTTTGGCTGTGTGGTGACGGGACGCGGAAGCGCAGCGCCCCAGAGGGCTTTCTTCTCGCGAAATGGTCGACCGGAGGCGTACCGGGCGCTGCGGCTGGCGATATCGACTGTTGCCCAATGTCATCCCCGACAACGCCGTCGTCCGGCCATCTCACCTACCAGATCAACGGGGAGGCTATTCCGGCGCGGAGCAGGAAGGGACTGGTCGAGTCCGCTCCGCATTCGGCGGTCGCCTGGAGTCCGAGGCGGCGGGTTGCGCAGGCAGGCGCCGGAATATCCTGCCTTTCGTCCGATATAACAAGAGGGCCGCGAAGACGCGTTGCGGGGAGCTTCGGTACGGCCGGGATTCGGCGTCGGCTGGACCGTGCTTCCTGGATTGCATGTGGCCACGGCGCTGGACGAATGCGGAGGGCCAGACGATGGTTGAAGTATCTGGGATTGCTGGTGGGGCGAAGCGGGAACTGCTGGCGGTAGCATCTCCGCCGGCGTCGGGCCATCTGGCGGGAAGACTTGGGTGTGTTCCGGGAATCTGCATCCTGGCCCCGGGGCGTTCCGTCGCCTCGTGGGGGGAAGGTCGCGCCAGTGACGTTTGCGATTGGAACGGTCGGGAAGGGGGTGGGGCCATGACGCACAGCACGGTGCAGTCCCCTTGCCCCCATCCCCCTTCCTGTCTCCCCCTTGCAAGGGGAGGAGTTCCTGTGGGGGCGAGGCGATCATGAGCAGCCTGCCTCCTCTCTTTCCCATCCGCGATGCGGCTGCCGACCGTGCCGGCACCTCGCTGGTTCGCCTGCGCCTGCTGAAGCCCTCGGATACCCGCCACGGCGCAGAGATGCCGCCGCGGTATCTGCGCATGACTTCGCTGGAGACCGGACGCGCCGTCGGCGGCCTGGTCGAGGCGATCGGCTGGGGCGAGACGGCCGAACTGCTGGTGGACCCTTTGCTGCGACAAGACCTCGGTGTCGGCGAGGGGACGAGCATCGAGGTGGCGGCGATGAGCCCTGGCGCTGCCGACGAGGTGTGTCTGCAGCTCGTCACCGGCAGCGTCACCGAGGAAGAAGCAGCGCACGCCTGTCGCGCTCAGTTGAAGCACCAGTCGCTCGCCACCGGGCAGACAAAGTTCCTCAGCGGCCCGAATGGAACGCAGATCGTGCTGCGGGTGCTCGAGGTGCGACCGCAGGAGCTGGCGGTCTATGGTGAGACCAGCCGCACGCGTGTGCTCGCGGCGACGACCACTGACGGTGTGTCGCCGTACCGATTGTCCGCTCTCGGGCAGTTTCATGGTCCGGCTGTGCGGTCGCTCGAACGCATCATCCACGCTCATCGCAACGCGAAGACCTGCCGTCAGCTTGGCGTGCCGCTTCCGCAATGTGTGCTCATCTCCGGGGCGCGCGGTTCGGGCCGGCTTTCGCTGGCGCAAGCCCTGGCGGCCGAACTGCAGCGCTCCACCGTGGTAATCGACGCGTATACCTTGCTCGCCCTGGCGCCGTGGCAACTCGCGGGTACCATCGGCGCCCGCTTTCGTGCTGCGCGGGACAGTGGCGCCGTGCTGGTCATCAGGGATCTCGAGGTGTTGGCGAAAGCGACCCGGGACGCGGTACCGAACCATGACCGGATTGCCCTTGCGGCGCTGGCCGTAGAACTGGCGCGGCGCGACGTGCTGGTGGTGTGCACCAGCGGTGCAGGGCGGGAAGGGATCGCCGAGGCGCTGCGCTTCGACCTTGAAGTCGCCATTCCCGCACTCGATCGGCGAGCCCGCCAGGCCCTGCTCGAACAGTTCGTTGCAACGCTGCCCCTGGGCCCGGTAGACCTCGATACGCTGGCCTCGAGAACCAGTGGCTGGCATGCGGGAGACCTCGAGCGCTGGTGCCATGAGGCAGCGCGCCTGGCGATCGCGCGCGCCGACGGCCGCCTGCAAGACCTCGCGGTGTCGCAGGAGGACTTCGACGCAGCACGCGGCGTCGTCTGCCCGCAAGCGCTGCGTGGTGATCCGGTCGACCGGGCCAATACCACCTGGGAGGACCTGGGCGGTATCGATGGTGCAAAGGCGCAGTTGCGCGAAGCGATGCGCATCCTCATTGATCCCGAGCCCTTCGCCGAATTCGGCATACGCTCGCCGCGGGGCATCCTGCTGCACGGTGCGCCCGGCTGCGGCAAGACGGCACTGGCGCGCGTGCTCGCCGCAAGCAGCGGCCTGCCATTTATCGCAGCGAGCGCATCCAGCCTCCTCAGCAAGTGGTTCGGCGACAGCGAGGCGCGCGTGCGCGACCTGTTTCAGAACGCCCGCCAGATGGCGCCGTGCATCGTCTTCGTCGATGAACTGGAAAGCGTCGGCGAACGGCGGGGCCAGGCCGGCAACGAGGCAGCCGATCGTCTGCTGGCGGAACTGCTGGTGCAGATGGATGGGCTGGCGGCGCGCGACGGGGTACTGGTGCTGGCCGCGACCAATCGCAAGGATCTCGTCGACGAGGCACTGCTGCGGCCAGGGCGATTCGACGAACTGATCGAGATCCCGATGCCCGATGCCGCAGACCGCGCCGCCATCCTTGCCGTGCACCTGCGCGGCAAGCCCCTGGCCGAAGCACTGGACCTCGGGGCCCTGGCGAATCGCTGCGCCGGGCTGTCGGGAGCGGACCTGGCGGAGGTGGTGCGCCGTGCCGGGTTGGCGGCGCTGCGGCGGGCCGATTTCAACGCGGGCGAGGCGAGGCTGAGCGGCCAGGAACTCGTCGCGGCGATCGAAGATCTCGGGAAAGCGCGGGTCGCTTTCCGCCCGATTGGATTCGTCACAAGAGTTCTGGAGGAAAGCCATGGGCACTGACGCACTTCTGCTGCAGGCGCGGTACGCCGAGTGCCTGCGGCGAGCCGATCAGTTCGAGGCGATCGGCAGCCTTGTAGACGCGATCCGGCATGCCGATGAAGCCATTCGCATCGGGCCCGAACTGCCGCGCGCGTATTACGTGCGGGGCAGGCTGCGCCGCCTGCTGGACAGCACGGATCCGGCGCGGCTCGACCAAGCGGCGGACGATTTCCGGGCACTGCTCCAGCGCGACCCACGACATCCCGACGGCTGGAGGCTGCTGGCGAGTACCACCACGCTGCGCGCCGCTGCGTGCACCGGCCCTGCCCGCAGCGAACTGCTGACAGGCGCGTACCGGGCGTTTCAGGAGTCTGCCAGGCTCAACCCGCAGTCGGCAACCGCCTTGCTGGATCTGGCCGAGGTAGATCTCTGCCTGGCCAGATACCGTGAAGCAGTGGGCAATGCGGCGAGCGCCTGGAGCGTCGCCAGTGGTGGCTACCGGATAGTGGCGGCGTGGCTGGCTGGCGTCGCCAACGGCTTGTTGGGGCGCGAGCCTGCGGCAAGGAAGCACCATGACCTTCTCTGCAGCGGCAAGCTGTGTCGACTGTCGTCGGCGACCTGGTGCATCACCGAGGTCGATCGCTACCTGGAATCGCTGCGCGCCACCGGCGGCCCCCCAGACCGCTGCACGGCGCTGGCTTTCGAGGTCCACGAAGCCTTTCAAGCGCTCTACCACCAGTTCCGGCCGACGGCGCACTGACTCGCATGGCGGCCACCTTCTTGACCACTGACAGGAGATTCAAATGAACCCTATTCTCGGTATCGATCTCGGAACCTACAACTCGGCGGCAGCGATTCTTTCCCCGACCGGCGAGATCCGGGCAGTCAACGACGCCCCGGCGGTGGGACAGGCGCTGGATCCGCTCGAGCGGGTCAAGCCCTTTCCATCCTATGTCGCCTTCGACGAGGACGGTGAAGTGTGTGCCGTTGGCACCGAAGCGAAGGCGCTTGCCGCCAGAACGCCAGGGCGCGTCGTCTGCGGCGTCAAGCGCCTGCTCGGCAAGAGCTACCGGGAGGCGCTGGAGGAGGGCGAACTGGAACGATTCATCGTGCCCATCGAGCCCGACGGCGAAACCGGGCGCTGCGTTTTCGAGATCGGCGGGCGGCAGATTCGGCCGGAGGAGGTGTGCGCGGCGATCCTGCGCCATATTCGTAGCGTCGTCGAAGACCAGACAGGCGTGTCGATGACCGACGTGGTGCTGTCGGTGCCGGCGTTCTTCGACAGCATTCAGGTCGGTGCCACGGTGGAAGCGGCCAAGCTGGCCGGGTTTCGCCAGATTCAGACCGTGCCGGAGCCGGTGGCGGCGGCCTTGGCGGCCGATGTGGCGCTGACTCCGCGGCCGGCGCGTCTGCTCTGCGTGGATATCGGTGCCGGGACGCTCGACGTTTCGGCTGCAGAGATCGCGCGCGTCGCCCCCGGACCGAGTGGCCTCCATTGTGTCGGTCGCAAGAACACCGGCGACAACCATCTCGGCGGTCTCGATTTCGATGATCGCCTCGTCGAGCATGTCCTCGCCGTACTTGGCAGGCGGCCCGCCGATGACACGGAAACATTCGCGCTCAGGCGCGCCGTGGAGTGCGCCAAAGTGCGCTTGTCGACAGAGGCGGCTGCCGCGATCGATGTCGTGATCGCCGGGCAGGCGCAACACTACCTGCTGAACCTCGGCGAGGTTGAAATGGCGCTGCGCGGAGCACCGGACTTGCTGCGCGCGCTGGCGCATCAGGTTCGGACCTGTATCGAGGGCGCCGGCTGGCAGGCCGATGAGATCGACCACCTGTTCCTCGTCGGCGGCCCCTCGGTCATGCCCTGTATCGTTGCGACGCTGCGCGGCATTTTCTATCGCAATGCAAGGATCATCGAGCAACTGGACGGTGGCGCCCGGCTGGACCCGATGCTGGCGGTGGCCGTGGGTGCGGCGAAGTATCGCTTGAGCCAGACGACCAATCGCCACCCCTACGGCTATGGCTATGTCGGGGTCAGGCTGCATTCGGACAGCGAACGCGCGGGCCGCTCGCTGCGGCGCGAGGCGCGCATTCTGGTTGCCCCGGACTCGGTGATGGGCGACTGCGGTCGCCTGGAGCCGTGCGAACAGGATTTCACCTATCGCGGCGGGGTGCTCAGAGTGGAGCTCATCCAGCAGGTCCCGGAATCCGAGCGGCAAGTGAGCGCGGCCTACGGCAGCTCGCGCTATCGCTATCTTGGAACGATCGAGATGGCGGTGAACACCGACTTCCCGATGGCCGTGATCGGCATGCGGCTCAACGAAAACGGCGAACTCGAGACGACCCTGAAGAACTTCAATGGCGGTGAATGCGTGACCTATGTGGGCATCGGTGGCATGCAGCGCTTCCCGATCGAACTGCCGACGCAGCATGGCTATGACGTTCGTCAGCCGCACGGCACACTGCTTTTTGTCGCCGCCAACGCGGACGCCGTCCGCCAGTGGTCGCAGACTTTCGCGCGCACGATGCGCGCCTGTCAGCTCGGTTCCGGGTGTCGTGATGGGTATCTTGGCGATGCCTTGAAGCGCCTCGAGGATTGCCTGGAAGGCTGGAGCGCAGCCAGTCCGAAGGCGGGCGTCAACGCCTGCTACAACGCGGCCAAGACTTTGCTCGCGCGCGCTTTCGAACTGCGCCTGTTTGCCGAAGCCGAGCGCGGCCGCCTGCTCGCGGAGCTCGATGATGCGCGGGACGGATGTTTCCGCCTGCAGTCTCTCGCCGAAGTCGATTGAGGGGGCGACGATGAACCGAACTGATGAAGAGCTGGCACGCGTAGCATCATTGAATGCGCGGATGGCCTGTGAACGGCGGGATTGGCGGACGGCGGAAACCCTGGCGAGCCAGGCGATCGACGCGGATCCGGAACTGGTCGACGCCTATATGGCGCGCGGTCTGGCACGCCGTGTGCGCGGTGACCTGGCCGGTGCAGAGGACGACTACTCGGCGGCCATCCAGCGTGACCCAGCGCTTGCCGCGGCCTTCAAGTGGCGAGCTGGGGTGCGCTCCAGCCGTGCGGCCTATCTTCACGGCGAGGCGGCCGAGCGCCACCTGCTTGCCGCCGAGAGAGATTTTCGCCAGGCGGTGCTGCTGGATCCCGGGGATGAACAGGCACGACTCGGGCTGCTTGAGGCCGCATTGTGCGCCGGTCGCTACAAGGAAGCCTTCGCCTCTGCCGCCGAGTGCTGGCGCGAGTTCCGGACCCCTGGTTGCCAGGTCATCGCAGCGTGGCTGGGGTGTCTCGCGGCGCTGCTGAGGCAACCGCCGCCGCCACCGTCCCGCCACCGGCAGTGGTTTGGCCTGCTGCAGAAGCGACAGTCGGTCCTGCCCAGTCTGGAGTGGAGCGTCATCGAGGTCAGCCAGTTGATCGCCCGCGTCGCGGGCGAAGACTCGGACTACGATCCGAAGACGCTCGCTGAAATCCGCCTGGTCCACGATCTGTTTCTCAGCCATTTTGAAGGCGGCAGACCGGTATTGATGTGAGGTGCGGGGAAGCAATCGAACCTGGCTCGCTGCTGCTTGATCTGATACCCGAGAGCGAATGCTGCGGCGCAGCAACTCGCACAGCGAGAGGCTTCTCCTTCTTCCTTCTTTTGCCGTCAGAATCAACCATGGCTCGCCGGGTTCCCGAAAAGGGGATTGTCCGGCGCCAGTTGGCGACCCATGCTGGCAGCCTTCTCCCAATCCGCGCCGACGCCGCCGGTCGCCGCGCGAAGCTCCTGCGCCAGGGCCAGGAAGGGCTTTGGATCCGTGTGCGCCAAGTACATCTCGAGCAGCTT
Organism: Accumulibacter sp.; assembly: GCF_023806625.1. Classification (GTDB taxonomy): domain Bacteria; phylum Pseudomonadota; class Gammaproteobacteria; order Burkholderiales; family Rhodocyclaceae; genus Accumulibacter. The sequence goes on from NZ_JAMTDX010000046.1 coordinate 9,523, forward strand.
GAGATGGATGGCGTGGCGTCCAGGATCCTTGTGCTTTGTGTCGAGCAGGATCTCCTCGGCCTGGGAGTCGCGCCCGTAACCCATATGGACATGGGCCTCGAGAACGGGGTCGATCGAGAAGGCGGGGTCGACCTCATCGGCAGTTGGATGGATTGTCGCTGAAGAAGGGATTGAACTGCAGCGGCGAGTCGCAGTGGGGGCAGTGCCTCGACAGGCGGGGGTCGGCGAAGGCTGCGTCGGGCAGCGACAGGCAGGGCGACTGGTCTGGCGTCAGCGACGCGGTCAGCGACTCGATGGCCGAGCGGATCGCCCGGTCGGGCTCGAATTCGCTGCCGCAGTCGGGGCAACGGCTGGCGCCGGCGCGCGGTGCGGTGACGATCGATGGGCCGGCCGGGATGTTCTCGGCGACGAGGATCACGACCTCGCCGAGGTCCGTCACGGCAAGGATGCGGTTGCCATGCATGCCGGTTGCAGCCGCCTTGACTGCCGAGCCGCATAGGTAGCCCCCTAGGCACTGGCCGCTGTCGAGGTCCCACACGCGCAGAGTACTGTCGTCACCGCCGGAGATCGCGCGCCGGCCGTCGGGGGTTACTGCGACGCTGCTGACCCGGTGGTCGGCGGCGTTCAGCGTGCGCAGGCACTGGCCGGTGTCGAGGTCCCACACGCGCAGGGTGTTGTCGCGACTGCCCGACACCGCGCGCCGGCCGTCGGGGGTGAGGGCGACGCTCTCGAACGCGACCAACGCGTCGTGGCCGTGCAACGTGCGCACACATTGACCGCTGTCGAGGTCCCAGACGCCCAGGGTCTTGTAACAGCCCGACACCGCGCGCCGGCCGTCGGGGGTGAGGGCGACGCTATAGACGCAGTCGTCGTGGCCGTTCAGCGTGCGCAGGCACTGGCCGGTGTCGAGGTCCCACACGCGCAGAGTACTGTCGTCACCGCCGGAGATCGCGCGCCGGCCGTCGGGGGTTACTGCGACGCTGCTGACCCGGTGGTCGGCGGCGTTCAGCGTGCGCAGGCACTGGCCGGTGTCGAGGTCCCACACGCGCAGGGTGTTGTCGCGACTGCCCGACACCGCGCGCCGGCCGTCGGGGGTGAGGGCGACGCTCGTGACCGGGCTTTCGTGGCCGTGCAGGGTGCGCAGCCATTGGCCGCTGTCGAGGTCCCAGACGCGCAGGGTGCAAATGTCACTGATCGCCAGTGCGCGCCGGCCGTCGGGGGTGAGGGCGACGCTATGGACCCAGTCGTCGTGGCCATGCAGCGTGCGCAGGCACTGGCCGGTGTCGAGGTCCCAGACGCGCACGGTGTTGTCCTCACTGCCCGACACCGCGCGCCGGCCGTCGGGGCTTACTGCGACGCTGCTGACCCAGTGGTCGGCGGCGTTCAGTGTGCGCAGGCACTGGCCGCTGTCGAGGTCCCAGACGCGCAGGGTCTTGTCGGCGCCCCCCGACACCGCGCGCCGGCCATCGGCGGTCACTGCGACGCTCCTGACGAAGTGGTCGGCGGCGTTCAGCGTGCGCAGGCACTGGCCGCTGTCGAGGTCCCAGACGCGCAGGGTCATGTCGCCACCCCCCGACACCGCGCGCCGGGCGTCGGGGGTGACGGCGACGCTCGGGCTGCCTATTCCGTAATGGCCGTGCAGCGTCGTGCGCAGGCACTCGCTGGTGTCGAGGTCCCACACACGCAGGGTGTTGTCGCGACTGCCCGACACAGCGCGCCGGCCGTCAGGGGTGAGGGCAACGTTCGCAACCGAGCTGCGATGGCCGCGCAGCGTGCGCAGGCACTCGCCGGCGTCGAGGTCCCAGACGAGCAGGGTCTTGTCGTAACCGCCTGACACCGCGCGCCGGCCGTCGGGGGTGAGGGCGACTCTCCAGACCGAGAGCCAGACCCCGGTGTAGGCGATGCCCTCGTCCACGACCCAGGCCTTGTGGCCGGCGAGCGTGCGCAGGGACTGGCCAGTGTCGAGGTCCCACACGCAAAGGGTGTTGTCGTCACTGCTCGACACCGCGCGCCGGCCGTCGGGGGTCACTGCGACGCTCCCGACGAAGTGGTCGGCGGCGTTCAGCGTGCGCAGGCACTGGCCGGTGTCGAGGTCCCAGACGCGCACGGTGTTGTCCTCACTGCCCGACACCGCGCGCCGGCCGTCGGCGGTGATGGCGACGCTACTGACCTTATCGTCGTGGCCGCGCAGCGTCGCCAGCAGCGCGGGCTTCGGATTGGCTTTGCTGCCCGGCGGCCAACGCCGCACGAGCGCCGGCGCCTGGGATGCGGCAAGCGCTGCCATCGCGGCGTCGTGCACCGGCCCCTCCGGATACGTGCCGACGGCGTGTTGCGCGGCAAACCCCTCCATCTTCCCGAACTGGTCGAGCGGATACACCTCGCCGCGGACGAAGCCCTCGAACTGCCGCAAGCGGTCTAGCCGCGTCGGTTGCCCGATCATGCGCCGGCACTCGGCGTCGATCTCCTCGTCGGTCCACATCCGGGCGCTGGGTGGCGGTTCGGGCAGCACCGGCTCGCGATCGTCGGGCCAGCAGCCGTGCACGGCCTGGTAGTCGCGGCGGCGGCTCCACTGCCGTGCATACGCCGTCATCGCCTCTCCCCAGTGGACCAGCCTCGCCAGCGCTCGCGCCTCTTCCTCGATGTCCGCCCGGGCCTCCGGCAGCGCGCCGATCACTTCAGCGTAGTCCTGGATCAACCAGAAGGCCTGCCCGGCCAGGCGGCGCGCGTCGATCCAGCGCAGCCCGTCGAGCAGTTCCACGGCGTCATCGAGCCGGCCCGCGGCGAGCAGGTGCCGCACGAGGTGCTGCAGGTAGTAGCCGTCGTCCGGCCCGTTGGCGAAATCGCCCGCCTCACACTTCCCGCGGTAGGCCTGCACCAGCAACTCGTGCAAGGCTTCGCGGCTGCCGTGCTGCTTCTCCGCCATGCCCTGTGCAAAGCCCTGCAGCAGGTCGTGCAGCGTAATGTGCAAGCCCGCGCCGTCGGCCGGGCGCTGCAGCAGCGAACGCTCGATCAGCGTCCTGAGCAGCCTGGCGCTGTCGCGCTCACGGTAGCCGGCGGTGTGCTGCCAGAGCGTGGCCACGGCTGCCTCGGGAACGCTGGCGCCAGCGGCGAAGACGGCCAACTCCGCGAAGCGCTTGCGCTCGTATTCGCGCAGCGCGCGCACGCTGACGTCCATCGCCACCCAGGCGTTGCGGTGCTGGTCTTCACCGGGATGCTCGTCGGAGAGGAACTCGAGGTCGTGCTCGCGCAACGCTTCGGCGACGTGCCGCCAGGGCACCCCGGCCCGTGCCATGCCACCGCACAATGCCAGCGCCAGCGGCAATCTCCCGGTCAGGCGCAAGATCTCGTCTGCCTCGGGTGGCAGAGTTTCGGGGCCGGCATCGGCGGCGGCGGCGAGCAGTTCGCGCGCCTGAGGAGGCGTAGGCAGCGCGACCTGGTAGTGGTGCTCGCGTGAAGCCAGCGCAGTGACCAGTCCGGCGTCGCGCGTGGTCAGCAGGATGCGGCCGCGCGGACCGATGACGTTGAAGTCCTCGGCATCCTCGCGTTGCCACACGTCGTCGAGGATCAGCAGCACGGCGCGCTCGGCGAGAAGCCTGCGCAGGAGTTCCCGGCCGGCCAGCCGCCCGGTGAATTCGCCGCGGTCGCCGAGTTCGCGCGCAAGCCAGCGCTGCAGGTCTTCCACCTGCGCCTGCTGGCCGAGCCTGATCCAGTAGAGGTTGTCGGCAAAGGCGCGCTGCACCTCGGGGTGATGCGCGACGGCGTTGGCCAGGACGCTCTTGCCGATGCCGCCCATGCCCTGCAGCCCGACGCGCGCGGCGGCGCCGGTGACCACCACCGGCGTGCGCAGGTCGAGCAGGAGCATGTCGCGCACGGCGCGCAGTCGTTCGGGCTGGGCGCGGTAGCCCGGTGGCAGTTCGGGCACGGCGACGAGCTTGCCGACGATGGCCGGGGGCTCCCGCAACTGGCGCACGAGGCCGGCCAGCGCCTGCGCATACTGCTCGTCGCGGCGGAAGTCCTCGGCGTGCAGGAGGCGCAGGTCTTCGGGGATCAGTGCGTAGCCGTCGATCGCCTCGCCGGATGGCGAGCGGCCATCGAGCCGCACGATCGGGTTGACGGTCCGGCCGGCGGCGAGGTAGGCGAACTGCCATTCCTGGGTGACGTAGTCGGAGGCGACTGCCATTGGGCCGACGACCAGCACGAGGCGGTGGCAGGCGGCCACCGCGTCGCGGATCTCCTGGTGAAAGGTCAGCCCGCGCGAGGGCATCGAGACGCGGTCGAACCAGACGTCGAAGCCTTCGGCTACGAAGTCGGCGTACAGCCGCTGCACGAAGGGTTCGTCGTCGTCGCGGGCGTAGCTCAGGAAGATGCGGCTCATGGCTTCGGCTCCTGTTGTGCCTGACCGCCAGCGTGAACGATCGCGGCCCGGCACGAATCCGCGGCGCCGCGGGGGCACGGGAAGAGGCAGGTCGCTGTCAGAGGGAAGCGCCATCCGCTGGAGATGCACCGCTGCTGCAGCCTGGGAAGGACCCCGGCCTGCAGGAGGTTGCGCTCGGTCATGACATCCGCAGACGGCGAGCCGACGGACGGCCGGATCGTGCGCGACGGGAGGGGCATGGGGCTCGGTCGTCGGGGCATGGCGGTCGTCAAGGCGCTTGTGCTGCGGGAGTTCCGTCAGCGTGGAGTCGCCGGCTGGGCTGCCGACGCCAGCGCAAACACGATACAACACCTTGCCGGAGACGGGAAGTCGGCGAGGAGAGAAATGCCAATGGTCGGGTGGTCTCTCGGCCCCGGGCGACATAGGCAGGATCAACGTGGGCGGCATTCACCTGGCGCTTGGAAATCCCGATCAACTCGCTGTAGCGGTCGCGATGCTCGGGAATCAGGACGACTTCGCCGCAAGCGGGGCAGAAGTCACCCTTCACCGCTGGGATGGTTGTGGTCTCACCGTTTTACGCTCGGGACATGTCGCGCGTGTCGTCGATCAATTCCGCCGCGCCGCAGCAGGGGCATTTCAGGGTCACAGCTCGTTGAAGCAAACGATCAGCAGGTCATGCAATGCGGGGCGCCGTTCACCGAGCTGCGGCCAGCGCCGGGTGTCGGCGCGGCGTCGCTCTCGACGGGCGTCGCAGCGGGAGTGCGGCGTGCCGGGAGGATGGCGTCAAACACCTGAAACCGTTTCGCTCGCGAGGGCGGGATACAATATTGGTGAATCGTCCAACCGTCCGAACCACCCCTGAGCCGAGCGAGGATCGATGAACAGCCTGCAATACGAGGTCCGCATCGGCGACGTGGCCGACGTCGAGAGCGACCTGCTGCTCCTCAAGCATGCCCAGAAGTTCTACGGCGCCGATGGCGCCATCGCCTCGCGGCTGCTCGCGTCGGGCATCTGCGCCGACAGCGATCTGGCCGTCTCACCCGCGCGCTTCAAGCTCGTCGAGACCCGGGGAGTGATTGCCCCATCGCGGGTCATGTTCCTCGGTACGCCGCGACTCTTCGAATTCGGCTACCGCGAGATGCAGAAGTTCGCCCGGGAATTCATTGGCATCGTCGGGCAGGAGAAACTCCCGGTGCGGACTGTGACGACGACCGTTCACGGCCCTGGCTACGGCCTGGACAGTGGAGAGTCGTTGCAGTGCCTGATCCGCGGATTCGAAGAGGGACTCGCCGAAGCGCCTCCGCTGGCGCTCGAGCGGATCGTCTTCCTGACGCTCAGCGAGCGCGAGCAGCGGACGCTCCTGGCTGCGCTGGCGAGCTTCAAGCGCCCGCAGCGGGTTGCCGCCGACAGCGACGACGCCCGCGAGATCACCGGCCGCCGGGCGCCGACAGATCGTCCGTCGCCAGGGGTCCAGGCCGGTTCAGGAGGACTCGACCGGGGCGACGGTGCGCCACTCGAGAAGAAACGCGTCTTCGTGGCCATGCCGTACTCCGACGAGTTCGAGAACGTCTACGAGTTCGGCATCTACCCGGCCGTGCGCAACTGCGGATTCATCTGCGAAAAAGTCGACGAGACGCATTTCACTGGCGACATCCTGCTGCGCATACGCCAGGCGATCGAGACGGCGTCGATCGTCATCGCCGATCTGAGCGGAGCGCGGCCGAACGTGTATCTCGAGGTTGGCTATGCATGGGGACATGGCCGGCCAGTGATCTTTCTGGCGCGCAAGGGGGAAAGCCTGCACTTCGACGTGAGCACGCACCGCTGCCTCTATTACGGGAAGTTCACGCAGCTCAGAAGCGACCTCGAGCGACTGCTCCGCGGTCTCGAGGCAGCGGGCGCGAACCGGTCACCGTAGCGGCAGCGTAGTGCTTCCGCGAAGCGACGCGCCGGCCTTGACCGTTGCACGCTCTTCCCGAGCCCGCTCCGCCGCAGCCGCCAAAGTCGGCGTTGGGGGTGCGTCACGGGAGGTCGTCGCTGCAGTCCGCAACCGTTGCCGATGGGGTTTCGGCTATGATGCGGGTGCACCCCGATCCTTTTCTTTCGCCTGACGACCATCCCTGCGGAGGTCCCATGACCCAGCCCGAGACCATCCCGTCCGAACTGCATCGACAGCAGATCGAGGCGTATCGCGAAGAAGTCGCGCAGTACGAGACCTACGCCCGAGTGCTCCGGCGCGTTCTCGAGAACGCCTGCCGCGTCGCACTGCCCGAAGCCTCGGTGCAGGCGCGTGCCAAGACCCTCTCGAGCTTCGCCGAGAAGTGCGCGCGCAAGTACCCGAAGGTCAAGGACGCCGTGCAGGAGTTCACCGACCTCTGCGGCGCGCGGGTCATCGTCCAGACGCTCGAGCAGGTCGCCGCGGTGCGCGAGTTCATCGAAAGCCACTTCGTGATCCACGAGCGCGACGACAAGGCGCTGCAGCTCAGCGAAGACAGCTTCGGCTACCGCGACCTGCACTACATCGTCCAGATCCTGCCCGAGAAAACCTCGGTGCTCGGCATCGGTGACGAAGAATGGCAAGCGATCGGCGACCGGCGAGCCGAACTGCAGGTGCGCACCTGGCTGCAGCACGCCTGGGCCGATACTTTCCACGACCGGCTGTACAAGAACCCCTTCACCCTCTCGCTCGAACTGCGGCGTTCCGGTGCGCTGCTCGCCGCGCTGATGGAAGAGGGCGACCGCAACTTCGATCGCATGGTCCACGAAATCGACGGGCTGATCGCCAACTACTCGGCAACCGCGCCGCTTGCCAAAGTCGAGGGCCTCATCGCCGTCGAGCGTCTGCTCTATGAGCACGAACCCGACCCGCGCAACAAGCCACGGCTGGCCCTGAGACTCGCCCGTCTGCTCGCCGTCGCCGGCGACCCGGAGAGTGTCGTCGGCATCCTCGACCCCGTGTGCGACGAGACCGGCGCGCAGCGCAGCGAAATCCTCCGCCGCCTTGGCCTGGCGCAGTGCCGGACGCACCGCCATGTCCCCGACGATCCCCGCTACCGGCGCGGCCTCGCGCTGCTCCACGAAGCGCTCGACTTCGCCCGTGCCCCCGCGCAGCCCTTCGTCCCCGACCTGCGCCGGCGCGGGAGCCTCACCGGGAGAATCCTCGCCGACCTCGGCTGGGCGTACGAAGTCCTTCCCGGTCGCGAGCCCGAAGCCCGCGAGCACAAGGCCCAGGCACACGCCCAGGAACCCGACAGCCCGTACTACCTCGCCGACCTGCTCGGCTACGAACGGCGCTTCTCCCGTGGCTCGCTCACCCCATCGGTGTGCACCCAGATTCGGCAGGCCATCGGCCATTGCCGGGCGCACGTCAGAGCCGGTATCGAAGTGCCCTTCGCCCACTTCACCGCCGGGCGGCTCCACCTGCTGCTGGGCGATTGTGGCGAAGCGTCCGGCAGCGCCCAGCAGCCGGCGCGACCCGCGCTCTCGCCCTGCGTGCAGGAAGCGCTCGAAGCCTATTGCAGCGGCCTGCGCTATCCCCTCTCGGGCACCTACCCCAGTCCGCTCGAACGCATCGACGACGAACGGCAGTGGATACGCCAGCTGCACTACGGCGAACATCCCGCCGACGAACACCGCTGGGCCGACGGAGTCTTCGCGCTCGCCCGGCGCGTCGCCACCCTGCCGGAGCGCGCGACCGCGACGTCAGCGGTGCTCTTCATCGCCGGCGGCGCGGCGAGCCTCGACGCAGACACCCGCCAGCGAATCGAACCGCTGCTGCACGGTGCGCTCGAAGCGTTCTCCGGCAAGGTCGTCTCCGGCGGCACCGTCAGCGGAATACCCGGCTGCGTCGGCGCGATCAAGGCTACCCTGGTCGCTGCCGGCCGCCGGGACTTCGAACTCGTCGGCTACATCCCCGAACACCTGCCGCAGGACGCCCCGCGCGATGCGCGCTACGACCGGCTGATCGTCTGCGGTGGCGTGCGCTTCAGTCCCGACCAGATCCTGAAGAGCTGGCACGACCTGCTCGACGACGGAGTCGACCCACGGAAGGTCCTCCTGCTCGGCGTTGGCGGAGGCCCGCTGAGCGCCTTCGAATACGCGCTCGCCGTTGCCCTTGGCGCGGGCGTCGGTCTCGTCGTCGGCAGTGGCGGAGCCGCCGACCGCTTCCTCGGCGATCCCGCATGGTCGGCGGCGCCGAACCTCCTGCCGCTGCCGCTCGACGGGGCGTCGGCACGCGCCTTTGTCGCAGCGAAGTCGCGCAGCTTCGCGCCCGAGGTCCTCGAGCCGATGGCGCGCGCCTTCCACGACAACTATGTGGCCCACAGCAGTGGTCGGCTGCCGGACAACATGAAGCCGTGGGCGGAGCTCGCCGGGACCTACCGCCTGGCGAACGAGGACCAGGCCAGTTCGTCGGTCGGGATCCTCGAAGCGGCCGGCTTCGCCGTTCGCGAGAGCGCCTCGCCGGCGATCTTCGCCGACTTCACCGACGCGGAAATCGAGAGGATGGCCGAACTCGAACACGGCCGCTGGAACGTCGAGCGGCTGCGCAATGACTGGCGCTTCGGGCCGCGCAACGATGCGCGCAAACGCCACGACTGCCTCGTGCCGTGGAGCGAACTCCCTGAACGCATCAAGGAATACGACCGTATCGGCGTGCGCGCCTTTCCGGAAATCCTGGCGCGGGCCGGGATCGAGGTGTATCGGCCGCAAGCGGGAGGCAAGAACGGCTGACGCTCACCCTCTTGCCGCCCCCAGGCTGCGGGTCGGCGTGGCCGCCCGTTTCGCCGTGATTCACGGAGTCGCGCGCAGCGGAATCGGGATCCGGGACCGCTCGCCGGGCGTGACCGGCGTGGGGGACGAGGACGCAGGTGAAGGAGGGCGCGGGTGGCGGCCGCATCGCTCGCCCCGCGGTACGATGTTTGCGCCGGCCGGAAGGTCTGCCGCCGCACGTGGTCGCAGGCTCGGGAGCGGCTCGCGCGCAGCGGGCCGACGACGGTGCCCTGCCGGAAGGCGCCGGGAAAGGATCGACGATGCAGTTCGACGTGTTCCTGTCGTATCGCAAGACCGACGATCAGGGTCGTTCGACCCGCGACAGCCTGCTTGCGCGCAAGGTCTTCGACTTCCTCGGCGCGCGGGGAGTCCGCTGCTTCCTGGCCGAGGAATCCCTGGCCAGGACGGGGCAGGCCCAGTACAAGCAGGTCATCGACCAGGTCCTCGATGAGGTTGCGGTCCTCGTCGTCGTCGCCACCTCGCCGGAAAACATCGAGTCGAGGTGGGTGCGCTACGAGTGGGACAGCTTCTACACCGACATCCTCAGCGGTCGCCAGCGCGGCACCCTGCTGTCGTACCTCGACGGCGTCGAAGTCCGGGACCTGCCGCGAACGCTGCGCCAGAACCAGGCGATACCGCACGCCGAGGGAGCGCTGCAGATCCTGTTCTAGCACGTCGCTGCCGCGCTCGGCCTGCGGCAGGTCGAAGACATGACCCGCAGTGGCGAGTTGGCGATCGGCCGGCTGACGCGTCTGACCGAGATCATGGCCGAGTCGCGGCTGCTCGAACTCGAGATCACCGCGGCGATGTTCGGGCAGTTGTTCGCTCCGGAGCAAGTGGCACGGCTGCGCCGCCAGATCTGCGCGTTGCAGGCGATTCTCCGGGAAACCAGGGACGGGCCGGGCGAAGCGCCCCGCCCCGACGCAGCGGATGGCTGAGCGCCGTCCGCTGCCGCAGGGGTTGCGCCGCCGTCCCGGCGCAGGCCCTGCCGGCCTCGTTCGGCCCTGTGCCGGTCAAGGCTGGATCGTGTCGAGGAATTCGCTGACCCCCGGGGCTTCGACCGAAGCGAGAATGCGCACGACCGAGTGGTAGTCGATCTGGCCAGAGACCAGACGCGCCTTCTCTTCATCGGTCGAAAAAACCATTTCGCCGAGCACCTCGAGACCCCCGACCAGGCCGGCGATCCCCGGCGCGTGCGAGTAGAGGCGGTTGCGCGGCACGAAGAACAGGTGGAAGGAATCCCCGTCCTGCGGCGCGCGCTGGGCGATCATGTTCGCCGAAAGCGCGCGGCTGCTCTCGTAATGGCTCGTCCACTGGTCGATCCAGCGGTTTGCCTGGAGCACGATGTCCGCGCGCCTTCCCGAGAAACAGATGGCCTTGATCGGGTACTTGCGGATCACCAGCGGAAGATGCCGGTGCACCTCTGCAGCGGCAATGCTCGCCGTTCTCTCGAGAGCGAACTCCTGCCCCTCGGGCCGCTTGAAGAACTGGAAGTGGAAGTGGCCGGGGATGGTCGCGCCGGCTCCTTCGCCGTTGTAGAAGCCGACGAAGCCCGGCAGCCGGCTGGTCAGGTCGAGGAGATCGTCGAGAATCTGGCGGATCGTCTGCGACGACGCACCGGGGGAGTCGCGAACCCAGGTCTGCGGCTCGTGGTCGCGGCGAGCGATCGTCACGTGCATCGGCATCAGCGGAAACGGGTTCATCCAGGCGATGTAGTCGCGTTCGCCCACGCGGAGGTCGTAGCCGACTTCGATGCCGCGCTGCTGCCAGCGAACGTTCTCCCGGCAGAGGAAGCAGCCGCCGTTTTCCGCTGTCGAGCCTTTGGGCGGTGACGATCGGCCGGCTCCCGCGTGACGCAGTGTCCGCCGTGGATTGAACTGCGCGGTGAAGACGTGCCCGGGGTCCGACGGATGGATCAGGCGGTAGCGCTGCACTTGCGAGAGATCATCCTGGATGAAGCCGACATCCAGTTGCTGCGCTTCGAGAACCTCGAGTGCGGCAGGCAGCCCATGGTCGTTCTCGATGCGGCGGAGCGCGTCGTTGAGGCCGGCCGAAACGCGCTCGTAGTTGTCGCGATTGAACTCGGCCGGGTCGAATCGGGATCCGGTCGGGTGACATGGTCGCTCGTTCATTTCTCGTTCCTCCTTCGGGACAGTTGGGCAAGGCGCTCGACGCGACGCCTCGCTGGAGGCGTGGCGACGGCAGCACCGGATCGGGCCCCGTTCCGGGGCGAGACGACCGGCCGCTCGCGCGCCACTCGCCGCCTCCGGCGGCTGCGCTCCACGCGAAACCGCTCGACCCGAGCGGGTTCCGGCCCTCTCGCCGAATTGTTCGGGGGGCGGTTTTTTTCCGGAGATCGACGAGAGCGGAGCACGCGGCCGGGACGATGTCCATCGCTCCGACAGCAACGGCAGGTCGAGCGTCCGCGCGCGGGGAGCGATTCAGTGGAACAATGGGGTTCATTGACGGCTTTCTGCCGGAAGACCGGAACGCTCCCGCGTCGCGCGGTTTCAACGTCATCGGCGACGCGAAAGAATGGCGCGCGCGATCATCGGGGCCGCGCAGCGTGGATCGCAAGGGATGAAACTGTTCACCATCGGATACGGCGGTCGGTCGCCGTCGGAACTGGTTCGCGCACTGCTCGAGCACGGGGTACAGACCGTGGTCGACGTCCGCTTGCGTCCGGACCGGGCGAGCATCGGCTCGTACAGTCTGGCCAGGGATCCGGCCAAAGGGATCGGCGGGCTGCTGGCGAGCGCGGGGATTGGCTATCACTCGTACGTCACGCTGGGCAACGTGTTCATCGACGCAGACGACTGGGCGGTTCGCTATGCCGAGCTGCTCGAGCGCGCCGGCGACCTGCTCGTGCCGGCACTCGACTGGATGCGCGTCTCCCGGCCGGCGGGGTCGGTGAGCTTCGTCACGCGGTTGCCGTCGTCGTATTCGAACTTCCAGCCGAAGTGCTCGCCAGCGTTGTCCCTCGGCGCGGCGGCGATCGCCGATCCGCTGAGCGAGAGGGTCAGCGCACACGGCGCGCCGAGCGCCAGAACGACTCCAGCGCTGCAGGAAGGGAGGCGGAGTTTCATCGTGATGCTCCTCGTGGAAGAGAGGAAGGAGTTTCGCCAGCCGGAGCCGACCGTAAACGCCCAGGCCGCGGCGCTCTGTGCACCAGGGGGCATCGATCCCACCGCCAACGCTGGCGGGCGGCGACGCGCCGATACCCGCAACGGCGGGGAGCCGTGGTCGCCTCGTGCGACCACGCCAGCCAGACGCGGGAACGGGAAGGATTCATGCGAGCTTCCAGTGACAATCCTTGTACTTGCGGCCGCTGCCGCAAGGGCACGGGTCGTTGCGGCCGACCGCGGGTAGCACCGCGTCATCGACAGGCGGATCCCCCGGTGCAGCGGGTAGCGCTCGACGAAGGCGCTCCCGGACCTGCTCGACACCAGCGATCGGCGAACGGCCGCGCTGCAGCACGCCGATGTCGAGCAGCGCGGCGTCGATCGCGCCCGGTGAGGCGTTGACCCGCAGTGCGTCGGCAAATGCGGCGAGCGCCTGATCCGGCTTGCCGAGTCCCAGCAGGGCGATCGCCAGCGCATACGCCGGGTAGTGCGTCGTCGCTCCCTGCAGCCGCTCGCGACAGACTTCGACGCAGCGCGCGAAGGTTTCGTGCGCTTCAGAATCCTGACCGCGCTCGCCGCAGAGCATCGCGAGACCGAGGAGGCACTTGAAGTCGATGAAGGGTTCATCGAGTTCGAGCGCCTGGCGGTAGAGCGGCTCGGCCGCGTCGAGGTCGCCCTGCGAGTGTTGCGAGTCGGCGAGGTTGAACAGGGCGATCGCCTGCTGCTCCCGGCCGCCGACTTCCACCGCCAGCTCGCTTGCCCGCCAGTGGCAGCTCGCGGCCCGCTGCGTGTTGCCGGCGAGTTGCGCTGCCACGCCCATGTTTTGCAGAGTTCGCCGTTGGCCGTCCCGTTCTCCGGTCGCCTCGGCGATCGCCAGCGACCTCTCGAAGTAGGTCAGCGCGTCCGCGTGCGGCCCCTGGTCCGCGAGAACGTCACCGACACGGCTGAGGATTATTCTAAGGTCTTTCTGCCACTCGGCGTTCCCCGGGTCGGACGCCGCCAGGCGCTCGGCGATCGCAGGCTCGCCCGGCACGCCGCGCCGGCGCCGGCGAGATCGCCCTGCGCCGTCAGCAGGTAGCCGATCTGGACGTGCGACACCGACAGGTCGCGCCGCCAGCCGGCGTTGCCCGGGTCGGACGCCGCCAGGCGCTCGCGGATCGCGAGGCTCGCCCGGAATGCCGCGCTGGCGCCAGCCAGATCCCCCTGCGCCGTCAGCAGATCGCCGATCTTGTTGTGCGACACCGACAGGCCGCGCTGCCTGTCGGCGCGCGTTTCGGCCGGCCGCGCGCGGGCCTCGCCAGGATCGGCCAGCGCCTGCGTCGCCTCATCCCGCCAGCGCGCCAGTTCGCTCGGATACAACCCGTGCTCCCGGCACCACGCGCTGCACTGCGTCTCGTCCATCGCCGCCGTCGCGATCACCGCCTGCAGCCGCGCCGCCGCTGTCCAGGCCCGCTCGCGAGCGGGCCTGGACAGCGCCTCTGCCCGCCAACGCTCGAGGGTCGTGACCGAAATTCCGACCTCCCGCGAAACCTCCTCGATCGCCGCGCTCTCCGGTGGCAACAGCCTACCCAGAACCCGATCCTTCATCGCTTGTCCGTATCTCGCCATCTCTGTCGTCTCCTTATCGCCCCCTCGCTTCAGATCCTATCGAGGCGGCAACTAGTCTGACACAGAGGGAG
>NZ_JAMTDX010000047.1 GCF_023806625.1 Accumulibacter sp.
TTCACCCCGGCAGGCTCGCCACGTGAGCTTGCTGAACATTGTGGCTAATCAAGATGGTCCAAATGTGGGCGCATCCCCCAGCCCGAGCTGACGATGTCCGTCAGGCGGCCCGCGAGGCCGATGCCGGGGCCGTACGCCGGGGATCCCGTACGCTGGAAATTGACATCGTCGAGGGCAAGCGCCTGACCATCGAGCTGCTCACCCCCGGGCTTGAGGTAGAGGAGCCGGTGCAGTCACTGATCTGGCGCGCTCGCCCGGAGTCAGTGCAGTTCCTGGTCACCGCGCCGGCTGACCACGCGGAATGCGACGTCTTCGGCACCGTCCGGGTTGCAGTGGACTCGGTGCCTGTGGGCCACGTCAAGTTTGTCCTGACCGTGGTTGGCACAGCGGCGAGTTGGCGCGCCGGCGCCGCACCCGAAGCCACCGGACGGGCGCACAGCTACAGAAGCGCTTTCATCTCCTATGCCCGAAGGGATCGCAATGCCGTTCTGCAGCGCGTACAGATGCTGGAGCCCTTCGGCATCGACTACTTCCAGGACATTCTCGACCTGCGCCCCGGCGATCAGTACGAGGGGCTGATCTTCCAGCGGATCGACGCCTGTGATCTTTTCCTCCTCTTCTGGTCGACGGCTGCTCGGGAGTCGGAATGGGTCATGAAGGAAGTTCGCCGGGCCTTAGTGCGCAAGGCAGGAGACGACGAAGCGCCACCCGAGATATGCCCCGTGATCATCGAAGGACCACCAGCGCCCCCACCGCCGCCGGAGTTGGCACACCTCCATTTCGATGACCGGTTGCTGTACTTCATGCGGCCCTGAGCGATCTGGTACATGCACAGTCCGGCGCGTCGTCCGCGCTGCGGGTTCGCGTCGCGTCCCCTGATCTGGCCGGCTCCCTGGCCCGCCATCGACGCGGGCGGTACCGAGCCGTCGCCGGCCGAAGCAACGGATCGCCCTCCAGCCAGACGAGACGACCGGAAAAGCCGGACTCCTGACCATTCCCCTGAAAGGGCTCGTGACCCCTACAATGCGAGGGTTGTCGCGATGCCGGGACGGAGGGGCCAGCCTGGCGTTCGGACGCGCACGTCCGCGAGGGAAGGCCGGCAGCGTTGATCTCGCGAGGGGAGGGCGCATGGGCAACTGGTTCAGCAGATGGTTTCGCCGCGCAAAGCCCGTGGTGGAGGGCTCGGGCGAGCAGCAGCCCGCAGCCGCCGGGGGAGGGGTCGCGAATGCGCAAGCCCTCCCGGAGAACGCGGCGTCCCCGCAAGCCGCTGCGCCAGAAGCGCATTCCCGCGACACACGGTCAGCCGAAACGCCGGACCGCGCGGCGAGCGGCACCAGCACAGCCGAGACGGGAACCGCCGCCGGAGGTTCCCGACCCGGTCCGCCCGAAGGCACCCGCGGCGGCGAGCCGCCGTCCGCCAACCCACCCGGCCGGAGCACCAGCCGCCGCGGCTGGCTCAGCCGGCCGATCTTCCTGACCAGCACCTTCCGCGACCTGCACGCCGAGCGCGACTGGCTGCGCGAGCACGTCTTCCCCGAACTGCAGGAACGCCTGCGCGGCCGGCGGGTGGTGCTCGAACCGATCGACCTGCGACTGGGCATCGACACCGCCGCGGTCGCCGACGAAGGCGCGCGCGAACTGCAGGTGCTGCAGGTCTGCCTCGCCGAGATCGAACGCAGCCGGCCGTTCCTGATCGGCCTGATCGGTGACCGCTACGGCTGGGTCCCGCCGGCCGAGCGCATCCAGGCCGCCGCCGACGAAGCCGGCTTCGCCGGCGAAGTCGCCGGCCGGAGCGTCACCGAACTCGAGATCGCCTACGGCGTGCTCGCCAGTCCCGAACAGCAGCGGCGTTCCTTCTTCTACCTGCGCCAGCCGCTGCCCTACGACCAGATGGACCCGGCGCTCGCCGCCGACTACGCCGAGACCTTCGCCCCCGACGCCGGTGCCCCCGAGCGCGAGCAGAAACTCGCGGCGCTCAAGGCCCGGCTCGCCGAACAACTCCCCGACCGCCTGCGGCCCTACCGCGCCACCTGGACCGGCGACACCGTCAGCGGCCTCGAAGCCTTCGGCGAACAGGTGCTCGAAGACCTCTGGCGCGAACTCGATCTGGAGACCCGCGAGCGCCTCGGCGCCCCGGCGCCGACCTGGCAGGAGAGCGAACGCGACGCGCTCGACGAATTCCTCGACTGGCGGGCCAGCGGCTTCCTCGGACGGCAGGCCGAACTCGCCCGGCTCGCCGGGCACTGCCTGGGCAGTGGGGACGCTCCGGCGCGGTGTCTCACCGGCGAAGCCGGCGCCGGCAAGAGCGCGCTGCTCGCCGCGCTCGCCCGGCGGCTCGCCGCAGCCGGCGCTGCCCTGCCGACGGCCGGCGAATCAGCGCTGGCCAGCGCAACGCCAAGTGCTCTCCCGACTGCCGCCCCCCCGCTGCTGCTGATCCACGCCGCCGGCGTCAGCCCGGTCTCCGGGCAGACCGACCGGATGATCCGCCGCTGGGTCGGCGAACTCGCCGACGCGCTCGGCATCCGCGAACCGATCGACGACAAGAGCCCCGCCGACGACCTGCGCCAGGCCTTCCACGACCTGCTGCGGCGAATGGCCGCGAGGCGGCGCGTCGTCGTGCTGATCGACGCGCTCGACCGCTTCGTCACCGGCTCGCCGCTGGCCTGGCTGCCGGGTCGGCTGCCGGAGAACGTCCGGCTGCTCGCCAGCACGCTGCCCGGCGCCGAGAGCGAAGCCTGCGCGCAGGCCGGCTTCGCCGGCGAGGCCCTGCCCCCGCTCGACGAAGCCGCCGCGCGCGAACTCATCGCCACCCTCTGCGCGCGTCATCACCGCACGCTCAACGCCCGCGTCGTCCAGGCGCTGCTCGACAAGCGCCTGGACGACGGCCGGTCGGCCTGTGGCAACCCGCTCTGGCTCTCGCTCGCCGTCGACGAACTCAACCGGCTCGACGCCGCCGACTTCACCCGTGCCGAGAGCGACCAGACGATTGCGCCGGCCGAGCGGCTGACGCGCTACCTGCTGACGCTGATCGACGGACTGCCGGCGCCGGTCGCCCCCGCGTACCAGTGGCTGCTGCGGCGCGCCGAAGCGCTGCACGGGGTCGGCCGCTGCCGCGCCTTCGCCGCCCCGCTCGCGCTCGCCCGCAACGGCCTGCGCGAAGCCGACCTGGCCGGCCTCTGGCCGACGCAGACCGGTGAACCGTGGCAGCCGCTGGCCTTCGCCGCGCTCCGGCGCAGCTTCCGCGCGCACGTCGTCGCGCGCGGCGCCGAAGGCCAGTGGGACTTCACCCACGCGCAGATGCGCGAAGCCGCTCTGGCGCGCTACCTGCCTGCGGAAGACCAGCGCCGCGCCGGCCACGCCGAACTCGCCGCGCACTTCGCCGGCCTCGAAGCCGACGATCCGCTGCACCAGAGCGAGACGATGGTCCATCGGATCGGCGCCGATGACCCGGCCGGCGCGGCGGCGCTCTACGGCGGCGAATTGACCGACGGCGAACTCGCCGGGGCGACCGCGGCGCTCGCCGGGTACGTGCTGCGCGAGGGCGAGGCCGGCGCCGCCTGGGTCGCCGCGCTCGGCGAACAGCCGCTGGCGCCCGAGGCGCTCGGGCAACTGGGCCAGCGTTTCACCTTCGACCTCGATGATGCGCTCAAAGAGCGCGCGCCGCTCGCGCCGCGGCGGCGGCTGCTCGAAAGGGGCCGCGCGATCTTCGAGCGCCTCACCCTCGTCGACTGGAACAACGCCTATTGGCAGCGCAACCTGTCGGTGTCGCACAGCAAGATCGGCGACCTGCTGACGGCGCAGGGGGATCTCGCCGGCGCCGGCGCGGCG
>NZ_JAMTDX010000048.1 GCF_023806625.1 Accumulibacter sp.
TCGGGACCCCTTGCACCCCATGCAAGTGCGCTACCAGGCTGCGCCACGCCCCGACTGAAGACACATTATAAGCGAAAAGCGGCTGCGGGCTCAGGGTCGCAGCATCTCGGCGATGCTCAACAACTCCTCGCGGAGTTTTTCCGGGGGCAGCGTCGAGGCAGTGGCCTGGCTCTCGGCTGCTGCATCGTCGAGACGGTTGCGCGCACCGCTGATCGTGAACCCCTGGCTGTAGAGCAGCTCCCTGATCCGGCGCACGAGGAGTACCTCGTGGTGCTGATAGTAGCGCCGGTTGCCGCGCCGCTTGACCGGCCTGAGCTGTGAGAACTCCTGTTCCCAGTAGCGCAGCACGTGCGGCTTGACGCCACACAGTTCGCTGACTTCGCCGATCGTGAAATAGCGCTTGGCCGGGATCGCCGGTAAAGCCTCCTGGGCAGCGTCCCTATGGCTGGTTTCGATCATAAGCGTGTTCCACCTCGGCCTTCAGCTTCTGGCTGGCATGGAAAGTGACCACCCGGCGCGCGGTGATCGGAATTTCCTCGCCGGTCTTGGGATTTCGCCCGGGTCTCTGCGGCTTGTCACGGAGCTGGAAGTTGCCGAAGCCGGAGAGCTTGACGCCGTCACCACGCTCCAGCGCGTTGCGAATTTCTTCGAAGAAGGCCTCGACCATGTCCTTGGCCTCGCGCTTGTTGAGGCCGACCCTTTCGAAGAGGAGGTCGGCGAGTTCTGCTTTGGTAAGCGTCATGCGTTACCTTTCCCTAGACGCGGAGCTCGGCGGCAAAGGCCTCTTTCAGGTAGGCCACCAGCTGCTGGATGGCGACCTCGACCTCCGCTTCCAGCAAGGTTTTTTGAGTATCTTGCATCAGTATCCGGAAGGCAAGGCTTTTTCTGCCGGCCTCGACTCCACGCCCCGCATAGACGTCGAACAGGGTGACCTCGCGGACGATCGGCGGACGATGCTGCTCGAGACCTTCGAGCAGCGCGCCGAGCTCCAGGCCCTGATCGACGACGACGGCGAGGTCGCGGATCACCACCGGCTGTTTCGAAAGCTCGGCGTACTGTGGCAGGCGCGCCCGGGTCAGCGCGTCGAGATCGATTTCGAAGACCACCGGCACCAAAGGCAGCTCGTACTTCTGCTGCCACTGCGGATGCAGCTCACCGACGATGCCGACCGGCTCGCCGTCGAGCAGCACGCGCGCGCTGCGGCCGGGGTGCAGTGCAGGGTGGGTGCCTTTCTCGAAGCGTGCCGCGAGCGGTGCGAGGAGAAGTTCGAGGTCGCCCTTGATGTCGAAGAAATCGACGTTGCGCGGCGGCGTGGCCCATTGCTCGGGCAGCGCCGGGCCGTAGGCCAGGGCGGTCAGCTTCCAAGGCTGCCGGAAGCCGGGCACCGGCGACCCGGCCGCATCGCGGAAAAAGCAGCGACCGGTCTCGAAGAGGCGCACGCGGCTTTG
Organism: Accumulibacter sp.; assembly: GCF_023806625.1. Lineage (GTDB taxonomy): Bacteria > Pseudomonadota > Gammaproteobacteria > Burkholderiales > Rhodocyclaceae > Accumulibacter. The sequence goes on from NZ_JAMTDX010000048.1 coordinate 1,449, forward strand.
CCGTCGCTTGAGGTTTGCGGCGAGGTTGGCGACCAGGCCGCCGATCAGCGACGAGCGCATCACCGCCAGCTGGCTGGCGATCGGGTTGGCCAGGCGAATCAGCCGGGTGTTGCCGGCGAAGTCGCTCTCCCACGCTTCCTCGACGAAGGCGTAATTGACCACCTCCTGATAGCCGGCGTCGGCGAGAGTCTGGCGAACGCAGGTGAGCGGCCGGGAGTGCTCGCTCTGCGGCAGCATCGCGAGCAGCGCGCGCGGTGCCGGCGCCGGGATGTTCTCGTAACCGTGGAGACGTGCGATCTCCTCGATCAGGTCTTCCTCGATCTCGATATCGAAGCGGTAGCTCGGCGGACTGACGACGAAGTCGTCGCCGTCGCGCGAAAACGGCAGCGCGAGCCGGCCGAACAACTCGCCGATCCGCCCCGCGTCGAGCTCTACGCCGAGCACCCTGGCGACGCGTTCCGGGCGCAGGCGGACCGGGCGACGCTCGGGCAGCTTGGCCAGCGCGTCGGTCACCGGCCCGGCCTGTCCGCCACAGATTTCGAGGATCAGTCGCGTCGCCCGTTCGAGCGCGCGTCGCGTTCCCGCGAAGTCGACGCCGCGCTCAAAGCGGTGCGAGGCATCGGAGACGAAACCGTAACGCCGGGCTCGCCCGGCCACCGCGGCCGGCGTGAAGAACGCCGATTCGACGAAGACCTCGGTCGTCGCGAGAGTGACACCGCTGTCCTCACCACCCATGATTCCGGCCATCGCCACCGGGTGCAGGTCGTCGGCGATCAGCAGCACGTCCTCGTCGAGCTCGAGAGTCTGCTCGTTGAGCAGCAGGATCGTCTCGCCGGGCCGGGCCATCCGCGCGTGGATCGCGCCGCCGAGTCGCTGGTTGTCGAAGACGTGCAGCGGTTGGCCGAGTTCGAGCATCACGTAGTTGCTGACGTCGACGAGTGCCGAGATCGGGCGGATTCCGCTGCGTTCGAGGCGCCGCCGCAGCCAGGCCGGCGTCGGCGCGCGCGCATCGACTCCGGCGATCACCCGACCACAGTAGCGCGGGCAGGCCTGCGGCGCGTCGAGCACGACCGGCCGTTTGCTGCTGATCGAGGGCTCGACCTCGCGAACCTCGACGAAACGAGCCGGGATCCCGGTCAGCGCCGAGACCTCGCGGGCGATCCCTTCGAGTGACAGGCAGTCGGCGCGGTTGGGGGTCAGTTTGAGCAGCCGCAGGCGGTCGTCGAGGTCGAGGTGACGCCGGATGTCCTCGCCGACCGGTGCGTCGTCGGCGAGCACGAGCAGGCCCGAGGCGTCTTCGGCGATGCCGAGTTCGCGTGCCGAGCAGAGCATTCCCGAGGACTCGACGCCGCGCACGCGGGCGACCCGAATCGCCAGGCCGCCGGGCAGTTCGGCGCCGGCCAGGGCACAGGGGACGCGCAGGCCGGCGGCGGCGTTCGGCGCGCCGCAGACGATCTGCAGCGGTTCGCCAGTCCCCACGTCGACGCGGCAGACACGCAGCCGGTCGGCGTCGGGATGCGCTTCCACGGCGACGATCTCGGCGACGACGACCTTGTCGAAGAACGGCGCGACGCTTTCCTCGTGTTCGACTTCGAGGCCGGCCATGGTCAGCATGTGCGAGAACTCGTGACCCGAGCAGGCGGGATCGACGAAGCTGCGAAGCCAGGTCTCGGAGAACTTCATGGCTGCGGATTTCCCTGGGTAAGGCGATCAGACGAACTGCCGGAGGAAGCGCAGGTCGCCGTCGAAGAAGAGGCGCAGGTCATTGACGCCATAACGGAGCATCGTCAGCCTGTCCGGCCCCATGCCGAAGGCGAAACCGATGTAGCGCTCGGGATCGATGCCGACGTGCCGCAGGACGTTCGGATGAACCATCCCGCAGCCGGCGATCTCGAGCCAGCGGCCCTTCAGCGAGCCGCTGGTGAAGGCCATGTCGATCTCCGCCGACGGTTCGGTAAACGGAAAGAACGACGGGCGGAAGCGGACCTGCAGGTCGTCACTCTCGAAGAATCGGCGCAGGAAGTCGCCGATCACTCCCTTGAGGTCGGCGAAGCTGACGCTCTCGCCAATCCACAGCCCCTCGACCTGGTGGAACATCGGCGAATGGGTGGCGTCGGAGTCGACCCGGTAGACCCTGCCCGGCGCGATCACCCGGATTTCGGGCATCGTTTCGAGTCCGGCGTAGCGGGCGACGTGCGCCTGCATGTAGCGCACCTGGATCGGGCTGGTGTGCGTGCGCAGCAGGATCCCTTTGGCCACCCGGCCGGCTTCGTCCTCGAGATAGAAGGTGTCGTGCATCGACCGCGCCGGGTGGTCTTCGGGAGTATTCAGCGCGGTGAAGTTCTGGAACTCTGCCTCGATCTCCGGGCCATCGGCGACGGCGAAGCCGATCGACCGGAAAAGCGCCTCGATACGCTCGAGCGTCCGGGTCACCGGGTGAAGGCCGCCGCGCGACTGGGCGCGCCCCGGTAGGCTCACGTCGAGTGCTTCCTCGGCGAGACGGGCGGCAAGGGCCATCCGCCGCAACGCTTCGCGTCTCTGCTGGAGGGCGCTCTCAACGGCTTCCTTGGCGCGGTTGACCGCCGCTCCGGCCGCCTTGCGCTCGTCCACCGGAAGCTTGCCGAGGCCCTTCAGCAGGTCGGTGATCCGGCCGTTCCGGCCGAGATAGATGGCCTTGACCTGCTCGAGCGCGTCAGGGTCGCCGGTCTCCGAAAACGCCGCAGTCGCCTCTGCGACTATTTGATCGAGTCTGTCCATGGTGCACCGAAAAAAGGAGGCTCGCGCCTCCTTTGTCGACGATCGTCGAGCCTAGGTCTGCAGCTGGGCCTTGGCTTGTCCTGCCAGGGCGGCAAAAGCCGGCTTGTCGAAAACGGCGAGATCGGCGAGGACCTTGCGGTCGACCTCGATCTGCGCCTTCTTCAGGCCGTTCATCAGGGTGCTGTACTTCATCCCCAGCTCCCTGGCCGCGGCGTTGATCCGGGTGATCCACAGGCTGCGAAACTGGCGCTTCCTCTGCCGGCGATCGCGATACGCGTACTGTCCGGCCTTCATCACCGCCTGTTTGGCGATTCGGTAAACGTTCTTCCGGCGGCCGCGATAGCCTTTGGCCAGCGCGAGAATCTTCTTGTGACGGGCGTGTGCCGTGACACCACGTTTGACTCGGGGCATCTTTGGTCTCCTTTCAGGCGTAAGGGAGCATCGAACGGACGACGGCCTCGTCGGCGGCGTGGATGAAGGTCATGCCGCGCAGCTGGCGCTTGGTCTTGCTGTCCTTCTTGGTCAGGATGTGGCGTTTGTAGGCGTGCGAGCGCTTGATTCGGCCGCTCGGAGTGATCTTGAAGCGCTTTTTCGCTCCAGTCTTGGTCTTCATTTTGGGCATCGACTGCTCCTGTTTATAAACATGCGGCCAGGTGTCCCCCGGCGGGGGCACTTCAGACCCGGCAGCACTTCTTCGGGCTCGTGGAACCCGCTGGTGAAGCTATTTCTTTCTGCTCGGCGTCAGCACCATGACCATCTGCCGGCCCTCCATCCGCGGCATCTGCTCGACCATCGCCACGTCCTGGAGGTCAGCGCGGATGCGCTCGATCTGGCGCATCCCGATATCCTGGTGAGCCATCTCCCGGCCGCGGAAGCGCAGGGTCACCTTGACCTTGTCTTCTTCCTCGAGGAAACGCATCATGTTGCGCAGCTTGATCTGATAGTCGTTCTCGTCGGTACCAGGACGCAGCTTGATCTCCTTGACCTGGACCTGCTTTTGCTTCAGCTTCTGCTCGTGCTGGCGTTTCTGCTCCTGGTACTTGAACTTGCCGAAATCAACGATGCGACAGACCGGGGGCTGAGCCATCGGGGCAATCTCGACCAGGTCGACCCCCGCCTCCTCGGCCAGGGCCAGTGCAGCCCTGACACTCATGACCCCCAGTTGTTCTCCGGCGACGCCGATCAGACGGACTTCCGGGGCGTTGATTTCCTCGTTTATGCGTTGCGCCTTTTGCAGTGCGATGGCCTTGCTCCTCCCTTGGACAAAAAATCAGGCCGTACCACTGCGCGCCGCGATCTCGTCGAGAAGCCGCTGGCACAGAGCCTCCACCGGCATCTGGCCAAGGTCTCGCCCGCCGCGCGAGCGCACGGCCACCTGGTTCGCTGCCATCTCCTTGTCGCCGACGACGATCTGGTAGGGCAGCTTGTTCAAGCTATGTTCTCGTATTTTATAGGTAATTTTTTCGTTGCGCAAATCGGCTTCGACCCGCAGCCCGGCTGCGCACAAGGTCGCCGCAACCTCCCCGGCGTAGCCGATCTGCTTTTCCGAAATGTTCAGCACCACGGCGTGCACCGGCGACAGCCACAGCGGCATGGCGCCGGCATAATGCTCGACGAGGATGCCGATGAAGCGCTCGAGCGAGCCGAGGATCGCCCGATGGAGCATCACCGGAATCTGCCGTTCGTTGGTCTCGGCGATGTAGTGCGCGTCGAGGCGCTCGGGCAGCGCGAAGTCGAGCTGCAGCGTACCGCACTGCCAGACGCGGCCGAGGCAGTCCTTGAGCGAGAACTCGATCTTCGGTCCGTAAAACGCACCTTCGCCCGGCTGCAGATCGTAGATCAGACCCTTGGCGGCGAGCGCTTCGGCGAGAGCCGCCTCCGCGCGATCCCAGACCTCGTCCGAACCGATCCGCTTCGCCGGGCGGGTGGACAGCTTGACGAGGATTTCGCTGAATCCGAAATCGGCGTAGATCTGCTGCAGCAGGTCGATGAACGCCGCCGTCTCCGGTAGTACCTGCGCCTCGGTGCAGAAGATGTGCGCGTCATCCTGGACGAAGGCGCGCACGCGCATGATCCCGTGCAGCGCTCCGGATGGTTCGTTGCGATGGCAGGAGCCGAACTCGGCGAGGCGCATCGGCAGGTCGCGGTAGCTGCGCAACCCCTGGTTGTAAATCTGGATGTGGCCTGGGCAGTTCATTGGCTTGATCGCGTAGTCGCGGTTCTCCGAAGCCGTGGTGAACATGTTCTCGGCGTAGTTCTGCCAATGGCCAGAGCGCTCCCAGAGCGAGCGGTCCATGATCATCGGCGTCTTGACCTCGCGGTAGCCGTTGGCGCGGAGGACGCGCCGCAGGTACTGTTCGACCTCCTGCCAGATCGTCCAGCCCTTGGGATGCCAGAAGACCATTCCCGGCGCCTCGTCCTGCAGGTGATAGAGGTCGAGCTGGCGGCCGAGCTTGCGGTGGTCGCGCTTCTCCGCCTCTTCAAGCATGTGCAGGTAGGCGTCCTGGTCTTCCTTTTTCGCCCACGCCGTGCCATAGATGCGCTGCAACTGCTCGTTGCGGTGATCGCCTCGCCAGTAGGCTCCGGCGACCTTCATCAGTTTGAATACCCGGATCCGGCCGGTGGACGGGACGTGCGGTCCGCGGCAGAGGTCGACGAAATCGCCCTCGCGGTAGAGCGAGACGACCTCGCCAGGCGGAATCGCGTCGATCAGTTCGGCCTTGTAGTGTTCGCCGATCGACTTGAAGAAGGCGGTCGCCTCGTCGCGCGCCCACTCTTCACGGCGCACCGGCAGATCGCGCCGGGCCAGATCGAGCATGCGCGCCTCGATGGCCGCGAGATCGTCGGGCGTGAACGGCCGTTCGTACGAGAAATCGTAATAGAAGCCGTTGTCGACGACCGGCCCGATGGTCACCTGCGCTTCAGGGAACAGTTCCTTGACCGCGTAGGCCATCAGGTGAGCCGTGGAATGACGGATCACTTCGAGGCCTTCGGGATCCTTGTCGGTGACGATGGCCAACCGTGCGTCGTCGCTGATCGTGTGCGAGGTGTCGACGAGACGACCGTCGATCTTGCCGGCGAGCGCTGCCCGCGCCAGACCCGGACCGATGCTCTGTGCCACCTCGGCAACCGTGACGGCGCTGGCGAACTGCTTCTGCGAACCGTCAGGCAATGTGATAACCGGCATAGTGCCACCCCACCACGAAAGCGGAAAAAGCCAGAGGACCGCTCTGGCTTGCGGGATCCTGGCGCCAGTCGTCGCGGGGAAGCCGGACCAGGCGCTTCCCCGCGACCGCGCCGTGCATGATTGTGCGCCGCCGGGCCGAAGCTGCGTGCGCACAATGTCTCGTGCGGACGAATCACTGCGCCGGCCTGGCGTGCCCGGGGCCGAATTCTAGCAGATCGGGCGATCCCCGGCGACGACCGGCCGCGCCGCCAGGAGCCCGTGCGGCTCAGACCGGCCGTGGCACGACCAGCTCGATCCCGAAGTCGGTCTCGTAGGGAGGCACATGGACCTCGACGATCGAACCGGGAGCCACCTGGAGCGTGACGCCGGCGACGTCCGCATGCACGGGCAGCGCACTGACGCTGCGGTCGACGAGGATCGCGCTGCGGATCGTCGCCGGACCGCGCAGGGCCAGGTACTGGACGACCCGAAGCAGCGAGTGCCCACGGTAGAGGACGTCATCGACGATCAGGACGGACTTGCCGGTCAGGTGGACGCCGGCATCGGTCGCGCTCTCGGTGAGCCGTGTCTCCGGGAAGAGCAGGGTGAGGTCGTCGGCGTAGCGTTTGACCTGCAGATCGAGCCTCGGGACGGCGTTGATTCCGAGGCGCTGCAAACGCTCGCCGAGCAGGTCGGCGAGCGGCGCACCGCGCCGCAGGACGCCGACGATGACCAGCTCCGGGCGGTCACCGAGCAGGCCGGCGATCCGTCTGGCCATGCCGTCGAGGATCAGCGACAGCTGCCTTTCGTCGTAGAGAACGATTCTTTGCCGGTCGTCCATCGTGCCGTTGCTCCTGCTGCAGGCTCTCGGTCAGACGTCGAGACCGCTGGCGCGGTCGGCGTCGCGGGCAAGCGCACGCAAGGCTTCCGAAACGGTCAGCGGATAGCCCTCGGCGGCGGGATCGAGCTCGCGAAGCCGTTCAGGAAGGCGGGCCAGTTCGGCCCTGACATGTTCGCGGATCACCCCGAGGCCAGGCGAAGGAGCCAGACGCCTGCCTTGGCGCATCACCGGAACGATCAGGTCGGGCTGCCCGGTCCGGTCGGCAGCGACGGTCAGCGTGTCTCCGGTCATCCGGCCGTCGGCGTTGAAAGAACGGCAGATGCGCTTGCGGCCTGGCCAGGTGAGCTTGCCCTCCGAGCGCTTCCGCCGCGGCAGACCGGCGTATTCCTGGAGCTTGTACGCGCAGTCGAGGTAGGGCTTGTCGGCCGAGGTGTTCATCCTCGTGCCGACGCCAAAGCCGTCGATCGGCGCGCCGCCACGCAGCAAGTCGCGCAGACGGTACTCGTCGAGGTTGCCACTGGCAAAGATGCGCACCGCGGAGAGGCCACCGGCGTCGAGGATTGCCCGCACCCGGCGCGCGTGCTCGCCGAGGTCACCGCTGTCGAGGCGCACGGCGTTGACGCGCAGCCCTTCGGCAGTCAGGCGCGGGACGAGTCCGACGAGCTTCGCGGCCGCCTGCTCGGTGTCGTAGGTGTCGATCAGCAGCGTCGTGCCGGTCGGCTGCGAGCGGGCGAAGTTCGCGAAGGCCTCGGCTTCGCTGGCGTGCGCTTCGATGAACGAGTGGGCCATCGTCCCGAACAGCGGAATTCCCCAGCGCATCCCCGCGAGGATCGTCGATGTTCCGCCGAAGCCGGCGAGGTAGCTCGCCCGCGCCGAGAGCAGGCCGGCCTCGGCGCCGTGCGAGCGGCGCAGCCCGAAGTCGACGAGCAGGCGTCCCGGCGCGGCGAGCACGCAGCGCGCGGCTTTCGAGGCGACCATCGTCTGCAACTGCAGCAGGTTGATGATCCGCGTCTCGACGAGCTGTGCTTCGCGGATCGGCGCGACGATGCGCAGCAGCGGTTCATCGGCGAAACAGACGGTGCCTTCGGGCAGCGCGTCGACGTCGCCGGCAAAACGCCAGTTGGCGAGCGAGTCGACGAAATCCGGGTCGAAGCGCCCGGACTGGCGGAGCCAGCCGATCTCTTCGGCAGAAAACGCGGTGTCCTCGAGATGGTCGAGCACCTGTTCGAGACCGGCGGCGATCAGGAAGTTGCGCTGCTCCGGGAGCTTGCGCACGAAGAACTCGAACACCGCCGTGTCGTTCATCCCGCGCTGCCAGTAGGCCTGGAGCATCGTCAGCTGATAAAGGTCGGTGAGCAGGACGCTTTCGCCGCTCATTGGCGCGCCTCGGCGCTTCCCACGATCCTCGCTCCGCGCGCCGACATCCTGGCCAGCGCCCGTTCGCCGTCGCCGGGTTCGACGTCTACGGCGCGGATGGCCTCGGCGAGAACGACGACGGCGAATCCCGCGTCGAGCGCGTCGACGACGGTGTTCAGCACACAGTAGTCGGTGGCCAGCCCGCCGACGAAAAGGCGTCTGACGCCCGCTTCGCGCAGCCGGTTCGCCAGACCGGTGCCGGCGAAGCCCGAATACGCTTCCTCGTCGCGCCCGGTCGCTTTCGCGACGACGGTCGTCGATTCGGGCAGGACGAGGCCGCTGGCGAACTCGGCCCCTTCGCTGCCGGCGACACAGTGTTCCGGCCAGATTCCCCCCCGCGCGGCGAACGAGCAATGATCCGGGGGATGCCAGTCGCGCGTGGCGACCACCGGCAGGGCCAGCGCAGCAAAGCGCCGTGCCCACTCGCCGAGCAGAGGAACGACCTGATCGCCGCCGGGGACGGCGAGTCTGCCGCCCGGCAGGAAGTCGTTCTGGAGATCGACGATCAGCAGGGCGTCGCCCGCCCCCAGCTGCATGTCGTCGGACTGGCAGTCGGCCACCGCTTGATCCATCGTGCGCGTTCCTCCCCTCTGGCCGCTCAGCAGGTCACATGAAACAGTCCGACGGTCCTGCCGTGCGCGTGATTGTAGACTCTGATCGCTTCGGGAGTCGGCTGCAGAACGACACGGCAGTGATGTGCGGCGAAGAAGTCGGCGGCCTCCGCCGAGAGACGGACGTTGTCATACTGACCGGAGCCGATGACGAGCGTCTCGCAGCCCTTCTCATAAACGAACTCGGCCTCGTCCCGGGAAATCGTGTGCGAAGTACCGTAAATCCGCTTCGAGAGTTTCTTCCTGCGCTTGACGATCTCGCCCGAGAGCCGGATGAGAATGTCGTACGGATGGCCGCGGCCATCGACGGTGATGCTGCCGAACTCTGTGGCGTCGATCTTCATGACCCTCCCCCCTGTCGAGAAAAAACGCTCTGCCCCCGGTCTGTACAGTGACTGCGAACCGGCGGGGGCTCGCCGGAGCGACGGCATCCTGCCGATCACTCAGCCGGCGAGCGGCGCGAACAGCGCGGCGATGTCGTCGCTGGCGAACTTGGCCTCTATATCCTGGTCGGAAGAAAGGATTCGCGCGGCGAGTTCGGCCTTGCGCTCCTGCAACTGGAGGATCTTTTCCTCGATGCTTCCGGCGATGATCAGTTTGTAGACGAAGACCGGTTTGTCCTGTCCGAGGCGGTGCGCGCGGTCGGTCGCCTGGTTCTCGGCCGCCGGATTCCACCACGGGTCGTAATGGATCACCGTGTCGGCCGCCGTCAGATTGAGGCCGACACCGCCGACCCTGAGGCTGATCAGGAAGATCGGCACGGCCCCGCTCTGGAAGCGCTGGACCTCGGCTTCGCGATGCCGCGTGTCACCGGTCAGCAGTGCATAGTCGAGGTTGGCGTCCTTCAGTTCCTTCTCGATCAGTCCGAGCATGCTGGTGAACTGCGAGAAGACGAGGATCCGTCGTCCCTCCTCGACGAGCTCGGGGAGCATGGTCATCAGCAGATCGAGCTTCGCGCGCTCCCTGACCTTCTGCGCAGAGCGGGCCTTGACCAGGCGTGGATCGCAGCACACCTGGCGCAACTTGAGCAGCGCGTCGAGGATGACGATCTGGCTCCGGTTGAAGCCCTTGCTGGCGATCTCGTGCCGCACCCGGGCATCCATCGCGATGCGCACGGTTTCATAGAGGTCGCGCTGGGCGCCGTCGAGCTCGACCTTGCGGACGATGATCGTCTTCGCCGGCAGTTCGCGAGCCACCTCCTCCTTCTTGCGGCGCAGGATGAACGGCCGCACGCGGCGGGCCAGCAAGTCGCGGCGCTGGCTGTCGCCCTGCTTCTCGATCGGCGCACGCCAGTACTTGTTGAAGCCGTGCTGGCTGCCGAGGAAGCCCGGGAGCAGAAAATCGAACTGACTCCACAGTTCGCCGAGATGGTTCTCGAGCGGCGTGCCGGTGAGGCAGAGGCGGTGTCGTGTGCGAATCCGGCGGACGACCTCGGCTCCCTGGCTGCGCGCGTTCTTGACCGTCTGCGCTTCGTCGAGGATCAGTAGGTGATAATTGTGCCGGGTCAGCTCGGCAGCGTCGCGCCAGAGCAGCGGATAAGTCGTCAGGACGACGTCGTGACGGTCGATCTCGGCGAAGCGGCTCCGGCGCTCGGGCCCGTGCAGCGAGAGGATCGACAGGCCCGGCGCAAAGCGCGCCGCCTCGTTCTTCCAGTTGAAGATCAGCGAGGTCGGCAGGATGATCAGCGCTGGCCGGTCGAGCCGGCCAGCCTCCTTCTCGAGCAGCAGGTGGGCCAGCGCCTGCGCCGTTTTGCCGAGCCCCATGTCGTCGGCGAGGATTCCCGAGAGATCGTTCTCGCGCAGGAACTGCAGCCAGGCGAGCCCTTCGCTCTGGTAGTGGCGCAGCTCGAGTCCGAGTCCCTCAGGCGGGTCGATATTCCGTATTCCCTGCGCTGCCGATAGCTTCCCGGCGAGCGCCAGCAGGTCCTTCTGGCCCTTGAACAGCCAGCGGCTGGCGTCGTTGAGCTCGCCGAGCCGCGGGGCGTCAAGGCGCGAGATGCGTAGGCTCGTGCCACCGGAGAAGCCCTCGAAGAGATCGATCAGCGTCGCGGCCAACGGCTTCAGTCGCCCGGCGGGCGCCCGGACGCGCAGATTCGCCGGGGTGACCAGCTCGACGAGTTCGTCGTCACCGATTCTCGCCAGCAGTGCAGCGTCGAGCCAGCGCGGATCACGGTGGAAGAGGGCGGCGAGCAGCGGTGCGAGAGGCACGCGTTCGCCCTCGACAACGATCCCCATGTCGAGCTCGAACCAGCCGTCGTCCGACTCGACGAGGTTGGCCTCCCAGGCTTCGACCTCGAGCAGCCGGTGCCGGAAGTCGTCGGCGAACTCGATCTGCCAGCCGGCGAGACGCAGGCCGGCCAGTTCGTCGCGCATGAACGCCGGCCACGACTCCTCGGCGGCCAGACCGTAGGCGTTTTCGGGCGGCCGGCCGAAGGTCTGCAGCACGTAGCCCGGGACCTTCTCGAGACCGGCGGCGGCGAGCGCGCCGGCCATCCGCTCCTCGACCGCGCTTTCGCGCGCCACGCGCACCGTCTCGCCGTCGGGCAGAACGACGAAGTCGCGCGGGTCGTCGGGAGCGAGCTCGACTTCGCTGTAGCGGAAGACCGGCAGCGCGACGTCGAACGGGCCACCACAGAAACTCGGCAGGTACTCTCTCCAGCCACGGTTGCCATGGGTCGCCAGCGTCTGCAGGCGCAGAACCGGCAGCGGGTCGGCGACGATCTCGCGCAGGTCCGCCGCAGCTCGTTCGGGCGCTGCCGGCAACTCGCCGGCCGACTGCGCCAGAGCCTCGTCGACGAGAGCGGCGGCGGTCGGCGACAGTGGCGGCAGTGCGAAGAGGCGGGCGACGACAGTCGGATTGCCCTCGACTTCGAGAGGCCCGAGCACGCTCCGTTCAGGGTCGACGAACCACGGTTGCGGCAGGGGGACGACGAGCCGCGGCGCAGGCGTCGCGCTGAGCGCAACGCGCAGACGCCCGTCGGATCCCGGCCGCCAGGCGACTCTGGCCTGGCGGGCCGGTGCGAGGGCCAGCGGTGAAAAGTCGTCCCTGCGACAGAGCCGACCCGTTTCGGCCATCAGCCTGAGCGCCTCGGCACCGTTTCGAGGCCCGAGTCCGAAGACGCGCAGACCACTGTCGAACGAACGCTCGGCCCACAGCAGGCGCAGGATCTTCCGGTCCTCGTCGCTGAGGAAACGCGGCGACTTGCTGATCACGCGGTCGATGTTCCAGAGTTCGTCGGAACTCTCCGGCTCGCGGCCCTTGTTGACGGTGACGCCGAAACCCAGCCCGTCGGCGGTCCATTGCAGCAGATAGAAGATTTGCTGGCGTCTCGCCGCCGGATGACGGTCCTTTTTGCTGACCGCCATTGCGACGCGCCGCAACTCCTCGGTCCACGAGAGCATTCCCGGGTCGGTCGGGCCCTCTCGGTCAGAATCGTCGGCCGGCTTGAACACGGTGGTCTGGCGTCGCACTCAGTCCCTGAAATTCCCGGATCTGATCGGAAAATCGGTGATCGTCCGGGTGACCAGCGCGATGCACGCCTGCAGGTCGTCGCGCTTGGCCCCACTGACGCGTACGGTGTCGCCCTGGATCGAGGCCTGAACCTTGAGCTTCGAGTCCTTGATCAGCCGGACGATCTCCCTGGCCAGAACGGATTCGATGCCGATGCGGATTTTCAGGTCCTGTTTGACCTTGTTGCCGGAAATCCGCTGCACCGGCTGATGCTCGAGCCGTTTGGTGCTCTCCTTTTCCTTCTTCTCCATCGCCGGGAAGAGCAGGTCCCGGATCTGCCCGAGCTGGAAGTCGGAGTCGCCGAAGAGCGTGATCAGCCGGTCCTTTTCGTTGAGCTCGACACGGGCACTGGTTCCCTTGAAATCGTAGCGATTGTCGATCGCCCGCCGGGTCACGTCGATGGCGTTGTTCAGGGCGGCCATGTCAGCTTCTGAAGAAAAGTCGAATGAAGGCATGGGCTCGTTCTCGGCAGGATGGTCGTCGGACCCGGATCGCCACCGCGCTCAGGCGAAGTGGCAGACGTAATGATAAGGCTCAGCGCAACTGATTTCGAACGACGAGTCGCCGGGGACGCAGAACGACTCACCGGCTGAGTAACTCGTCCATTCGCTGCTCCCTTCGAGACGAACCCGGCAGCTGCCGCCGACGCCTTCCATGACTTCCGGCGCGGCGGTCCTGAAAGTCAGCGTCGATGGCAGGATCACGCCGACCGTCTTGCGGCTGCCGTCGGCGAGAAGGATCGTGTGGCTGACGCACTTGCCGTCGAAATAGACGTTGGCCTGTTTGACGACACTGACACCCTCGAACTGCGACATGTTCACATTCCCCAGATTTTCTGAATGATCGCCTTGGCGATGAAGCCGAGCATGCCGAAGGAGAGGACGAAGAACAGGATGATCGTCCCGGTCTTGCCGGCCTTCGACTTCCAGGCGATCTCACCGATGATGAACAGCATGAAGAGGATGAAGGCGCCGACCCCGAAGGTCATTCCGAAGTCGGTGATCTGCTCTTCCGTCAGCCCGAACATCGACGGCTCACCCCTGGCTCATCTCTTGCGGCCCGCCAGATTGGCCGCGATGCGCATGCGCAGCGCGTTGAGCCGGATGAATCCGGCGGCGTCCTTCTGGTCGTACGCCCCGGCATCGTCCTCGAAGGTGGCGATCGTCGCATCGAAGAGCGAGTCGCTCGGCGAATCGCGGCCGACGACGATCACGTTGCCCTTGTACAGCTTGACGCGCACCCAGCCGTTGACCGACTGCTGGGTGTGGTCGATCAGCGTCTGCAGGGCTACCCGCTCGGGGCTCCACCAGTAGCCGTTGTAGATCAGGCTCGCGTAGCGCGGCATCAGGTCGTCCTTGAGGTGCGCCACTTCGCGGTCGAGGGTGATCGACTCGATCGCCCGGTGCGCTGGCAGCAGGATCGTCCCGCCCGGCGTCTCGTAACACCCGCGCGACTTCATCCCGACGTAGCGGTTCTCGACGAGGTCGATTCGTCCGATGCCATGGCGGCCGCCGAGCTCGTTGAGCCGGGCGAGCAGTTCGTGCGCCGCCATCCGCTGGCCATCGATCGCCACCAGGTCGCCACCGGCGAACTCGAGATCGACGTACTCGGGCGAATCGGGCGCTGCCTCGGGCGACACCGTCCAGCGCCACATCGACTCCTCGGCCTCGGCCGACGGATCCTCGAGGTGCCGCCCCTCGTAGCTGATGTGTAGCAGATTGGCGTCCATCGAGTACGGCGAACCGCCTTCACGATGCTTCATCTCGATCGGGATGTCGTGGCGCTCGGCGTAGGCGAGCAGCTTCTCGCGCGAGAGCAGGTCCCACTCGCGCCACGGCGCGATGATCCGGATCCCCGGGCGCAGCGCGTACGCGCCGAGCTCGAAGCGCACCTGGTCGTTGCCCTTGCCGGTCGCGCCGTGGGCGACGGCATCGGCGCCGGTCAGGTTGGCGATCTCGATCATCCGCTTGGCGATCAGCGGCCGGGCGATCGACGTCCCGAGCAGGTACTCGCCCTCATAGACCGTGTTGGCGCGGAACATCGGGAAGACGAAGTCGCGGACGAACTCCTCGCGCAGGTCGTCGATGTAGATGTTCTCGGGCGCGATACCGAACTTCAGCGCCTTTGGCCGCGCGGCTTCGATCTCCTCGCCCTGGCCGAGGTCGGCGGTGAAGGTCACCACTTCGCACGCGTAGGTGTCCTGCAGCCACTTCAGGATCACCGAGGTGTCCAGCCCGCCCGAATAGGCGAGCACCACTTTTCTGATTGCACTCATGGGCCGTTCCTGCTCAGCTCGGCGCTGTTGTCGACGCGGCCGAGCAGCAGATACTCGAGCAGCGCCTTCTGCGTATGCATTCGGTTCTCGGCTTCGTCCCACACGACGCTCTGCGGACCGTCGATCACCTCGGCGGTGACTTCCTCGCCGCGATGGACGGGCAGGCAATGCATGAACAGAGCGTCCGGGTGGGCCACGCGCATCATCTCGGCGTCGACCTGCCAGTCGGCGAAATCCCGCCGACGCTCCTCGTTCTCGGCCTCGAAGCCCATCGATGTCCACACGTCGGTGGTCACCAGATCGGCGCCGCGCGCGGCGTCCATCGGGTCGGCGAACTGCCGGTGGTTGTTGGTGCCCTGGAGCCCCGCCCGGTCGACCGCGACCTCATAGCCTGGGGGGGTCGACACGTTGACCTGGAAGTCGAGCACCTCGGCAGCCTGCAGCCAGGTATTGCAGACGTTGTTCGAGTCGCCGATCCAGGCGACCGTCCGGCCCTGGATCGGGCCGCGATGCTCGATGAAGGTGAAGATGTCGGCGAGAATCTGGCAAGGGTGATACTCGTTGCTCAGCCCGTTGATCACCGGCACTCGCGAATGCGCGGCGAAGCGCTGGATCATCGCCTGCTCGAAGGTGCGGATCATCACCACGTCGCTCATCCGCGAGATCACCCGCGCCGCGTCCTCGACCGACTCTCCGCGCTGCAGTTGGGAATCGCGGCTGTTCAGGTAGATCGCCGACCCGCCGAGCTGCTGCATGCCGGCCTCGAACGACAGCCGGGTGCGCGTGCTCGCCTTCTCGAAGATCATCACCAGCGTCCGGTCGCCGAGCGGAGAGTACCTCCGGTAAGCCTTGAACTCCGACTTGATCCAGCGCGCGCGCTCGAAGAGGTGGTCGAATTCCGGCCGCGTGAAGTCGCGGAACTGGAGGAAGTGCTTCACGCAGGCCATCGAAGGTCTCTATGCGGTGCGCAGGAAGTCGCGGATCAGCGGTGCGAGGCGCGCGACGAGTTCACGCCCCTCGTCGGCGCTGAAGGTCAGTGGCGGCAGCAGGCGGACGACCGTGTCGGCGGTGACGTTGATCAGCAGACCGGCAGCGAGCGCACGGGTGACCAGCTCGGCGCAGGGACGGCCGAGCTCGACACCGATCATCAGTCCCTGGCCGCGGATGTCGAGGACTCCAGGACAGTCGCCGAGCGCTTCGCGCAGGCCGTCGCGGATCAGCTCGCCGATGGTGACCGCTCGCTCGATCAGGCCGTCCCTCTCGACGACCGAGATCGTCGTCAGCGCGGCGGTCGTTGCCAGCTGGTTGCCGCCGAAAGTCGAACCGTGATTGCCCGGCCTGAACAGACCCTTGGCCAGCCCCGCCGCCAGGCAGGCGCCGATCGGCACGCCGCCGCCGAGCCCCTTGGCCAGCGTCACCACGTCGGGGCGGATTCGCGCGTGCTGGAAAGCGAACCAGGTTCCCGTGCGGCCCATGCCGCACTGCACCTCGTCACAGATCAGCAGCCAGCCGCGGTCGTCACAAAGCGCGCGCAGCCCGCGCAGGAACTCGATGTCCGCCGAATTGATTCCGCCCTCGCCCTGGACGACCTCGAGCATCACCGCGATGATGTTCTTGTTCGACCGGGCCACCGCACGGATCGCCTCGAGCCGGTTGTACGGTACGCGCACGAACCCCGCGACGAGCGGCTCGAAGCCGGCCTGCGCCTTGCGGCTGCCGGTTGCCGAGAGCGTTGCCATCGTCCGCCCGTGGAAGGCGCGCTCCATGACTACCGTCGTCGGTGTCTCGACCCCCTGCCGGTGCCCGTAGAGGCGCGCCAGCTTGATCGCCGCTTCGTTGGCCTCGCAGCCCGAGTTGCAGAAGAACACCTCGTCCATTCCCGACAATTCGGCGAGCCGGTCGGCGAGTTGCGTCTGCAGCGGGATCTCGTAGAGGTTCGACGAGTGGAGGATGCGCGCCGCCTGTGTCGAGATCGCCCCGACGAGGTCCGGATGATTGTGCCCGAGCGTCGACACGGCAATACCCGACAGCGCGTCGAGATAGACCCTGCCTTCGCTGTCGGTCAGCCAGCTGCCGTTGCCGTGGCTGAAAGCCACCGGCAGGCGGGCGTAGGTATTCATCAGGTGAGACATTGAGCACCCATTGCGGAGCCTTTGAAACTGAAACGGCGGCTTGCGCCGCCGGATCACGATGCCCGCACCGCGCCCCCAAGACCGGTGCGTCCCGACACTTCCAGAAGCCAGGGATGTCGGAAATTTTGACTGAAGATTGTATAGAAGAAGTCCGGGCTTGTACAGGAGTGCGGCGCTGACCGAAGATCAACGGATCGCCAGCCGCGAGGCCCGCCAGCCCGGCAGACGGAAGAGCGAACCCCTGCGTCCGGACAGTCTGCAGACTCCCGCCGGTTGACGACCCCATCGAAAGAACCGACTGAACCGGTACCCGCTCAGTGGACGCCAAGAGGCGAGGAGCGTTATCCACCGCCGGCCGGGTCGGTCGCATCCGACGAACCGGCTGCCGCCAGCTGTTGCGGCATCGTCGCACTCATCGCCCAGCCAGCTTGCGCGAGAACCGATCGAGCACCAGGGCCAGGTACAGCCAGCCCCCGTCGGTCGGGATGGTGGTCAGGTCCGACAGCCACATCCGGTTCGGCTCTATAGCCTCGAAATCGCGTCGCAGAACGTTCGGTCCGACCGGATCGAGAGGCTTCGAGTCCGTGAGAGCCGTATCGGTGATCGTCAGCTCGAAATGCTTGGTCATTTGCTAGCGCTTGGTCGCCGAGCCGACACGGAGCGCGATCCGCTGCTCCCCTTTGAATGGGGCATGAGGCCGCTGCGTCGCCCGCGCGATGCCAGTCAATTCCCGTTCGCTGGCGGCCAGCAACGGCCCCCGCTTTCTCGCCCGCTCCTCGGTCAGCCACGGGCGGCGACTCCGGTGCAGGTCAGGGGACACAGACCGCAGGACAAGGCGGGCGCCTCGCGTTGATCGACCCCCTCGCCGGGCGTCTAGCCGGGCTTGCCGTCGATGCGCGCCCGTGAGAGCACCGGCCAGTAGCGAAGCGCATACAGGCCGAAGGCGATCGACCAGCAGATCCCCGAGCCGACGACCGTCGCCAGGTACGCATCGGGCACGAAAAGGCCGCCGAAAACCCTGATCAGCGCTGCGCCATGGACGAGGACGAAACAGGCCAGTTCGAAGCGGTCGGCGAGCAGCGGCCGGCCGGTGTGGCCGCGCGCCGTGCGCACCATCATGCCGATGGTCATCCCGCCGATCGCGCCAATGGTCAGTGCGTGCACGGCGAGCGGCCCGGCAACCAGGCCGAGCACGGACAGCGCACGCAGCACCAGGTAGACGACGATCCACGCGTAGGCCGCATGCAGGACCCAGACCAGCGGTGTCGCGAAGGTTCGCCAGGGTTGCCAGAGGTAAAGCCGGATCGCGTGTGCCGAGGCTGCGACCAGGGCGATCGTGGCGATCACGGTCGTCGGTGCCGGCAGGACATCGGCAGCGAGCAGCAGGAGGACGCTGCCCAGCGCGAACTTCTCGAGCAACGGGTGACGGGAGGCTTTGGTACCTGGAATGCCGTTGTTGGTGAACATCGGGATGACCCGTCCGCCCATTACTGCGAGGATGAACAGGACGACGTCGAGACCGGCTTGCAGACTCGCCCGCTCGGGCCAGGCGACGATGCCCATCCACGATAGGTGCATCGCCAGAACGGCGGTGCCGAGCAGGATCAGCAGCCCGACGAAGAAGTAGTTGCGTCGGTTGCGGCTTTGGTGCAGCGGGATCGCCAGCCCGATCGCGACCGCCACCGGAAAGGCTGCATTGACCAACGCGGCGGCGATGGCCCACGGCGTCAACACCAGGACCCGCCCGGCGACCCAGAGCAGGGCCAGACCAAGCAGCGGAATCCCGGTCGGTGTCGGCTGTCCGGTCCAGGTGCGGCCGGCCGTGAACAGAAAGCCTGCGAGCACCGCCTGCGTGTACCCGAAGAGCATTTCATGGCCATGCCAGGCTGCGCCGCGCAGAGGAAAGCCGGCTGGCCAGTGGCCGCTGTACTGGGCAACCCAGAGAGGGATCGACAGCGCGGCGAAGGCGCTGGCGAGCAGGTAGAAGGGCCGGAAACCCAGGGCCAGGAGAGTTGTGCCCCGGGCCTGCGGTCGCGGGCCGGGTTCCTCGACGGCGAGTAGCTTTGCCATGATCGTGTCCATCCGGAAAAAGGAAACGCGAAATCTTCATCCCGACCCGTCTGGCGGTCCTCGATAACCGTCGAGCAGCAGCCGGAACAGTTGCTCGGCCTGTTCGGTCATTCCCGCCTCGTCGCCGGCGAGCGAGGACTGGATGACCAGCCCCTGTACGGCGCCGATGAACAGCACCGGCGCCAGCGCCGGGTCGAGCCCGGGCGGCAGTTCGCCCGCCGCCTTCGCCTCGGTGAACAGGCGGGTGAGTCGCTGCCGGTACGCCGTGACCATCGCGCGCACCTCGCGGCGCACCGGTGAATCGCCCGGATACTGCAGTTCATGGAACAGGACGCGCGGCACGCCCGGGTTTTCGGCGATGAAGGCGACGTGCGCGAGAAACGCCTGCCGGATCCTCGCCAGAGGCGAAACACTCGGGTCGCTCGCCACCGTCAGCGCGGCAGCGAGCGATTCGCGCACCCAGACGAAGACCGCCAGCCAGATCGCCTGCTTGTCCGGAAAATGGCGGAAGACTGCGCCCTGGGTGACGCCCATTCGGTCGGCGATCGCCTGTGTGGTGATCGCGTCCGGCCCACGTTCGCGGGCCAGTGCCAGGACGGTCGCGACGATTTCGCGCTGGCGCCGATCGGTGCTCAGACGGGGTCGCGGAATCGATCGAGGATCAGCCGGGCCGGACATGGTTCGAATCGCTTGCCTTGTCGTAAGTATGCAGATACTATCTTACGCGTGAGTCCGGCATCTGGCAAGGCAGAGAATCGAACAGGAGCGAGCGCCATGCATCTTCCAGCCTTTTTCGAGTCGGCGCCGCGAATCATCGTGCGCGATCCGCTGGCCCGGTTTCTCGGAGCCGCGGACGACGGCATCCTCGAGTTCGCGTACGCCGACGCCGTGAAGCTCGCCGGCCATTCGTGTCCGACCGTAGCTTCGGCCTACCTGATGACCCGCGCCGCGCTGCGCGCGCTCCATCCCGATGCGCTGCCCGAGCGCGGAGGGCTGCGCGTCGAATTCCGCGATGATCGGCTCGCGGGTGCGACCGGGGTCGTCGCCAATGTCGTCGGGCTGCTCACCGGCGCTACCGCGGACGGTGGCTTCAAGGGCATCGGCGGGCACTTCGACCGCCGGAATCTGCTCTTCTTCGGCGTCAGCCTGCCGGGGCAGATGCGCGTGACGCGGACCGACACGCATGCCGCGGTCGACGTATCGGTGCGGCTCGACCGCGTCGCGTCCGATCCCCGGATGCCCGCGCTGCTCCCGGCGTGCCTGCACGGGACTGCGACGGCCGAGGAACTCGCACTCTTCCGCTCGCTGTGGCAGGCCCGGGTCGAAAGATTGCTCATCGACCACGCCGACGACCCTGACGTCATCATCATTGAACGCTTGAGGACACGACCATGAGAATTCGTCACACCTTGCTGGTGACTGCGCTTGTCGCCGGGTTGGCGCCGGGCACCGGCACCCTCGCCGGGGATACGCATCACCACGCCGCCGGCGAGCCCAGCCGGCTCAGCCTCGACCACGGCAGGAAGTGGGCGACCGACGCGCCCCTGCGCAGCGGCATGAGCGAGATCCGCCAGGCGCTTGCCGCGAAGCTCGAGGGCATCCACAAGCGGGCGCTGACGCCCGCCCAATACCGCGCGCTCGGCGCGACGGTCGAAGCGCAGGTCGCCGGAATCGTCGCCGAGTGCAAGCTCGCCCCGGCAGCAGATGCCAACCTGCACCTGATCGTCGCCGAACTGAGCGCGGGCGCCGATGCGCTCCAGGGCAAATCCGCAGTCGAGCCGGCGGTAGGTGCTCTCCAGACGGTGCAGGCCGTGAACCGCTACGGGCAGTATTTCGACCACCCGGGATGGAAGCCGCTGCGCTGAGAGTCTGACGGCGGATCCTCGCAAGCACGGCAGCGCCCGGGCAACGCGCACGATGCTGCCTTTCCTTGCCGAAGCGGTCAGGACAATTCGCCGGCGTGGGCAGGGCAGGGTAC
Source organism: Accumulibacter sp. (assembly GCF_023806625.1). GTDB lineage: Bacteria > Pseudomonadota > Gammaproteobacteria > Burkholderiales > Rhodocyclaceae > Accumulibacter. The sequence continues at coordinate 22,205 of NZ_JAMTDX010000048.1, forward strand.
AACCCGGAGCCTCGCGGCTCGGCCAGCCGGGAAATGCCCTTTCCATTCTGTGCTAAGGTATGACGCCAACGCCGAGCGCGGCAAGCGCTGCATCCGGCGTCCCTGTTGCTCTCAAAGGAGAATCGCATGATCGGATACGTGACCCTCGGTACCAATGATCTGCCCCGCGCAGCCGCCTTCTACGATGCCCTGCTCGGCGAACTCGGCGCCAGGCGACTCTGGGAGTTCGAACGCGGTATCGCCTGGGGAGTCGCAGCGGATCGGCCGAGTCTCGGCATCCTCAAACCCTTCGATGGCCACGCTGCGACGGTCGGCAATGGCGTCATGGTGGCGCTCGTCGCCGTTTCGCGCGAGCAGGTGGACCGCGTCCATGCCAGGGCCATCGAGCTGGGCGGCAAGGACGAAGGACCTGTCGGCCTGCGCGGAGGGAATTTCTACGCCGGGTATTTTCGCGACCTCGACGGCAACAAGCTGAATGTCTTCTGCCACGGCTAGCGGAGTCGTCGGCGCGCTGCCGTCGTGAGACGACCCTCGTTGGTCTGCGAGAATCGGGGACTCGCTTTGAGGAGGTCGAGTCTGTCCGCCGGAGCTTCATCCAGGAGGTCACCGAGAAGCACACCGAGAAGCACACCGGGGGCCAGTCTGAAATCGGCCGCTCCGGATGGGAGTCGATAGGCGCTTCGCTTCACGCGTACTCGACATCGACTCCCTGGCGAAGTACGCCGCCGCCTCTTCTAGGATCTCGTTCTCGATCCGCAGCATCGCAACCTCCTGCCGCGATCGCGTCAGTTCCGCTTCCACTTCGCGCACCGGCCCTCTCGCCGACACTGGGGTCGGTGCCCCGCCTCGACGCGCCCGCGCAACCCGGTTGCCAACGTCTTCGCCGACATCTCCAACGACCGCGCAACCGCCGGAACGCTGCGCCCGCCATCGACTACCCGCTGCACCGCCGCCTTCCGAAACTCCGGCGGGTCACTCCGATTCACTCTCTTCATGTCCAACCTCCACAAGGTCAAAACACCACATGATTAGCCACAATGTTCAGCAAACCTGATCACGCGCTCTGGCCGAGGT
>NZ_JAMTDX010000049.1 GCF_023806625.1 Accumulibacter sp.
CCTTGCAGATGGCGTAGGTCTCGGCGTTGATCTCCTGGCCGTAGAGATGCGTGGCGACCTGCTTGCCATGTTGCGTGGCCAGTTCCTGCAGCGTCTCTTCGGCCACGGTGAGCATGCCGCCGGTGCCGAGCGCGCCGTCGTAGAGCAGATAGGTGCCCGATTCGATCTGGTCGGCGATGGACAGAAAGATCAGCTTCGCCATCAGCTTGACGGCGTCGCGCGGCGTCCAGTGCTCGCCGGCCTCTTCGTTGTTCTCTTCGTTGAAGCGCCGCACCAGTTCCTCGAACACCGTGCCCATGCCGTGGTTGTCGAGGCCGGCGTGCTTGACCGAGCCGTCGCTGTTGAGGACCGGGTTGGGGCTGAGGTTGATGTCCGGCGAGAGGAGCTTCTCGATCAGCGTGCCCAGCGCATCGGCCTTCGAAAGCCGCGGGATCTGGTTGCGGAACTCGAAATTCTCGAGGATGTCCTGCACGTTCGGCGAGAAGCCGTCGAGGTAGGCCTCGAAGTCCGCCTTGAGCTGCTGCTGGCTGGCGCGGGCCTTGAGGTCGCGCAGCGTGAAGCGCGACGTGTTGTAGAAGGCCTGGCCGGCGGCCTGCCGTAGCGCCTGGTCCTGGTTGGTGATCCCCGCCTTGTCGAGCGCGGCCTTCATGTCGAGCACGGCCGGTTTGGTGGGCTCGAGGACGGCATCGAGGCGCCGCAGGACGGTCATCGGCAGGATGACGTCGCGGTACTTGCCGCGGACGTAGAGATCGCGCAGGACGTCGTCGGCGATGCCCCAGATGAAGTTGGCGATCCAGTTGAGTTGGCCCTGTTCCATGTCACTCCGCGGGTTCGTGGATCACTCCGGGTTTGCCGGGAGGCCCAACCATGTGATACGTCCCGTCGTTCGCTCCAGGAGGGAAAGGAAGGGATCTCCCCTTCGCTGACGCCTGACCTATCGGCCCACTCGTGACGATTTCTTCACAGCCTCTCAGTCGTCGATCGGCCGGTAGTCGACGGCCAGCACCTCGACCTCGCGCCAGCCGGCGGGGGTGTGGAAGCGCACCGTGTCGCCCTCGCGCGACTTCAGCAGCGCTCGGGCGAGCGGGGAAACCCAGCTGATCCGGCCGCGCGTGTGGTCGGTCTCGTCGACGCCGACGATCTGGTACGTGTTCTCGTTCCCGTCTTCGTCGCCGACGGTCACCGTCGCGCCGAAGAACACGCGATCGGTCCCCTCGCGCCGCGCCGGATCGACGACCTCGGCGAGATCGAGACGCCGGGTCAGGAAGCGGATTCGCCGGTCGATCTCGCGCAGCCGCCGCTTGCCGTAAGTGTAGTCGGCGTTCTCCGAGCGGTCGCCGTTGGCCGCGGCCCACTGCACGACGCTGACCACCTGCGGGCGCTCGACGCGCAGCAGCTGCTCGACCTCGGCGCGCAGGCGCGCGTGGCCACGCGGAGTGATGTAATTGCGCGTGCCCTGCGGCAGGCGAAGCGCGGGGTCGCTTCCCTCGTCGTCTTCGTCGTCTGCGCCGTTCCCGCCGGCCGGAACCCGGTTCATGGCCTGTCCCCGAAGCGACTGCGCGACGCCTTCGCCAACCGTCCCGCCGGTTCGCCGGGCCAGGAGGCGCCCACGGTCACCGCGCCCCGGCTCAGTAGCCGATGTTGAACGCCGCGACGTCGATATGCACGGTCTCGCGGCTCAGCGCCAGAGCCGTGTAGCGGGCGAAGCGCGTCGCCCACTCCTGGCGCTCGACGAAGCGCGGCTCGCCGCCGTAGCGGGCAACGTTGAGGATCTTGTCGATGATCAGCACCTTGCCCATCGGATTGCTCGGCTCGCATTCGAGGTCGGCGAACTCCTTGTCGAACCAGCGACGAGCTTCCTCGGGAGACCCACCGGCGAGTTCGGCGTTGGAGAACCGGTACTCGTAGTGTCTGTCGCGGCCGAACGAAACGATAACGTGGTAGATCATCCGGCTCCTCCGCCCAGCTGTCCCAAGGTTACAATCGAGTCCCCTATTCTATTCGCAAAATCAGCCGATGCCGCAAGTCCCCGGCGCACGAGCCGAGTTCCTCGCCGGCATCCGGGCCTTCGCCCCGCTGTCCATGAGCATCGTGCCCTTCGGCCTGGTCTGCGGGGCCGCCGCGGCAGGCTCGGGGATGAGCTTCGCCCAGGCGCTGGCGATGAGCTGGGTGATCTTCGCCGGCTCGGCGCAGATCGCCAGCACCCAGCTGTACACCGCCGGCGCACCGTTGCCGGTCATCGTGGCCACCGCGGCGATCATCAACCTGCGCTTCCTGATCTACGGCGCGTCGCTGGCCCGGCACTTCGCCGGCCTCGACCGGCGCTGGCAGGCGGTGATCGCCTACCTGCTCACCGACCAGGCGTACGCGCTGACCATCGTCCGCGCAGCGACGACTCGCGGGCGCGGCGCGCTGCACTGGTTCTACCTCGGTCTCGGCGGCGCGACGTGGATCGCCTGGCAGCTCGCCTCGCTCGCCGGAATCCTGCTCGGCAACCTCGTCCCGGCCGACTGGTCGCTCGACTTCGTCGTCCCGCTGACCTTCATCGCCATGCTCGTCCCGCTGCTCGGCGACCGCGCGATGCTTGTCGCCGCGCTGGCCGGCGGCCTCGCTGCGGTGCTCCTCGTCCTGCCACTCAAGCTCGAGCTGATTGCCGCGGCGCTGATCGGCGTCGCCGCGGGACTGCTCAGCGAGCACGTCGGCCGGCGCCGGAAATGAGCGGCGAAGCGCTCGTCTGGCCGATGATCGTGGCCATCGGCGTGCTGACCTTCGCCCTTCGCCTCGCCCCGCTGGCGCTGCTCGCCCAGTTGCCGCTGCCCGGCTGGCTGGCACGGGCGCTGCGTTACGTGCCGGCGGCGGTGATGGCCGCGATCATCGCACCCCCGTTGTTTTTTGCCGTTGGCGCGCCTACCATAGAGCCCGACCTGCGGAGAATCGCGGCCGCGGCCCTGGCCACACTGGTCGCCTGGCGGACGCGCAGCACGCTGCTTGCCGTCGTCCTCGGCATGCTCGCCCTGTGGGGCCTGCAGGCCGTATCCGCCTAGCCGGATCACCAACCTGGGATATCGCCAACCATGCTCACCGAAGAACAGATCGCCGAAACCCGCGCCACGCTCAACGAACTGCACGTCGAACACCACGACCTCGATCTGGTGATCTCGCACCTCGCGCTCAACCCGCCGCACGACGACCTGCTGATTCGCCGCCTCAAGAAGCGCAAGCTGCTGCTCAAGGACCGCATCGTGCACCTCGAGCATCTGCTCGATCCCGACGAGCAGGCCTGACAGCCCCCGCGACCCGAGGCACGCGATCCCGGGGCATGGAACTCCGCGTAGCCGGACGGCACTGCCGGGTGGCAACCGGCCAATGCGACTTCACGCCCGCCGCTTCGCGCTGGCCACCGATCGTGCTGATCCACGGCGCGGCCAACGACCGCGACGCCTGGCACGCAGTCGTTGGTGGCCTCACCGCTGCCGGCTGCGCCGTGCTCGCCCCCGACCTGCCCGGCCACGGCCTCTCAGAAGGCCCCGCGCTGGCGAGCATCGAAGCGCTCGCCGACTGGCTTCCGCAGGTGCTCGACGCCGTCGGAGTCAGCGCAGCCGTCGTCGTCGGCCACTCGATGGGCTCGCTCGTCGCACTCGAGTGCGCCGCCCGCCACCCGCAGCGCGTCAGCCGCCTGGCGCTGCTCGGAAGCTCGGCGCCGATGCCCGTGTCCGAAGCGCTGCTCGGCCGCGCGACGAGCGATCCCGACGCCGTCTACCGCCTGATGACCGAATACTCGCTGACCGGCGGCTTCCGGCTGCGCGGCGGCGATCGTCCCGGAGTGTGGGGACCCGGTCTGACGCTGGCGATCCTGCGCCGCAGCCCGCCCGGCGCGCTGGCCATCGACCTGGCCGGCTGCAACGCCTACCAGAACGGCCTCGAAGCGGCGGCGCGCGTCGTCTGCCCGACTCTGCTGCTTGTCGCCCGACGCGACCGGATGACCCCGCGGCGCAATCTGCCGCCGCTGCAATCGGCGCTGCGCGAGGTGACGCGCGTCGAGATTGCCGACTGCGGGCACGCGCTGATGGCCGAGCGCCCGGACTCGGTGGTCAGGGCGTTGCTCGACTTTCTGCAGCCGCCGCCGGCGACGCAGCGCGCGGCCTCCCCGCCGAACGCGCGAGAACGATGACCGCGGCGAGGATGATCGCCCCGCCGATCGTCTGCCAGACGCCGACGCGCTCGTCGAGGAAGATCGCCGCGAGGACGACGGTGACCACCGGTTCGAGCGTCGACAGCGTCGCCGCGTCGGCCGCGCCGACGCGGGCCATCCCGGCGAGGAAGCAGATGATTCCGACCACCGTCGACAACAGCGCGATGCCGCCAACCGCCGCCCAACCCGCCGCCGACACCGGGAAGGCCGGCCCGCGCACGGCGACCACCAGCCCATAGACGACCGCCGCGGCGAGCATGATCACCGTCGCCGAGGGAATCGCACCCACCGCCGGGGTCACCCGTTCGCCGACCAGGATGTACACCGAGTAGATCAGCGCCGCGCCAACGCCGAGCACGATGCCCAGCACGCTGCCCGAGAGACTCCCGCCGACGGCCAGCGCGGTGCCGAGCAGCGCTGCCGAGACGGCGACGACGCGCAGGGGCGACAGCCGCTGCCGGGCGCGGATCGCCGACAGAACGGTGACGATCACCGGATAGAGGTAGAGCAGCAGCGCGGTCAGTCCGGCGGTCGCGTACTGCAGCGCGGCGAAGTAGCAGAACGCCTGGCCGACGTAACCGAGCGCGCCCATCGCCACGAGCAGCCACAGGTGCACGCCGCGCGGCCAGTGCAGGCCGCGCCAGAGCATCAGTGCGGCCATCATCGCGCCGGCGATCGCGAAGCGCAGGAAGAGCAGGCTCGGCAGGTCAACGCCCTCGGCGTAGGCGAGCTTGCCGAGGATCGGCATGGCCCCGAAGCCGGCCGCCGAAGCGGCGATGCATAGCAGGCCAACGAGTCGCGCCCGACGCTCCATCGGCGAGGCGCTCAGCGTCCGGCGGCGCCGCGCAGCGCCGCGGCGAGTTGCTCGCTGAGCCGGGCGATCGCCCGGCTGTGCGCCGCGGCGAGCGCCGCGCAGCCGTCGCCGTGCGCCGGCTCGCCGAGCGAGCTGCGCCCGCTCGCCACGACCTGGCCGGCGGCCTTGCGCACCACCCACACGGCGTCGATCGCCACTCCCTCGCCGGCCAGCGAATCGAAGCGCTGGACGTCGATTCCGATCCGGTATGCCGGGTCGAAGCCTGCGGCGAGCGGGCCGCTGACCACCCGCGGCGTGCCGAGCAGCGCGCCGAGATTGGCGGCCACGACGCGCGCGATCGCCGGGCCGAGCGGCGCCGCCCAGCGGTTGAACTCGTCGATGCTCACCTCGTTGGCCGTCCGCCGGATGACGAATTGCGGCCGGTCGACGGCCGCCGGGATGCTGACCCCGTCCACCGCGACGGCGAAGGTTGCCGGCTCGGCGTGATCGGCTGCGGCAGTCGAAGCCAGCGTGTAGAAGTGCGCCGGCGGCGACGCGCAGCCCGTGACGATCGCCGCTCCGAGCGCCAGCACGACGCGCACGCCGCCAAGAGATCGCCTGTTCATTACTCCTCCGTCGCCTTGCCGCGCAGCAGGGCCTCGGGGTGCCGCTCGAGGTAGTCGGCGAGCACGCGGATCGACTGCGCCGCCGCGCGCACCTCGGCGAGGGTCCCTTGCAGTTCTCCGGCGAGTGGCGAATCCGGAGCGATCGTCCGGCCCGCCGAGTCGAGCGCGCGTTCGGCAGCGGCGAGCGTCGCGCTGAGTTCGGGAGTCAGCTCACCGCGCAGCTGGCGACCGAGCGCCTCGACCTCGCCGAGCGCGGCGGCGAGCCGGGCCAGCGAGCGCTTGAGGTCTTCGCCGATGGCCTCGATCGGCCAGCGGTCGACGCGCGCCAGGATGCTCGCCAGCCGGGCTTCGATGTCGCTCAGCCCGCCCTTGGCCACCGGGAAGACCGGTGGCCGGCTCGCCCAGTTCACCCGCGCACGGTCGGCGTTGGGCACGTATTCGAGGGCGATGTACTGCTGGCCGCTGAGCAGGTTCGCCGCGCGCAATTGCGCGCGCAGGCCGCGCGCGACCAGGCGGTCGACGAAATCGTGGCGCAGCGCCGCGGTCAGCGGCCGGCCGCGGGTCAGCTCGGCCTTGTCGGCGAGAATGTCGAGGAAGCGCTGCGGGAAGACGCTGATCACGACGCGCGCGCGCACCTGCAGGTTGCGGCGCTCGCCGGCTTCGAGACGGATCGAGCCGACCTCGCCGACCGGCAGTCCGAGGAAGGTCAGCGGCGCGCCGACCGAAAGACCGCGGATCGACTCGTCGAAGTAGAGGACGAACTCGGTCGACTCGCGTTGGGGCGCCTTCATCGCCGTCGCCTCGTCGGCGTACAGCCGGAAGCTCGTCTCCGCCGCCGCCGGCTCCGCGTCGGCGCCATCGGCCGGCGTATTGAAGGCCAGGCCGCCGACGAGAATCGAGACCAGCGACTGGGTCCGTACCTGCAGACCGTTCGCGTCAACCGAGACGTCGAGCCCGCTGGCCTGCCAGAAACGAGTCTCGGGCTTGACGTAGCGGTCGTACGGCGAATTGATGAACACCCGGACGGTCAGCTCGCGGCCGTCGGCGTCGAGCTGGTACGCAGCGACCTGACCAACCTGGATGCGCCGGAAGTAGATCGGCGTCCCATAGTCGAGCGAGCCGAGGCTCGCCGCCTTGAGCGCGAAGAAGCGGCCCTGCGCGTTCGCGCTGACCACCGGTGGCGCCTCGCGCGCCTCGAACGAGCGCTGCCGTTCCTCGCCCGTACCGATCGCCATGCCGACGTACGAACCCGAGAGCAGCGTGCTCAGACCGGTGACGCTGCCGCCGGCGATGCGCGGCCGGACGACCCAGAACGAAGTCCCTTCGACCAGCCAGTCGCGCGTCTCGGGCGCCATCTGGACGCTGGCGACGATCTGCTGCCGGTCGCTGGCCACGCGCAGCGCGGTCACCTTGCCGACATCGACGCCGTTGTACTTGACCGTCGTCTTGCCCGCCTCGAGCCCCTCGGCCGATGCGAAGCGGATCTCGATCGACGGCCCCTCGGCGAGAATCCGCTGTACGGCGATCCAGCCACCGAGCAGCGCGGCGACGATCGGGATGATCCACACCGGCGAGAGCCGCCAGCGGCGCCGCGGCGTCGCCAGCGCCTCGGGCAGGTCCGCGGGAATCGGCTGCGGCTCAGTCATCGTCGCCTTTCAGGGGCAGGTCCCAGATCAGCCGCGGGTCGAAGGCATTGACGGCGAGCATCGTGACGACGACGACCGCGGCGAAGAACAACACGCCCGGCCCCGGTTTGACCCACATCAGCGGCTGCAGCTGGACCAGCGCGACGGTGAAGGTATCGACGAAGACGTCGAGCATCGACCAGCGGCCGATGAAGCGGATCATCCGGTACAAGCGCCCACGCTGCCGGTTCGACTGCAGCCAGCCGCGCTGGACGGTGAGCAGCAGGTAGCCGAGGGCGATCAGCTTGCCGAGCGGGATGACGATGCTCGCCACGAAGACGACGATCGCCAGTGGCCACGAAGTCGGCGACCAGAGCTCGACGACCCCCTGCAGAATCGTGTCGGTCTGCTCGCCGAGCGGCGTGAAGGTGCCGAGCACCGGCAGCAGGTTCGCCGGAATGTACAGGATCAGCGCGCTGATGACCAGCGCCCAGCTGCGCTCGACGCTCGCCGGCCGGCGAAAGTGGACGCGCTCGCCACAGCGCGGGCAATGCCCTGACGCCGCTCCGATGGGCAGCCGCGAGACCAGCCCGCAGGCCGCGCAGCCAGCGAGGCCGAGGGCCATCGCGCTGCCCTCGCCGCCGTGATTCGCCGCTCGGCTCATCGCCACCTTGCCGACCGCCCAACCCGGCATCGCCACGCGGCCGATCGTCCGCCTGCGCATCGCCCGCGCATGACTCGCCGGGCTGCGTCACCCTGCACGGCGCACGAACGGCGCGCCGGCGGCCGCAGTTCGGCCAGCCGGCGGGAGGAAGGCAACCGGTACGGGAAGGATCGAAGCTTCATGGGCACTGCCGCGAGTATCCCCGACCGCGTACCGCGGGTCAATCGGCTCGCCTGCGTCGACGCCCGTACGGTGCGACCAACGCTCGCCGTGCGGGCTCCGGACAGGCGGCAAGCTTGCGGAGCTTCCGCGACCCGCTTGCGGAGCCTGACCGTGCAACGCAGAGCGAGCCGGCGGGTTCTCGCGACACCGAACGCCGGCGGGTCGGCGGTTGCGACACAGGGGTTCGGATCGAGCCCTCGACTCGATCGTCGTGGTGATACCGGCGGGCGATGATCACCAGGTGATCACCATCAACGCCATGGGCGAGACGATTGGCTTCGTCGATACGCCGTGACCCGATGTCGAGTCCCGAACTTTGCCGTGAATTTGCTCGCTCGGTTCGATGACAGTCGGTCGGTGATGCTGCCTGTTCCTTCTCCGGAAAGCGCGATCGCCGTCGCGCCCCGGTACGGTCCTCGCGGCCAGGATCGGGCGTCTTCGGGCGCGTGGTCCGCGCGGTCAGGGGCGGGGAAGCCCGGCCCGGTGCGACCCGCCAGCTTGCCCCATCGCGCGAAATCCGGAAAATGCCCGCCGTTGGGTCGCCTGCGAGCGCCCGTCAAGGGAACCCGAGCCGAAGTCGCCCCCTCACCACTGGCTGGCGCATCGGTCCGGAGCGCCGGTCGAGCAAGGTGTCGGCGAACGTGCTGCACCCGACACCTTCGCCGACGCCGGACACGCCTGCCGTGCACGACAGGCAGGCACGCCGACGGTCTCGGCAAGTCCCTCAGCGGGCGGCTGGACGATGCGACCGGGCAACCAACGCCCCAAGGGCCAGGCCGATCAGCACCACGCTCGAAGGCTCGGGTATCGGGCTCTCTCCGGGCACGTACTGATTCAAGCGGAAGTTGTTCAGACCCGGGGTCAGCCAGTTCGGCTGCTCGTTGGCGGGAATCGAGCCGTCCTGGCCGACGTTGGTGATGTGGTAGGTGTGCTCGTTCCACACTGCGCGCGTGGCGACCCAATCCGCGCCGCTCCAGTCGTACACGCCTCGCTCTGGGCCGTAGCCGCAATTGTTGTTGGCCACCGCCACGATGTCGGCGTGGAGATCGGCGTTGGTGTCCGCGATCACCGGGTACTCGTACCAGGTGCATGAACTCTTCGCAGTCTGGAACTGCACCGCGCCGGTTGAGCCATCGTAGACACGCAGGTACAACTCGTCGCCGTAAACGACTTCGGCCTTGCCGTCGTTCTGGAAATCAAAGACCGACGAGCCGGTGCGGTTCGACGAGGCGTCCTGGGTAACGGACGCCCACATCAGGGTACCATCGCGCTTGAACACCGCGTAGCGCGACGCTCCGGCCACGCCGATGTCTGGCTTGCCATCGCCGTCGAAATCGGCCACCGTCGGCGGACCACCGTAGCCACCGGCGGGAATTGCCCGAGGCCAACCCGGCCTGACGCTCATGTCGGCATTGAGCAGCCAGACCTGGCCGTTGGCCACCAGAACGACCTCTGGCTTGCCGTCTCCGTCGAAGTCGGCCACCGCTGTGTAGCCGTCCGGGAGGTTTGCGTTCTGCGCCTGGATCGTCCCGTTGCCGTTGTAGATCGTGTTCCCGGCCACGACGTCGAGCTTGCCGTCGCCGTTCATGTCCGAGACGAGCGACAGCGGACCCACTCCTCCCCCGCTCCCGTTGCCGGCGGTACCGGTCCACAGCAGGGCGCCTGTCGCGCCATCGACGACCTGTCGGCCGATGACGATCTTGGCTTTGCCGTCTCCGTTCAAATCCGCGATCGCCGGAGCTCCCCAGTTGATCGCCTCGAGCTGACCGCTTCGCCACTTGTAGGTGCCATCGCGGTTGAAAGCGATCAGACGGCTGCCCGAGGCATCGACGGCGACGATGTCGGGCTTGCCGTCGCCGTCGATGTCGCCAGTGGCCACCGACGCCGTGGTGTCGATTCGGTAATTGGAGTCGGTGACCGTGAACACCTCGGCGCCCGTGCTGCCGCTGAGCGCCCGCAGTACCCCGACTTCGACCAGCCCGCCCCCTGTGGAGTTGGTGGCGCCGAAGATCACCTCGGGCTTCTTGTCACCGTCGAGATCCATCACCGACGGCGTGTTCATCACGTTGAGGTAGTCGGGCAACACCGTACTCGAGGTCCACGCCCAGCGCAGCGTCGGTGTCAGGGGGCCAGCGTGTGCGGCGCTGCTCGCTATCCCCAGAGTCAGCCAGCCAATCGCTGACGCCCAAGTCATCCGAGTCGAGTTCATTTTGCGTTCTCTCCATAGGTGCCGCGAAGCGCGGCCGCATCGATGCGCCGCGTATCCGCGGCAGAATTCGAGTCCTGGACATGCGAACCACGACCTGCAAGATTCGACGTCACCAGATCTCCGTCATTTCCAGTCCTGGCCACCCTGATCGGCTTGAGGAGCTTTGACCCCTCCCGCAGGGCAGGAAGACGAGGTTTCTCGTTTCGATCTGCGTGCCAGGCGTGTGGTCCTGCATAACCTTGCTGCTGAACGGTACGAGGATCGACGGGTCGCAGCCGCTCAATCTGTACCGCGGAGACCCCAGCAATGATCATGCCAATCAACCCATCTGTTGAATTTAGTGTGGATCTTGAGGAACGCCCAGCTGGCTTGAGGTCGATTGGTGTAAAGTTTTCCGACAATGCCCCCGGCATGGACAGGAAAGCGCCGGCTCCGCCGACCAGGCTGTCAATGGACCGGCCTCTCGCTGCTCGTCGGCGGTCCTGAATCCGTGTTCGCCCTCTCCTCCCTGGCGCTGCGCCTTGTCGGGCCTCGTCGCAGGTTGAACGGGGCCATGGCCAGCCGAAGACTGGACGAATCGACTTCCAGGTGACGTTCGGCGTCAGCCGGGATGCCGGTCCGGCCTGCCGTATGCCTGGCCAGTGTTTGCGCGAGCGAATCGCACGCTGCTACCCGTATCCCGGTTTCCTGCAATGCGACGCCCGGCTGCAGGCTCGTGTCGGGCGAGTGGCTTGCGCGGACGGGGGAAGTCTGGCCGGCGCGGCGCTCGACAAACACGAGGTCGCCGGTCTGATCGCCCGGGCTCCTGATCGATGGGCATCGAGACGACCCGGCAGCTTGCCGAATCGCGCGAAATCCGGAAAATGCCCGCCGTTGGCTCGCCTGCGAGCGCCCGGAGAGGGAAACCGGAGTGGGAAACGAGATCATCGATGAGCTCTGCGTTCGCGACTTCGCCGTTGCCACGAGCGAGCAGCCGATTGGCGACGACCCGTTTCGCGCGCTGGTCCGCGCGCGCAGCCGGCCGCTGCTCGACATCGCCTGCGGCCTGACCGCCGGTGCGCTGGCGCTGAACGGGCGGCTCAGCGGTCGCCTGCTGCTCGAAGCCGGCCAGCTCGAAGAACTGCTCGACGAGCACGGCGCTGCGCAGAACCGCCACTGGAGCCGCCTGCGCGCGCTCGTCGCCGCACTGCGCAACTTTGCACGCATCTACCAGGAGCTGGCGCATGTCCAGCGCCGCCTGCCGACCTACCGGCTGCTCCCGGCGAGCGCCGATTTCCACGCGGCGACCGGCGAGCGGCTGTGCCTCGTCGGCCGCGTGGTGACCGACATCACCGCCGCTCTGCTCGGCGAAGCGCGCCAGCTGCGCATCGACGGCGCCAACCGCGCGACGGCGCCGGAAGACTTCTCCGAGCAGTTGCCGACCGGCCGCCTCGCGCGCACCCTCGAGCAGCGCAGAACGACCGACACGACCGCCACGGTGACCCACCTGGCGACGGCCTTCCTCAATCTGGCTGCGGAGAGCGAGATCCTGCGCAGCTCGGCACGCGTCGCGCCGCTGGACTACGCGCGCTGCTTCCCCGACCCGGTCAGCGAGGAAAGACTTCGCCAGCTCGGCTTCCGCTTCCACAACCTGCAGTCGCTGTACGACACGCACGTCTCGGGAACCTCGATCGAAACGTCGGACCCCGACCTGTCGATCCTCCGTGGCCACGCCAGCGTGATCCATCATCTGCTGGCCATCGCCACCGACCTCGCCCACTACTACGAACGACACCTCAGCCCCGAGACCGGCGATCCGCTGCTGCGCGAACGGCCGGTGGTCGATGGCGAGACGATCATGGCCACCCTCTTCGCCTACGCGATGGCCTTCGCGAGCGATTTTCTCGACGGCGGCCAGCGCCTCAGCCAGGACATCCTGCGCCGCTACGCCGACTCGGGCCACCTGGACGTCCCGGTGCCGAGCTACCGCGGCTTCCACGTGCGGCCGTCGAATCTCGTCGCGCGGATCGTCGCGCACTACGGCAGCGAGGTGCAGATGGACCTCGACGGAAAGGTCTTCGACGCCGGGTCGCCACTCGACCTGTTTCGCGCCAACGAGACGATCAACGCCGGCAAGCGGCGCTGGCTGGCGAACGAAATCGCTCGCGTGCAGCGTGGCCGCAACGGCAAGCTCGAAGCGTCGGCGATCGCCGCGGCCGTGCTCGACGTCGTCCAGCGGCTCGCCGGCGAGGGAAAGATCATTCTCTACCGCCAGCCGCTCGAACTCTCCGAAGAAGTCGGCCGGCGCGACGGCGGCGTCCTCGAAAACACCATCGCCGAGATCGCGCGCCTGCAGGCGACCGGACAACTCGACATCCGCAGCGACCTGACGGTCACCTTCATCGGCGACAAGCGCGTCCTCGCCGACCTCGACGCCCTGGCCCGCGCCGGCTACGGCGAGGATGGTTTCGGCAACAACGTCGTACTGCCGCAGGCTCTGTCGTACCTGCGGCGCTGAACGACGGCAGCGCCCCGGGATCAGCGGCGCGCGGCTTTCGGGTCGAGGGCTGCGGCGTCGCCCGGTTCCCGAGGCGAACGGCCCGCGCGCCAGGCGATCCGCTGCCACGCGGCGCGCGGATCGAAGGCCGAGGCCATCGCCGCGCGCAGGTAGACGATCGCGCCGAGCAGGAACAGCGCGGCACCGGGCAGCACGGTGGCCAGTTCGGCGATCTTGATCAGCGCGACGAGAACGCCGAGCAGCATGATCTCGATCATGCTCCATTCACGCAGGCTCTCGTAGGCGCGCAACAGAGTCCCCGCCCAGTGCGGCGCGGGCGGCCAGCGGACGGCGAGGAGCACGGCGAGCAGGCAGCCGACCTCGAGCGCCGGGGCGAGCAGCGCGCTGAACAGGACGAGCAGCGCCACGTCCGGGCGGCCGTCCGCCCACATCGCCAGGACGCCGCCGAGGACGGTCGTCGAGGTCTCTCGCCCGGCGACCGACAGGCCGAGCATCGGCACGGTGTTGGCGGTCAGCAGCAGCAGCGCGACGGCGATGGCCAGCGCGAGCGGCCGGTCGAGCGCGTCAGCGCGGCAGCGCCAGAGCTTTGCCCCGCAGCGCGGGCAGCGCGCCGCGTCACCCGGGGCGAGGAGCGGCAGCCGCTGCAGCAGGTCGCAATCCGGGCAGGCGACGAGCGCGGCTTCGCCGGCCGGCCGCTCAGCCATGGCGGCGGACGGCCGCCCGGCCTGGCTCAGCGGCCACGGCTTCAGTCGGCCTGCATGCGCGCCAGCGCCGCGCGCAGCGGCCCTTCGGAAACATGGACGATGCCCTCGTACGGCTGGTCCATCTCGAGCATCAGGAAAATCGCCGCGGCGACCGACAGCGCGCAGAGGACATTGACCGCGTGCGCCGTTCCGTGGAACGGTGCGAAGATGTTCAGCCCGAGGCTGATCAGCACCAGCCAGAAAACGACGACGACGAGCAGCGGCACGGTGATCGTGCTCGCCCGATGAGCGATGATCACTGCCCGCGAGCCGGCCAGCTGATCGATCAGCTGCAGCGCCCTGCTGCGCGCCGACTGCTGCTCGGGCCCCTGCGGAGTCAGCGCGCGGAGCATCCGCTTGAGTTCGTGGAAGCCGACCAGCGGCGCCTGCGCCGTCCCGGGGTCGTGCGGCGGTTGCCCGGCGCTGGCCCAGAGTTCGACGATGCTCCGCTCGACGACCTGGCGAAGCAGTTGCCGCGCCGGCTGCGCCTGCGCGCCGAGTTCCCTGAGTTCGCCGTCGAGCTGCAGAACCTCGGCAGCGCCGCTTTCGACGAGCCTCGAGACGGTGTCGAACGAGTTCTTCGCCGACGAGATGATCAGCCCGAGGACCAGCGCGGCGAGCGTCGACAGGAAGCCGATGCCGATCTTGACCATCTCCTTGGTGTCGTCGTCGAGGTGGTGCGCCGGCAGCCGCCGGCGCAGCACGACGCCGGTGAGTGCGCCGGCGAGGATCAGCACCGCGACGAGCGGCGCGACGACCAGCGGGTTCATCGCTGGCCACGCCGAACGCCGACGACGATCGGCGTCGCGCGCCGACGCAGCGGGTGCCGGCCGCTGCGCGGGGGGCTCACGGCGCCGGAACGACCCGATAGTAGACGCCGTTGGCGCCGTACGCGGGCAGGAACCAGGTGTTGCCGAGCAGGTAGTAGGTCGTCCCGGCCCTCTGAACGACCATCGCGCCGGCCGGGAGCACCGCGTAGTTCGTGCCCATCCTGTACGCGGCGGCGGTCTGCGCGCTGCCCGCGGCGTAGCCCGACGCGTAGGCGTTGCTCTGCGCGGCGGCCGAATTCGCCGAGGCGACTGCCGCACCGGTCGCCGCGCCGACTACCGCTCCCGCGGCCGCGGCGCAGCCGTAGCAGCCGGTCGCCGGGTAGTACGGCACCGCTGCCGGCGGATGGTACGCCGCCGGTGGGGGTGGCAGCGGCGCGCCCGGCGGGCGATAGGCGGTCGCGCCGGCGGGAGTCTCGTGCACGGCGCCCTCGCCGTAGCGCCCGGCGGTCGTCCCGCCGTACATGTTGGTGTGCTCGGCGCCCTCGCCGTAGCGGCCTTCGGTACTGCCGCCATAGACGTTGCTGTGCTCGGTGCCGCCGCCGTAGGCGTGCTCGCTGCTCCCGCCCCAGCGGTTGGTGTGCTCGGTTCCTTCACCGGCGACGTGCTCGGTGCTGCCGCCGAAGCGGTTGGCGCTGCCCCAGGCCAGGGCGTTCCCCGAGGCCAGCATGGCGACGCTCAGCGCGCTCAGGCAGAGGTGGATTCTGCGGATCATCGATGGTCTCCTCATGGCGACTTGGCTGGGCCGGCCTTGGCTGCCTTGCCACGCGGCGGCGGCTCCATGGCTGGTTTGGCTCCGGGATGGGCGAAGCCGATCGGCACGGCGGTCGCCGCCTTCGCGGTGGCGAACGCGTCGGCCGCGGCCGGTGGGTCGATCTTCCAGTTGGCCAGTTCCATTTCGTGGCGCAGGCGCAGCGGATCGCGACGATAGACCGCGCGGACGAGGCGCGGCAGCTTGTCTTCGACGCCGATCCACAGCTGGACGAAGACGTCGTCGTTGGCGAAGGCGACCATCTCGGTGACCGTCCCGCCGACGACCTTCGATTGGCCGATGTAGAAGGCGTGGATCAATCCCTCGCTGATCATTTTCCACGGGTCGGCGACGAGCACGTCGGAGAACGGGAAGTAGATCGCCGCCGAGTCGAACGCCGCCTTGAGCGTCGCGTCGATCGTCGGCGGTGCCGGCGCGACGGCGATCAGGTTCTCCGCCGGGGCGTAGGCACTCATCGTCCTGCCGTCGTAGTAGAACTCGGAGGCCGGCCCGTCGCCGAGGGTGATCACGCGCAGCTTGTCGGGCCGCTGCATGAGCACCTCCGAGAAGGTCGTGAAGGCCAGCGGCGGACCGAGCCGACTCGGGTGCTCGTAGGTGATCCGCGCGGTGAAGGACATCGAGCGCGCCGCGGCGAGCCGCTCGGACATCGCCTTGAGCAGGTCGGTGGCGCGCGTCTCGATGAACGGCTTGAAGCTCTCCGCCGGCGCCCGCACCGCGGCCTTGGCCGGCTTCGCTGCTTTTGCGGACGCGGCCGGTTCGTTCGCTGCGTGAGCAGCGACGGCGAGCAACGCGCCGGCGGCGAGTGCGCCAACGGCTGCGCCCAGTTTCGGGGACAGGTGCATCAGACTCCTCCTCGTGACAGTGGATTGGTCAACCCGCCGGCGGATCACGGGATCATCCCGCATTCGAACATCTTGTTGGCGATCGGTCCGGCGACCCGGTTGATGAACTCGGTGCGCATCGCCGGATCGCTGCGCAGGATGCCGATGGCCCGCTGCTCTTCGGCCGACTTCGGCTGCCCCTTCTTCGCCCAGAGCTGCTCACAGCTCGACGCCTCGTAGCGCTGGACGACCTTGCCGGCGATCATGTCGACGACCGGGAACTGCTGCGCCAGAGCGATTCCGCCAGCTGCCGAGAGCCCGATACCGGCCCATACCCATCTGCTTCTTGTCATGACCTTCTCCTTGTCGTGATGGTGATCGTCCGGCGCGAGGCGACGAGCCTTCGCGCCGGCCCCGTGTGGTCTACTCGCTGACCTTGCCGCCGCGCCGCGCGGTCTCCAACTGCCGGATGTCCTCGGGGCTGAGCTTCGGCCGGTCGATGTCCAGCGTCACGCGGTTGATCTTGCCGGTGAACTGGAAAGGCACCTGGTAGTCGCGGTCGTCGACCGGCGTCCCGGTATCCGACCCGACGTCGAGGTTCTCGTCCCACTGCAGGATCAGCGGGATCGTCCGCTCCATCTTCTGCTCGGCGACGACCTTGCCGTCGACCTTGAGCACGCCCGTGCCGCCGCGACCGATTCCGCTCGGGCTGCCGTAGGCGAGCGTCTCCATGCCCAGCCCGTCGTACTTGAAGGCGAACTCGAGCACGTGCCGACCGGGCGGCAGCGCCTCCTGCCCTACCCACTTGACGCGCTTGAGATCGACGAGGTTCCAGGTGAACACCGGCTTGCCCTTGAGCAGGTAGAAACCGTAGCCGGCGAAGCGGCCGCCCTGCGTGATCAGCATGCCGTCGCCGCCGCCCTGCGGCACCTCGATGTCGGCGGTGAAGGTGTACGAGGAGTTGAGGATGCTCGGCGCGTCGCCGTTCGGTGTGCCGGTCAGCGGCATCGTCCAGGTGAAGGTGCTCCGCCCGGCGGTGATGCTCGGCCGCGGGGTCAGCAGCCGAGCGACGACCGTGTCGTCGAGCGGGAAGACCTGGTGCTTCTTCGCCTCCTGCATGAACAGCGCCTGCAGTTCCTTGAGCTTGGCCGGGTACTTCTGCGCCAGATCCTCGCTCTGCGTCCAGTCGTTGCGCAGGTCGTAGAGCTCCCACGGGTAGGTCAGGACGTCGCGCGGCGGAGCCAGCGTGACCCACGGCGGGCGCATCACGCGCGTCGCGGCCCACCAGCCATCATGATAGATCGCCCGGTCGCCGAACATCTCGAAGTACTGCGTGCGGCGCCGCGACGGCGCGCTGGCGTTCTTCGCGTCGAAGGTGTACAGCATGCTGACGCCCTCGATCGGCGACTGCCGGATGCCGTCGACGACCTTCGGCTGCCTGATCTTCGTCGCTTCGAGGATCGTCGGCACGATGTCGATGACGTGGTGGAACTGATGGCGGACGCCGCCCTTGTCCTGGATCACCGCCGGCCAGGAGATGGCCATTCCCTGCCTGACGCCGCCGAGGTGCGAGGCGATCTGCTTGGTCCACGAGAACGGCGTGTCGAACGCCCAGGCCCACGGCACCGCCATGTGGTTGTAGGTGCGGTTGCTGCCCCAGACGTCGTAGAAATACTTGAGCTGGTCCTCGACCGGGACAATGACCTGGTTGAACATCGCCACTTCGTTGGGCGTGCCGACCAGTGTGCCCTCGGCACTCGTCCCGTTGTCGCCGTTGATGTAGATGATCAGCGTGTTGTCGAGCTTGCCCATGTCCTCGACGGCCTGGATCACTCGCCCGATCTCGTGGTCGGTGTACGCGACGTAGGCAGCGAAGACGTCGACCTGGCGGATGAACATCTTCTTCTCGTCGGCGCTGAGCTGGTCCCACTCCTTGAGCAGATCCTTCGGCCACGGGGTCAGCCTGGCGTCGGGCGGGATCACGCCGAGCTTCTTCTGGTTGGCGAAGATCGTCTCGCGGAGCTTGTTCCAGCCCTCGTCGAAGAGATGCATGTCGCTGATCTTCTTGATCCACTCGGGAGTCGGATGGTGCGGCGCGTGCGTTCCGCCGGGTACGTAATAGACGAAGAACGGCTGGTCGGGGGTCAGCGTATTGACCTGCTTCATATAGGCGATCGCTTCGTCGGCCATCGCCGTCGTCAGGTTGTACGACGGGTTGCCCTGGAACGGATAGATGTACGTCGTGTTGCGCGCGAGGTTCGCCGGCTCCCACTGGTTGGTGTCGCCACCCATGAAGCCGTAGAAGTACTCGAAGCCCATGCCCACCGGCCACTGGTCGAACGGCCCGGTCGGCGCGGCCATGAACGCCGGGGTGTTGTGGTTCTTGCCGAACCACGAGGTGCGGTAGCCGTTGTCCTTGAGGATCTTGCCGATCGTCGCCTTGTCCCGGGTGATCACGCTGTCGTAACCGGGATAGCCGGTCGCCTGCTCGGAGATGACGCCGAAGCCCACCGAGTGGTGATTGCGCCCGGTGATCAGGGCAGCGCGCGTCGGTGAACAGAGCGCCGTCGAGTGGAAGTTGGTGTAGCGCAGGCCATTCTGGGCAATGCGCTCGAGCGCCGGGGTCGGGATCACGCCGCCGAAAGTGCTCGGCACGCCGAAGCCCGAGTCGTCGGTCATGATCAGCAGCACGTTCGGCGCGCCCTTCGGCGGGACGATTCGCGCCGGCCAGTACGGCTTCGAGCCCTTGGTCGTCGGCTCGATCTTGCCGCCGAATTTCTCGGGCGCTGCGGGGATCTGCGTCCCGTCGATCGACATCATCGCTGCCGGAGACCCTGGGGTGCCGTACATCTGCTGCGCCGTACCGACTATCGGCACGAGGATGGTCGCCAGAGCGAATCCGGCGCCAAGGAGTATTCGGGAAAGACTGCGCATGACTATGTGTCCTCCGCTGACCGCTGAAAGAATCACCACGGCGTCGGCGGCTTGCCGGCCGGGTTCCGCCCACCCAATTCGCTGGCCGCCGATCACCTCCCGTCCGCTTCGCCCGCCGTCGCCGGCTGGATCAGAACTTCCAGTTGAAGTTCGCCGACAGGAAGAAGATTCCGGCGTTGTCGTACGAACCGTCGAGGTTGCCGCGCCCGCCGAGGGCCAGCGGAATTCTCGCCTGCCGCGCCAGATCGATCGTCCCGCCGTAAACGTACTCGGCAGCGGCTCCCCAACTGAAGCTGCGGTCGACCTCGTTCTGGAAACCGACGCCGAAGCGCCACGCCGAATTGGCCGGCAGCAGCGGCGAGGCGATCGGGTTGTCCTGGAAAGCCGAGTCGTAGGCGACACCGAAGTTGAGCAGCCACGGCTGGGAGACCCGGTACTGGCCGCCGACGGCGACGTGCCAGGTGTCCTTGAAGTCGAGGTTGGCGGTCAGGCTGCCGGGGTTTCGGTTGTCGCTGATGCCGAGCTCGAGATCGCCGAACTTCGACCACTGCTGCCAACCGATGCTGCCGAGAACCGCCCAGCGCTCGTCGACCTGGTGGAATACGCTGGCCAGCACGCCCTGCGGCACCTTGATCCCGACATCGATGTTCGCCCTGTCCAGGCCACGGGCGGCGAGCAGCAACGCGAGACCCGGCGACACGCCAGAGAATGACGGTTGTGCCGAGAAGTCGAGGTTGACCTGCGAATTCCAGGTCAGCCCGAGACGTGTCGCCGGGTCGATCTCGTAGAGCAGGCCGAGGTTGACGCCGAAGCCCCAGGTCCGGTCGTCCATTTCGAGTTGGCCATCGGGGCGACCGAAGCCGACATTGTTGATCGCCACCTTCTGCTTGAATCCGCCGTACATGGCGTTGAGGCTCGCGCCAAGCGAGAGCTTGTCGTTGACCTTCCAGGCGACCGACGGGAGCAGCGAGAGCCCGAGCAGAGTACCCTGCTGGCCGTAGTAGCGACCGACCCAGTCGGCGTCGTACTTGACGGCCAGCCCGAAGTTGCCGGTCACCGCGAGACCGAGCGCCACTTCGGGCGAGAGCCGATGGGTGAGGAAGAAACCGCCGCCCGGGAACCAGCCGATCGGGTTGCCGCCGTGGTTGCCGCCGAGCAACGGGTCGGTGCCGGCGCCGCGCGAGAAGCCGTAGTCGCCGTAGAGCGCCTGCGCACCGAGCAGGATCTGCGTGCCGGGCAGCCGGGTCATTCCGGCCGGGTTGGTCAGCACCGTCGAGGCGTCCTGCGCGCGCGCGCTGTAGCCGGCCGAAGCCAGGCCGACGTCGGCGGTACCGACTTCGTAAAGCAGCAGCCCACCGGCCCGCGCCGCGTTGGCGGGCAGCAGAGCGAGACCCGCGACGGCGATCGCCCACAGCCGCAGCGTCGCGCCTCCCCACCCGTGTTTTCCTGATCTCATCGTTCCTCCTTGCTGATCGTCCGCTTGGCACCCGTGCTGGCGGATTATGCGCCACGGCTCGCGCACAGGCCGTTGAGTTTCATTAAGACGCGCCGCTGCCGGCCACCGCGCCGACGGCTACTTCGGGAACATGAACTGCACCTGAGCGCGCAGTTGCCAGCTCGGCGCGTCGTCGGGACGCGCGACATTGTAATAGCCGGAGAGCTGCGCGTTCACCGGCAGACGTCCGAAATGGAAGATGTGGCCCACTCCGCCACCGAGCGGTACCGTCCAGCGCTCGCTGCCCGAAGCCCGCCAGTTGACGGTCACGATCGGCGACGAGGTCAGGTAGGTGCCGCCAGGCAGGTTGTAATTGATGAACGGCTGGATCAGGCCGTTGTTGTACGACCCGCCCTGCCTGTCGCCCGACAGCGACCAGACGTTGTTGACCAGCACACCGTAGACCCAAGGATCGCCCTTCTCGAGGTGCAGCACCACGAAGGTTGGACCCAGCCCCCAGTTGTCGTTGCCCAGGCGGTCGTTGCCGTTCGTCGGCAGCTGGGCGATCGCGCCGACTCCCCAGACCAGCCCGGTGGCCTTCGCCGGCGAAAGAAATGCCGAGAACTGGATGTCGCCGAGGCCGTTGGTGCGCGTCTGCCCTGGCTCGAAGCCGGGCTGACTGACCACCGGTACGATCGTCCGGGTGATCAGGTTCCAGTCGCTGCCGAGTTCGATCGGAATCACCGGCTGGATGTTGAGGATGTTCTGCGTGCCGTCGCGCGGACCGACGCTGAAATTGGTGTTGTTCTGGAAGGGCACGCTGACCAGATTGGCGATCGGATTCTGGGCCAGCCTGGCCAGTTCCTCGGCGCTGAGTTCGCCGTGCGCGGGAAACGCGACGAACAGCGCGCAGACGGCAGCGAGCACATTGGCCGGCCCCCGACCTGGCAAGTGGATTCTCTGGCCCATCGTTGCGAACATCGGCATTTCCCCCGGACCGACACGACGGTGCATTATGCGCCGTCTCCCGGGATCCCTGTCTCGACATTCCGCGACTGCGGATTGATAATTCACGACACCGGCGACGATTCGCGGCATCGCGCCGCCGGCCGATCGATCGGCGCTCCGCCGCCAACCCACCGGGCCCGGCGCCGGGATCCGCACCGGGCGGCGGTTTTTCAGTGAGGACCGACATGTTCGAAGCGATCTTCCCGGGCATCAACGACCGCTGGCGTCGTCGCGGTGTGGATCGCCCGCGCGCCTCGTTCGCTGACCCTACGGCAGCCGTGCGCGGATGACCACGCCCGACGGCGTCCGGCGATGAGCGATCAGCAAACGCGGCCGTTGTGGCGCGGAGAGGGAGCGGTCCGCACCGGAGGGGCCATCGCGATTCCCGCCGTTCTCGCCGATCTCGGCAGCGAACCGGCGGCCGTGTTCGCCGAGGCTGGGGTCGATCTGCGCCTCTTCGACGATCCGGACAACCTTATACCGTTCGCCGCGCTCGGGCGCCTGCTGCGCGTCAGCGTCGTGCGCACCGGACGCAGCGACTTCGGCCTGCTCGTCGGCCAGCGCGGCAACCTCTCGTCGCTCGGTCTCGTCGGATACCTCGCCCAGCATTCTCCGGATGTCGAGTCGGCACTCGGCAACGTCGTCCGCTACCTGCACCATCACGATCGTGGCGCGGTGCCGACGATGGCCATCGAAGACGACCGGGCGAGTCTCGGCTACGCGATCTACCAGGCCGGCGTCGAGGCCACCGACCAGATCGCCGACGGCGCGCTGGCGATCGCCTGCAACATGCTCAGAACGCTCTGCGGGCCCGGCTGGCAGCCGGTCGAAGTGCGCCTCGCGCACCGGCCGCCGATCGACGCCGGGCCGTACCGGCGGACCTTCCGCTGCCCGGTGCTCTTCGCCGCCGAGCAGAACTGCGTGCTCTTCGCTGCCCAGTGGCTCAGGCAGCCGCTGCCGGCGGCCGATGCGAGCCTGCGGAGAATCCTCCAGAGACAGATCGACGAACTCGAAGCGCGCGACGGCGGAGACTTCCCCGCACAACTGCGGCGAGTGCTGCGCACCGCGCTGCTGACCAACCGGGCGACCGCGGCCGCGGTCGCGCAGCTCTACTCGATGCACAGCCGGACGCTCAACCGGCGATTACTCGAGTTCGGGACGACTTTCCAGAAGCTCGTCGATGAAACGCGCCACGAGATGGCCCGGCAGATGCTCCGCGATTCGGGCCTGACGCTCAGCGAGATCGCTGCGGCGCTCGACTACGCCGATGCCAGTGCGTTCAGCCGCGCTTTCGCCCGCTGGAGCGGCATCACTCCCGGCCGCTGGCGGGCGAACGAACTGCGCCGTACGACCCGGCCCGGGGAATGACCCGGGTCGTCGGTGCGCAGCGGTCAGCTGTGCATCACTTGGCGCGCAGAACGATGTCGATCCGCCGGTTCTTCGCGCGGCCCTGCGGCGTCGCGTTCGAGGCAACCGGCTGGAATTCGCCGAACGATTCGGCAACCAGATTCCTCGCGTCGACCCCCTGCGCCTGCAGGTAGCGGACGACGTCGATCGCCCGCGCCGCGGCGAGGTCCCAGTTGGTCGGATAGCGGCCGCGTAGCGCCGGACCGATCGGCTCGTTGTCGGTGTAACCCTGAACGTCGATCCAGTGTCCGGTCAGCGAAACGAGCGTCGGCACCGCCTTGCCGACCGTGTTGCGCCCCTTGGCGTGCATCTCGGCACTCCCGGAAGCGAAAAGGATCTCATCGACGAACTTGATTAGCCACAATGTTCAGCAAGCTCACGTGGCGAGCCTGCCGGGGTGAAG
>NZ_JAMTDX010000050.1 GCF_023806625.1 Accumulibacter sp.
AGCGCTCCCCGCGCGAGAACCCGGCGAAACCGGCGACGGGTGGACGGTTTTCAGCACCCCCGGCGGTTTCACGCTCGATCGTGCGGATCCGCGACAAAAGATCGGCGGCGGAGCCGTACTCGACGGTCTTGCCGTCGTAGCTGACCCGCAATGTGCCAGACGCGTAGGCGCGTCGCAGCGCGTCGAGTTCCGCATTGGTCCAGCTCATCGCAACCATCCTTTATCCACGCCCGAGAGCCAGTCGGATCGGCGTTTGCCGCCGGGAACGGGCGCACGCGCCAGCACACCGGCTGCGATCGACGCATCCGGTTTCACATCGACGATTCCTTCAGGCGCCGGTCCGACCTGATCTTCCAGATTGCGCCATTTCTCATCGGTCCAGCGATCCGCACCCGCGATCCAGGCAGCCGCCCGGGCGTAGACCCGGCAGTCGAGGACTTCGTTGCGTTCGCGAAGCTTCTGCCATTCGAGCCGCTGGAATCCCCGACGGGTCTTCACGCTCACGAGTTGTTCGGCGACGAGCTGCTTCACCCACTCCGCTTCGAGCCCGCGCGGCAGATGCACGAAGCCCGCCGGATATTGCGCGCCCTCGGCGAATTCCTCGTCGGTCGGGCGCATGAGCCGCAGATGCCGATAAGTCTCGCTTTTGAACGTAGCCACCGCGACCGTCCAGAGACGAGCACCGCGCCGCAGCTTGCGGCCGGCTTCCGTGACGTCCACGAAACTTGGGCCCACGACGGGTGCCGCCCGGTTGAAGCCTTCGACACCCTTCAGGGGTGCGACCTGCGCATGACCTGCCGATCGTGCCCAGGCATAGACGGCGGGCGACTCGTAGCCGCTATCGATGCCGAGTTTCGCCAGACCGAGCCGCGCGCCATGGGCATGCGGCCACGTCCGGTCGAGCAGGCCTGAGAGTTGTCCCCAAGTCTCGGCATGCTCGGGCCCGCCATCGATGACGATATGGTCGACGAACCAGCTGGTCAGTCCCCGTCCCCAGGCCCAGACCGAAACTTCGATCCGGTCCTTCTGGACGTCGGCGCCAGCGGTCAGGAACAAACCACCGCTCGGCACGGTGCCGATCTGCCAGTCCTCGCGGCGTTCATAGAGCCGTTGCCAGTCAGGCGCTTCGCCGGTTTCGATCCAGGTCTCGCCTAACACGCCGTTCTTGAAACTGCGCTTGGCTTCATCGGTCGCCAGCGACGCTTCCCACATGCGCGCGATCATCGCCCAGCTCATCCAGCCGACCGGCGAGTAGAGCGCCGACAGATGGAACCCGATCGTACCGGGATCGGCGGCTTCCGCCGTCGGACGCCAGTCGCCAGCATGGAGCATCTCTATCTTGTGGTGCTCTTCGACTGCACCGTCGCAGGCTTCGCATTGGTAATGCGCGGTATCGGGTTTTCCCTTCTCCCATCGCAGCCGCTCGAAGCGCAGCCACTGCCGATGCTGGCAATGCGGGCACGGCACGAAGAAGCGTCGCTGATCGGATGCCTCGAACTCGCGCTCGATCCGCGACACGCCATGGATCGTCGGCGTCGAAGCGAGAAACACTTTCGAACGCCACGAGAAGGTGCGCGTGCGCGCCTCGGCGAGTGCGACCGGATCGCCTTCCTCGTCAGCCGAGGGCGGATAGGCGTCGACCTCGTCGAGAAAGAGGTAGCGTGCCGGCATCGAACGCAGTCCCACCGCGCTGTTGGCGCCGGTGATGACCAGAAGACCGGCCGGAAACTCCTTCGACAGGACCGTGTTGCCGGCATCCCGCGCGCGCGCCGGTTTGACGCGCTCCCGCAGGGCCGGGCTTTCCGCGATCAACGGTTCGATGCGCTGGCGCGAGAAGCGCTTGGCAAGCTCGACGGTCGGCTGCACCGAGAGCATCGGACCCGGCGCATGATGGATGACGTAGCCGATCCAGTTATTGCCGGCCTCGGTCGCCCCGACCTGCGCGGCCTTCATGAACACGATGCGCCGCGCGGGGTGCGACGGCG
Organism: Accumulibacter sp.; assembly: GCF_023806625.1. GTDB lineage: Bacteria > Pseudomonadota > Gammaproteobacteria > Burkholderiales > Rhodocyclaceae > Accumulibacter. The sequence continues at coordinate 1,986 of NZ_JAMTDX010000050.1, forward strand.
ACAGCGCATCCATGATCGCGCGCATATAGGGCGTGCGATCGGTTCGATAGCGCCCCGGCTCGGCCGATGCGCGCGGGCTCAGGAAGCGATGCCGGTCCGCCCATTCGGAAACAGTCAGCAGCGGATCCGGGGTGAGACCGTCGCGCCAGGATTGCCATAGCTCTTCAGCACCCTCGAAGCCGAACAGATCAACGGAACTCTGGTCGGACCTCGGCAAGTTCGGCGAGGTGGGCGCGGACATGTGTCTCTAAAGCCTTCTGCATCGGATGCGCCTCCACGCCAAGCTCGGCCGCGATCAGCGCGGCGACACGGGCGGGCCAATTGACCCAAGTGTCCCGCTCCTCGCGCGCCATGCGAAAGACAAGTGCGGTCGCGCGCGCCCGGTCGATCAGCTCGCCCTTCATGCGCTGGAGCCGAAGGCGCGCGAGATGCGCCTTGGCGATCTCATGGGCGGTCCGCGCCTGGACGAACGTCACATTGCCGCTCGCCGGCAGGCCCTGCTCCTTGAGAGTCTCCCGGACCGACCCCATGGCTGCCTCGGCCACGGGCTTGAGCTTCTCGGACTTGGCCTTGGACCGCCCGGGTTCGGTCGAACGCTCCCAGGAAATGTCGGCCTTGGCCGGGTCGATCGTGCCATCCGGCTCAAGGGATACGCGCCCGGCCTTGGCAGCGCGCAGCACCGCGACGTGGCTCACGCCGCGATGCCGGGCATAGGCGCGGATTGATAATCCCATGATCGTCCTGGCTCGAAGAAAGCAATCAAATGCTGCGCTTAAGAGCTTGGCTCCGGGCCAAAGCAGCGCGTGTATGGCGTCACCATCAAGGAACGGAGAGCGCCATGACCAAGACCCCGCTTAAGCAAACCGCCCTCGACGCCTTCATCGCCCGCAAGGCCGAAATCGACGCGATGCTCGACCGACTGAAGGCTCTGAGCGACGACCATTTCGACTACGCGCCCGACGACATCAATTGGGGCCATGTCGGGACACTCGCCCATTACGCCGAGCTTCTGAAGCGCATCACCGACAGTGCCTTCAAGGAAGGCGAACACGCCGAATAGGCGACCCTCGTCCCGCTTATGCCCCGACCGGCAAAGCCGGCGGGGCTTGGGCTCGTAGGAGAGCCGCGATTGTCGCGGCTCGCTAAGCAAGGAGCCCACACCATGGCGAAACTTTCCGATTCCCAACTCGTCGTTCTTTCGACCGCATGCCAACGCCCCGATGGCTGCGTCTTCCCGGTCACCCTGAAACTCAAGGGCAATGCCGTCGGCAACGTCCTGAAGAGCCTCCTCACCAAGGGATTTCTCGAAGAAGTCCCTGGCCGCGCAGACGATACCGTCTGGCGCTACGACGATGGCGCGCCGCTGACGCTACAAGCGTCGCGCGCCGCCTATGACGAACTTGGTATCGAGCCCGAGACGGATCCCGCCACCGAGGGACGCCATGCTGCCGCCATCGACGATGGCGGACTGGTGGGTGGCACCCCAGCCGAGCAAGGCATCGTCGCGGCCAAGATCGAAACCCGAACGCGCAAGACCGATCAGGCGCCGCGCACGCGCGGAGACAGCAAGCAGGCGAAGCTCATCGAGATGCTCAAGCGCCCCGAGGGCGCCAGCATCGAGGAGATCGTCGCGGCATTCGACTGGCAAGCCCACACGGTCCGGGGTGCGATTGCCGGCGCCCTAAAGAAGAAACTCGGTCTCGACGTGACGTCGGAGAAAATCGAAGGGCGCGGTCGGGTCTATCGGATCGCCTGATCGCTACAAACATCAGCGCCGTCGG
>NZ_JAMTDX010000051.1:0-72709 GCF_023806625.1 Accumulibacter sp.
TTGAGGGGGTAGTGACTTCGGTCGTATGAGTTCGAGTCTCATCGTCGGCACCAGTAGCAGCTTTGCATTGGCGATGGCTGCGGTCTGAATCGAAGCGCTTGTGGGGCGGATCATGCTCGAGAGCTATTTCCCGGTGTTTGTCTTCATCCTGGTCGGGGTCGCTTTCGGTTTCGCCCCGGTCATCGCCGGCCTGGTCGTCGGTCCGCATCGGCCGGATGCCGAAAAGCTCTCTCCCTACGAGTGCGGTTTCGAAGCCTTCGAGGATGCGCGCATGAAGTTCGATGTGCGCTACTACCTGATCGCCATCATCTTCATTCTCTTCGATCTCGAGGTCGCTTTCCTTCTCCCCTGGGCGACGATCTTCAAGGAGATTGCCCAGACCGAGGCGGTGAAATGGTTCGGCTTCATCGAGATGATGGTCTTCATCGCCATACTGGTCGTCGGGTACGTGTACGCCTGGGCCAGGGGCGCCCTCGACTGGGAGTGAGTGATGAGCATCGAAGGCATTCTCCAGGAAGGTTTCGTCACCACGACGGCCGACAAGCTGATCAACTACGTGCGTACCGGTTCGCTGTGGCCGATGACCTTCGGTCTGGCCTGTTGCGCGATCGAGATGATCCAGGCCGGGTGCTCACGCTATGACCTGGACCGCTTCGGCATCGTCTTCCGCCCGAGTCCGCGTCAGTCCGACGTGATGGTCGTCGCCGGGACGCTGACCAACAAGATGGCTTCGGCGATGCGCAAGGTCTACGACCAGATGGCCGAACCGCGCTGGGTCGTTTCGATGGGCTCGTGCGCCAACGGGGGCGGCTATTATCACTACTCGTACTCCGTGGTCCGGGGATGCGACCGCATCGTGCCGGTCGATATCTATGTCCCCGGCTGCCCGCCGACGGCCGAGGCGCTGATCTACGGCCTGATCCAGCTCCAGAACAAGATTCGCCGTACGAACACCATCGCCCGCTGACCCTCCGATCGGAAGTGAGCCATGTCTGCCACGCTGGAAGCGCTGACCCTGAACCTGCAGGAAAGCCTCGGTGATCGCCTGAAGTCGTTGAAGTCGGCGCATGGCGAAGTCACCGTCGAAGTCGATGCCGCCGACTATCTGGATGTGATGCTGCGTCTGCGCGACACGGCGAGTCTCTCTTTCGAGGAACTCATCGACCTCTGCGGAGTGGATTATTCGGCTTACGGCAACGTTGCCCGTCAGGGGCGGCGTTTCGCAGTGGTGACCCACCTGCTGTCGATCACCCGCAACTGGCGCCTGCGCGTCCGCTGTTTCGCCGAGGACGACGATTTCCCGTCGGTCCCCTCGATCACCCCGGTATGGAACTCGGCCGACTGGTTCGAGCGTGAGGCTTTCGACCTGTACGGGATCGTCTTCCCGGGACACAGCGACCTGCGGCGGATTCTCACCGATTACGGATTCGTCGGCCATCCTTTCCGCAAGGATTTCCCGGTCTCCGGCTACCTCGAGATGCGTTATGACCCTGACCAGCAACGTGTCATCTACCAGCCGGTAACCATCGAGCCGCGCGAGATCACGCCGCGGATCGTCCGCGAGGCGACCTACGGGAACGTCGACCATGCCTGAACTGCACAACTTCACGCTGAATTTCGGGCCGCAGCACCCTGCCGCGCATGGCGTGCTGCGCCTCGTCCTCGAGCTCGACGGCGAAGTGGTCGTACGCGCCGACCCGCACATCGGCCTGCTCCATCGGGCGACCGAGAAGCTCGCCGAGACGAAGACCTGGATTCAGTCGGTGCCGTACATGGACCGCCTCGACTACATGTCGATGATGTGCAACGAGCACGCCTACTGCATGGCCATCGAGCGGCTGCTGAGCATCGAGGTGCCGATCCGCGCGCAGTACATCCGCGTCATGTTCGACGAGATCACGCGCGTCCTCAACCATCTGCTCTGGGTCGGCTGTCACGGTCTCGACGTCGGGGCGATGACCATGGTTCTCTACGCCTTTCGCGAGCGTGAGGATCTGATCGACGCTTACGAGGCGGTCTCCGGCGCGCGCATGCACGCGGCCTACTATCGTCCGGGTGGTGTCTATCGCGACCTCCCCGATCGCATGCCCCAGTACCAGGAGTCGAAGTGGAAGAGCGCTGCGCAGATCAGGCCCTTCAACGCGGCGCGGGCCGGTTCGCTGCTCGACTTCCTCGATGACTTCGTGAGCCGTTTCCCAGCGCTGCTCGACGAATACGAGACGCTGCTGACCGACAACCGGATCTGGAAACAGCGACTGGTCAATGTCGGTATCGTCTCGCCCGAGCGCGCCTTGCAGCGCGGTTTCACCGGGCCGATGTTGCGTGGCTCGGGGATTGCCTGGGATCTGCGCAAGAAGCAGCCCTACGAAGTGTACGATCGCCTCGATTTCGACATCCCGGTCGGGGTCACCGGCGATTCGTACGATCGCTATCTGGTGCGCATGGAAGAGATGCGGCAATCCAACCGCATCATCAAGCAGTGTATCGACTGGCTCAGACAGAATCCTGGCCCGGTGATGTCCGACAACTGCAAGGTCGCCGCGCCGAGTCGCGAGGCGATGAAGTCGAACATGGAGGAACTGATCCATCACTTCAAGCTGTGCACCGAAGGGATTCACGTCCCCGAAGGGGAGGTCTACTCGGCCGTCGAGCATCCGAAGGGCGAATTCGGGATCTACGTGATCTCCGACGGGGCGAACAAGCCCTACCGTCTGAAGATTCGCGCGCCGGGCTACGTACACCTCTCGGCGATGAACGAGATGGCTTGCGGACACATGCTCGCCGACGTGGTGACGATCATTGGTTCCCAGGACATCGTTTTTGGCGAGATTGACCGCTGATGTTGACTCCAGAATCCCTCAAGAGAATCGATCGGGAAATTGCCAAGTACCCGCCGGATCAGAAGCAGTCGGCGGTGATGGCCGCCTTGGCCATTGCCCAGGAAGAGCGGGGCTGGTTGTCGAACGAAGCGATCGAGTTCGTCGCCGGGTATCTCGGAATGGCGCCGATCGCGGCCTACGAGGTGGCCACCTTCTACGGCATGTACGACCTCAAACCCGTCGGCAAGTACAAGGTGTCGGTATGCACGAACCTGCCGTGCATGCTCACCGGTGGCGTCGATGCCGGCGAGTACCTGAAGAAGAAGCTCGGGATCGGCTACAACGAAACGACTCCGGACGGCCTGATCACGCTCAAGGAAAGCGAGTGCATGGGCGCCTGCGGGGATGCTCCGGTGATGATCGTCAATAATCGCCGCATGTGCAGCTGGATGAACCCCGAGGAAATCGACAAACTGCTGGCGGAGCTCAAGTAATGGCGATCCTCGGTGCAATCAACCCGATGCTCACCGTCGGCCTCGATGGCGACAGGGCGTGGCGTCTGGCGGACTACCTCACGCGCGGCGGCTACAGGGCATTGCGCCGGGTTCTCGAAGGGAAGATGCCGCAGGGCGAGGTGATCAACGAGGTCAAGAAATCGGTCCTCCGCGGTCGCGGGGGGGCCGGCTTTCCAACCGGGCTGAAGTGGAGCTTCATGCCGCGCTCGTTCCCTGGCGACAAGTACGTGGTCTGCAACTCGGACGAAGGCGAGCCAGGAACGTTCAAGGACCGGGACATCCTGCGCTTCAACCCGCATTCGGTGATCGAGGGAATGATCATCGCCGGCTACGCAATGGGTGCGGGGCGTGGGTACAACTATATCCACGGCGAGATCTGGGAGATCTACGAGCGCTTCGAGGAGGCTCTCGACGAGGCGCGGGCGGCGGGTTTCCTGGGTACGAACATCCTCGGCTCGGGTTTCGACTTCGACCTCTTCGCGCACCATGGCTACGGAGCGTACATCTGCGGCGAAGAGACGGCACTGCTCGAGTCGATCGAGGGCAAGAAGGGGCAGCCACGCTTCAAGCCGCCATTTCCGGCGTCATTCGGGCTTTACGGCAAGCCGACGACGATCAACAACACCGAGACCTTTGCCTCGATCCCGTACATCATCAACCTCGGCGGCGAGGCCTACCTCGAAGCGGGCAAGCCGAACAACGGTGGAACGAAACTGTTCTCCGTCTCCGGGCACGTCAACCGCCCCGGGAACTACGAGATTCCTCTCGGCACCCCCTTTGCCACCCTGCTCGAGATGGCCGGCGGCATGCGCGGCGGGCGCAAGCTCAAGGGCTGCATTCCAGGGGGCTCGTCGGCGCCGGTCGTTCCCGCCGCGATGATGATGGACTGCACGATGGATTACGACTCGATCAGCAAGGCGGGTTCGATGCTCGGGTCGGGCGCAGTGATCGTCATGGACGAGACGACCTGCATGGTCAAGGCGCTCGAACGTCTCTCGTACTTCTACTACGAGGAATCGTGCGGCCAATGCACGCCGTGCCGTGAGGGCACCAACTGGCTGTACAAGGTCGTGCACCGCATAGAAAACGGTAAAGGGCGCCCCGACGATCTCGACCTCCTCGCCAGCGTGACCACGAACATCATGGGCCGAACCATCTGTGCGCTGGGCGATGCTGCTTCGATGCCGGTACAGAGCTTCATCAAACACTTCCGCGACGAGTTCGCGTACCACATCGAAAACAGGAAGTGCCTCGTGCCCGTCGATGTCCAGCGCGCCGGAAGTGGCTTCTTTACGGCAACGGTTTAGGGACGGACGATGGAAATCGAAATCGACGGCAAGAAAGCCGATGTGCCGGAAGGCAGCACGATCATGGATGCGGCGCAGCAGCTTGGCGCCTACATTCCCCACTTCTGCTATCACAAGAAGCTCTCGATCGCCGCGAACTGCCGGATGTGCCTCGTGCAGGTCGAGAAGGCGCCCAAGCCGTTACCCGCGTGCGCCACTCCGGTGACCAACGGCATGAAGGTGTTTACCCATTCACCGCTGGCCGTGAAGGCCCAGCAAGGGGTCATGGAGTTCCTGCTGATCAACCATCCCCTCGACTGCCCGATCTGCGACCAGGGCGGCGAGTGTCAGCTGCAGGATCTCGCCGTCGGCTACGGAGGGAGCGCTTCGCGCTTCGCGGAAGACAAGCGGGTGGTGTTTCACAAGGACGTCGGGCCGCTGATCTCGATGCAGGAAATGGCGCGGTGCATCCACTGTACGCGCTGCGTCCGCTTTGGTCAGGAAATCGCCGGAGTCATGGAACTCGGGATGGCCAACCGCAACGTCCACTCGGAGATCACCAGCTTCGTCGGCCGCTCGGTGGATTCGGAACTCTCGGGCAACATGATCGACCTGTGCCCGGTCGGCGCGCTGACCTCGAAGCCCTTCCGTTATTCTGCGCGAAGCTGGGAGCTGTCGCGGCGGCGGTCGATCAGCCCGCACGACAGCGTCGGCGCCAACCTGACCGTCCAGATCAAGAACAACGTCGTCAAGCGGGTGCTGCCGCGCGAGAATGAAGAAGTCAATGAGTGCTGGATTTCCGACAAGGACCGGTTCTCGTACGAAGCCCTGAATTCACCGGCACGGCTGGCCAACCCGATGGTCCGTGTGGACGGCGCGCTGCGTGAGGTCGAGTGGACCGTCGCTCTCGATTACGTCGCTCACGCCCTGAGGGACATCGTCGCCGACAGTGGGCCGGATTCGCTGGCTTTCCTCGGCTCTCCACACTCGACGCTCGAGGAACTGCACCTGCTGCAGAAGCTGGCGCGTGGCCTGGGGTCGGGCAACATCGACTTCCGTCCGCGGCGGCGCGACTTCTCGGCCGACGGCAAGCTCGCCGGAATACCCTGGCTTGGTCTGAGGTTCGCCGAGATTCAGGAGCTCGACGCTGCGCTGGTCGTCGGCAGCTTCCTGCGCAAGGATCATCCGCTCTTCGCCCAGCGACTGCGACAGTTGGCCAGGAAGTCGGGCAAGGTCAGTCTCGTTTCGGTGACTCGGGACGACCCGCTGATCAACCTGCACGCGCAACTCGCCGTCGCCCCCGCCGATCTCCCTCGCGCGCTGGCGGCCATCGTCAAGGCCGCGGCCGCGCTGAGCGGTGGGCGCGCTCCGGCCGGCCTCGAAAACGTCGAGCCGTGCGCGGCCAGCGAGGCGATCGCCCGCAGCCTGCTCGAAGGCGAGAGGCGGGCGATCTTTCTCGGCAATGCCGTCGAGCAGCACCCGCAGGCCGCCGAGATCCACGCACTGGCCAGCTCGCTGGCCAGGCTGACCTCGGCTCGCTACGGCTTCATCGGCGAGGCGGCGAACAGCGTCGGCGGTTACCTGGCCAAGGCGCTGCCGACCGCTCTCAATGGCTACGAGATGTTCGCCCAGCCGCGCCGGGCCTACGTTCTGCTCGGCATCGAGCCGGAACTCGACTGCCACGATCCGCAGCTGGCCCGCGCGGCGCTGGCTCAGGCCGCGCTGGTCGTCGCGCTGACCCCGTTTGCCGACGGCGCACAGACCGAGTACGCCGATGTCCTGCTGCCGGTCGCCCCGTTTACCGAGACCTCGGGAACCTTCGTCAACGCCGAGGGGCGGCCGCAGAGCTTTGCTGGCGTCGTTGCCCCGTTTGGCAACGCACGCCCGGGCTGGAAGGTGCTGCGCGTGCTTGGCAACCTTCTCGCTCTTTCGGGTTTCGACCAGACGTCGAGTGAGCAGGTCCGCGACGAACTCGTTCCACCCGGATCGCTCTTCGTCGGCGGACTCGACAACGGGCTCAAGGGAGGTGAGGTCGCGGTCTCCGTCCGGCGAGCGACCGCAGAGGGCAGCCTGCAGCGGGTGGCGGACGTCCCGATCCACTTTGCCGACCCACTGGTCCGCCGGGCACCGGCGCTCCAGATGACCCGCGATGCGGCGCTGCCGACCGCGCGCATGAGCGCCCGTACGCTCGGCTCGATCGGAGTCACCGACGGGGTCCAGGTGCGCGTCCGGCAGGGCAGTGGCGAAGCGTTGCTGACCGCCAGACTCGACGACACGGTACCCGACGGGTGTGTCCGGGTTGCCGCGGCGCACAGCTCGACCGCGGCGCTGGGTGAGATGTTCGGTGCGATCAACGTGGAGCGTGCATGATGGTCGAGGCGCTGCAGGGAGTGTTGCAGGGAGTTTTCGGGGCAGCGTTTCCACTGGTGTGGACCTTGCTCAAGATCGTGCTGATCATTGCGCCGCTGCTGCTCGTCGTCGCCTACCTGACGTTCTGGGAGCGGAAGGTCATCGGCTGGATGCAGGTGCGGATCGGTCCCAACCGCGTCGGTCCATGGGGGCTGATCCAGCCGATCGCCGATGGCCTGAAGCTGCTGTTCAAGGAAGTGGTCATTCCCACCGGCTGCGACCGGGCGGTCTTCCTGCTCGCGCCGGTATTCGCCTTTGCTCCGGCACTCGCCGCATGGGCGGTGATTCCGTTCAACGACACGCTGGTCCTCGCGAACATCAACGCGAGTCTGCTGTACATCATGTCGATCACCTCGGTCGGCGTCTATGGAATCATCCTCTCGGGCTGGGCATCGAACTCGAAGTACGCGTTCCTCGGCGGCATGCGCTCCGCCGCGCAGATGATCTCCTACGAGATCGCCATGGGCCTGGCGCTGGTCGTCGTCCTGATGGTCTCCAACAGTCTCAACCTCGGCGACATCGTCAGGGCCCAGAGCCAGGGCTACTTCGCTGACAAGGGGCTGGCTTTCCTGTCCTGGAACTGGCTGCCGCTGCTGCCGATGTTCATCGTCTATCTCGTGTCGATCGTCGCCGAAACCAACCGCGCGCCGTTCGACCTCGCCGAGGGTGAATCCGAGATCGTCGGCTTCCACGTCGAGTACTCGGGAATGGCTTTTGCGGTCTTCTTTCTGGCCGAGTACGCGAACATGATCCTCGTATCGTCGCTGGCGGCCATCCTCTTCCTCGGCGGCTGGCTTTCCCCCTTCGGTTTCCTGCCCGACGGCATCCTCTGGCTGTTCCTGAAGATCGCCGCGGTTCTGTTCATCTTCCTCTGGGTTCGTGCCACCTTCCCACGCTATCGCTACGACCAGATCATGCGCCTCGGCTGGAAGGTGTTCATCCCGGTATGCCTGATATGGCTGGTGGTGATCGGGGTCTGGATGATGTCACCCTTGAACATCTGGAAATGAGGGGCGAGTCATGGGCTCGATGAAGGAAATTTTCAACAGCCTCCTCCTCAAGGAGCTGCTCAAGGGCCTGTCGTTGACCGGGCGCTACATGTTCGCGCGCAAGATCACCGTCCAGTACCCCGAAGAGAAGACGCCGCAGAGTTTCCGCTTCCGCGGCCTGCACGCGCTGCGCCGCTATCCCAACGGCGAGGAACGATGCATTGCCTGCAAGCTCTGCGAAGCCGTCTGTCCGGCGATGGCGATCACCATCGAGTCGGATCAGCGCGCCGACGGCTCACGGCGCACGACACGCTACGACATCGATCTGACGAAGTGCATCTTCTGCGGTTTCTGCGAGGAAGCCTGCCCGGTCGACGCGATCGTCGAGACCCGCGTTTATGAATATCACGGGGAAAGCCGCGGCGATCTTTATTACACCAAGGCGATGCTTCTGGCCAACGGCGATCGCTACGAAGCGCAGATCGCGGCCGATCGCGAACTCGATTCGAAATACCGCTGACAGGCAGACCGACAAGATGGAATTCAGGACCTTCGTTTTCTATTTCCTTTCGGCGATCCTGGTGATCGCCGGGTTGCGGGTGATCACCGCACGCAACCCGGTGCGCGCTGCCCTCTACCTGGTCCTGGCCTTCTTCACGGCGAGCGGCGTGTGGATCCTGCTGCAGGCCGAGTTTCTGGCGATCGCTCTGGTCCTGGTGTACGTCGGCGCGGTGATGGTCCTCTTCCTGTTCGTGGTGATGATGCTGGACATCAACATCGACCGTCTCCGCGAGGGATTCTGGCGCTATCTTCCGCTTGGCTCGATCATCGCTCTGCTGATGGTCTCGGAGATGGCCCTGGTGCTCGGCGGGAACTACCTCGGCCTGTTCGAGACCAGCGTCGAGCAGGCCGGTGCGGAGCACAGCAACGTCCAGGCCGTCGGTCGCCTGATGTTCACGGATTATGTCTATCCTTTCGAGCTGGCCTCGGTGGTCCTGCTCGTCGGCATCGTCGCTGCGGTCGCCCTGACGCAGCGCGAGAGGCGCAAGAACAAGTCGGTCAGCCCGTCGCAGCAGGTCTTCGTCAAGGCTCGGGACCGCGTCCGCGTGCTGCAGATGCCCGCTGAAAAGAGGGACTGACCAGCAACCATCGAGCCAGCACAAGAACCAGGCGAATCCGGCCGGGTGCGCGCCAAGCTGCCGCACCCCATGCAAAGGGAATCAGGGAGGTACCTTGCTTACACTGTCCCATTTCTTGATCCTGGGCGCGATTCTTTTCGCGATCAGCGTCGTCGGCATCTTTCTCAACCGCAAGAATCTGATCATCATCCTGATGTCGATCGAGCTGATGCTGCTGGCGGTGAACATGAACTTCATCGCCTTCTCGCACTATCTTCAGGATCTCGCCGGCCAGGTCTTCGTCTTCTTCATCCTGACCGTCGCAGCTGCGGAATCCGCCATCGGCCTGGCGATTCTCGTCGTGCTGTTCCGCAACCTGAAGACGATCCACGTGGATGATCTGGACAGCCTCAAGGGGTGACGATGGAAATGCAAAAGCTCTATTTGCTGGTTCCCCTGGCTCCTCTCGTCGGGGCGATCATTGCCGGCCTGTTCTGTCGGGTGATCCCGCGCTGGGTGGCGCACGGCGTGACCATCGCCGGCGTGGCGATCAGCTGCTTCGCCTCGTTCCTGATCTACAAGGACGTGATGGCCGGCAATACCTTCAACGGCCCCGTCTACCAGTGGCTGACTTCGGGAGACTACCGCTTCGAAGTGGGCTTCCTGATCGACCAGCTGAGCGTGACGATGATGCTCGTCGTCACCTTCGTCTCGCTGATGGTACATATCTACACGATCGGCTACATGCAGGACGACCCCGGCTACAACCGCTTCTTCAGTTACATCTCGCTGTTCACCTTCTCGATGTTGATGCTCGTGATGAGCAACAACTTCATGCAGCTCTTCTTCGGCTGGGAAGCCGTCGGCCTCGTTTCCTACCTGCTGATCGGCTTCTGGTATACGCGCCCGACGGCGATCTTCGCCAACCTCAAGGCCTTTCTGGTCAACCGCGTCGGCGATTTCGGATTCATCCTCGGCATCGGCCTGGTCCTGACCTGGTTCGGGACACTCGACTACGCGGCGGTGTTCGCCAAGGCTCCTGCGGCGGCCGATACGACGATCTCGCTCTTCGGTTCGGGCAAGGGGGTCGAGCTGATGACCGCCATCTGCGTCCTGCTCTTCGTCGGGGCGATGGGCAAGTCGGCGCAGGTACCGCTGCACGTCTGGCTGCCCGACTCGATGGAAGGTCCGACGCCGATTTCGGCACTGATCCATGCGGCGACGATGGTCACCGCCGGGATCTTCATGGTTGCCCGGATGTCGCCGCTGTTCGAACTCTCCGACACCGCACTGTCCTTCGTCATCGTGATCGGCGCGGTGACCGCCCTGTTCATGGGCTTCCTCGGCGTCATCCAGAACGACATCAAGCGCGTCGTCGCCTATTCGACACTCTCCCAACTCGGCTACATGACCGTCGCCCTGGGAGCCTCGGCGTATTCGGTGGCGATCTTCCACCTGATGACCCATGCCTTCTTCAAGGCGCTGCTTTTCCTCGCCGCCGGTTCGGTGATCATCGGCATGCATCACGATCAGGACATCCGCAACATGGGCGGCCTGCGCAGGTACATGCCGATCACCTGGCTGACCTCGCTGATCGGCTCGCTCGCGCTGATCGGCACGCCGTTCTTCGCCGGCTTCTATTCGAAGGACTCGATCATCGAAGCGGTCAAGCTCTCGCACATTCCGGGGTCGGGTTTCGCCTATTTCGCGGTGATGGCCGGCGTCTTCGTCACCGCTTTCTACTCGTTCAGGATGTACTTCCTCGTCTTCCATGGCGAAGAGCGCTTCGGCCAGACAGCGCACCATGCCGGCCATCATGACGCACCCGCTGCCCACACCCACCACGACGCGCACGCGGCCGATGCCGACGCCGCTCACCACGGCCACGACGCGCATCATGGCGCGGACACCGGGCACGGCGAACACCACGGGCTCGCTCCCGGGCAAAAGCCGCACGAGACCCCGTGGGTGGTCACTCTGCCATTGATCCTTCTGGCGATCCCGTCTGTGGTCATCGGTTACGTGGCCATCGGGCCGATGCTCTTCGGCGGCTACTTCAAGGACGCGATTTTCGTCGATGAACAGGCGCACCCGGTGATGGAAGAACTCGCTCACCACTTCCACGGTGCCTTCGCGATGGCCACCCATGCGCTGACCACGGCCGTCTTCTGGCTGGCGCTGGCTGGTGTCGCGCTGTCCTGGTTCCTCTATCTGAGGCGTCCGGACATCCCGGAAGCCGTGAAATCCCGCTTTGCCCCGATCTACACGCTGCTCGACAACAAGTACTACTTCGACAGGTTCAACGAGGTGTTCTTCGCCGGTGGCGCTCGCCTGATCGGGCGTGGCCTGTGGAAGGGTGGCGATGCCGGGCTGATCGACGGCGTCATCGTCAATGGCTCGGCGCGTTTCGTCGGCTGGTTTGCAAGCGTGGTTCGTTTCTTCCAGACCGGTCACATTTACCACTACGCTTTTACGATGATCATTGGCGTGTTCGTCCTGATGACCCTCTGGGTCACGCGCGCCTGAGCTAGCAAAAGACTGGGATTGATATGTCAGGCACGCCGCTTCTCTCTCTCGCCATCTGGGTACCGATCCTTGCCGGGCTCGTCGTCCTGGCGACCGGCTCTGACCGGAATGCCCCGCTGGCCCGGATGCTTTCGCTCCTCGGGGCGGTCGCGGGATTGCTGGTGACCATCCCGCTGTATACGGGTTTCGACGTGCACACTCCGGCGATGCAGTTCGTCGAACTTCGCTCGTGGATCCCGCGGTTCAACGTCAATTACCATCTTGGCGTCGATGGCATCTCGATGCCCTTCGTGATCCTCAACAGCTTCATCACCGTCACCGTCGTGCTCGCCGGGTGGCAGGTGATCGAGAGCAAGGTCGCCCAGTACAACGCCGGCTTCCTGATCATGTCGGGCTTGATGAACGGCATCTTCTCCGCGCTCGACGGCGTCCTCTTCTATGTCTTCTTCGAGGCCTCGCTGATCCCCCTCTACCTGATCATTGGCGTCTGGGGAGGTCCCAACCGGGTTTACGCCGCGTTCAAGTTCTTCCTGTTCACGCTCTTCGGCTCGTTGCTCTTCCTGATCGCGCTGCTCTACCTGTTCCTGGCCTCCGGCGGCAGTTTCTCGATCCTCGACTGGCACCAGATGCCGCTGGCGCTGAACGCGCAGGTCTGGCTGTTCCTCGCCTTCCTGATCGCCTTCGCGGTCAAGGTGCCGATGTGGCCGGTGCATACCTGGTTGCCCGACGCGCACGTCGAGGCCCCGACCGGCGGCTCGATCGTCCTGGCGGCGATCGCCCTGAAGCTTGGCGCGTACGGTTTCCTCCGCTTCTCGCTGCCGATCACCCCCGACGCCTCGCACGAACTTGCCGGCCTGGTCATCGCGCTGTCACTGATCGCGATCATCTACATCGGCTTCGTCGCTCTCGTGCAGGACGACATGAAGAAGCTCGTCGCCTATTCGTCGATCGCGCACATGGGTTTCGTGACTCTGGGCTTTTTCATCTTCAGCGCGATGGGCATCGAAGGCGCGCTCGTCCAGATGATCTCGCACGGTTTCGTTTCCGGAGCGATGTTCTTCTCGATCGGCGTGATGTACGACCGGGCCCACTCCCGGCAGATCGCCGACTACGGCGGCGTGGTCAATACGATGCCCAAGTTCGCCGCCTTCTTCATGCTCTTCGCGATGGCCAACGCCGGCCTGCCGGCGACATCCGGCTTCGTCGGCGAGTTCATGGTCATCCTGGCGTCGGTGAAGCACAATTTCTGGATCGCCTTCGCCGCGGCAACGACGATGATCGTCGGCGCTGCCTATACGCTCTGGATGTACAAGCGGGTCGTCTTCGGTGCGGTAGCCAACCATCACGTTGCCGAGCTGACCGACATCAACGCGCGCGAGTTCCTGATCTTCGTCCTGTTCGCCATCGGCGCGCTGGGCATGGGTCTGTACCCGCAGCCGTTCACCGAGGTCATGCACAGTTCGGTCAATGAGCTGTTGCACCATGTCGCCCTGAGCAAGATCCAATAACTGGTAGCCGCCATGACTCTTGCCGAAATGCAGTTCCTGACGCCGGACCTCCGTCCGGCGAGCGCCGAGATCTTCATCCTGCTGATGGCCTGCGTGATCCTGATCCTCGATCTATTCGTCAGGGACAGGAAGCGAACGCTGACCTTCGTGCTCACCCAGCTGAGTCTCGTCGGCACGGCCGTGGTCACTTTCGCCGTCAGCACGGGCGAGATCACCTATACGTTCAGCAACATGTTCGTCGGCGACCTGATGGGCGACCTGCTGAAGCTGCTGCTCTATCTGACGGTGATCGTCGTCCTCTTCTACTCGCGGGGCTACATCCTCGAGCGCGAGCAGATGCTCAGGGGTGAGTACTACGCCCTGGCGCTGTTCGCGACGCTGGGCATGATGGTGATGATCTCGGCGAATCATCTGGTCACCGTCTATGCCGGGCTCGAGCTGCTCTCGCTCTCGCTCTATGCGATGGTCGCGATGAACCGGGATTCGGTGCCAGCGACCGAGGCGGCGATGAAGTACTTCGTGCTTGGCGCCCTCGCATCCGGAGTCCTGCTCTACGGCATGTCGATGATCTACGGGGCAACCGGGACGCTCGAGATCACCGCGATCGCCGAGCGGCTCTACCTGGGCCAGGCCGACAAGGGAGTGCTCGTCTTCGGCCTGGTTTTCGTCGTCTCCGGAATCGCCTTCAAGCTCGGCGTCGTACCGTTCCACATGTGGATCCCCGACGTCTATCACGGCGCGCCGACGGCGGTCACGCTGTTCATCGCCACCGCGCCGAAGCTCGCCGCTTTCGCGATGATGGTCCGGCTGCTGATCAACGGGCTGATCGTTCTCGCCAAGGACTGGCAGGATATGCTCATCCTGCTCGCGGTGCTGTCGATGGCCGTCGGCAACATCGCCGCGATCGCCCAGACCAACCTCAAACGGATGCTCGCCTATTCGGCGATCTCGCACATGGGCTTCATGCTGCTCGGCGTCGTCACCGGGGTCGTCGGAGGCGACGCACGCTTTGCGCTCAACGCCTACAGCTCGGCGATGTTCTACGTGATCACCTACGTGCTGACCAGTGCCGGCGCTTTCGGGATGATCCTGCTGCTCGCGCGCGGCGGCCTCGAGTCCGACGAGCTCGACGACTTCAAGGGGCTCAACCGGCGCAACCCCTGGCTCGCCGGGCTGATGATGATGATGATGTTCTCGATGGCCGGGATACCGTTCTTCGTCGGTTTCTTCGCCAAGTTCTCGGTGCTCCAGGCGGTCGTCGCCGCTGGTCAGCTCTGGCTGGCGATCGTCGCCGTCGCCTTCTCGCTGATCGGCTGCTTCTACTACCTGCGGGTCGTCAAGCTGATGTACTTCGACCCGCCTGCGACGACTTCGCCGGTCGAGGCGCCGCTGGACATGAAGCTGCTGCTCTCGGCGAACGGCCTGGCGATCGCGCTGCTCGGCGTCTTCCCGCAGGCGCTGATGTCGCTCTGCGCGTTCTCGTTGCTGCGCTCACTGTAGGGCCGCTGCCGCGGCGCCGGAACGCCCCGCTCGACGGGGCGTTTTCGTTGAGGAGTTCCCGTGATGCATGATCTGTTCGCCCACCTCCGGGAGGAGGAAGTCGACAGCCAGCAGGTCTTTGGCGGAAAGCTGCTCGACGTCCGCCGCGACCGTGTCCGTCTGCCCGACGGCCGCGAGTGTCTTCGCGAATACGTCCGGCACCAGGGAGCGGCGGTGGTCATTGGCCAGCTCGACGACCGGCGCCTGTTGTTCGTCCGCCAGTATCGCTATCCTCTGCGCCGTTCGTTTCTCGAACTCCCCGCCGGAAAGATCGACCCGGGCGAAGACGTCCTGACCACTGCCCGCCGCGAGCTGCTCGAGGAAACCGGCTACTCGGCCGGACAATGGCGCCACCTCGGGGTCATGCACCCGTGTGTCGGCTATTCGAACGAGCGAATCGAGATATTCCACGCCGCCGGCCTGGAACACCTTGCCGCCCAGTCTCTCGACAGCAGCGAGTTCATCGACGTCGTCGCAGTGCCGCTGGACGAAGCCCTCGAAGCCGTGCGCAGCGGATCGATCACCGACGCCAAGACGATCACCGGCCTCTTCTGGGCGGAAAAAGTCCTTGTGTCCGGCTGGTAGCGCGCATTGCCCTGCCAGATCGGGGTCGAGCCCGGGTCGCCTCCGCCGGCGCGTGCGGCTGCCCTGCAATCCCAGGGCGAAGGGCAGCGCTTCGGCCGCCGATGCCTTGCCGCCTCCCGGGGACCCGCCGGTTGCCGTGAGCGAGCGGCGCTTCCGCGCTGGCCATGGTTGAGCGACCTTCAGCTTCCTGGCTGCTGTTCGCTGCCGCGGTCGTCGCACTGCTCGCTGGCGGCGCGTTCATCCTGCCCGGCCTGGCGCAGCTCGCGGGCCAGGAGCAGGAAGCAGCGCTACGGACGCTGACCGGATGCTTGCTGCTCATCGGCGGGTCGCTCGCGCTGCTCGTCGCGATTGTCGTGGCTAGGCGCTCGAGAACCGGGGCGCTGCGCTGCCTCGGGCAGGTCGTCGCCGCGCTGGCCGCAGGCGACGTGAAGGAGACGATCCCGTACCAGCGAAGGCGCGATGAAGTCGGCGAGCTTGCCCGCAGCCTCTTCGCCCTGCAGGGAGTTCAACAGGGGATGGCCGCCCAGCGCTGGATCCGGACACAGATCGCGGCGATCTCGGGGCAGATCCAGCAAGCGGCGACCTTCACCGAGTTGGCCGGGCAGCTGATCTCGTCACTGGTCCCCGCTCTCGGCGCTGACCATGGAGCCTTCTTCATCGTCGCCGAGGACCGCCGTACCCTCAAGAAGATCGCTGCCGATGGCGCCGGCGAGTTCGGCGGTCCGGCGGTGACCACCATCGGCGAGGGCGACGTCGGGCGTTGTGCCCACGACGCCCGCGAGCGGGTCGTCGATTACGAGTCCGACGTGTCGGCCGGCACGCCCGTCGATGCGCGGAGCAGCGGTGCGAGAACGCTGCTGCTCGTCCCGGTCGTCCGTTCAGGCCGGACCCTGGCGGTCGTCGCCCTGGGCGGCAGCGGGCCCTTCGGCGACGACGGGAGGGCCGTGCTCGATGGCCTGATGCCGATCGTCGCGCTGAGCCTCGAGGTGATGGAGCGGAGCACCCGCACCCAGAGACTGCTCGAGGCGACACAGGAACAGGCCGCGCAGCTCGAAAGGCAGGCAGTCGAACTGGCTGCGCTCGAGGAACATGGCCGATTGATCCTCGAATCGGCCAGCGACGGGATCCTCGGGCTGGACACCGATGGTCGTCTGACCTTCGCCAACCCGGCGGTGCTCGGCATGCTCGGCTACCGGGTCGATGAGCTGCTCGGCAAGGTCTTTCCGGCCGAGGTGTGCTACCCGCGTGGCGACGGCAGTGGCCCCGATCCTGGTACCAGCGCAATGCTCCAGACCGCCCGCGATGGCGTAGCGCGCAAGGTCGATGACGAACTGCTGCGCCGAAGCGACGGCACCGCGCTGGCCGTCGAATACGCGACCACACCCCTCTATCGGAGCGACACTCTCGCCGGGACGGTGGTCGTCCTGCGTGACACGACCGCGCGGCGAGCCGCCGAGGAGCGCATCAGACGCGCCCACGAAGAGCAGACCGCGATCTTCGAGACCGCCAGCCTCGGCATCGCCTTCATCCGCAACCGGGCCTTCGTCAATGTCAATCGTCGGCTCGAAGAGCTGCTCGGCTATGCCCCCAACCAAATCATCGGCAGGTCGCCCCGGATCTGCGTACCGTTCGGGCAGGATCCGAAGGTCATCCGCGAGATCGACGCCGACCTGATGCGCGGCGAGATCGTCAAGCGCGTCCTCGAACTCCAGCGTAGGGACGGTTCCCTGTTCTGGTGCCGGATCAGCGGCCGGGCTGTCGATCCGGCCGAACTGGGGCGGGGAACGGTGTGGATGTTCGAGGACGTCACCCGGGAACGCGAAGCTGCCGACGCGATGCAGCGCTCGAAGGAACTGGCCGAACAGACCAACCGGATGAAGACCGCCTTCCTGGCCAACATGAGCCACGAGATCCGCACTCCGTTGAACGCGATCATCGGCATGTCCCACCTGATTCTGAGAAGCGATCTGTCGCCGCGTCAGCGTGATCAGGTGGGCAAGATTCAGGACTCCGCACAGCACCTGCTCGGCGTGGTCAACGACATTCTCGACTTCTCGAAGGTCGAAGCCGGCAAGCTGGCCGTAGAGGAAACCGAGTTTGCCCTCGAGGAAGTCCTCGACAACGTCGCCACGCTGGTTGCCGGACGGGTCGCCGCGAAGGGGCTCGAACTCGTTTTCGACGTTGACCCGGCGGTCCCCGCCCTGATGATCGGTGACCCGCTGCGCTTGGGCCAGATCCTGATCAACTACGTCAACAATGCGGTGAAGTTTACCGAGCAGGGCGAGGTCGATGCCCGCGTCAGCGTCGCCGAGCAGAACGCGGAAAGCCTCCTGCTGCTCTTCGAGGTGCGCGATACCGGAATCGGTCTGACCGAGGAGCAGGTCGGCCGCCTGTTTCGCAGCTTCTCGCAGGCGGATACGTCGATCACCCGACGTTTCGGCGGGACCGGTCTCGGACTGGCGATCTCCAAGAAGCTTGCCGAGCTGATGGGCGGTGAGGTCGGCGTGTCGAGCGACTATGGTCGAGGGTCGACCTTCTGGTTCACCGCCCGGCTGCGGCGTTCGCCTCTCGAGGCGCGAACGCTCGTGCCAAGCCCCGACCTGCGCGGCCGGCGCCTGCTCGTCGTCGATGACAACCACAGCGCACGGGCGGTCATCCGTGACCTCCTCAGGGCGATGACCTTCGTGGTCACCGACCTGCCCGCGGGTGACCTCGCCGTCGCCGAAGTCGCCCGCGCGGCGCAGTACGACCCCTATGAAATCGTCTTCCTCGATTCACAGATGCCCGGGATGAGCGGCGTCGAAACGGCGAAGCAGATCCGCTTGCTGAGCCTTTCGCCGGCTCCGCACCTGGTGATCATCACCGGCGACAGCTCGGAGGAACTGCTCGAGCAGGCAGCAGCCGAAGGGATCAGGGACGTTCTCCTCAAGCCCGTCAATGCCTCGCTGCTTTTCGACAGCGTGATCCGCTTGATCGGTGGAGCCGCAGGCCAGTTCCCGGGGCAGCGGGGAGCGCAGAGTCCTGTCGACGAACGTCTGGCGGCGACCAGGGGCGCGCGCGTGCTGCTCGTCGAAGACAACGCGCTGAATCAGGAGGTCGCCAGCGAACTGCTGGTCAGCGCGGGTCTCCTGGTCGATCTCGCGGCCGACGGGCAGCAGGCTGTCGACAAGGTCAGGGCTGCGCACTACGATCTCGTCCTGATGGACATGCACATGCCGGTGATGGATGGCCTCGCTGCGACCCGGGCGATCCGGGCGCTTCCCGAACGCGCCGACCTGCCGGTCGTGGCGATGACCGCCAACGCCATGTCAGGCGACCGGCAGCAGTGTCACGAAGCCGGTATGGTCGATTTCGTTGCCAAGCCGATAGAGCCTGCCGAGCTCTGGCGGCTGCTCCGCAAGTGGGCCAGGGTGAGACAGCCGCCGATCGCGACGAACGTTCCCGAGAACCTCGACACGCTCGACATCCCGGGCCTCGACACGGTGGCGGGCCTGCGCCGCGTGCTCGGCCGGAAGCCCCTGTATCTCTCGATGCTGCGCAGGTTCCTCGTCGGTCAGCGGCAGGCTGCTGCCGACATCGGGGCTGCGCTGGCCAGCGACGACTGGCGCCTGGCGGAACGCCTGGCGCACACGCTCAAAGGCGTTTCCGCCAACATCGGGGCGCTCGACCTGCGCGGGCGCGCCGGGATGCTCGAATCGGCGTTGGCCGAACGGCGACCCCGAGCCGAGGTCGATCGGCTTCTCGTTCCGCTCGCCGAAGCGCTCGCTGCCCTGACCGCCGCGCTGGCTGCTCGCCTGCCGCCCGACGACGGCGACGAGCGATCTCCGGACGTCGACCCCTTGCGTCCGGCCGAGGTCTGCCGCCGCCTGGCCAGCCTGCTGGCGGACAACGATCCCGAAGCCGGAGACCTGCTCGACGCCGAGTCGGCACTTCTGCGTACGGCTCTCGGTGGCAATTATCGAGCCATCGAGTCGGCAGTCCGCAGCTTCGACTACGAGGCCGGTCTGGCTGCGCTGCGAGTCAGCATCGAGGCAGCCGGCCTCATTTCCCGAATTGGGGAGAGCCCATGATCGACACGACAGATTTGAACGGGAGAGCGACCGTTCTGGTAGTCGACGACACGCCGGACAACCTGTCGCTGATGTCGGCGCTGCTTCGGAATACGTACCGGGTGAAAGTCGCCAACCATGGAGAGAAGGCGCTCAGGATAGCGGCCTCACCGGCACCGCCGGACCTGATCCTGCTCGACGTGATGATGCCCGACCTCGACGGCTACGAAGTGTGCCGCCGCCTGAAGGCAGACCCCGGGACTCGGCACATCCCGGTGATCTTTCTCACTGCCCGGTCGGAAATCGAGGACGAGCAGAGGGGCCTGGCGCTCGGAGCGGTCGATTACATCACCAAGCCGATCAGTCCGCCGATCCTCATGGCGCGCGTCGCCACCCAGCTCTCACTCAAGGCCAGCGCCGATTTCCTGCGCAGCAAGAACGACTTCCTCGAAGTCGAGGTGGCTCGCCGGGTCAGGGAACTCGAAGCCGTCCAGGACATGACGATTCTCGCGATGGCCTCACTCGCCGAGACCCGCGACTCCGAGACCGGCAAGCATCTGCTGCGTACTCAACGCTACGTGCGCGCGCTGGCCGAGCAGTTGCGGCATCACCCTCGCTTTGCCGCTTTCCTCACCGACCAGAACATCCGGATGCTCTTCAAGTCGGCGCCGCTGCACGACATCGGCAAGGTGGGGATTCCCGACCGAATCCTGCTCAAGCCGGGGCGCTTCGATCCGCAGGAGATGGAGATCATGAAGAGCCACACGCTGTTGGGTCGGGACGCGATCCAGCTCGCCGAGGACTGGCTCGGGCGAAGCGTCGAGTTTCTGACGATCGCCAAGGAGATTGCACTGTGCCACCAGGAAAGATGGGATGGCAGCGGCTACCCGCAGGGGCTGCGTGCTGACGAGATCCCGATCTCGGCGAGGCTGATGGCCGTCGCCGACGTCTACGACGCGTTGATCAGCCGGCGCGTGTACAAGGAGCGGATGAGTCACGAGGCCGCCACCGAGATCATCATCGAGGGGCGCGGGAGCCATTTCGACCCGGATGTCGTGGACGCCTTTGCCGAGATCAACCAGGAATTTCGCCTGATCGCCGAGCGCTATCCCGACTCGGACGAGGATCTGCGCAGGAAGATCGAGTTCCTCGCTCAGGCGGTTGCCGTCGACGTCTGAGCCGGCCGAGTCTCGCGTGCGCGGCCGGTCGGCCCTCGCGGAGCGCGAGCGCCGCGCCGGTTGATGGCTTGCCGTCCTGCAGTCTGTGGCGGGCTTTCCGGCTACCGCGGCTGCGGATCGTCGGTGGACCGCGCGGCCGCCCGTGCGAGCTTCGTCAGGTCTTGCAGCGCGGCGCGCAGTTCGGCGACTTCCTTCTCGATGCGCACGACCCGATCGATCAGATCGGCCGGTTCCCCCGGGCTGGCAGGGGGTCGCGCCTCGTTCCGTGCCCACCCTTCGGCGTCTCCGCAGAGCAGGTGAGTCCAGCGCGGCTCGCGCGATCCCGGTTGCTTCGGCAAGCGGACGACGAGCGCGCCGGTGCTGCGCTCAGCCATCTCGTCGAGATAGGCTTCGACTGCCGAGTTGTCGTCGAAGGAGTGGAGGCGTGCGCTGTTCGCGCGCAGCTCGCTGGCCGTCTGGGGTCCCCTGAGGACCAGGGTGGCGAGCAGGGCGACGCTCCCCGCGGGCAACCCATAGACTCTGGCGACGTTCTGGGCGTAGCGGAGGACCCTCCCCGAGGCGCCGTAACTTTCGATGACCAGCACCCGGCTGCGCAGCGCTTCGAGCGCTGACTGCACCTCGGCTTCCTCGACGCTGACCACTGGCTCGCGCGCCGTCTTCTGGTTGCACCCGGTGGTCAGGCTGCTCAGCGTCAGCGGATAGACATCCGGGGTCGTCCTTTCCTTCTCGACGAGCACGCCGAGAATCCGTGCTTCGAGAAAGCTCAGCAGTTTGTCGTCCAGGTGCTTCATCGCACTCTCCTCGTCGAGGGGCTCGCGCGACCGGCGCTCGCCACGCCCCCGTTCAAGCGAAAACCTGCCCGTGTTCGCGTGCGTCGTGGAAGCCCACGCGGCTCCACTTTTCCTGGGTGACTTCGAGGTTGTAACGCGTACTGGCCAGGAAGACCGGGTTGCCGTCGACGTCCCTGGCCATCCGCTGCAGTTGCTCGCGCTCGAAACCGCGTCTCGTCGCGTCGTCGGGGAAGGTCAGCCAGCGCGCCGTGTGGATTTCCGCGGCCTCGAAGACCGCGTCGACCTTGTACTCGGTCTGCAGGCGCTGGGCGACGACTTCAAACTGCAGGAAACCGACTGCGCCGAGCAACAGGGCACCGGTCGCCAGATTCTCGAAGACCTGGATCGCTCCCTCCTCACCGAGCTCCTGAAGCCCCTTGAGCAACTGTTTGGCCTTCAGCGGGTCGCGCAGGCGGGCGACTCGGAAGAGTTCGGGCGAGAAGTAGGGGATGCCCTTGAAAGCGAGTGCTTCGCCCTCGCTGAGGCTGTCTCCGATGTGCAGGTTGCCGTGGTTGTGAATGCCGATGATGTCTCCAGCCACGGCATCTTCCATCAGCAGGCGCTCGTTGGCCATGAAAGTCAGTACGTTGGCCAGCTTGATCTCGCGATTGAGGCGGATGTGCCGCACCTTCATGCCCGGCGTGTAACGGCCCGAGCAGACCCGCAGGAAGGCGATGCGGTCGCGGTGGCGCGGGTCCATGTTCGCCTGGATCTTGAACACGAAGCCGCTGAACGACGGCTCGGCCGGCTGCACCATGCGGGTCCCCGCGTCGCGCTCCTGTGGAGGAGGTGCCCAGTCGAGCAGTGCCTCGAGCACCTCCTGGACGCCGAAGTTGTTGATCGCCGAGCCGAAGAACACCGGCGACTGTCGTCCGGCGAGGAAGCCGACCAGATCATAGGGATTGCTGGCCGTGCGAATCAGCTCGACGTCGTCGCGCAGGCGGGCGACCTCGCCCGGGAACCGGGAATCGAGCACCGGGTTGTGGAGGCCGTCGACGCGCTCGGCCTCGCTGCGCCGTTCCTCTCCAGGGACGAAGTTCAGCACGCAGTCGTTGAGCAGGTGGTACACGCCGCGAAAGCTCTTGCCCATGCCGATTGGCCAGGTGATCGGCGCGCATTCGATGCCGAGTACCGATTCGATCTCGCCGAGCAGATCGAACGGTTCGCGCACCTCACGATCGAGCTTGTTGATGAAGGTGATGATCGGCGTGTGGCGCATCCGGCAGACGTTGAGCAGCTTGATCGTCTGTGCTTCGACTCCCTTGGCCGCGTCGATGACCATGACTGCTGCGTCGACCGCCGTCAACACACGGTAGGTGTCCTCGGAAAAGTCCTCGTGCCCCGGGGTGTCGAGCAGATTGATCGTGTGCTCGCGGAACTCGAACTGCATCACCGAACTGGTGACCGAGATGCCGCGCTGCTTCTCGACTTCCATCCAGTCGGAGGTCGCGTGCCGCGCGCTCTTGCGCCCCTTGACCGTCCCGGCGAGCTGGATCGCCCCACCGAAGAGCAGCAGTTTTTCGGTCAGCGTCGTCTTGCCCGCGTCCGGATGCGAAATGATCGCGAAGGTTCGCCGCCGGGCGACCTCGCGAAGCACTTCGGACGGGGACGGGCTGTCGGTTGGCTGGGTGCTCGGGGCGGAACTCACGGTGAACCTGGCTGGCCGGCTACGGAACGGAAGCCGCCGGTCGGACGGGTGGCCTGTCCACCCGGCGGTGTGGGGCAGGACTATAGCAAGTCCTGCGCCAGCCGGGAACTGCCGATGCTCGCCGAAACGTCGCCGGAACGCCGCTTCCCGGCAAACAAGCCGGGAAGTCGCGGGAGACGGCCGTTGCGCAGGCGCGCCGGATCATCGGCAAAGCGTGACTTTCTTCCGCGCAGACTGGCTGCCGGAAGCGCAAAATTTTTTATACGTAGCGGGTCGAGCCGGCTCCAGTCTGGCTCCTCTCCTCTTGGCGATGCCTCCAGGTCAACCGTTGCGCGTTCTGACCAAGGAAGTTGCATGTTCCGGAAACAGTCGTTCTGCCTGTTGCTCGTTTCAGGGTTGCTGTCGGCGACGGCTGCCGCCGAGGGCCTTTCCGAACCGTCGCGTGTCGCTGCGGCGCTGGCTCAGGGCCGGGCCGCCGAACTCGGCTACGCGGGCCGCCACGATCCCCTGCGGGCCATCGCTCGCTACTGCGACGCGGCGATGCTGGGCAGCGCCGAAGGCTTCTTCCGCGTCGGCCGAATCCTCGCCAGGGGTCCGCGCGAGTTGCGCAATCCTGCCCTCGCGAACACCTACCTCGCTCTCGCCGCTCGCCTGGGCAGCCAGCGCGCACTCGACTACTACGATCCGCGCGTAGACCAAGCCGCGCTGGGCAAGGGCTGCAGGGTCGTGGCCCGTGGCACGGCAGGCCCCCGCTTCGAAGCCGACTCTCCCCGAACAGGGCTGCTTGCCGGGAACGATGAGTACGCCGGACTGACCGGCGACATCGCCCGACCTTAGCCTTCGCCGTTGCCGGCCGGCCGACCGGGGAATCCCTCACCACAAGCCGCGCGCCGGTGCCAGGGGGCGTGTCTGGCGCCACGGGCCTCGATCGAGCGTCGTGACCTGCCGCCGGAGGCCCAACTCCGGGTCTTCTGTTGCAATCACCCCGTGCGGTCGTGGTCAGCTTGGCGGCGAGCCGCGTTTCCTGCGCTCATCCACCACTCTTTGTTGTACCCTTGGCTGCTTCCCCGCGGACTCGGGACGACTGACGGCGATCATTTCGGGGCGGGGCTTGACGGGCTTTCGCCGTGCGCTTCTTCGAACAGGAGGTTCCATGCGTTTCCTTGCCAGGTCTCTGATCCTCGCCATGTCCCTGTCGTTCGTCGCCAGTGCTCCCTCCGAGGCGCGCGAATGGAAGGCGATCAAGGATTCCGGGACGATCATCGCGGCGACCGAAGGCGGTTTTCAGCCGTTCAACTACTTCGAGGGATCGAAGCTGACCGGCTTCGAAGTCGAACTCGCCGAGGCGATCGCCAGGAAGCTCGGACTCAAGCTCGAATGGCGCGTCGTCCCCTTCGACGCGCAACTGGCTGCGCTCAATCAGGATCGCTTCGACTTCGCGATCGCCTCCCACGGCTATACCGAGGAGCGCGCCAAGTCGGTCGATTTTGCCAATCCACACTATTGCACCGGGGGGCAGATCGCCGCCTACAAGGATGGCCCGCTGACCGTCGCCGCGCTCCCGGGCAAGGTCGTCGGCGTGCAACTGGCCACCAGCTACGCCGACGCCGCGAAGAAGATCCCCGGGGTCCGGAACATCAAGACCTACAAGGGGGATCCGGAGGCCTTCTCGGCGCTGCGTGCCCGGAAGGTCGACGCCTGGATTTCCGACAAGTTCACCGTCAAGGCAACGCTCGACAAGAACCCGGGAGCCGGGATCACCGCCGGCGAACTGGTCTTCGTCGAACGCGTGTCGATGATCCTGCGCAAGAACAACAGGGAACTCGCCGACAAGCTGAACCAGGCGCTGGCCGAGGTGATGAAGGACGGGACCTATCGCGCCCTTTCGGAGAAGTACTTCAAGGAAGACATCTCCTGCCGTTCGTGAGCGCGGGTAGCGAACGATGAACTGGACGAGGCAGCATCCCGGCGGAGCGATGTTCGCGGCGATGATCGGTCTGCTCGTCGTTCTTTGGGGAATGGCGATTCCGCTGTCTGCCGTTCCGGCGCCGATCGGTCCGGCGGCGGAGCAGTTCGCCGACGGCGCCAGGGTGACGGTCAGTCTGACGCTGATCTCGGGTAGCGCCGGGGTGCTGATCGGCGTCCTCGCAGGTCTCGGGAAGCTCTCGCCTCTCCGCCTTCTGCGCTGGTTCTGCGACGGCTACGTGTGGCTGATCCGCGGCACGCCACTGCTCCTCCAGATCCTTTTCGTCTGGCTCGCGCTGCCCACGATCATGCCCGAAGGCGTGGAACTTTCCGACTTCGCCTGCGCGGCGATCGCCCTGTCGCTGAATGTCGGTGCCTACAACACCGAATGCGTTCGCGCCGGGATCCTCGCGGTGCCGGCAGGCCAGGTCGAAGCGGCCCGAGCTCTCGGGCTGACCCCGCTGCAGACCTTCCTCGACGTCGTCCTGCCACAGAGCATGCGCGTCGCTCTGCCCGCGTTGGCCAACAACCTGGCCTCGCTGGTCAAGGACTCGTCACTGGCTTACGCGATCAGCGTCGTCGAGCTGACGATGGTCGGCTATCGCGTGCAGGCCGAGAGCTATCAGCCGATCCCGGTGTTCATCACCATCGCCGTGATCTACCTGATCCTGACCACGGCTTTCACGACGCTGACCGCTGCGCTCGAGGCGCAGCTCGACGTCGGGCAGCGGCGCTGAAGCGGGCGACGACCGATGGACTCCGCTGCTGCTCCGCGACCGATCATCGACGTGCGCAAGGTGGCCAAGCACTTCGGTTCGTTTCACGCGCTCCGCGACGTCTCGGCGACCTTCCACGAAGGGCAGGTGACGGCGATCGTCGGTCCCTCAGGTTCGGGCAAGTCCACTTTCCTGCGCACGCTGAACCGCCTCGAAGCCCACGATTCGGGCGAGATCGTCATCGATGGAATGACGCTCGACGACGACGTCAGGAATCTCGCAGCGATTCGCCGCGAGGTCGGGATGGTCTTCCAGAGTTTCAATCTCTTCTCGCATCTGACGATCCTCCGCAACGTGACGCTGGCGCCGATCCGCGTGCGCAGGATGAGCCGCGAAGCGGCCGAGGCCAGGGCCATGGCGCTGCTCGAAAGGGTCGGGCTGAAGAGCCAGGCGGCCAAGTATCCGGTTCAGCTTTCCGGTGGTCAGCAGCAGCGGGTGGCCATCGCCCGTGCGCTGGCGATGGATCCCAAGGTTCTGCTGTTCGACGAGCCGACTTCGGCGCTCGACCCGGAGATGGTCAATGAAGTCCTCGCCGTGATGCGCGAACTGGCGCACAGCGGCATCACGATGCTCGTCGTCACCCACGAGATGGGATTCGCGCGCGAGGTCGCCGACCGAATCCTCTTTTTCGACGAAGGGGCGATCCTCGAGGACACCAGCCCGGCGAACTTCTTCTCGAATCCCGCGCACGAGCGGGCGAGGGCATTCCTCTCGCAGGTCCGCCACGGTTACTGACCGAGCGGCGTCGAGACTCTGCCTTTTCGCGCGCTGCGCCTGACCGGGGACAGCGGAGCGAGCTGGACGGCGACGATGCTCGCCAGGATCAGCGCGCAACCGGCGAGCCCCGCGGCAGTCAGGCGGTCGTCCATAAGCAGGCTGCCGAAGATCGCCGCGAAGACCGTCTCGGCGGAGAGGATGATCGCCGCGTCCGAAGGCTGCGCAAAGCGCTGGCCGATGACCTGCGCCGTGAAGCCGACGGCGACCGAGATCGCTCCGCAGTAGAGGATTGGCGGCCAGGCGTGGCGTACTCCGTCAACGGAGATCGCTTCTCCGCCGAGCCATGCCCAGATCAGGCTGCTCAGTCCGCAGACCAGAAACTGGCCGAAAGCCAGCAAGAACGGGGCGGCCATTCGTCCGGCGACGCGTCCGACGAAGAGGACGTGCAGAGCCCAGAACACGCTGCTGGCGATCACCCAGGCGTCGCCGGCGCCCGGCCTGAAGCCGTCTGCGCCGGAAAGCAGCCACGTGCCGAGCAGGCAGCCGAACGAGGCCGGCCAGAGGACGTGCTGCGGCCGGGTGCCGAGCAGCAACCAGGCGAGCAGCGGGACCAGCGGCACGTAGAGCGCGGTCAGGAAGCCGGCGTTGGTGACCGTCGTGCCGGTGATCCCGATCTGCTGGAGCGTCGCGCCGAGCATCAGCAGCAGGCCGAGACCGGTGACCGCCAGCGCGTCGGCAGGCCCCGACCAGAGGGCGCACTCGCGGAGCTTCTTCGCTTCACGCCAGGCGAGCGGGCAGACGAGCGCGGCGCCGATCAGGAAGCGGATGCCGGTAAAGCTCAACGGTCCGACCCCTCGCATTCCGTCGGCCTGGGCGACGAACGCCGAGCCCCAGATCAAGGCGACGACGAGCAGCAGCAGGTTCGCCTGCAGGCGGCTCATGCGCCTTCTCCGCTCGCCGTACGGCACGATCCACCGCCTGCCCCCGGCGCGAGCGCGGCGATCGACCGGTGCACGGCGGGAGGCGTGGTCAAAGTGGGTGCGGCTGCTACAGGCCGAGCGTCGTTGCGCTCAGCGGATCGCCGCCCTCGCCGAGAATCTCTGCGAAGCGCGCGAGATACGGAGCGCACTCGGTGCTGTTGCCGGTGATCAGGCGGCAACGTGGCTGATCGTCGTCGAAACGCACCAGCGCGTGCTCGCCGTCGGCAATCAGCAGCGATTCGCTGGCCGCTGCGATCTGCGGCGGCGCGTGAATGATCGTCAGCGTCGGAGCATGGTTGGCGAGCAGCTCGATCAGTTGCGGGCAGTACTGGCGAACGAAGTCTGCCCGGCGGACGACGATCGTCACCCGGCGGTGAAAGTCCGCTGCCCCGAGCACCCGGCGCAAGGCCGCGATCCGCTCGGGACGTTCGAGCGCCAGGTGCGAGAGGTCGCCGTCGAAGACGAGCAGCGTCGAGCGGACGAGCTCGAACATCCGCTGCACGGCGCGGTCATGGTCTGACCAGCTGGTGAACAGTTCGCTGCTCGTCATTGGCCCGGAAGTCGCGTGGGCATGCTCCAGCGCGTATGATACACGGGCCAGCGGGCGCGGAGTTCGGGATAGAATCGCCCATCTGGTTCCTGGAAGCGCGCGATGCCGACCGGCTACATCGAGTCTCTCGATCAGGAGGCGAGGGGGATCACCCGGCATGAGGGGAAGGCGATCTTCGTCGAGGGAGCGCTGCCCGGCGAGACCGTCGAATTCGTCGCCTACCGGCGCAAGCCAAGCTACGAACTCGCGCACGCCGTGCGTATCGTCCGTCCATCGACCGACCGGGTCGTTCCGCGCTGTCCCCATTTCGGCGTCTGCGGCGGCTGCAGCATGCAGCATCTCGACCCCGCCGCACAGGTCGCCGCCAAGCAGCGACTGCTCGAGGACAACCTCTGGCACCTCGGGCGAAACCGGGCCGAAGAGCTTTACGCGCCGATCCACGGCCGGCCCTGGGGCTATCGGTTCCGGGCCCGCCTCGCGGTGCGCCACGTGGCCAAGAAGGGCGGCGTCCTCGTCGGCTTCCACGAACGCAAGAGCAGTTACGTCGCCGACATGCGGCAGTGCGCGATCCTCCCGCGCCCGGTCTCCGATCTGCTGCTGCCGCTGCGCGCGCTGATCGGCGGGCTCTCCATCCGCGACCGTCTGCCGCAGATCGAGGTCGCCGTCGGCGAGCAGGTCACCGCGCTCGTGCTGCGCGTCCTCGAGCCGCCGACGGCCGCCGACGAACTGCTGTTGCGCGAGTTCGCCGACCGTCACGCGGTCGTCTTCTACCTTCAGCCCGGCGGGCCGGCGACCGCCTTTCGCTTCCACCCGACGAACGGGCCCGAACTGTCGTACCGGCTGCCCGACTTTGCGATCGAACACCATTTCCTGCCGACCGACTTCACGCAGGTCAATCACGCGGTCAACCGCGTGCTCGTGCGCCGCGCACTGAGTCTGCTCGACCCGCGGCCGGGCCAGCGGATCGCCGACCTGTTCTGCGGCCTCGGAAACTTTACGCTGCCGATCGCCCGCTGCGCTGCGCGGGTGCTCGGCGTGGACGGCAGCGCCGATCTCGTTCGCCGTGGCGAAGCCAACGCGCTGGCCAACGGTCTGGCGAGTCGCGTCGAATATCGGGTCGCCAACCTGTTCGAGATCACCGCCGAGTCGCTCGCCGGGCTCGGCGACTTCGACGGAATGCTCGTCGATCCCCCGCGCGAGGGTGCGCTCGAACTCGTCAAGTCGCTCGGCGAGCGCGCTCCCCGGCGCATCGTCTATGTCTCGTGCAGCCCGGCGACGCTCGCCCGCGACGCCGGAATCCTCGTCGCGCAGAAGGGATACCGCCTGCGTGGTGCGGGCGTCGTGAACATGTTCCCGAACACCTCTCACGTCGAATCGATCGCCCTGTTCGAGCGCTTTCCGGGGGCCGGCGGGAGCTGATCGTCGCCGGTTGCCCTGCCGGGCGTCGCCCGGCTGGCCAGCGAAGCCGGCGTTGTGACAGAATGCGCTGGATGCCCGGCAAGGGGTCGCCGGGAGGAGAGTTGCGATGCACATGGCCGATGCGCTGTTGTCGCCCGCGGTGGGCGGAACGTTCTGGGCGGTGACCGCGGGAACCGCGGCGTACTGCGCCAGGAAGTTGCGGGGTCTTCCGGCCGGGAACGGTTCGCCGCTGATGGGCGTGCTCGGCGCCTTTCTGTTCGCCGCCCAGATGATCAATTTCAGCATTCCGGGAACGGGATCGAGTGGCCATCTCGGCGGAGGGCTGCTGTTGACCATCCTGCTCGGACCGTATGCGGCTTTCCTGACGGTGAGCTCCGTGCTGATCGTCCAGGCGCTGTTCTTCGCTGATGGCGGCCTGCTGGCGCTCGGCTGCAACATCTTCAACATGGCGTTTCTGCCGGCGTTCGTCGCCTACCCGCTGATCTACCGGCCGATCGCCGGCGACCGGCCCGGCGCGAAGCGACTGAGCGTCGCCTGCGTCGTGGCGGCGGTCGTCGCCCTGCAGCTCGGCGCCTTCGCGGTGGTCGTCGAGACGCTCGCCTCGGGGATATCGGC
Source organism: Accumulibacter sp. (assembly GCF_023806625.1). GTDB lineage: Bacteria > Pseudomonadota > Gammaproteobacteria > Burkholderiales > Rhodocyclaceae > Accumulibacter. Next base: position 30,022 of record NZ_JAMTDX010000051.1, read on the forward strand.
GCTGCCGTTCGCCACCTTCGTGTTGTTCATGCTTCCGATCCATCTGGCGATCGGTCTCGTCGAGGGCTTCGTGACTGCCGCGATCGTCGGCCTGGTCGGGCGAGCCCGTCCGGATCTGCTCGACCAAGGCACCGCGATCAGCGCCTCCGCGGGCCGCTCGGCTACCCGGCTGATCGGTGTTCTCTTCTGCGCGGCGCTGGTCACCGGCGGTCTGCTGTCGTGGTTTGCCTCCGAGGATCCCGATGGGCTCGAGTGGTCGATCGCGCGGGTGGCCGGTGAGCAGGCCCTTGACGCGCCCGCCGGGGGGCTTCACGGCCTCCTCGCCGGGATCCAGCAGAGGCTCGCCGTGTTTCCCGACTACGGATTCGCGAAGGAGGAGGACGGCAGGGCGTCCGGCGAAGCCGGCCGGTCTGCCGAGGACCCGTCGCGCGCCCGCATCGGCAGCAGCGTTTCGGGCATCGTCGGCGCTCTCGTCACCCTCGTTCTGGTCGTACTGATCGGCGTTCTGCTCAGGTGGTGGACGCGACCGGCGCGTGCGCCAGGGGAGCAGCGCTGATGCGCGCCGCAATTCGTCCCGGGGCGCTTCACCCGGCCGCCGCTTGCGCAGGCTGATTTCGAGCCATGGCGCTGATCGGCACGCTGCTGGCCCAGGTCCGGCAGCTCGACCGGCTTGGCCGGTCGGAGACGCCGATCCACCGTCTCGATGCGCGCGCGAAGCTGCTCGCGACGCTCGCCTTCGTCGTCTGCGTCGCTTCGTTCGATCGCTACGCCGTCGCGTCGCTGCTGCCGCTGGCCGTCTTTCCAGTCGCCCTCGCGATCATCGGGCGACTGCCGCTGTCGTGCGTGGCGAGCCAGGTTGCCGTGGCCGCTCCGTTCGCGTTGCTCGTGGGCCTCGCTAACCCGTTCTTCGACCGGCAGGTCGTCTTCGCGATCGGCCCGCTTGCGCTGACCGGTGGCTGGCTCTCGTGGGCGTCGATCAGCGTTCGCGCGCTGCTGACGCTCAGTGCGGCAGTGATCCTCGTTGGGGTCACCAGCTTTCCGGCGCTGTGCACGGCGCTCCAGCGCCTCGGACTGCCGCGCCCGCTGGTTGCCCAGTTGCGCTTCCTCCATCGCTACCTGTTCGTGCTGATCGACGAAGTCGAGCGCAGTGTGCGGGCGGTGACGCTGCGCTCGGCGGGAAGGGGCGTCGCCCTGACCACCGCCTCGTCGCTGATCGGGCTGCTTCTGCTGCGCACCTGGGAGCGCGCGGAGCGCGTGCAGATGGCCATGCTCTCCCGCTGCTACGCCGGCGAACCCGCTATCGCCGATGGCCGGCGCCTCGCCATTCGCGAATTGGTCTTCGTCGCCGGCTGGCTTGGCTTCTTCGGTGTCGTCCGTCGCTACGACCTGCCCGAACTGCTCGGATCGCTGACCCGGCGGGTCCTGGCGTGAGCGAGTTCGTCGTCGACCTGCGCGATCTCGGGCACGTCTATCCCGACGCTACGGTCGCGCTGAGCGCGGTCTCGCTGCGCGTCGCCGCCGGCGAGTGCGTCGGCATCGTCGGTGCCAACGGCGCCGGCAAGTCGACGCTGCTCTTGCACCTCAACGGCTGCCTGCTGCCCACCACCGGCGAGGTGCAGCTCGGTGGCCAGCGCGTCGAGACCCGGAGCCTGCCGGCGATCCGCCGCTCGGTCGGCCTCGTCTTCCAGGACCCCGACGATCAGCTGTTCATGGCCACGGTCTTCGAGGACGTCGCCTTCGGTCCGCTCAACCTCGGGTTTTCGCGCGCCGAGGCCGAGCGGGTGACTCAGGAAGCGCTCAGCAGGGTGGGCGCGTGGCCTCTACGCGACCGCGCGCCGTACCGGCTGTCGGTGGGCGAACGCAAGCGGGTGGCCATCGCCACGGTGCTCTCGATGTCGCCGGAAGTGCTCGTCCTCGACGAGCCGACGGCCGGGCTCGATCCCTTCGCCCGGCGCGAGATCCTCGGGCTGATCCGCAATTTCGGCCAGACGACGATCATCGCCAGCCACGACCTCGACATGGTCGCCGAACTGTGCCCGCGAATCGTCGTTCTCGACCAGGGCAGGGTCGTCGCAGACAGATCTGCCCGCGAAATCTTCGCCGACCAGGCACTGCTCGAACGTTGCCGCCTCGCGCAGCCGCTGTCGCTGCAGCACTGCCCGCTCTGCGGCGCGCCGGGGAAGCTTCGCGGCCGGCCGTGAAGCAGTCGCCGGCGGCCCGTCCGCGCGGCGCCGGTTACCAGTAGCGGATCCGTCCGGTGTCCAGATGGACGAAGTCCGCGTCCGAGTAGAAGCCGACTCCGCCGGTTTCCCGGGCCATCGCCACTTCGCGCAGGTCGGCCAGTGGAACTCCACCGATGCGCACGTCGATCGCCTTCCCCTCCATGTGCAGACTGTGCCTGGCGACGCCGCCGCCGCGAGTGCGGCGCAGCCGTGAATTGGTCTCCGGGCAGCGATAGCCGGAGATGACCTGGAACGGCTGATCGCAGGCCAGATCCTCGCGGACGTGGAAGAGCAGGTCGAAGAGCTGCGGGTCGATCGTCCCGACTGCGCCCGAGTAATGATCGCGCAGGAAGACGTTCAGGCGCTGCAGCGCGTTGGGCAGGTAACGCTCGCCGAGCGCATAGACGATCGACAGGCGTTCGCCGGTGTGCGTGTGCTCGAATGCGAGGTGGCGGGAATTCGGCAGCGCCGCCAGCGCGGGTCGGGCCAGTGGCAGTACCGCCGAGGCCAGGGCGAGGCGGGCGGCGTGACCGAGGAAGCGTCGGCGGGAGTTTTCTTGCAGTCTCAACGTGGTTTCCCTGGCTCAGTTCCAGAACCGCGATCTTATGGCAGATTGGCTGGCCAGGGAAGGCAGTGGCGGCGGCCTGCGCCGGCTCAGCGCCTCGTCGAGAACGCGGTCGAGCCCGTAGATGTCCGGGAAGAAATGGATCTTCCCGTCACGGAAGACGGCGGTGCGGTAGGCGACGACCACCGGCAGTGGTTCGGGGAGGCGGATCGTCGCCGATTTTCCGCGGCGCATCGCCTGGACGATCCTTTCTTCGGTCCACTCGGGTTCTCCGGCGAGGACGAACCGCGCCAGTTCGACGGGCGCTTCGACGCGAATGCAGCCATGACTGAAGTCGCGCCGGTCGCGGCGGAAGAGATGGGTACCGGGCGTGTGGTGAAGATAGATGTTGTCGCTGTTCGGGAAGACGAACTTGATGTCGCCGAGCGCGTTGGCTGCGCCGGGGCGTTGCCGGATGCGCATCTGGCCGCGCTGCACTGCGTCGAGCCCGGCCTCGGAGAAACCGGCGACGACCCGCCCGTCGCCGTCGACGAACTCGAAGCCCTGGCGGTCGAAGTACGACGGGTCGCGGCGCAAGCGCGGCAGCGTCTCGCCGCGGGCGATCGACGGCGGAACGTTCCAGTACGGGCTGAACTCGATGAAGCGCAGCTCGGCGTCGAAGATCGGCGTCTGCGTCTTGCCGGCGGTGCCGACGATCACCCGCATCGCCAGGCGTGATCGCAGCTGGCCGTCATGCACCTCGTACGCGCCGAGGGCGAATTCCGGAACATTGACGACGATCACCCGCGGCGCCTGGAGCAGCGGCGTCCAGCGCAGGCGCTCGAGCGCCAGCTCGATCTGCCGGACACGCACCGCCGGCGGGACCTGCAGCTGCGCCAGCGTCTCGCGGCCGACGACCCCGTCGGCCGAGATCCCGTGCCGGCGCTGGAAGGCCTTCACTGCTTCGACGATCCGCCCCTCGTAGCGCGCCGGAAGCGACGGGCCATTCGCCAGATCGCCGAGCAGTCTCAGGCGCTCGGCGAGCAGATCGAGGCCGGCGTACTTCTGGCCGGGGCTCAGGCGGCCATCGGGCGGCGCCGGCAGGCTCCTCTTCCAGGCCTGCTCCGCAGCCAGCCGGCGGTAGCCGGCGAGCGCCGTGCGCAGTTGCGAGTATTCGGGCAGTGCCTCGGTCAGCCCGCCGGCCGTCTCGTCGGCCGATCGGTTACCGGCGATCGAGGCGAGCAGCGAGTCGGCCTCGTTGAGGTCGCGGTGCGGTGGCGCGTAGTTCGCGCCGACCTGACGCGGGTCGACGCGCCCGAAACGGCGATCGTCGAGGTAGCTTCTGAGCGCGCCCGTCAACGCCTCGTCGAGGCTCGACAGCGCGTCGGCGGCGAGTTCGGCTTCGCCGGATGCCCGCGCGATCGCCTCGGCAAGCGCTCGCGCCTGGTAGTCCCGGGGATCGAGCCCATCCGCCGTCGCCGCGAGCAGCAGGTCGACCACCTGCTGCGCAGCCGGCGTCGGCCGCCCGTCCGCGAACCAGAGCAACTCGCCGGCGCCGGCCCGTGGCGGGGCTGCGCAGAACAGCAGGGAGCTCAGGGCGACCCGCAACAACAGCCGGCGGCGTGCGCCGGAATACGGCCAGAGGGGATGCATGGAGAGCATGGGGACCTTCGCGGGACGATGCGCGGATTATCGGCGAATCGGCGGGCGAAAGGCGAGTTCCCGCAGCGGTGAGCGGTGCGGCAACGAGTGTCGCCTGCCTGTTCGTGCTCAGCGAGCGACCTCGGGCTGACAAAATGGCTCGCCCGCGGCCCGCCGCTGCGGATCTCCGCGAAGACGCCCGACGGGACGCGGTGGTCAATCAGTTGCTCACGACGTTGTCGAGGATCACCGGCGACCGCGGTCCCTGCGTCGACGGCCGGGGTTCGGGCGCGTTGGCCTTCGCGTCGATCGGGGGCGATCAACGCGACGGGAGCGTGTCGCCGTCCTCGAACCGGCATATCGCCGGGGTCTCCGCTGCCGACCGGCCGTGCTGGCCTCGGTCGCGAAACGTTGCGGACGGAAACTGGTCGGGGCCGGCTCGAACGCCGGCCCGGTGCAAGGCCGTCGCGATGCCGTCCGGGCGGATGCAGGAGGCTATGGCTTCGCCAGGACGGCAGACGGACTCAGACTCGCCGGAATCGGCCTCCGGCAAGGCCGATGCCCAGCAGCGCGACGGCCAGCAGGCTCAGCGACGCCGGTTCGGGAACGCCGTTCATCGTCAGCTGGACCGCGGTGAAAAAGGGCATGCTGCTGATCCCGCCACCGTACGTGATGGTGTGCTGCCCAAGGCCGATTGGCTGGAGCATCAGGTAGTAGCCGTCGGCGACGGCGAGGTTCGCCGTTCCCGGGTTGAGACCGAAGGCGTTGTCGGGTGCAACGGTGAAAGAGAACGTCGTGTTGGCAGGAGTCGGTTCGCGAAACGCGTACAGGTTATTGGTCGGCAGGCTGACGCCAGTTGCCGTCAGGCTGTCGACCGCGTCGATCCCGTCCGTGGTGGCGCACTTTCGAAGGTCGCCATAGTTGTTCCCGTTGCCTTCGAGGTCGGAGCACTCGTAGTTGATCATCGGCAGCAGCAGATACTTGTCGGCCGGAACGTCGAAACTGCGGGTCACGGGGAGGGTTGGGTTCAGCACGGTCGTTCCGGCGAGGAAGAACACCGGCCCACCTTGGCCGCTGTTGGCCGCGGCCTGTGCGACCTGAGCGCCGAACGAACCGTCGTCGAGGAACGGATTGGTCGGCGGCGTGGTTGTTGCTCCGCCAAGCGAGAACGCCCACTGCCACCAGGCGGCAGTCCATTCCCCGATGGTCTTGCCCGCGACCACCGAGCCCGGTGCCATAGCCGTTGGCGCCGCGTTCGCGGCGGCTGAAAAACCGAGTGTCGCACACAGCGTCGTTGTCGCAATCGCCAGGCTCGCTGCCGAGCGGGCGAAGGATCTCTTGCTCATCTTCCCTCCTTGCCATGATCGAAAGAAATCCAGTCAAACCCCGGCCTTGCAACCGAGTACTGGAAACCCCCTGCAGTCGAATGGGAAGCAAATGCCATGCCGATCGCATGGTGGATCGAGAAGTCTCTGAGCGGAAAGAAAAACTTGTTAACGGCCCGACGCCGTTGGCGGGCCGGTGTAAAAAATTTCGACAGTCTGCCGGTTGCCGGCCTGCGCTCAGTCCTCGCGGACCAGGCAGAGCCCGCCGACGGTCAGCCCGGGCGGGATGCCGGCGACCCCGGCGGCCTGCAGCGCGATCGCCGAACGCCCGATCCGCTCGTCATCGAGGACGGTTTCACCGGCGGCGATGCCAAGCCATTCGCCGAGGCGATCCGGGCTGGCGATCGAACGGCGGTGCCGCGGATCCTCGAAGCGCCGGGGATCGCTGGCCAGATCGAAAGTGAGCACGATCCGCCCGCCGGGGCGGACGATCCGCGCCGCCTCGGCGAGTGCCAGCGCCGGGTGGGCGAGGTGCTGCAGGACCGAGATCATCAGCACGACGTCGAAGCCGCGTCCCGGGTCGGCGTCGGGCTCGGGCAGCGCGTGCAGCGTCGCCGGGCGCGGGCGGAAGCCCTGCGTCGGCGCCCAGGCGAGGAAGCGGGCCGCCGCGTCGGGGCGACCGTCCCAGGCGAAGTCGCGGTCGAATCCGCTGACCGCGTGGCCGAGCGCGGCCAGCCAGGGGCCGAGCGCGCCGCGGCCGCAGCCGAGGTCGGCGACGCGCAGCCGTTTCCCGTCGAGGCCGGCGAGCGCGTCGAGCGCGAAGCCGTATTCCCAGCGCTTGCTCGCGTGCAGGTGGCAGCCGCTGGCCGGGCCGTGGCCGTGGCCGTCGGTGCCGTAGACGATTCCGGCGTTCCGCTCGAGTTCCGCGAGCCGCTCGCCGGCCGCTTCGCCGGGAGCCGTCCACACGGCGCCCACGGCGACGCGCAGCCGCGGGCGCGGCTGCGCGGCTGCGGCGTCGAGCCGCGCGAGCGCCGCCGCAAAGACGGTCGCCGGGTTGATCGCGGTCATGCACTCGGGTCGTTCGAGCCCGCGCGGGCAGCGCCCCATCCAGTCGGGCGTGCTCCACCAGCACGGCGCGCAGACGCCAGCGCTGAGGTTGGCGTTCGCCGGGTAGCCGAAGAAGCCGGCGTCGGTCGGCCCGAAGAGGACGACCGACGGCGTGCCCAGCGCGTGCGCCGCATGGACGAGGCCCGATTCGCCGTCGATGTGCAGCTCCGCGCCATGCAGCAGCCAGAGCGCTTCGCCGAGGCGAATCCGCCCGATCAGGCAGTCATCGACGCCGGGGATCGGCCGGCTGCTCGGCCCGCCGATCTGCACGATGCGCAGCTCGGGGCGGGCGGCCCCGAGTCGGCCGACGAGTTCGCGCCAGTGTTCGAGCGGCCAGCACTTGACCGCTCCCCCGGGCGAAACGCGGGCGCTGGTGTCGAAGCCGTCGTGCACGGTGACCCAGCGCCGGCCCTCCGCGGCGAGCCGCAGCCGCGGGCCGGCGTCGGCTTCGTCGAGGCTCACGCAGAGCGGCGACTCGTGCGGCGTGCGCCCGCTCGCGCCGGCCGGCGAGGGGTCGGTCGGGTCGATGTCGAGCCCGGCAGTCCAGGCCAGCGACTCGCCGCGTCGCCGGCCGGCGGCCTGGTTGAAGCGCGCCCAGAAGCCGTCGAGATGCGGGTGGTGATCGACCAGGCCGCGGACGCTCTCGATCCGCCGGTTCGAGGTGGCGATCACTCCGGCGAGCTCGGGATGAGTCGGCCGCCAGCGCACGGGCGAGTCGAAGAAGCGGACGAACTGGGTGATCTCGACGCGCAAGCCGCCGGCCGCCGGCCACTCGCGCAGCGGCCGCGCGGCGACGATCAGGCCACGGCCGACGAGCGCCTGCTCGGCGAGCTCGGGCCGTTCGCCGTAGCAGACGACTTCGCCGTGGCCGGCGAGTTCGCGGAGCCTCTCGATCACCCGGCCGGCGAGTAGCAGGTCGCCGAAGCCGCCGCCGAGGCGGACGGCGAGCGGCAGCGGCGCGCGGGCCGGGCCAACGGCGATCGGCGCAGCGCCGGACGGCCGGCTTTCCGCGATCCCCTTTTCGGCTAGCCCCGGGGCGATCTCCCGGAGGCGAGCGGCGACGGCGCTCGGCTGGATCTGCTTCAGGCATTGCAGGTGGCGTTCGCAGTCGCGTCGGCCCCACGGCTGACGCCGGCAAGCCGGTTCGCAGTCGAGGCCGCCGGTGAGCGTGTGCAGCGCCGGCCAGGGCATCGCCTCGCGCGCCGGGCTGGTCAGCCCGAAGATGCCGAGAGTCGGCACCCCGAGTGCCGCGGCGAGATGCATCAGCCCCGAGTCGTTGGCGACCATCGCCGTACAGCCGGCGATCAGCCGCGCGGTATCGGCGAGCGACCGCGGCGTGGTCGCGTCGCGGACGTGTTCCGGCCAGCGGATCGGCTCGCCGAAGTAGGTGCCGTTGGCGTCGTCGTCGGTGGCTGTGCCGACGCGCAGCACGCACGCGAAGTGTCCGGCGACTTCGCCGTAGCCGTGCCACTTCTTCCACGGCCAGCCGGGCTTGCAGCCGGCGTGGATGGCCAGCGTCCCGGCGGTGGTCGCGTCGGCCGTGCGGGCGAGCAGCGGCGACAGCGGTGGGACGGGCAGTGGAGCGCGCCAGCCGAGTTCGCCGGCGATCGCCGCGATGCAGCCGCAGTCGCCTTCGACGATCCAGCGCTCGCGGTCGGCGGCGAACTGCCGGCGTGCCGGCAGCCGGTCGGCGAAGGGAATCGCCCAGTAGGCGAAAACGGCCAGCTCGGGTGGCGGCTCGCCGGCCGGCGGCGCGTCGCCGGGCCGACCGGCGGCAAGCACGCGACGCACGCCCGCCGCCCCGTCGAACAGCGCTGTGCAGTCGGGCTGGTCGGCGGCGACGAGCAGGTCGACGGCGTAGCCGGCGGCGTCGAGCACCGGGATCAGCGACGCCCAGCGCAGCACGTCGCCGAGGCCACCGGCGAGAGCGAGCACGGCGCGCGGGCGTCCCTCAACGGAATTCGCGCCGCGCGTCGCGCTCGCGGCGATCAGCGCCTCGATGCGCGAACGCGGTACCGGCGTCCACCAGGCGCCATTCGTCTGCTTGCGGCTCGAATTGCCGGCATGCACGCTGGCCACGCAGAGCGCCGGGTCGTCGAGGTCGAGCGCCTGGCCCGGCCGGGCCGACCAGACGAAGGCGTTGTCCTCGCCGATCGCCTGGTCGGGGAAGCGGTGGGCCAGCCAGAAGGCGCGGCGGTACATCAGCGTCGCGCCACAGAGCCATGGTCGGCGGCTGCCCTGGTAGCGGTACTCCCAGGCCCGGTCGCCGTCGAGTTCGCGGAAGTAGACCCGGCCCGACCCGCAGAGGGCCTTGCCGGGGTCGCCGTGCAGCGCGGCGTACTGCCGGCTCAGGCGGTCGGGGGCGTACCAGTCGTCGTCGTCCCAGTGGGCGAGGATCTCGCCATGCGCGAGTTCGCCAGCCAGGTTGCGCTTCGCGCCGAGGCTCAGCCCGGGCGGGCAGGCGGCGTGGCGGACACGGCCGCCAGCGAGCGCCGCGACGAGGCTGTCGGGAAAGCCGTCCTCGCTGACGATCAGCAGTTCGGCGTCGGCGAAGTCCTGGGCGAGGAAGTTGGCGACCGCCGCGGGCAGCCAACGCTGGCGCTTGCAGGTCGGCATCAGGCAGCTGATGCGCGGCGCAGCGGCGTGGCTCACGGTTTTGCCAGGTCACCCGCCCAGGTGGATTTCGCCTGTTCGACAAGCTTGGCCCGCCAGCCGTCGTCCTTGCCCAGCGCTGCATTGACGCCGGTCAGCCCGCCAGCCAGCAACCCGTTCCACTGCGCCTTGAACAGAGCCGAGGCGCGCTCGTTGAGTTTCTCGGCCTGGGCTGCGTTCGTGGCTTTCTCCCTGGCGATCTGCTGCGCGGTTGCCCGCCGCTTGCCAGTCGACGTCCGGCCGAAGCCGACACTGCTGCTGCCGAGCGAGCCGCCGATGGCGGCGAACAGGTGGCGGCGTTGAACGTGTACGTTGGCTTCCGTGACCCCTCCGCTGTCGGGCGTCTTGCCGACCAGCGAGACGTTCGCGGGTAGCGTCGTCGCGGGCACGCTGACGCCCTTGTCGACCGCGATGCCGCCGCCGACCGCTCCCTCGCCGACAATCGTCGAATCGAGAAGGTCGCCCTTGCTTTCGAGCTTCTTCGCCTCTGCTTCGACGTCCTTCAGTGGTTGCGCCTGGTGCGCGGCCTTGTGCACCTTCTTCTTCAGCCAGATCGCCGACAGCCCGGGTCCATCCTTCTTGTACCTGTTCAGGCGCGACTTGCCGGCCGAGCGCATGCGCTCGGCGAGGGGCTTGTCGACCTTGGCGATCGGTGTCGCGACCGCCTGGTAGAACTCGCCCATCGACGCCAGCAGGATCTTCTGCGGCACGTGGTGCGATTCGCCCTTGGCCTTGGTGACCGCCGCCGGGCGTGGTACCTCGTGCGTGCCGACCGCCCATTCCTTGGACTCGGCCGCGACGATCCCCTTCTTGCCCGAGCCGGTGTAGAACCAGTACACCTGACCGCTCTCGACCCTCGTGCCGATGGTCTTGAAGACCGGGTGTGCCCGCTTGACGCCGGCGAGTTCACGGTCGATGTCGGCGCGCTCCTCGACGCCCGCACGGTACTTGCCGGCGACCTCGAGGATGGCCTTCTCGCCGGCCTCGAGCTGTTTCTGCTTGTCTCCGTCGCCTGCCTTGCCGCCCTTGCCGAACAGCTTCTTGACCGTGGCGACGATCTTGCCGATCACCTTGTCGATCGCCGCATCGACCTTCGACTGCACCTTGCGGATGAACTCGCGGATCTTGTCGCTGATCCCGCCGAGACCGATCAGCCGGGCGAGGAAGCCGATGAGCACGGGAATCGCGCTGGCCAGAGACTTCTCGATCCAGCTGATCGCGCCGCCGATCGCGCCGCTGGCGATCGCCGCCACCGAATTGACCACCGCCTCGACCAGGGCCATGATCTGCTGCGCCTTCTCGATCACGAACATGACCACGTTGTAGATCGCGATGACCGCCTGGACGATCGCTCCGGCGGGGTTGAACATCGAGACGACCTTGGCCACCGCCTGCTTGATGATCGTCGTGATCAGCCAGTCCTGGATCGCGTCGATGACCATCTGCTTGAGGTTGCCGAGATCCTCCTTGATCTTCTCCCAGAGCTTCGCCGGTCCGCCGGTGATCAGTTCGCGGACGTACTCGACCACCTTCTCGATCGCGCCGACCGCGCGCTCGCCGATCAGCCTGACCGCCTTGGCGCGCATCTTCTCGTAGGTGATGCCGAGCACGTCGAGGACCAGCTTGAGGATCGACGGCAGGCTGAGGTCGCTCGGCAGGGTGATGCCCATCGCCGCCAGCGAGCCGAACAGCCAGGCCATGAAACCGGCCTTGAGATGCGTCCAGATGTTGCCGACGAAAGCGTTGAAGCCGCCCTTGACGGCGGCGATCAGGTTGCCGAGGAAGGCGATCGGGTCGTCGAGGATCAGCTGGATCGTCTCCTGACCCTTCCTGAGGATGCCCATCAGCCTGGCCTTGAACTCGAGCAGCGCCTTGACGACCTCGCCGAGTTTCTCGGCGAACTGCTGGAGCAGGCCCTTGTTCTCGTCCTGCATCGCCTTGAGCGCTTCGTCGGCCTTGTCGAAGGCTTCCTTGTACTTCTGCGCGAGGCTCGCAGCGAGTTCTTCCTTCTTCGCGTCGATGCTCTGCGACAGTTCGTTGAAGCGGTCGCCGACCGCCTTCGCCGCCGCGTCGCCAGCGGCCTTGAGGTTCGCCGGCAGGCCGGCGACGAAGCCGCGGATCTCGTTCTGGCCTGACTCCACGTCGGCCTTGGCCTGCGCCAGGCGGGTCTCGACGAGGTTGGCGACGCGGTCGATCAGCCGGTCCATCGCCGCCTGGAAGACTCGCCGGCCCTGCTCGTAGAAGGCGTTGACTTCGTCGGGCAGGCCGAGCGCCTGATCGCGCAGCCAGCGGGCAAGGCCGAGGCCGGGAATCGTCAGGTAGCGCTCGAGCTTGTACTTGAAGATCCGGTCGTCGACGAAGGACTTCATCGCCGTCAGCGCGGCGTCGACTCCGGGATCGAAGATCGCCGAGACCTCGCCGTCGAGCGACTGCAGGCGCGCCTCGACGCGCGCCTTGGTGCGCGCGAAGATGCCCTCGATGTGCGCGGCGACCTTCTGGCGCTCGGCCTCTTCCCTGGCCGCCTGCTGCTGCTGGCGGCTGAGCACCTGCGCGTTGCCGCGTCCGCGCGTCGCGGCGAGGAGCAACGCTCCACGGCCGGCGACGCCGCCTGCCTGCGCCCGGGCGCCGGCGAGCACGCCGCTCTCCCTCGCACGAAACGCCGCCGGCGCCTTGTCGGCCTGGCTGGCGACCTGCGCCTGGGCGCCGGCGACGGCGCTGAAGCGCGGGTCGTTGGCCCGTGTCAGGCTCTCGGGCCTGATCCTCTCGTCCTTGAGCGCCTGCGTCGTGTCCTTCTTCGACTGATCGAGCGAGACCTCGGCCGGCGTCGCCGGCGGGGGCATTCCTTCGCCCGCGGCGACGGCGGGCTTTTGCGGGGCCGGCTCGGCGGGCAGCGCGGCCGACGCCTGCGCGGGAACGCTGCCCGGGTCGGGGCTCTTCTTCGTCGCCTGGTCGACCGGCCCCGTCGCCGCGCTCTTCTGGGTCGCCACGTTTCCGCCGAGCGCGCCCTTCATCGCCCCCGACTGGCCTCCGGCCATGAACTTTTCGGTGTCGCCGAGCGTCTTGGGCATCGCCTTGTCGATCTCGGCGCGCAGCAGCGCCTTGAACGACGTCGGCTGCGGCTTCGGAGTCGGCGCCGCCTTGACCTCGTCGACGACCTTGGCCTTGGCGCCGGCGAGCCGCTCGTTGGCCGGCGCTTTCGCCGAGCGCGACGCTTCGCGCGCCTTCTGCGCCGCCGGGACGTGCTTGCGCAGCCTTGCCGCGCCGGCGTCGATCTGCTGCGTGACGGCGACGAAGCGCGGGTCGGCCTTTGGCCTGGCGACTCGCCGCGGAGGGGCGCGCAGCGCGAGCATGGCCATCTTCAGCCGCCGAGCGGGAAAAGACCGCCGCTGCGCCGGTATTCGCGGCGCAGCGCATCGAAGAGGATCTCCTCGTCGATCGGGCGGCCGACGGCGAGCGCCGACGAGGCGGCGGCGAGGACGACGTTGCGCACTTGCCCGCCCGAGAGCAGGCAGGCTTCGGCGATGCGCTCGAGCACCGGCGCGGCGATGGCGTGTCCGTGGGGCAGGTGCGCGCGCCAGAGGGCGAGCCGCTCGCCGGCCTCGGGCAGCCGGAAGTTGAGGAGCACGTCGAAGCGGCGCAGGAAGGCGTCGTCGATGCGCTCGAGCGCGTTGGTCGTGACCAGCACGAGCCCGCGATGGCTTTCGAGGCGTTGCAGCAGGAAGTTCGTCTCGAGGTTGGCGTAGCGGTCGTGCGCGTTGCCGACCGAAGTCCGCCGGGCGAGCAGCGCATCGCCCTCGTCGAGCAGCAGCATCACGTCGAGCGCTTCGGCGGCGGCGAACAGCCGGTGCAGATTGCGCTCGGTCTCGCCGATGTACTTGCTGACCACCGACGACAGGTCGAGGCGGTAGAGCGGCACGCCGAGCCGTCCGGCGAGAACCTGCGCGGCGAGCGTCTTGCCGGTCCCTGAAGGTCCGGCAAGCAGCGCCCGGACGCCGGCGTTGAGCCGTGCGGCGAAGGCCTGCGGCAGGGTCTCGCGCAGCCGGTCGCGCTGCCGGCAACGGGCTTCGAGGTTGTCGAGGTCGCGGCGCAAGTCGTGATCGAGGACCAGCGAATGCCAGTCGGTGCCGCTCGTCTCGAGTCGCCGGGCGAGGCCGTCGAGTTCGGCCGAGCCAGCGGCCAGCGCCACCTCGCGCAGCGCCGCGGCGAGCTCGGCTGGTGGCTGCAGCGGGTCGAGGCCCTGGGCCAGCGCGCGCCGCAGGTGGCCGCTCGAGAGATGGAGCAGCGCGGCGAGCTCGCTGCGCGTGGCGCGGGTCAGCTCGGGCGCGCCGGCGGCGAGCAGGCGCTCGCGCAACGCCGCGTCCGGCAGCGGCAGCGTCAGGCGGCGAGCCGGCAGCGGCGGATCGTCGAGGGCATCGTCGTCGGCACAGACGACGCCGACCCAGCCGTCGTAGCCCGGCAGCCGCGGCAGGCGCAGCCGCTCGCCGGGATTCGCGCGCAGGCGGAACAGCGGCCGGGCGCCGGTCAGCGCGGCAAAGGCGCCGAGCCAGAGCGGCACTTCGCCGGCGGGCAGCGGCCAGTCGATGGTCAGCGTCGGGCGGCCCTCGCTGCGCGCGAGCGCGGCCAGCAGGCTGCCTCGCCCGTTGTGCTCGGGGCCGCGAACGATGACCGTCCCGCCGCTCTCCGCGAGCCGCGTGGTGAGTCGGTCGACGATGCGCCGGGTTTCGTCGGGGAGCAGGAGATCGGCGAGTGCCGGCGCGGCTGTCGCAGGCTGCAGGCAGACGCCCGGCAGCGGTTCGCCTGGCGCCTCGCCGCGCGCCGCCGCCCAGCAGTTCTCCTCGACGAGGTAGCCGCCTTCGGCGTTGCCGGCCAGCAGCCCACAATCGAGCAGCGCGCGCAGCGCCGGGCGCAGCCCTTCGCGCGGCAGCGTGCCCCACCAGGCCTGCATCAGCGTCAGGCTCGGCCGGCGCCCGCCGCTGTCCAGGTCGAGCGCCTGAAACACCGCGGCGAAGCGCGCGTCCTCCTCGGGCAGTCCGTGTACGAGCCAGACGTCGATCGCGTTTGCCGGCCAGCCGGCGCAGCTCGCCAGCGCACGCAGCGGGTGCTCGGGCGGCTCGTCGCCGCCTGCCTCGAATGCCGCTGCGTACTCGGAGAGGAACGGGAAACGCTCGTCGATCTGGTCGCCGAGCAGTTCATGCGCATGGATGGCGATGCGCCACGCGGCAGCGAGCAGCAGCGGCCGGAAGCATTCGCCGCTGGCCGTGTCTTCGGCTTCGGCGATCATCGGGCGCAGGTCGTCGGGCTTCATCGCCGCTCACTCGAAGACGAAGCGCAGCGAGCGCCCGGTGCTCGGCAGATGGCCGGGGTCGCGGTCGAGTCCGGCGAGCCGCCAGACGACCGGATGCTCGGCGAGCGGCAGAACGGCGACGACTTCGCTCGGCGAGAGCCAGACGCTGGCGCTTCCCCGTTCCTGCCAGAATGCGCTGCCGACGCGCGCCGGGGCGACCGACAGCGCGGCCGCGAGACGCCGGCGGACCGAGATCCGGTAGCGAGCGAACCAGCGAGCGAAGCCGTTTCGCGCCTGCCGACGCAGGCTGCGCGCGCGCAGCCGTCGCTCTCCAGGGGGCTCGGGAATCGGCCACGACGCGGCGAGATCGGTCGTCTCGAGACGCGGGTCGGGCGGTGATTCGTCGGCCAGCGCGACGAGCGCCGCGTGCAGCGGATCGTCGCGGAATTCGGGGCCGGCGAGCGCGACGCCGAGCAACGCGAGCAGACGCCAGAGCGAGACCGGAAAGCCGCGCTCGGCGGGGCGCGTGAAATCCGGATAGAGACCGTCGCCGAGCAGCAGGTTGACCAGGAAAAGCAGCCGCGCGCAACGCGTGACGATCACCCTCGGCGGCTCGGCGAGCAGCCAGGCCGCAGGCTCGTCGACGGCCGCGGGCGCTTCGAGCGCCGGGGCAAGGTCATCGGCGACTGGTGAACGGTCGATCTCGCCGCGTTCGCTGGCCGGCGCGCTGGGCGGCGCCGGTTGCGGGATGCCCGGCGGAGCCTCGGGAGAGGACGCCGGTAGCCGACCGGCGGTCGGCGTGGAGTCGCTCCGTACAGGGCGCACGTGCCCGTCGATGGAAGCGGCGTGGCCGGATCCGGGCGTCGCCGCGACCCGGCGGGGCCGTTCAGTCAGCGTCGGGCAACCGGCCGGGGAACGGCGATCTGCGGCCGGCACTGCGCCCGGTGGCCGCGGCGCATGCGGGTCGCCCGCGACGGGTGGAACGTCGGTGGTCGGCCGGAAGGCGATCCCGGGCGCCCCGTCGGCGCTGCCCTCCTGCCGATCGGCCGCCAGCGATTCGCTGCCGGAAGGGGCCACCGGGAGATTGCTTGCCGAAGGACGCGCGGTGTCCCGCGAGGTCGTCGGGGGCGTGCCCGGCGATCGCCGGCCGCTGTTGGTCTCCGGGTCGGCGGGCTGCACGACGGCCAACCGGGCTGGCGCGTCGTCCGCCGACGCCGTCGCGGCTGGTGCAGGCTCGAGGGCCGCGGGATGCCAGTCGCTCCCAGCGCCCCCGGAAACGGCTGGCTGCCGCGCGCTGCGCTCGATGGGCGGCGCCGCCGCCGCGGCCTGTGGCTGGTCGGCGGATGGCCTCATCCTTTCGGCGTCGACGCGGGTTGCTGCCGAGCCGGGTTGCAGTCCGACGGGCACCGGCGAGTGCTCGCTGCCCGGATGATCGCCGGCCAGCGACGCCTGCACTCGCTCGGCGAGTCCGGCGCGGGCGAGCAGGCCGAGTGCGGCCGAAACCGCTGCCGGGCGGTCGAGAAAGGCCTGCGTCCATTCGGGGTGCCGCCGGCCGAGCACGCTGCGCCACCACCAGCGGTCGAGGCGACCGGCGAGTGCGTCGCGCGCGAGGCAGGCGAGCATCTCGGCTTCGTCGGCGAAGAGCACTGCCACGGCGTCGTCGCGGGCGGCTTCGCTGGCCGGCCGGATCGCCCCGGCGAGCGCGACGGCGAGCTGGCTGCGCACCGCCGCCGCGGAACCTCGGCGAAGAGCGCTGCCGGGAATCCGCGAAAGAGCGTCGCCGGCCACCAGCAGCTCGACTCGGCGGACGAACAGCAGCGACTGCGGCGGGAGCAGCGGCAACGCTTCTGCGACCTCGCTGGCCAACGCCTCGGCGGCGAGCCGGGCGATCACCGGTTGCGCGCCGTCGGAGCGTGCGCGCAGGCGGCCGATGGTCAACGCTGGGGAGGGGAACATCGCGAGACTTTCCGGTTACTGCGACGAACTCCCGCCGGCACGGCCCGCCGCGCCACCGCCTGGTCGACGCCTGGCATCGCTTCTCAGCCTGCCGGTGGCTTGCGCGACCGCCGCGGCCGGTCGGGGGCCTGGGTGAGCACCGAAGCGGCGAGCGAGCGCTTCTCGGCGTCGGCATTGCGATCGTGCAGCGTCCGGCCGGCGAGGCTGGCCAGCCGCTTCGACGACAGCTCGCCAGGGCCGCGGTCGACGAGCGTCGTCTCGGTCGGCGCGTGCAATCGGAGCAGGTAACGGTCGCTCCCGGCGAGGCGCAGGATCGCCAGGTGCAGCCTGCCGGCTTCGCGCGTCGTTCCGGTTGTGTCGTGAAGCCCGTCATGCAGCGCGCGGACGAAGTCGGCGCGGCTCGTCGACACCGGCGCGGGCAGCTTGAACACCTCGCCGAACACACCGGAGAGCAGCCTGAGCTCAGCGCTGTCGAGCAGCACGACCGGCGGCAGGCGGACGAACGCCGCGGCTCCGGGCGCCTGGCTGTTCCGGTCGAGGCTGGCCTTTTCGTCGGCGAGCTGGGCCACGAACTGACCGGCGAAGGCTTCCATTTCGAGCGCGTGCGATTCGCGCCAGAGGCCATCGCCGGCGAGTCCCGGCGGCTGCGCGAGACGGCGCCGGGCAGCCGGTCCGTCGATCCACACGAGCCGCGCCCGGTCGTCGATGCGCAGCACGGCGAGCGGCAGGTCGTCTACGCCGAGCGTCGGCACGACCGCTCCCGGCCACCAGCCGACGAGCCGGACGGTGCCGGGCGGGGCGCCGCTGGCCGGACGAGTGCTGATCGCGGTGGCCGGGTCCTCGGGTGCGAGCAGCGAGTACGCGACGAGGTTGCGCAGCGTCGCTTCGCTGGCTCCGGCCGGCGCACTGAGCTTGAGCAGCCGCAGGCGAACGGCCGGCTGCTCGACGTTCCGGTTGCACGCGCCGACTTCACCGAGCAGCGTCGCGGCCCGTCCGCTGGCGATCCACGTCGGCGTCAGGACGAGCAGGTAAACGCCGGCCGAAGGGCCTTCGAGGTTGGCCATCGCCGCCGCGCAGTCGGCAAAGCCGCCGCTGCGGCGGCTGCCTGCGGCACCGGCGAGGTCGAGATCGAGATCGTCGACCTCGATCACCTGGCCCGAGGCGGTGACGCCGAGACCGCCGGCAATCGACAGCGCGCTGCTCAGCGGGCTGCCGGAAACCTCGAGCCCACTGGCGACGCCGCAGCCGAGAAGGCGCGCGAGCTGGCTCTGGCCGTTCTCGCGCAGCGCCTGTTCGCGCCGCAGGTCCTCGGCCGAGAGCAAGCGGCCGTTGAAGAAGAAGGTCCGCGCCGAGCCGCTTGCGGCCACAGGCTGATTGAGGGCGATCGCAGTTCCGGCCATGTTCAGATCCTCCCGACGACCAGCCACTCCCGGAGTCGCGTGCTGCCGATCAGGGTTATCGATTGGCCTTTCTCGAGAGCCAGATCGCCGAGGTCGATCCTGCCGCCCAGGGTCAGCGGTCCAGCGTCGCGCGCGATCTTGACAATCAGCATCTGGCCGTCCACCGTCGGTTCGTCGAGTGCCGCGCTGACCGCGCTGTCGTTGAGGTAAACCAGGACCTGGTCGCCGGTGCCCAAGGCGGGCAGGTCACGGACAGCTTGCTGAACGCGCTGTGCCGTCGTCAGAAGGTGCACGCCGCGGCTTGCCGGCAGATCGTCGATCACCACTTCGCGAGTGTCGCGGCTCCAGCCGAGCGCGTGCGTCGCCCGGGTCGTCGCCGGCTGGCTCAGGCGCAGCGCGGCGAAGGTCGGCTCGGCCGCGGCGTGCAGGTCCTGGACGGTGTCGATCGACAGGCCCGAAGCACTCGCGCTGACGCTCAGGTTGCGGCCGCCGTTGGCGCCCGAGACGTCGCCAACGGCGAACTCGCCGCCGCCGTCGCCGACGAGAATCTGCCCGGGCTGCGGGTTCGTCGTCTGGCCCGTGCCGCCGCGCGCGGCGTCGATCGGCAGCGCGACGCTGCCGCCGGTGGCGTCGATCTGCAGGTTCCAGATTCGTCGCGCCGGCTGCGGGGGCAGCGGCGGCAGATCCTGGTGGGTCAGCGACAGACTCACGTTCGCGCCGGCGACGAGGTTGGCGAGCACGTATGCCGGTGCGGCAGCGTCGTTGCGCCCGACGAGCATCTGCAGCGGCTGCGGCCTTGTGGTCAGGCCGGTTCCGCCGTCGCCGACGCGCACCGCATGACCCTGACCCGGCGCGTAGTAGTAGGTCGGCTGGCTGGTGACGTTGGCCTCGACGCCGTCCCAGCGCGTCGCCTTGACCAACTGGCCGAGCGTGTCACCGGCGATCAGCGCCGAGTCGAGTCCGGCGACGGTGATCGCGCTGGCGCTAATCCCGCCACCGGCGGTCAGCAGGCCGCCGATGCCGGCCGTCTGAGCGACGGTCAGCGTCTCGCTGGTCAGCGTCCCGCCGACGGTCAGCCCGGCGAAGCTCGGCGACGCTTCGGGGTCGATATCCTGGGCGGTGTCGAGCAGGATGTCCGGCGCTTGCGCGACGACATCGACGCGCACGTTGGCCACCGGTCCGCCGCTGCCGGCGTGCGTCGCGCCGAGCAGGTTGCCGAGAACGAAGGCCGGCGGCGCGCCGACGAGCAGCTGCCCAGGCTGCGGGTCTGTGCTCTGGCCGGTTCCGCCGTCACCGACGGGGATCGGAGCGCTCATTTCCGGACCGTAGTAATCGGCGGCAGTCTCCGGCCAGATCGCCGCCGGTCGGACGAGACCGTCGTCGCCCTGGATCTCGACGCGGGCCATCCTGCGCGTCGTGGCGGCGAAAGCGGCGTGCAAGTCCTGGGCTTCGGGCAGGCGCGGGTCGCTCGTGCCGAGAACGTAATGCGCGTCGCGTGGCGCGTCGTCGGCCCGGGTCAGCAACCATTCCTGGAGCAGGCGCAGATGGGCGAGCTGCGGGCGGCCGAGCAGGCGGACTCCGCGCAGCGCCGAGAGCAGTCCGCCGACCAGTGTGCAGTCGATCGCCGCGAGCAGCAGACCGGTTTCTGCGTCGTCTTCGGCGGTCGGGACCGGGCCGTGGTGGGCCAGGTACCTGCCGCGCAGGCGACGGACCCAGACGTCGAAGGCCGCCTGGACGTACTCGGCGTAGTGCGCATGCGGGATGAGCAGACCGGCGTAGAGGGCCGCTGCGGCGGGCGGGGTTTCGGCGAGCGGCGGGTCGACCGTCGCCGGCCAGCCGGCGTCGATCGCCTGGCCGACCGACTGTTCGACGGCGGTCTGGAACTCGGCGACCGTCGGCGGGGTGACCGCCGGCGTGCTGTGCACCGGAATGCGGCGCAGCCAGGCGGCGAAGCTGCGCAGCGCGTCGTCCTCGCGACTCGAAGGGGCACTCCACGTGAAGTCGAGGACGAAGCTGTCGGCGATCCGCGAATCGGCCTGCAGTGCGCTTTCGTCGCGGCACGGTTCACCCGGGATCGGCACCGGTGTGCTCGACTTCTCGGCGTAGCGCAGAACCACATAGGCGCTGACGTCGCCGCTGGCGTTCCTGCGCTCCGGCCCGGCGAGCCAGTCGCCGAGTGACGCGCACTGCTCGGCAGCGACACCGACGAGCTTGCCGTCAGGGAGCAGCGCGAGGCCCGGCGCCACCCTGACCTCGACGCGTGTCGCGTCCGCGGCATCGGCGCGGGCGACGACGTCGAGACCGCTGATCACCCCGTAACCGATCGCTTCGCGGAGCAGCCGTTCGTCGCGGGCCGCCAGGTAGGCGTGTTCCTGACGGAAATCGTCGACGCCGAGGACCATGCCGAAGGTGAAATGGACGCGTTTGCCCGGATCGAGGGCGGCGTCGGGAGCGGGAATGAACGAGGATCCGCTGCAGCAAGCCATGATGATCTCCGGTAGAGGGTTAGCCGCGATCCAGACCGATCCGGTCGGCCGGCGGGTGGGGACGGGCGGTGGCCAGACGCGCGCCGCCGAGATCGGTGCGTCCGAGCACCGCCGGATCGAATGGGCCGCTGCCGAAGGCCAGGGCGGCGAGCTCGGGGCGCCGCGAAAGCCCGGTCTCGAGTCGCGTGTCGAGGCCGAGGCGAGCCTCACCGACGCGGAAGAGGTCGAAACCGAAGCGCACCTCGGCGGTCGTGTGCGCCGGCTTCTCGCGCTCGACGACGCGCAGCACGGCGGCGCGACGGCGCACCAGATCGTCGAGGTCGAGGTCGCCGTCGGGCAGCGGCAGGACGACGCGGAAACGGTGCGCGTTGGCCAGCGCGCGCAGCACCTGTGCCTCGAAGCGGTGCCAGTCGCCGAGCGCGCCTTCCGGCCCGGGAACGACGACCGGCGACGGAATCCGCGCGAAGCTCCGCCAGCGGCTTCCCCACGCGGCGTTGAGCGCCGAGACGCGGCGCCAGCGCCGGGCGAGGAAGTCCTGCCAGCGCTGGCGGAGAGGTGCGCAGGGCTGACTCGCTGCGAGGTAGCGCGTCCACGTTGTGGCGTCTGCGGGCTCGTCTTCGGGCAGTGCCGGTTGCGCGTCGCTGCCGGCGGCGTCGGACCACGCGGCCCAGAGACGAGTCTCCTCGAGCGCCGCGCGCGGAACGAAGCCGAGTGCGCCGAGCAACTGCGCTCGCCGCGCGGGTTCGGCGGCGGCGAGCGCTGCCGCGCCAGCGACTCCGGCGGCGGCGAGCTCGCCAGGGTCGGCCAACCGCGGGTCGCCGGCGAGTCGCCCGGTGGCGAGCAGCGCGGCGCGCCCTTCAGTCGGGCGCCAGACGCCCGCCGGTAACGGCGCGTCGAGCGCGAAGAGTTCGTGCAGTCGCAGTCCGTGCGGGCGTTCGGCGAGCGCTTCGGGGTGGCGCAGCCAGTCTTCTTCGACCGTCGCTTCCCAGGCCAGCGTCGCGCCGAGCAGGATTCCGGGTCCGGTGCCCCGACGCGCGTGGCCGAGCATCGCGTGGCGGATCAGCAGGCGGCGCCGGGTCTCGTCGGCTGCCGGGTCGAAAGCCAGGCCGAGCCAGCCGGCGAGCCAGTCGAGGCTCTCGCGTGGTGCCGTACGCGCGTCGAACAGCCACTGGGCGGCGGCGATCCGTTCTTCCCAGCGCGTGAACTCGCCTTCGAAGAGGGCCAACAGCCGGTCGAGGAAGTCCGCGCTCGATCGGTCGGCGCGGAAGACCGGCGGCAGATACTCGCGAGCGTACGAGAAGCGCGGATACCAGACGCGCAGCGCGCGCAGCAACGGCGTCTGCCGGCCATCGCCGTCGATCTGCAGGCGCGCCTGGAACCAGCGGCCGTGCGCCGCCTGGAGGAGGATTTCCCAGGTGCCATCGGGCGCATCCCCGGAAGCGCGCCAGGCAAGCTCGCTGCCGCGTGCGCTGCGCAGCGGTGCCGGCTCGTTGCGCCATTCGGCCCTCTGCAGGTCCTCGGCGGTCTCGCCGCTGCGCGTGTCGACGCTCAGCGAAGTTCCTGGTGGCAGGCGCAGATCGATCGTCAGCCGGTGCCAGACGCAGCCAGGAATTCCGCTGTCCCACGCCGGGGTGGTCAGCGTCGCGGCGCGCACGAAGCGCGGCTGCGCGAGGGCGAGCAGCGGCGCCCAGCGCCCGCTGGTCGCGTAGAAGACGCGGCTGTCGGGATACGCGTGCAGGCGCGCGCCGGGAGGCAGTGCGGCGAGGCCCATCGCCTGATAGCGGCGCATCGGCAGGTACTCGCCGACGACGCCGACGACGAGTCTTCCGTCGTTCCAGCGCGCGGCGAAGCGATAGGCCTGGTCGCCGGTCGATCCGACGACGACGATCGAAAACGGCGCGTCGCCGTCCTTCGTGGCGGCGGCTTTCGGTCCCCAGTCGATGGCCAGCGCGCGGCTGGCGAGAGTCGGGTCGCGGCGATCGACGGTGACCGCTCCGATCAGCGGATTGAGCGCGACGACCATCGTCGCCGTGCCTGGCGGGCTCTCGCCGCCTTCTTCGCCGGCGGCGACCGGGATCGGTCTTCCGTCGAGGCCCAGCGCGCCGAGCCAGACGCGGCCGGGCTGACCGCCGAGCTGGCCGAGGACGAGCAGTCGGTCGCCGGGCAGGATGGCGAGCGCGGTCGCCTCGGCGTCGGCGTCATCGGGCAACGCCGGGCGAAGGTCGAGTTCGCACGGGCGATCACCGGTTGGCGGGCTCTCCGGCGTGACCGGCGGGCTCGACGCGCCGTCTCCCGGCAGCGTCTCAGCGAAAGCCGGCGGCCTCCGGTCGTCGGCGACCAAAGGTCTGAGGTCGGGTGCGCTACGCAGCAGCCGGCTGCCGACGAGCACGCCGACGCTGCCGTCGGCGTGCTCGACGAGCGCCTCGGCGCCGCCCAATCCGGGCCACGGCTGGAAGAGCGGCGGCCCGGCGCCGTGCAGATCGAAGATCAGCAGGCCGCCGGCTTCGCGCGAAGCGGCGACGAGGTAATGTGCCCGGGTGATGGTGATCGCGTCGAGGCGCGGCGGCAAGCCCGGCAGCGGGCCAACCGGGGTCAGCGGCCGGAAGGAGCCGTCGGACGAAACGCCGGTGCCCGGCCGATAGCCCTCGATCTCGCCGCTCCCGGCGAGCTGCGTGTCGCCGCCCGTCGAGCCCGCGACCGGCCAGAAGTCGCTGACCCCGCCGCTGCCTGACGAGCGGATGCACAGTCCGCGACGATCCGCGGAGATCGAATAGAGGTTGCCGTAGGCATCGAAGACGCCGCCGCGCCCGGTCTCCTCGTCGCCAGCCGGAGCTTCGGGATGCTGCGCGCGGAACTCGAAGAGCCGCGCACGCAGCGCCAGCGCACCGCCGCGCCACTCGAGCTGCCGTTCGTCGCCGGCTGACGACAGGCAGCCGAGCCAGTCGTCGCGGCTGGTCAGTGTATGGTGGCGGCTGCCGTTGACGTCCACTTCAGCACTCCTGCGGAACCTTGGGTACCGGCAGGCGCCGGCGCGGCGGAGGTCCTGCCGCGTCGGCTCCGCCGTCGGCCGACGGGCCGCTGCCGCGTCCGACGAGCTCGTCGAGCGGCACCGCATCGCCGAGGGTCACCGACAGTCCGGCGATGTACGGCAGCTGCAGGCCGTGCATCGGCACGCTGTCCCGGCGGCTGCCACTGCCGTCGCCGAGCAGCAGGCCGCTGACGCCGGCAACTCCGGCACAGCGCGCGACGACCGTCGCCAGTTCGAGCGCGCCGACCGCGCGGAACAGCGGCCAGCCGTTCTCGAGGCCAGGGACACTCGGTATGGGTCTCCCGGTCACCGTCGGCGGCAGCGGCGAGAGGTGGTCGTGGAGCGCCGCGCGGACGCGTTCGCGAACTTCGGCGACCGACTGTCCGGCGATGATCTCGATGCCGACGCTGATCCAGATCGCCGCATAGACCGGCGCGCGCAGCAGCACCTCGCAGGTCACCAGGCGGCGTGGGGCGAGGTGCCGGCACAGCGCGTCGATGAACCCGGCGTCGGGCCGCGGCGTGTCGGGGTGTCCCGGATCACGGCGCGGGATGACCATCACGGTGACCACGCCCGGCTGGTCACCGGGCATCGCCGGCGAAAGTTCGGGGTGCCATGCCGCGAGCACGTCGATGCGCCCGACGTCGGCGCCCGGCGCGGCCTTGAGCACCTCGACGAAGTCTTCGGCACTGACTGCCCGGTCGCGGTGGCGGAGGACCAGCGGAATCCGTTTTTCGGCGTCAGCCGCCTGCTCGGCGTCGGTGCCACCGGTGCACGCGACGGGGTTGCCGACCTTGAAGCCCGGCGGCAGATCCGGGGCGAGCCGGATCGCCCCGGCGGCGACGTTGCCGGCGGCTCCGGCCGACCAGTCGAAGCCGGCGGCGATCTCGGCGCCGTTCGCCGGCCGCGCGCCGCGTACACCGTCGCCGAAGCGGATGATCCCGGCTTCGGCGTCGAGCGCGAAGACCAGCGAGCCGGGCTGCCCTTCGCCGGTGGCCGATTCGAGTTCGTCGGTCGGCGTCCAGCGCTGGCCGCCGACGAGGACGACGAGCGAATCGGCGAGCACCTGGCCGTGGCTCAGTTGCCGCCGCTGGTCGGCCTCGCCGTCTCCCGGGGCGAGCAGTTCGCGCGCGACGCGGCTGCGCTGGCTGATCGGCACGCAGTGCACGCCGGCCCAGCACAGGCGGACACCGGCGCCGGCGAGGCCGTCGATGCGCAGCCAGGTCAGCACGCGATCGTCGATGGCGTCGTCGGTGAGCGCCGGCGGACGGTCGCCGACGCCGGCCTCGAGCGGCTCTTGGTCACTCCAGGTGATCAGCGACTCGGCTTTCGGGAGGGTGACCTGCAGGATTCCCGGCTGATCGGGGAAGCCCTGCGGAGCGACCGAGTCGAGGCGCGCGTAGCGGGTGCCGCCGGAACTCGGATCGGGGATCCACACCGAAAGCGCCGGCGGGGGGGCGGCCGGGCTGCCCGGGACGAGGCGCGCCGCAGGATCGGCACGAACCGGGATCAACCCGACCGAGAGCGTGCGGCCGGCGAGCTCGGCGCGCACCGCGGCTTTTTCGGCTTCGTTGCTCTTCGCCGGAGCGAGCAGCGCGATCCACAGTGCGCCGTCGACGGCGTCGTTACCGGCGTCGAAGACGTCGCGCAGGTCGTCGAGCGCGACACTCTCGTAGAGCACCGGATCGGCCGTCGTGCCGGCTTCGCCTGTGCTCCCGGCGAGCCCGTCGAAGTCGCGTCCGGTCGCTTCGTAGAGCTGGCGGTAGTAGTCGAGCAAGGCGCTGTCCGGGTTGTTGACCGTCCGTTTGACGACGCAGTAGCCGTCGACCGGCGGGACGTCGAGCCCCTGTTCGCCGACGAAGGGCAGCGCTCCGGCGAAGAACGTGAGACCTGCGGGCAGCGTGACATTGACCCGCGGCCCGGCGTCGTTGCGCACCTGGACCAGACCGTGTGCCGGGTTCGCCGGCAGCACCGGGACCCCGAGCAGTTGCAGGAACTTGAGGCGGTTGCGTTCGGGAATCAGGTTCGCGCGGTAGAGCAGGCTCTCGGCCATGAACGCGAACAGTTCGATCAGCGTGACGCCCGGGTCCGACGGCCCGGTGTGCGTCCACTCGGGGGTGTGGATCGGGATGCGCGCGAGCGCGTCGGCAACCAGTTGCTGATAGCTGCGATCGTCGATCGCGGGCAGGGTGATCGGCATGACGGTCTCCTATCTTCCGCGGACCGGGATCGACAGCGTGCTGCGGCCACTCTCGCCGCTGGCGACGAGCGTGAAGGCGAGCGTGGCCAGCGCGGCTTCGGGATCGTCGGGGTCGGCGAGCACTTCGATGCTCTCGACGCGCAGCCGCGCTTCCCAGCGCTCGAGACTTCGGCGAATGCGCTCCTCGATCGCCCGCCAGGTGGCCGGTGTGTTCGGCTCGAAGAGGAAACGCTCGAGGCCGGCGCCGAAGTCGGGCCGACGCAGTCGCTCGCCCTGGCCGGTGAGCAGGACGAGATGCAGCGATTCGCGAACGTTGCTCTCGCCGGCCGACCAGGCGATCCGCCCATCGCCGCCGACGCGGATCGGGAAGGCCATGCCGCGCCCGTAGAGATCGGCCTCGTCCATCAGCGTTTTCCTTTCAGTCCGGGTACCGGGAAGCAGGTGATCAGGAAGGGCAGCCAGCGGAAGATCAGGTCGAGCAGCGTGGCGATGACGATCAGCAGGATGAACGCGACGATCGTGATGATCGGGATCGACAGCGAACAGATCGTTCCGAAGCGGGCTCCGCTGTCGGCGCCGCAGGGGCCCATCGCTCCGACGTC
Organism: Accumulibacter sp.; assembly: GCF_023806625.1. GTDB lineage: Bacteria > Pseudomonadota > Gammaproteobacteria > Burkholderiales > Rhodocyclaceae > Accumulibacter. The sequence goes on from NZ_JAMTDX010000051.1 coordinate 56,469, forward strand.
GAGGTCCTTGTGGAACGGCCAGGGGAGCACCGAGAGAACCAGGTCGCCGAAGCCGAGCCGGCGGACGCGTTTCATTTGCCCGCAGAGGATGTCGGACATGATGAACGCGCTGTTCCGGCCGAACTTGCGCAGCCCGCCCGGCGTCGTGTCGAAAGGCAGCGCGATGCGGATCGGGCGCAGAGGCGCTTCGGAGTCGAAGAAGCCGGCGAGCTCGAAAACCTCCGAAGGGCCCGAGATCACCGGCGGGTGCAGCGGCCCGCAGTCGCAGCGGCGGTGGACGAAGCGGACGATGTAACGCGGTGGCCCGGAATCGTCGCGCAGATCCTCGGCAAGCCGGGCCGCCGAGGTCGCCTGCGGCGTCGTGGGGCCCGACTCGCCGGCGGCGACGGCCTGGTCGATCGCCGCTTCGAGCAGCGCGAACCAGCTCTCGAGTGCGGTCGTCGCCGTCGCCTGACCACTGTCGTCGGCCGCGAAGGCGAGTGGCGCGGCGTTCTCGCGCGGCAGCGCGAGGTGTTCGGCCTGCGTCGCGCTGCGCGTGTCGGCGACGACGAGCGGAAAGGCGAAGCCTGGCCAGCCGCCGTCGATCGGCTGCGGGAAGACGCTCGCCGCGTTGTCGAGCGCGCGGACCACGGCGGCGTGGGCCAACGGGTCGAGCCCATCGAGCGCGACGCGCAGCGACGCGGAGAACGGCCGGCTCGCGCCGTGCAGTTCGGAGACCAGGCAGTCGCGCGCGGTCAGGTCCGCCTGCAGGGTCGCCGGCCAGGACAGCCGGTCCAGCGAGACGAGCAGCCGCCCGGCGTGGTCGGCCGCTGCGGGTGAGCCCGGCGGAACCTCGCCGAGTCGCCCGGCGACGCGCGGCAGGTGCGCGTCGAGGAACTCGCGGAAGTCCTGGAGCAGTCGCCACGAAGTCTCGGCGAGCTGGCTGTTGAGCTGGCGGATGCCGCTGTTCAGGTCGGCGATGTCGGGAAGACGCTTGGCCGGGTCGGCTTCCTTGGCGCGTGTCGGGTCGGCGTTGATGCTCCTCAGGCTGTGCACCGCGCGCTCGACGAGTCCCTGCCACGGGGCGAGGATCTTCGTCCGGGCGAGGGCCTTCAGTTCGTCGGCGCGGCCCCAGGCCGGCGCGTTCGCCTGTCCCGGCGCGCCGGGACAGCGGGCGAAGCGATACTCGTCGTGGCGCGCGACCGGGATCAATCCGGCGAGCAGCTTGCGTGGCGGTCCTCCGGGCGGCGTGTAGCCGAGTGGGAAGAGCGGCAGCAGTTCCTCGCCGGGAACCGTTTCGCCCGCCGGATGGGGCGCGCTGATCCACGTTCCGTGTCCGTCGGCGCCCTTGACGAAGCCGCATTCGCTGGCTGCCTCGCCGACCAGGCGGCGGACCACGAAACCGCTCCGGTCGCCGGCCGCGGTGACCCGTGGCGGCAGGCCGGGCAGCTCGCAGACGAGGTGCGCCGCGGCCAGGTAATAGCGCTGATGAACGGGCTGGAAGAGCTTCAGCGGCCGCGCGGTCGGCTGCACCGCTTCGCGCATCGCCTGCGTCGTGGTCAGCGGGCTTCGCGGACGTTGCGCGCGGCGACTGAAGCCGAGCAGCGCACGCGTTCGGGCGAGTGCCCGGGCTGGCCGCGACAGCGGAGTCCCGGTAGGCTCCAGAGACGGCGGCAGCGGCGTCGGCTCGCCGAGCTTGTCCCAGCTTTCCGGTCTGGCGACCAGTTCGCGCAGATCCTGCGGTCTTTCGGCGAGCACAGCGAGCATGCGCTCCATGAAGTCGTCGCCGTCGAAGCGCAGCAATGCCGGGCCGGGCCTGATGTCACCGGCCTGGTCGCCGCCGGCGACGAAGGCCTCGGCGCCAACCCAGCGCAGGACGTGGCGCGCGCTCACAGGATGTTCCCCGCACCGGGCGTGTAGGTCGCGGCGATGATCGTGTTGGTGATCACCGTGTCGGCCTGGACGACGCCCGAAAAACGCGACATTCCGGCGCTGACCGAGACCATTCCCGCCGAGACCTCGACCTGGCTCGCGCTGACGCTGACCTTCGCGGCAGCGGTGACGGTGATCCCCGCGCTCTCGAGCTTGACGCTGTTGCCGTTGCTGTCCTGCAGTTCGATCGCTCCCGGGCCGTCCTCGAGAGTCACCGAGCAGCCGCCGGGGGTCTCGAGCCTGAGCTTCTCCTGTCCGTCCTGGTCCTCGATGGTGATCACCACGCCGTTGCGGCTCCTGATGACCTTTTTCACGTTGCGCCGGTCGGCGCTCACCGGTGGCCGGTCGCGGCCGTTCCACAGCGCGCCGACGATGAACGGCCGGCGCGCGTCGCCGCCCTCGAAGACGACGAGCACTTCGTCGTCGACTTCGGGCACGAACCAGCTGCCCCGGTCGTTGCCGGCGAACAGCGTGGCCAGGCGGGCCCAGGCCTCGTAGCGTGCGCCGCCGCCGTCGGGGCTCCACGGCAAGGTGATGCGGATTCTGCCGGCGCCATCGGGATCGACGAGGTCGGTGACCTGGGCCGGGTAGCAGCCATACCAGCGGCCGCCCCAGCCGCTCGGCTGGCGGTCGGCGTACAGGGCTTCGTTGGGCGTGCTGTCGAACATGTGCTTTCCGATTCTTCAGGGGCGACCGATCGCCGGGCGTTCGACGGTGAATTCGCTGCGCAGGCCTTCGGCGAGGTCGAAACGGTGGCCCACTTCGCTGACCGTATACTTGCCGTTGAACAGCGGCCCGAGGCCCGTCAGCCGAAGTTGCACGCCGGGCTTCAGGCGGGCATCGGGCGAGGACTTGCCGCGGCCGACGACGAAGCGGCGGCCGATCTGGCGCAGCCAGCTCTCGGCGACGGAGCGCGCCTCGCTGGCGTCCGAAGGGGCGAGATGGGCGACCGTGTCGGCACGCTCGCCGAGCGCGCGCGCGACGAGCGCGAGACCGCTTTCCCCGCCGTCGAGTTCGCTGGCCAGCGCCGCGGCGTCGGCCGACTCGGCAATCGCCTGTTTGTCGCGCGGGTTCCAGCCGCTGACCGTGAGCCGGCTGCGCTGCAGGGCGAGGTCGGCGCGAACCTCGAAGGCGAGCAGCGTGCTGCCGTAAGCGAGCTCGATCGGCGCGCCGCCGGCGCGCGACGAGCGTGTGCCGAGGTGCAGCGTGTCGTCGTCGATCCACAGTTCGCCGCCGGCGGAGCGAGCCCGTTCGCGGAGGAAGGCGAGGTCGCTCTGGTTAACCTGCGCGAGCAGCGCGTGCGTTGGACCGGGCAGGTCGATCCGCGCCTGTAGCCCATGCTCGCCGGCGATCTGCCGCGCGACGTCGGCGTCGCTCTGCTGCTCGAAACAGCGGCTGCGTCGCTTCATCCGCAGGTCCTGGAGGCGGTCTTCGGCGAAGACGACGATCTCGGGGATTCCGCCGTGCGGGAAGCGGCCTTCGAGGGCCATGATCCGGCCGGCGAAGATGCGCTCGTCGGCAAGACGGATCTCGATGCGCTTGCCGAACTCGAGGCGATTGCGGTCGAACAGCGTGTAGTCATTGACTCCGTCGCGCAGTCCCCAGTTGCCGAACGCGAGCTCGCAGTGGGCGAGGCCGTCGCTGCGCTCCTCGACGCGCAGTTCGTTGAGCGCGGCGGCCAGGTCGTCGGCCGACTGGCCTTCGATGCGGATCTGTGGCCTGGCGCTGCGCAGCGGGACGGCGACTTCGGGCATCTCGGGGGTCGCTCCGGGTCGTCGATCAGTGGGCGAACAGGCGCAACGCGCGCTCGCGCCGTTCGACGGTCAGTTGCTGCGCGTCGGCCGGGCGGGGGCGCGGTGCAGGACTCGCCGCGCCGCCGTCCGGGGCCGCTGGTGCTGCGGCCGGTGCCGGCTGGCTGGTCGGCGAGACTTCGAATTCGTGGATGACGACTCCCATCATGGGCTCCCTGGAAGCTCTCAGCCGGTGACGATGCGCGGCTTGATGGCGGCGAGATCGATCAGCTGTCCCGGGGCGAGCGTGCGCGGGTTCTCGATGCCGTTGGCCAGCGCGACCTGCTGCCAGCCGCCGCTCTGGAACGCGGCGCCACCGGCGGCGAAGCCCGCTCCGCCGTTGCCCGAAGCGCCGGGCCGGGCGCTGCCGCCCGGCTGGGCGTCGTTCATCTGCTGCAGCGACTGGCCCGAACTCGCCGGCCAGAGCGGTCGCGTTCCCGGGACGCGGCCGTCGCCCCGAGCGCTGAAATCAGGAACCAGGATGTCCTGCTGGATCAGGTTGAGCGTCAGGCTCGCGCGCAGCGCCTTGCCGGTGTTCGAGAAGAAGTCGACGTTTTCCTCGACCGACTCGACGATGCCATCGAACAGGAAGCTGCCCCACGAGAAGCGGACTCCGGGCGGCGTGCGCTGCGCCGCGTCGCGGGCGCCGGCCGCCGGCGGTTTGGGCTTCATGAAGTAGAGCACCTTGGCGGTGACCCGGCGCACGTCGTCGACCATGAACGGCGAGGCGGTCGCCGCGCTGACGTCGAACCAGAGCTGGACGGCGAGCTTGGTCGTCCCGGCGCCGACGAACTGACGCGCGGCGGTGCCCTGCGACTGGTTGCCGGTCGGTGGGCGCGAGTTCGACGAGCCGTTCGGCTGCGCCTGGATCTGGTTGGCGTAGGACAGCTTCAGCGATTCGGGATTGAACTGGACCTCGACCGTCCTGCCGTTCGGCATCACGTCGGAGAGGTCGTCCTTGAGTTCGATCAGCCGTGCGTGCTGGATGTCGACTTCAGGCATCGCTGCGGTCCTCCCAGCGGAAGGTTTCGTAGGCCAGCTGCAGTTCCTCGACGGCGACGCTGCCGTCGCGGGCGTTGAGCGTCGGTGCCTTGATCTTGACCGGCAGGCAGCGGCTGAGCACGAAGCGGCCCCATTCGCGCCGGTCGTGGCGCAGCACGCTGATCGTCACGCCGGCGCGCAGCGCCGGGTTGGCCAGGCTGTCGGAGAACCATTGCCAGAGGTCGAGTCCGTGCGTGACGCCGCGCTTGAGGGTCAGCTGACCGAAGCTCACCGGACCGGCGAGGCGATGGACGCGGTTCGGGTTGCCCCCCTCACGCAGCGTCTTCACTTCCTGTGACATCTCGAGTCCGTCGCAGTCCGAGAAGGCACCTCCAGCCAGCGGTTTGCTGCTGCCGTCGGGGACGATCTCGACGACGAAGTTGAACGCCGGAAACGGCTGCCACTTGCGCCGCTCCTGTTCGGCATTGTCCACGCTCGCGGAACCGGCCATCGCCTCAGATCTCCTCGATGACCAGCTGCTCGCCGGCGCGCAGCACGCGCAGCGTGAGGAAGCGCAGCGGGCGCGACGGTGCGACCCGGATCTCGAGGCTGCACTCACCGCGCTCGATCTCCTCGCTGGCCCGCGCGCCGCTCGCCGAGCGCAGCGCATAGCATTCGGCCGCGCTCGCGCCGCGGAAAGCGCCGCGCTGCAGCAGCCGCTGCAGCAGTTCGCCGAAGCTGCGCTCGAGACTGCGCCGCAGGCTCAGGTCGTTCGGCTCGAAGACGAAGCGTTCGCCTTCACGGCGAGCCAGGCAGCGCAGCAGGATGAACAGCCGGCGCACGCCGATCGCCTGCCAGTCGGGGTCTTCGCAGAGCGTGCAGGCCCGCGTCGCGGCGATCCCGCTCGCGCGCACTTCGATCGGGTTGACCGAAGCGGCCTCGATCTCCTCGGCCGTCACTTCGCCCGAGAGCGCGACCGCGTCGCTCAATGGATCGAGACCCGCCGCCGCCCAGGCGCCCTTGTCGCGAGTCCGTCGGGCGTAAACGGCGAGCACCGCCGCCTCGGGCGGATGCGCGTGCAGTTCGCCAGCTTGGTCACCGGTCGTCGGCGGGCCGTCGCTGGCCGGTTCGCGGCGCAGCAGCCAGGGATGGTGGATCGCCGCGAAGCTCGTCGCCGTGGACGCCGCGAAATCGGTCGAGGCGTGTTCGCGCAGCGCCGCGACGTGCCGGGCCAGGCGCTCGCCCGACCAGCGCTCGGGTACCGAAAGCAGCGCGAAGTGCTCGCGGGTCGCCGCACAGAGGTCGAGCAGCGCGCGATGGACGGTGCCGACGACGCCGTCGGCGAAGCCATCGGGCAATTCGCGCCAGCCTCGGGTCACGGCGCGCACTTCGGCGGTCTCCGACCACTCGCTGTAGCGTCCAGCGCGCCAGGCCCGAGCACGCAGGAAATGCAGGCCGGCGGGAAGACGCAGCGCGTAGCACGCCGGCGCGAAGTGGCGTGGCCCCGGGCTGACCGAGGGTTGCGTGCAGGCTTGCTGGCCGGGTCCGGGCGACCATTGCGCGCCCGAGTCGCTTGCGCCGTCGACGACGGCGAGCGGCCGCCGGTCAGAGAAATCGGGTCGGCCGGCGATCTCGACTTCGAGGGAGACGCGCTCGCCGTCAGGCGGTGAGGCCGGGTCGTCGGTGACGATCAGCCATTCACGGTCGGCTGCGGCGAGCGCCATCGCGCCCGGGCCCGGGCGCAGGCTGTCGAGGTCGATCCGCGGCGGCCGGGGAATTCGCGGTGGCGGTGTCTGGCAGGCGTCGAAAGCGGCCAGCGGTTGGCAGTTGCAAGGTTCGTCGGGTGTGCTCAGCAGACGGCCATCGCGTCTCGGCAACTCGGCGTCGAGCTGCCAGCCTGGATGAACGGCGTCGGGGACGGCGATCCAGGTTGCATCGTGCACCAGCCGACCGCCACCTTGGCGCAGCACGTCTTCGCGGCCGAGCGCGGCGTGCAGGCCGAGCAGCGCTCGTGGATTGGCGCCGAGGTAACGCTGGTCGTCGGCCCAGCGCAGCAGTTCGGCGCCGCGCAGCCGCTCGCTCCAGCCGGGATCGGTGAATACGGCCGCCGAGTAGCAGGCCAGGCCGTTGCGGCTCAACGCGTCGCGGCCGTCGGACTCTGCCGCCAGCCAGGGGTCGAAGAAGCCGTCGACGGCGAGCGGCAGCAACATCCAGTCGGCTGACTGCGGATCGAGCGGCCGGGCGCCGTGTGGGCTGTATTCGGGTCCGGCGAGTTCGGCTGCGGGGACGCCAGCGAGCGGCCAGGCGGCGCCGGGCAGATCTTCGCCGGCGTCGAAGCGCCCCGCGGCGTCGGCTTCGAACCACGGTAGGTTGGCCGCTCCGCTGGTCAGTCCGCAGGCTTCGCGGCGGACTTCGCCGGACTGCGCGTGGCGCAGCGCGAGATCGACGCCGATCCGTTCGACGAGCCACGAATCGTCCGGCGGGATTCCCGGGGGCGAACTCGTCCCGGCCACGTCGCCGGCGCCGTTGGTCCATAGCCAGGCGTCGACGCTTGCCAAGGCGAGTGCTTCGCCGAGCCGGCCCGGAGTGGCGACGCGCAGCCAGCCGGCGAGCGGAGATCCTGCGGCGCGGAGACGCAGCAGGTCGCCGGTGGCGACGGTGTCGTGGTCATGGAGCGGTGTGCTGCGCAGGCGCACGGCGAGTTCGCGCCGATCAGCCCAGGCTCCCGGACTGCTCGCACGGAGCCTGAAATCCTCTTTTGCGACGCGCCAGCGCGGCGGCCCGGCGTCGCGGTCGAGGACGGCCAGGCGCAACCCGCAGACCGGGAAAAGCGCGGTCTGCGCGGCGCCGCGGTCGGCGACACGGATCACGTAACAACGGCGTCCGCCGCCGGCGAGGAAGCTCGCCACGGCCGCCGGCAGGTGCGCGCGCAGCATCGGGGGACGCCCGCTCGCCACTCGGCGGGTGGGGTCGCGAGCGACGAGGTCGAGCGGACCGCCGAATACCGCCGCGTATTGCGCCGGGTCCTCGATGGCCACCGGCCGGTCGAGCGGGCCGCGTTCGGCAAAGCCGACGAAGACCGGCACGTCCATCACCGGCAGGCCATCGCCCGCCGCTGGGGGCAAGTCGACGACCCGGATGCCGGGAGCCAGGCGCATTCGCCTACTCCATCTCGAGTCGTTCGTACGAGAGGGTCAGCTCTTCCATCGCCACGTCGGTGCCCTTGGCGCTCAGCGGGCCGCTCTGGTGCTTCATGATCCGCGCGTTGATCAGTCGCCAGGTCTGGACCGTCGAACTGCGGTCTTCGCTCTTCAGCTCGATGGTCACCGTGCGCAGGCCGTTGTTCGAGCCGTTGCGCACGTCGTCGAGCCATTTGTAGAGGTCGAGCGAACCGATCACGCCGCGCTTCATCGTCACGTCGGTGGCCTTGTTCAGGCCGGCGGTCTTGATCACGTTGTTGAACGCGTAGTTGCCCGGGCGGTACTCGGTGATCGTGACTTCCATGCCGATGCCGCTGATTTCCTGGAAGCCGGCCTGCGGGGTGTTGGTCACCCCGTCGCCGAGGTTGACATGGAAGTTGAACTGCACGTAGGGTCGATCGCGTAGGACAGCCATGGTGGTCTCCGGATTGCTCTGTCAGTCGGGCATTCTCAGCTCTGCCGGTCGGCCGTCCACTGGCCGATGCGGAAGATGACGAACTCGGCGGGCTTCAGGGGCGCAACGCCGATCAGGCAGACGAGACGGCCGTTGTCGAGGTCGTTCTGGGTCATCGTCGACCGGTCGCAGCGGACGAAGAACGCCTTTTCGGGCTTGTCGCCGAGCAGGGCGCCGTTGGCCCATTCATTGACCAGGAAGTCGCGGATCGTCGCGCGCACGTTGGCCCAGAGCGCTTCGCCGTTGGGTTCGAAGACCGCCCATTGCGTCCCCTTGTCGATCGAACGCTCGAGGTAGGCGAAGTAGCGTCGCAGATTGACGTACTTCCATTCGGGATCGGAACTGATCGTCCGCGCTCCCCAGAGGCGGAAGCCGCGGCCCTCGAAGAAGCGGAAGCAGTTGATCCCTTCGGGGTTGAGCACTTCCTGCTGCGCGGTGTTGATCAGTGTCTCGAAGCCGATCGCGCCGCGCACGACCTCGTTCGCCGGCGCCTTGTACACCGCGCGCTCGGTGTCGTTGCGCGCGTAGATTCCGGCGACGAAACCCGAAGGCGGCAGGTTGATCGCCTGGCGGGTGACCGGGTCGAAGACCGTCACCCACGGGTAATAGAGCGCAGCGTACTTGCTGTCGAGCTTGGCCTTGAGTTTACGGACGTCGGCGATCTTCTGCGCCTCCGGGGGGTCGATGATCGCGATCCGGTAGCGCATGAATTCGGCGTGGGCGATCAACAGATTGGTGATCGCGTTGACGTCGTCGACGCGCGTCGAGTAGAGCCAGGTCGATCCGGGTGCGGCGACGATCGAGATGTCCTCGATCGATTCGAACTGCCTGAAGCCGGTGCTGTAGTCCTGCGTCGGGTCGGCGCGCCCCTGGTACTCCGTGCGTCCAGGGAGCAGTCCGTCGTTGCCGCCCTGGAGGATCGCCACGCCGCTGATCCCGCGCTCGAGCTTCCGGCGCAGCGCGTCGAGCTCGCCGCTGCGCCCCGCGTCGTCCCATTCGGCGGGAGTCAGCTGGAAGTCCAGACCGGGAAGCGCGTCGAGCGCTTCGAGCAGGTCACGGCCGGTGGTGACGCTGTCCTTGAGCAGGGCGATCGGCAGGTTGCGCGAGTTGCCCGAACCAAGGCTGAACAGATCGAAGATCGAATCCGGGATGCCGGCGGTGCGGTGCGCGGGGTCGAGCGGCAGGCCGCTCCACGCGCCGAGGCTGCGCGTTCCGTCGTCGGAGAGCACGTCGAGCGCGAGCGTCAGCGGACGGATCGAGTCGCCCGAGCCCGGGGTCGAGTCGATCTGGAAGTCGTCGAGCGTCAGGTCGGCAGCCGGATTCGCCGGCGGCGGGCTCGGCACGAGGCCGCCCGGCGCGAAGCGCCAGGCGCCCGAAGTCGCCTTCCTGGCGACGTAGATCGGCAGTTCGGCGACGCCGCGAGGACCGGGCGGCGAAGCGACCGGCTGGACGCCGGCGAAGGCACGTGCCGAACTGACCCAGACGACGTCGCCATCCTGCAGATTGCTGATCGTCGGCACGAAGGGCTGAGTGCCGGTTGGATCGGGTAGCGCGCCGAGCACGTTCGGCCCGAGTTTCAGGCCGAAGCGCAGGCGCAGGTTGCCGGCCGCTCCCGGATGGCTGGCGACGATCCGGAAACTCGGCGACGTGCCGACGGTCAGCCGCGCGTGCCCGTCGCCGTAGGGCGGGCTGCCCGGCGACGAAGTCGCCAGGTCGGCCGGCGGATAGCTGCCGCTCAGCGGCCTGAACACCCGGCTGACGTAGAGGCGCTTGCCGCCCTCCTCGAAGAACGAACGCGCGGCCTGCCAGACGAAGTTGTGGCTCTGCAGACCGCTGTCGGCGTTGAACGCGAGTCGCTGGCCATCGCCATAGGTCCGCTCGAACTCGGCCAGGCTGGTGATGATGTCCGGGGCGTCGATCACCGGGCCGTAGCGGACCGGACCGATGAACCCGGTGGTGGTCGTGCTCACGCCCTCGATCGACTTCGAGCGGAACGAGACCTCTTCGACAAAGACGCCTGGGGCCAGGTATTCGGGCATCGCAATCTCCTTGCAGGTCAGAGCGGCGTCAGCCGCAGTTCGGAGCGGTTGGAAGGCAGACCTTCGGTGACCGGCACGGCCGGCCGATCGGGTTCGAGACGCAGCGGTCCGAGCGCGTCGCTGCTGCCTGCACGGGCCAGTGCGCGCACCTCGGCCTGGGCCGACCAGTCCGGCAGCGACGGCAGGCCGTCGGCGAGTCCTTGGCGCTGCGCGGCAGCGAGCGCGTCGCTGGCTACGGCCGGATCGTGGAAGACGCGCAGCGTGATCGTCGCGCTGACTCCGGGTGGAGGCGGGGGCGAATCGGGGGGGCTGGCCGGTTGCCGGCGATCGGGGCGCGGGAAGGGCAGGTGCAAGGCGAGCCGCCCGGCCGCGTCGCTCATCCCGATCGTCGTTCGCCCCTGGGCATCGCAGGCGAGTACGCGCGCCCAGCCGGCGGGCGCACCCGAGTCGTCGGCGAGCAGCGCGAAGACGGTTGCGGCGCCTGGCGGGGCCGGACGTCCGGGCGCCGAGGCCAGCATCAGGCTGGCGATCGGCTCGCCCGGGCGATCGGTCTCCGGGGGCCACGGCAGGCGGACCGGCAGATAGCGGGTGAGCCGATCCTCGACGATCACTTCGGCACGGCCGGGCTGCGGCGGCGAGACCGGGCGTTCAGCCCAGAGGGGCGCGAGATCGGGCCAGTGATGGATCCCGGAGGGCGTGCATCGGGCGATGCCCAGCAGGCGACCGTCGCGGCGGCGACGGAGCGTGCACGACAGCCCGTCGCCGATGGTCGTTCCCGACCAGGCGTCGAGGAAACGCAGGCCGATGCCGGCGGGGAGGATGAGCGACTCGACGAGCACGGCGCTCAACGAGTCTCTCCGATCGTGTGCAGCGCGAAGTCGCGCTCGCTGACCAGGCGGCCCTGCGTTTCGACCTGTTCCGAGTCGAGCAGGACCATCCGCGCGACGTAGGTCATTCCCGCCTGGAAACCGGTCTTCACCCGGTCCCATAAGGAAAGGTAATCGGCGGTCGACAGCGGATCGGCGATCAGTTCGACCGACTCGGTGCTCTCGAAAATCGTCGGCTCGCCTCGCGTATACCGGTTGATCGTCTCGCCCGAGAGCATCGGCAGGTCGTTCATGAAGCTCAAGGCCCAACCGAGCATCAACGCCTGCTTGTCGGCGTTGCCGGCGACCGGAAGGAGCAGGAAGTAGAGATCCACGGGCAATGATGGGCGGTAGACCTGGCCGGCGGGGGTGCGCCGCGGCGGCAGGCGGCGTGGCATTCCGCCGATGCCAACGCGCCACAGGCAGAAATAGAAGCCTTCGGCGGGCGGCGTCTCGGCGACCAGAGCATTGAAGAACGCGAATTCGAAGCGGGCCTGCGGGGCGAGTTGCAGGCGCTCGAAAGGGCATGCTTCGCGCATCATCGCCAGGACGCTCTCCCCGACCGCTCGGATCGCCTCGCAACGGGCCACGATCTTCAGCCCATCTGCGGGTGGCGGCGTGACGGGCTGGGCGGCGGAAGCGGAGCCGAAATCGATCGTCGCTGCGAGGGGACGAACTGCATGGCCAACGCCTTTCTTGCGAAATTCCTGAACACGAACGGCAGAACCCGCCCGTGCACCTGTGCGTTCGTGAGCACTGCGCAGGTTCAGCAGCGCGCGGCCGTCGCCGGCCGGGCAGCGCTCGCCGGCGGGATCACACCCGCAACTCGCGAGTCACCTGCCGCGTGGATCTGCTGACCGTATCGACCTGTGCCGAGGTTAGCAGGAAGATCGCGCGGAGCGCATCGAAATATTCAATGCGCATGCGCCGGCCAGCGCCGCGAGCCCTGCGGCCACCGAGCTTCGTTCAGCGCCTCGAAAGACTGGCTTCGGCGCGGGTCAGGTCGTCCGGGTTGTCGAGGTTGGCGAAGCCCACCTCGGGCTCGTCGAAAGCCACCTCGCAGGACCGATGCCCGAAGGTAGCGTAGGCGCCGAGGTTCCGGTTGGCGCTGATCAGCAGTTCGTCGACCTCTCGCGCGAAGCGGCCGATCACCCGGCGGACCGTCGGTCGGCCGGCGAGATGCTGCAATCGCTTGTCGCGATCGCGCTTCCGGCGGCTGCGGCGTCGCTGGCCTAGCCAGCCGGCGCCCGGCCAGGCGGGGGGAGGCGATCGTCGATCCGGACGGTGCGCCGGAGAGTCCATCGATCAGTCCTCGGGCTTGACGCTCTGGTCCAGCGGCGGCTCGGGTTCGAGCTCGCTGGGCGCATTCTCCTGATAGAAGAGTTCCTCGGCCGGACCCTTGCCGCTGGTTCCGGAAGGCAGCGCGACGATGCCTTCCGGCTCGGGCATGAACGATTCGGGAACGTTGCGCAGAATCCTGGCCATGTAGCCGATCCAAGTCGGCAGCGCCGCCGTGCCTCCGGTCTCGCCTGCGCCGAGGTTCCTCGGCTGATCGAAGCCGATCCACGAGCAGGCGACGACGGTCTGCTGGTAGCCGCAGAACCAGGCGTCGACGTGTTCGTTGGTCGTGCCGGTCTTGCCGGCGAGATCCTTCCTCCTGAGCGTCGCCGACGCGCGGGCGGCGGTTCCGTAGATGGTCACGTCGCGCAGCATGCTGTCCATCAGGTAGGCGTTGCGCGGATCGATCGCGCGCAGGTTCTCGTCTCCGGCGGTCACTGGCTCGGCCCGTGCGAGGACCTGTTTCTTTTCGTCCTGGATTTCACGGACGACGTATGGGCGAATGCGGTAGCCGCCGTTGGCGAACACCGCGTAGGCGGTGACCATCTCCCACGGGGTGACCGAGCCGGCACCGAGGGCCATCGTCAGATACGGTGGATGCTTGCTGGCCTCGAAGCCGAAGCGGGTGACGTACTCCTGGACGAAGCGCACGCCGCTGGCCTGCAGCAGGCGGATCGAGACCATGTTCTTCGACTTGGCCAGAGCCGTGCGCATGCGCATCGGACCTTCGTACTTGCCGTCGTAGTTCTTCGGTTCCCAGGCCTGGCTGCCGGTGACCGAGGCGGGGAAGCTGATCGGCTCGTCGGCGATCACCGACGCCGGGGTGAAACCGCGTTCGAGCGCTCCCGAGTAGATGAACGGCTTGAAGCTCGACCCGGGTTGTCGCCAGGCCTGGGTCACATGATTGAACTTGCTGCGATTGAAGTCGAAGCCACCGACCAGCGCACGGATCGCGCCGTCGTGTGGGTCGGCGGCGAGGAACGCGGCCTCGACGTCGGGCATCTGGACGATCCTCCACGAGCCCTTGTCGTCGTTTTGCACACGGATCACCGCTCCGCGGCGCAGGCGCTTGTTCGGTGGGGCCTTGTCGTCGAGCATGCGCGCGGCAAACTTGAGGCCCTCGCCGTTGATCGTGACGATCTCGCCCCCGCGGCGGTAAGCGCGAATCTTCCGGGAGTCGGCTTCGAGGACGATCGCCGGGTGCAGGTCCTCGCTATCCTGGAAGTCGGCGAGCAGTTCGTCGAGCGCCTCGTCCTGCTCGGAGCGGATCTCGCCGAGATCGACGTAGGCTTCGGCCCCGCGGTAGCCGTGGCGGCGGTCGTAGTCGAGGACACCACGGCGCAGGCTCTGGTACGCCGCTTCCTGGTCCTCGCGAAGGATCGTCGTATAGACGCGCAGGCCACGCGTGTAGACGTCGTCGGGGAAGCGCTCGGCAGCGATCTGCCGGGCCATCTCGGTGACGAATTCGGCATGCAGCGGCGCGTCGGTGATGTCCCGCCGGATGACCAGGGGTTGGGCGAGTGCGGCTTCGTACTGCTGGTCGGTGATGTAGCCGAGCTCGTTCATTCGCCTCAGGACGTACTGCTGGCGAATGCGCGCGCGCTTCGGGTTGGCCACCGGGTTGTACGCCGACGGGGCCTTGGGCAGGCCGGCGAGCATCGCCACTTCGGCGATCGTCAGGTCGGCGAGCGCCTTTCCGAAGTAGATCTGCGCCGCGGCAGCGAAGCCGTAGGCGCGCTGGCCGAGGAAGATCTGATTGATGTACAGCTCGAGAATCTGGTCCTTGCTCAGATTGTGCTCGATCTTGAACGCCAGCAGCGCTTCGTAGAGCTTGCGCGTGTACGTCTTCTCCGAGGACAGGAAGAAGTTCTTCGCCACTTGCTGGGTGATCGTCGAAGCGCCTTGCCGCTTGCCGCCGCTGAGCAGGTTGGCGTACAGCGCGCGGAGCACTCCGAGCGTGTCGACCCCGCCGTGCTGGTAGAAGCGTTCGTCCTCGGCGGCGAGGATCGCCTGCTTCATGATCGTTGGTACTTCGTTGATGCTGACGACGGCCCGGCGCTCTTCGCCGAACTCGCCGAGCAGATGGCCGTCGGCGGTGTAGACGCGCAGCGGGATCTTCGGTCGATAGTCGGTGAGGATCTCGAGCGACGGAAGGTTCGGGTAGGCGAGGCTCACGACGACCGCGACCATCGCCACCGCGATGGCGACGACGCCGACCACCACCAGTATGGGGTAGAGCAACCAGCGAAGCGCTTTGGGCAAGAGGGAGATTCCGGTCGAACGAACGAAGGGCGCCATTATAGGCCAGCGCAGACCCACTCGCCGCTCCGCGCTCGTGCCGCCTGGCGGGCAGGATGAGCCGGCGGCCAGCGATCCGGTACTCTACCGGGCCGCTCCTCGAGACCCGATCCGGCGCAGATCCTCGTTCACCTGCCAGCTGCGCCGCTCGGGGCTCGACGCCGCGTACTCGTGGCTCTCATCGACCGTCTGCCGCTGGAACGTGCGCAAGGTGCGCTCGAGATGGGCCGGAGCAGGGGGCATCGCTCCGAAGAAGAGGATCGACTCACGCCGCCGGATCAGCAGCGTCGGGAAGTTCTCGACTTCGATGTCACCGAGGTCGTCAGCCTGCTCTTCGATGTCCAGCCACTCGAAACGGGCATCGGCGAAATGCCTCGAGACTTCTTCGAAGCCGGCACGGTATTCACGGCAGACACCGCACCAATCGGCGCACAGACAGACGATCAGGAATTCGTCCGGCTGTGACGCCGGTTCCCGGTTGCGTGCGGCAAAGCGAGGTGCCTGTCTGTCGATGGCTCAGCCTCGGTGAGGTCGAGGGCGCGGAGGGCACCACGCCTGGACCGAGTACGTGCGCAGGCGACCGTCGTGGCTCGATCGATTGGCCGGCTGCCGGTGGCTCATCGGCGTCCACCCGGATTGCGCACGAGGTTCTGGATGTGACCGATGAGCTGTTCCTCGGGATAGGGCTTGCCGAGGACGACGTCGACTCCGGCGGCTTCCGCTTCGGCGCGCAACTGATCGTTGTCCGAGGTGATCATGATGATCGGCAGCCTGGCCGTCTGCGGACGCGCACGGACGAGCTTCGCCAGCTGCAGTCCGTTCATGCCCGGCATGTCGACGTCGGTGATCAGAACGTCGGGCGCGGACTGCTCGATCTGTCTGGCCGCGTCGAGGCCGTCCTCAGCGGTGACGACCTGGTAGCGGCGGGCCGTCAGGACGCGGCTCGTCTTGACGCGGACGACCTTGGAATCGTCGGCGACCATGACCACCGTTTCCTCTTCGCTCTTCACGCGAGCGGCTGCCGCTTTGGCGGCGGCAAGGCGTTCGGCCTCGCGACGGGCGGCCTCCTCGGCGGCGCGACGTTCGGCCTCGCGGCGGGCGGCCTCCTCGGCGGCGCGCCGTTCGGCCTCGCGGCGTGCGGCTTCCTGCTCGGCCTGGCGCCTGATTTCCCGCTCGATTGCTTCCTCGACGGCCTTTCGCTCCTCCTCCTCCCTGCGTAAGGCCTCCTCTACGGCCAGTCGTTCGGCTTCGATCCGGGCGGCTTCCTGGGCGGCGAGACGTTCGGCTTCGATCCGGGCGGCCTCCTCGGCGGCGCGACGTTCGGCCTCGCGGCGGGCGGCCTCCTCGGCGGCGAGACGTTCGGC
>NZ_JAMTDX010000051.1:72809-129727 GCF_023806625.1 Accumulibacter sp.
TCCGGGCGGCCTCCTCGGCGGCGAGACGTTCGGCCTCGCGGCGGGCGGCCTCCTCAGCGGCGACACGTTCGGCCTCGCGGCGGGCGGCCTCCTCGGCGGCGAGACGTTCGGCCTCGCGGCGGGCGGCTTCCTCGGCGGCGCGACGTTCGGCCTCGCGGCGGGCGGCCTCCTCGGCGGCGACACGTTCGGCTTCGATCCGGGCGGCTTCCTCGGCGGCGAGACGTTCGGCCTCGCGGCGGGCGGCCTCCTCGGCGGCGAATCGTTCGGCGGCGATGCGAGCCGCTGCTTCATCGGCGGGTGGCGAGGTCGGCTCGGCGACCTCGCCGGCTGCGGCAGCCCGCCCGACGGGTCGCTCGGCGTGTCCACCGCCACGGAGGAAACGCAGAAGGAAGAAAGCGGCAACCCCAGCAACCGCGACCAACACCAGAATCTCGTTCAGGGACATTTGAGGTCCTTTCGCACTGAGAGCATCGTCCCGATGCATCGACAGTTGCCGGTGCACCCCCTCGCATGGCATCGCCCAAAGCTGGCACGGGCGTGATGCCCGATTCCCGCATGATAAAACGAATGTCCGCCGCGTAGGGCGATCGCTTGCTGGCGTGCCGTCTCGCAAGTGCGCTTGCCGGCTCTCTTGCGCAGATCGCCGCGACGCTGCGTTGCGAACCTTCGCAAGGTGTTCCGCCTGCTGCGCTTCGCGCTCTGCCTGAGGGAGATTTCGCGCAAAATCCGATTGCCTTCACCTGGATGTCGGCACGTTCATTTCGTGCATGCTTCCGCGCCCATCGCTCAAGGAATTTGCGAGACAGCACACCAGGAACTCGATGAGCGCGACGAGAGCGCTTGGCGGTCGGGTCGAGAAACTGAGAGAATCGCGGTTTCCGAGTTGAGTCGGCTGGCGTGTGTGTCCGTCTGGCGGCCTTGCGCGGGCTCCCGCCGTCGACGAGCCTCGCTGACCGAAAGCGGGCAGCGTCCAAAGGCCGCTCGGGGTGGGCTGAAGGGCCGTCGCCACGAGGCGGCACGGGGTGTTCCGGGAAGGAGGGTTGCATGGCGCCGCTCGGTACGTCGGCGGATGTCGCGCCAATCGAAGAGATCATCGTCGAAATGCGGGCCGGCCGGATGGTCGTTCTGGTCGACGAAGAGGATCGTGAAAACGAGGGAGACCTCGTCCTCGCCGCCGAGCATGTCACGGCCGAGGCGATCAATTTCATGGCTCGCTTCGGTCGCGGCCTGATCTGTCTGACGCTGACCGAGGCGCGCTGCCGGCAGCTCGGCCTGACACAGATGGCGCGCGACAACAAGAGCCCGTACAGCACCGCGTTTACGGTGTCCATCGAGGCGGCCAACGGGGTGAGCACCGGAATTTCGGCCCACGATCGTGCGCTGACCATTCAGGCGGCCGTGGCGAGAAACGCGAGACCCGAGGACATCGTGCAGCCGGGTCATGTTTTCCCGATCATGGCCCGACCGGGAGGCGTGCTGGTCCGCGCCGGGCACACCGAAGCGGGCTGCGACCTCGCGCAGTTGGCCGGACTCGAGCCGGCCTCGGTGATCTGCGAGATTCTCAAGGAAGACGGGAGCATGGCGCGTCTCGACGACCTGATCGTCTTCGCCCGTGAACATTCGCTGAAGATCGGCAGCATTGCCGACCTCATCCATTACCGGAGCCGGCACGAGACCCTCGTCGAGCGGACGCTGTCGAAGGCGGTGCAGTCAGCGTACGGCGAGTTCACGCTCCACGCCTACACCGACCGCACGTCGGGCGAAGTCCACCTGGCGCTGACCAGGGGCGATATTCGCCCGGATCGGGAGACGCTGGTCCGGGTGCACGAACCGCTGTCGGTGGTCGACTTCCTTGATCCCGGCGGAGGACGCCACACGTTCCCGCTGAACGTGGCTCAATCGGCGCTGGCCAGGGTCGAGGCCGGGGTGATCGTTCTCCTCCATCGCCCGGAGAGCGGGCAGGACATCCTGGCGATCCTCCGCGAGCCGGCTGCAGCCCGGCGTCCGGCGGCCCGCTGGGACCCGCGGCTGTACGGGATTGGCGCGCAGATTCTCCGGGATCTCGGCGTCGGCCGGATGAAGCTGCTGGCGAGCCCGCGGCGGATGCCGAGCATGACCGGTTTTGGTCTCGATGTGACCGGTCATCTGGCCAGTGTCGCCGATCTGGAGAGGCTCTGATGGCCGCCCGCAGGACAAGCGGCGACGACCGTCCGCCGGCGCGCCGGGCGCAAGACATTTTCGAGTTCGAGCCGTCGCTGTCGGGTGAAGGTCTGGCCGTTGGAGTGGTGATGAGCCGCTTCAATCAGGACATCGGTGAGGGACTGCTGAGCGCTTGCACCGACGAGCTGCGCCGGCTCGGCGTCGCCAGGCAGTCGATCGCCATCGCCACCGTCCCGGGCGCGCTGGAAATCCCGCTGACTCTGCAGGGCATGGCGCAGAGCGGCCGCTTCCAGGCCCTGATCGCTCTCGGGGCGGTGATTCGCGGTGAAACCTACCATTTCGAGATCGTCGCCAACGATTCGTGTCGCGCTCTGATGGACGTGCAAATGCGCTTTGGCGTGCCCGTCGCCAACGGGATCCTGACCTGCGAGGACGACGATCAGGCCCTCGCCCGGATGCACCAGAAAGGGCTGGATTGTGCGCGGGCAGCGGTCGAGATGGCCAATCTTCTCGGTCGGCTGAGGGAGCTGCGATGAGCGGAGGGCGTTCGCCGGCATCCCGTGACGCGCAGTCCGGAGTACAGACCTCGCCGAGACGACGGGCTCGTGAACTCGTTCTCCAGGGTCTGTACGAATGGCAGCTCAGCGGCAACGACGAGGCGGCCGTCGAGGCCGGGCTGCGCAGCAGCGACGGCTTCGATCGGGTCGACCGCGAGTTCTGCGTCGAACTGCTGCGCGGGGTGTTCGCCGAGGGCGAGCAACTCAAGGAGGAACTCCGGGGTCATCTCGACAGGCCCTTCGGCGAACTGTCGCCGATCGAGGCGAGCGTGCTGCTGGTTGGCGCCTTCGAGTTGCGGAACTGTCCGCAGACGCCTTATCGGGTGATCATCAACGAGTGCATCGAACTCGCCAAGACCTACGGGGGTACCGACGGTCACAAGTACGTCAATGGCGTTCTCGACAAGCTCGCTGCACGACTGCGGGTGGCCGAGGTCGAAGCCCGGCGCGCGGCGCGTGGCCGCCCCGGCTGATTGCCCGGTGGAGGTGGATCCGGCTGACCTGCCCGGCGTGCCTGTCGATGCCCGGCGAGTTTGAGCTGATCCGGCGCCATTTCTCCCGCCCCGCACACGGCGCGGTTCTCGGCGCTGGTGACGACTGTGCGCTGGTGGCGCCGAGCGTCGGCATGGAACTGGCGATCAGTACGGACATGCTCGTCGCCGGCACGCATTTTCTCCCGGGCACCGATCCCTGCCACCTCGGCTGGAAGGCAGTCGCCGTCAACCTCTCCGACCTCGCCGCGATGGGCGCGCAACCACGGTGGATCCTGCTCGCGATCAGCCTGCCTGAGGCGCGGGACGAGTGGCTCGCAGCGTTTGCCGAAGGGGTCTTTGCCTGTGCCGCCCGTTTTTCGGTCGAGCTGATCGGCGGGGATACGACGCGCGGTCCGCTCAACCTGTGCCTGACGGCGCTCGGCGAAGTGCCTCCGGGAGAGGCGCTTCGCCGCGATCGCGCGGTCGCCGGTGACGATCTCTGGGTCTCCGGTCAACCCGGGTTCGCCGCGCTCGGTCTGGCTCACCTGCAGGGTCGGACCCGGCTTGCCGAGGCGCTTGCCGCTCGCTGTGTGGATGCGCTGAATCGCCCGCTGCCACGCGTCGAACTCGGGCTCGCTCTCCGGCGGCGACACCTGGCGCGAGCGGCAATCGACGTTTCGGACGGTCTGCTCGCCGACCTCGGTCACGTCCTCGACGGCTCGCGGGTCGGCGCCGAGGTGCTGCTCGCTGGTCTGCCGCAGCCGATCGTCGGAGTCGAGGCAGAACTCGCTCGCCGTTGCCAGCTCACCGGCGGAGATGACTACGAGCTGGTGTTCTGCGCGCCACCGGCGCAGCGCGACCAGCTGGTCGATCTGTCTGCCGACCTCGGAATTCCGCTGTCGCGCTTCGGACGAGTCGTCGATGCGCCCCCCGGCAGTCTGCGGGTGATCGACGAGCACGGACAGCCGTTCGGGATTGCCACCAGAGGGTACGAACATTTTGCCTAGCCGGCCGTCTCTCGGCTTCCTGCTCGCGCATCCGGCGCACCTGCTGGCCTGCGGTTTTGGCAGCGGCCTCTCGCCGTGGGCGCCGGGCACCGCCGGCACTCTGTTGGCTTGGCTGTCGTTTCCGGTGCTTCGCGGATCACTCGGCGATCTCGAGTTCTTCGGCCTGCTCGTCGTGTCTCTGGTTGCCGGGGTGGCGGCGGCGAACCGGACCGGCGCCGATCTCGGTGTGGTCGATCACGGGAGTATCGTCTGGGACGAGATCGTCGCCTTCTGGCTCGTGCTCTTTCTCTGTCCCGGGCAACTCCTCTGGCAGGCTGTCGCTTTCGCCCTGTTCCGCTTTTTCGACGTCGTCAAACCCGAACCGATCCGCCATTTTGACGAGAAGATGAAGAACGGCCTCGGGGTGATGTTCGACGACCTGATCGCCGCCGGCTACACGCTGCTGGTCCTGGCGTTGCTGGGTTTCGTGCTGCGATGAGCGCCGTGGAGCAGGCTGCGCTCGAGGCTCTGGCGGCCCGGGCCGGACGAGTTCTGCGCGATGCAGGGGCGCGTCTGGCCACCGCGGAGTCGTGTACCGGGGGCTGGGTGGGCCAGTGCCTGACCGCGATTCCGGGCAGTTCCGAGTGGTTCGATCGGGGCTTCATCACTTATTCGAATGAGGCGAAGGTCGAACTTCTCGATGTCTCGGCAGACCTTCTGCGTCGCCAGGGGGCAGTCAGCGAAGCGACGGCCGCGGCGATGGTTCTCGGGGCGCTCGCGCACAGCCGTGCCGACTGGGCGCTGGCGATTACCGGCGTCGCCGGTCCGGCTGGCGGCTCGCCGGGCCGGCCGGTGGGCACCGTCTGTTTCGCCTGGGCTGGTCGGGAGGGCGCGGTGGACACGCTGACCCGCCATTTTTCCGGTCATCGAGAGGCGATCCGGGCGCAGTCCGTCGCCTGTGCGCTCGAGGGGCTCGTCGAGCGCGTCGGACGGTGTCTGGCCTGAACTGTCTGCCGGCGCCCTTCGGGTGGCCGACGGTTTCGGCAAAGCCCTGTCGGCTTGTAATAAAATGAGTGACTTGAACGTTCGCCCGGGTTCTGTAGATGCGCTCAGCAATGGCAAGCTTCCTGCTCTGGCGTGCCGCGATCGTGGTGCCCCTCGCCTGGCTCGCCGCCGGCGACGCTGCGGCGCTGGGTCTCGGCCAGATGACCGTGCTGTCACGGCTCGGCGCCCGCTTCGAGGCGGAGGTGCAGCTGGTCGAGAACTCGGGCGGCCGGCGCGCGCAGGCCAGCTGTTTTCGCCTCGGTCAGGCCGGCAATGGTGACATTCCGGCGCTGACGCGGGCCAGCCTGACGGTCGAGCAGGGCAGCAGCGGCCTGCGCCTGCGAATCGTTTCCGATCAGACGATCAATGACCCGGTTCTGCAGGTTCGTGTGCATGCCGGCTGCGGCGCCGAGGTCGTGCGCAATTACCTGGTCCTCGTCGATCCTCCGATTGCTCCCCGGGTGCCGGGAGCCGGCCGACCGGCGAATGGCTCGCGGGCGGCGGGCGACGTGTCGGCATCGCGCTGGGCGGGCCAGTCGGGCGGGCAGTTGCCGGGTACCGGGGCAACGCGGCCGGGACTCAGCGGGGCGGGTGAAGCCGCGAGCGTCGAGCTGCCTGGTCCGCGGAGTGACGACGTGCCGAAAAAGCCGGGGAAACCGTTGCCGCGGCAGCCGACGCTGGTCACGAGGCCGGCCGATCGGCTGGTGCTGTCGATCGAACCGCAACTCCCGACTCTGGCCGACGGCGAGTTTCCCGCGTTGCGTCTGAGCAGCCGCCTTTCCGCCCACCTGCTGAACCGGTTCAGCGAGAGCCAGCGGGCGCTGCTGCGCATCGAGTACAAACTGCTCTCGGCGATTCACACCCAGGCCGAGCAGCAGTTGGCCGTTGCCGAACAGGTGCGGCGTATCGAGGCGACGATCGCCGAGCTTGAGCAGCGCGCCGAAGGGCAGGCCCGGCTGGCGGAGATTGCGCGCTCGGCAGCGCCGGCTGCCATGCCGGCGGCTACTTCGCGTCCAGTCGGTGCGCCGTCCGAGAAGGGGGGCGCAGTGAGCGAAAGAGCCAGACCTGCGCGCACGTCGCCGGCCGACGAAGGCGACTGGTGGGTCGCAGCCGGGCTGCTGCTTGTTCTGGTCAGCACACTGGCTTGGTGGCTTCGCCGCCGCTCGGTTGGCAGGTCACCCCAGGCTGCGGTCGCCGCGCCTGCCGAGCAGCCGCCATCGTCAGGGACCGAGTCCCTCTGGGAACTCGATCCCGGTTCCGCTTTCGGCGACCAGGATGGAACCGGCGGCTCGGCCCGCAGCACCGCCGTGCGCGAAGATCAGGTCGGCAAGGCTGGCCGGGTTCCCGGCGGGGAGGGGACCGACGACGCGGCAGCGGTCCTCGATCTTGCCGAGATCATGCTTTCTTTCGGACGCCTGAAGGCGGCGGAACAAGCGCTGGTCGAATTCATCGACAGAAAGCCGGCTGTCGCCGTGGGGCCGTGGCTGAAGCTGCTCGAGGTCTACCGTCAGAGCAACCAGCGCGAAGCTTTCGATGCCCTCGCCATCAGGCTGACCCGGCGTTTCAACGTCGCGCCGGTAGACTGGGACACCACCCAGCTGGCCGCTTCCCCGGCGCTATCCGCGGGGGATCTGCGGGTCTTGCCGATCGAGGGACTTCTCGCGCGGCTGCCGGCGATCGGCAGGCTGGTCCATGTCCGCCAGGCGATTGCCCGGACCTGGGGTTCTCCCGAATGTCTGGCGTACCTCGAGCGGTTGCTGCGCGACAACCGTCACGGAGAGCGCACCGGCTTCAGCCTGCGCATCGTGCACGAGATCCTGTTCCTGTCCGATCTTCTGCAGAGCCGCCTTCCAGGCGGCGATTGACCGGCGCGCTGGCGTACGGTCACGGCCCGGCCAAATGGCGATGGCGTTTCGCCGAATACTGTATATAATGACAGCAAAAGGCGCCCGCGGACGGCAGACCGGAGCGAGCCGAACGTGGGATAATTCTCGTCAATCAGCGCAAAGGACAGGTAACGATGGACGACAACAGGTCGAAGGCGCTCGCTGCCGCACTGGCCCAGATCGAGAAGCAGTTCGGCAAGGGTTCGATCATGCGGATGGGCGAAGGGAGCGTGGCAGGCGACATCTCGGTGGTGTCGACAGGCTCGCTGGGGCTCGACATCGCCCTCGGGGTCGGCGGACTTCCGCGTGGCCGGGTGGTCGAGATCTACGGTCCTGAATCGTCGGGCAAGACGACGCTGACCCTCCAGGTCATCGCCGAGATGCAGAAGCTCGGTGGGACCGCGGCGTTCATCGACGCCGAGCACGCCCTTGATCCGGCCTATGCGCAGAAGCTTGGCGTCAATCTCGACGACCTGCTGATCTCCCAGCCCGATACTGGCGAGCAGGCGCTGGAAATCGCCGACATGCTGGTGCGCTCGGGGAGCGTGGACATCGTGGTCATCGATTCGGTTGCCGCACTCGTTCCCAAGGCGGAGATCGAGGGCGAGATGGGCGATTCGTTGCCAGGTCTGCAGGCTCGTCTGATGAGTCAGGCCTTGCGCAAACTGACCGCCAACATCAATCGGACGAACACCCTGGTGATCTTCATCAATCAGATTCGCATGAAGATCGGGGTCATGTTCGGCAGTCCGGAGACGACGACAGGCGGCAACGCGCTGAAGTTCTACGCGTCGGTGCGCCTGGACATCCGGAGGATCGGCAGCATCAAGAAGGGCGACGAGGTCATCGGCAGCGAGACGCGCGTGAAAGTGGTCAAGAACAAGGTTGCACCGCCTTTCCGTGAAGCGATCTTCGACATCCTGTACGGTGAAGGGACCTCGCGCGAAGGCGAGATCATCGAACTCGGCGTCCAGCACAAGCTGATCGACAAGTCGGGATCGTGGTACGCGTACAGCGGCGAGAAGATCGGCCAGGGCAAGGACAACGTCCGCGAATACCTGAAGAGCAGACCACAGATTGCCCAGGAAATCGAATCGAGGATCCGCGCGGCCGTGAAGGTCCCCGCGCCAGCCGCGGCGACTTCAGCCTGAGAAGTTGTCGAGAAATCGGCGCGAGCAGGCGGCTTGTGCCTGCGCCGGACGGTGTCTGCAAGTCCAGCACCGCGGGCGAGCTGAACGGGCAGGCCGATGGTCGGCGAGCGGTGACCGAGGTCCGCTGATGAACGAGTCCCTTCGCGAACGTGCGCTGCGCATGCTCGCCCGCCGCGAGTACAGCCGCCACGAACTGGCGGCAAAGCTCGGTGCTCTGGCTGGGTCCGCCGACCAGATGGCGTCTCTGCTCGACCAGTTGGCCGCCAGCGGCCTGCTCTCGGACGAGCGCTATGCGAGCGTGAGAGCGCGCTCGCGCGGTTCGAGGCTCGGCGACTCGAGGATCGCCCGGGAGTTGCGGGCACGCGGCGTCGACGATCGGCTGATCGCGCAGGCGCTGGCCACAGTCGAGGACGAGCTCACGCGAGCCCGCCACGTCTGGCGGAAGCGCTACGGTGATCCTCTTCCGGTGGCCACCGGGGATGTCGCCGAGCGAGCCCGGCAGTACCGTTTCCTGGTCTCGCGAGGCTTCTCCCACGAGACGATCCGGCGCCTCATCGGCGCAGACTTCGAGGATGACGAGGTATGTCCGACAGGCAGAGCAGACTGACGACGCGCAGGCTGAACAAGCGCTACAAGGCGCGAACGGTCGTCCATGACGTTTCCTTCGACGTCGTCAGCGGCGAAGTGGTCGGGCTGCTCGGGCCGAACGGCGCGGGAAAGACCACTTGCTTCTACATGGTCGTCGGCCTCATCGCCTGTGATGGTGGCGCCGTTCACCTCGACGACGTCGAGCTCACGCATCTGCCGATCCACCGACGTGCTCGCCTCGGAGTCTCGTATCTCCCGCAGGAGGCCTCCGTTTTCCGGAAGCTGACAGTCAGCGAGAACATTCGCGCAGTGCTCGAGTTGCAGCCGTTGTCGGGCGAAGAAATCGAGGCACGCGCGGAGAGACTGCTCGAGGAACTGCACATCGGCCACCTGCGCGCGAGCCCGGCGACGTCGCTTTCTGGAGGCGAGCGACGACGCGTCGAGATCGCCCGGGCGTTGGCCACCGAGCCACGGTTCATCCTCCTCGACGAGCCCTTCGCCGGAGTGGACCCGATCGCCGTTCTGGATATCCAGAAGATCATTCGCTTTCTGAAGGAACGAGGGATCGGTGTACTGATCACCGACCACAACGTGCGCGAGACGCTGGGCATCTGTGACCACGCCTACATCATCAACGAGGGTGGGGTGCTCGCTGCTGGCCGCCCGGACGAAATCATTTATAATGAAAACGTCCGGAAGGTGTATCTGGGCGAGAACTTTCGCCTCTGAGCCCGATGTGCCAAGGGCCCCAATTCGCGAACCATACGGGCGGTTTCCCATGCCCACGCAGTGGATTACCTGGTTCCGTAGATGAAGCCATCCCTCCAGCTCAAACTCTCCCAGCATCTCGCATTGACGCCGCAACTGCAGCAGTCGATCCGGCTGCTGCAGCTGTCTACGCTGGATCTCGAGCACGAACTGGAGAGATACCTGCAGGAGAACCCTCTGCTGGAACGTGCCGACGAGTATTCGGTGGCCATTCCGGGCGGCGCCGAGAGGAGCGTCGATTCCGCTCGCGAAGAGTCGCTTGAAGAGGGCGGTGGGGAACCTGCTCTGGGTGGCGAGGAGAGCTGGCTTGACGACCAGGCTCGGGCATTCGGGTCATCGGGCTCCTTCGATGACGATCCCGAGAGCGACTATCAGGATGCGAAGGCAGCCAGCGTATCGCTGCGCGAGCATCTGCTGAGCCAGCTCGGCCTGCTGACCGTTTCGGAGCGGGATCGCGTCCTGGTGCGCTGCCTTATCGAAGCCGTCGATGACGACGGCTATCTCACGCAGTCGCTCGAGGAACTGGCCGAGGCGATGCCCGGAGAGTTCGAGATCGACCAGGACGAGCTGCAGATTGCGCTCAGGTATCTGCAGAATTTTGATCCCACGGGAGTCGGGGCGCGCAGCGCTCAGGAGTGCCTGCTGCTGCAACTGGAGTCGCTGCCTGCGGATTCGACGTGTCTGCTGGCACAGCAGATCGTCCGCCAGCATCTCGATCTGCTGGCCAGCCACGATTTTCAGAGGCTGAGGAAGCAGATCGGTTGCGAGGAGGACGAGTTGCGCGCTGCGCACCTGCTGATCTGCAGTCTCAATCCGCGGCCGGGGGCCATCCATGCCTCACCGGACATCCGTTACATCACGCCGGACGTGGTCGTGCGCAAGCTTCGTGGTCAGTGGTCGGTGAACGTCAATGCCGATGCCTACCCGCGGCTGCGGATCAACAGCCTGTACGCCCAGATTCTGTCCAGGCAGCGCGGTTCCGGGCTTGCCGGTCAACTGCAGGAAGCCCGCTGGCTGATCAGGAATGTCCAGCAAAGGTTCGACACGATCCTCCGCGTCGCCCAGGCGATTGTCGATCGCCAGCGACAGTTTCTCGATCACGGCGAAGTGGCCATGCGCCCGCTGGTTCTCCGCGAGATTGCCGACGCTCTCGGGTTGCACGAGTCGACGATCTCGCGGGTGACCACGCAGAAGTACATGGCGACGCCGCGCGGGATCTTCGAGCTGAAGTATTTCTTTGGCAGCCACGTCGGCACGGAAGCCGGCGGGGCCTGCTCGGCGACCGCGATTCGCGCCCTGATCAAGCAGATGATCAGCGCCGAAGAGCCCAGGAAGCCCCTCTCGGATAGCCAGATCGCCGAGATCCTTGGCCAGCAGGGCATTGTCGTGGCACGGCGAACGATTGCAAAATACCGTGAAGCGCTCAATATCCCGCCGGTCAGTTTACGCAAGTCCATTTAAGAACAAGGAGCCACATCATGAACCTGCAAGTCAGTGGACACCACCTCGAGATCACTCCGGCGTTGCGCGATTACGTGACAGGCAAGCTCGAACGGGTTGCCCGGCACTTTGACAACGTGATCGACATCAGTGTGATCCTCTCGGTGGACAAGCTGAAACAGAAAGCTGAGGTGACCGTTCATCTTGCGGGCAAGGACGTCTATGTCGAATCCGTGGACGAAGACCTCTACGCGGCCATCGACGGACTGGCCGACAAGCTGGACCGCCAGGTCCAGAAGTACAAGCAGAAGCTGCAGGATCACCACCGCGGAAACAAGATCTCGGACCACATCGGGGCCGAATGATCGATCGGCGGTCCGCGCAAGGCCGAACAGCCGGGGCCGTCGTCTGTTCCTTGCGTCCTGCTGTCCGAAGCCATCCACGTCCGCCTTTTCGGGTCTTTGTCGTATGAGCCAGATCACCCAACTCCTCCCGCTCGAAAACATCCTCCTGGATCTCGAAGCGAGCAGCAAGAAGCGCGTTTTCGAGCACGTCGGGCTTCTTTTCGAAAACTATCTCGGGATCGCGCGCAGCACGGTTTTCGACAGTCTGTTCGCGCGTGAAAAGCTCGGCTCCACCGGCCTCGGACAGGGGGTGGCCATACCGCACGGGCGGATCAAGGGCCTCCGGGACGCCACCGGAGCCTTTCTCCGCCTGGCTACGCCGGTGCCCTTCGATTCACCCGACGGCAAGCCCGTTTCGCTGCTGTTCATCCTCCTGGTGCCCGAGGTCGCTACCGAGCAGCACCTGCAGATCCTCTCGGAACTGGCGCAGCACTTCTCGGACCGGACTTGCCGCGAGGCGCTGGCCAGAGCACCCGATGCAGCAACCGTCCGCAAGATCTTCGCCGATTGACCGGGCTTCCGGGGAAACGCTCATCGAGCTGGCGGGATGTGCGGAACGATCGACAGGTCGTTTCGGCGACCGCGAGGCGTCGATCGGCCGTGTCCTGCGCGCTGCGGTGCCTCCGGGCCGTTGCCGGCTCACTCGCTTTCGCATCCTTGCCGCTCGCTCGTCTGCCTGCGCGCAGGAGACTCTGCGCAATCTGATGGACAGCGCTGACCGCCTCTTCGGCGACTCGACTCCGGGGCTCCGAGCATGAGCGCCGAGCGGCAGTTCAGCGTTGCCCAGCTTTACGAGGACCATCGGGAAAAGCTGAAGCTTTCCTGGGTCGTCGCGGTCGGTGTCGACCGCCAGATAGAGTTGAGGGAACAGGGCTACTTCGGGGCCGACGTGGTCGGCCATCTGAACCTGATCCATCCCGAGCGGCTCCAGGTCATTGGACGGGCGGAAAATGCCTGGGGTTGCCGGGTGACGCCCGAGCGTCTACGCTTTCAGGTCAAGGAGCTGATGGCTGCCAGGCCCCCCGCCCTGATCGTCGCCGACGACGTCGAGATCCTGCCGGCGATCCGCGAGGCCTGCGAGTCGACGGCGACGCCGCTGTTTACGAGTCCGAAGCCGTGCTCGGCGGTCATCGACCTGCTGCGCATCTATCTTTCACGACGGCTGGCCGGCTTCACCTCGGTGCACGGCGTTCTGATGGACGTCTTCGGAATGGGCGTGCTGATCACTGGAGATTCGGGCGTTGGCAAGAGCGAACTGGCTCTCGAACTGATTTCCCGCGGGCACGGCCTGGTTGCCGACGACGTCGTCGAACTCGCCTGTATCGCGCCGACGACGATCGAAGGGCGCTGCCCGAGCATGCTGCGTGACTACCTCGAAGTGCGCGGCCTCGGCCTTCTCAATATCCGCACGATTTTTGGCGAGACCGCGTCACGCCGCAAGATGAAGCTCAAGCTGATTGCGCATCTGCAACGCCCGCTGGGCAGTGCCGATGGTCCGCGCTTGCCACTCGACGCGCAGTCGCAGGAGATTCTCGGTGTGCCGATCCGCAAGGTCGTGATTCCCGTCGCCGCGGGGCGCAACATCGCCGTTCTGCTCGAAGCCGCGGTGCGGAACAGCATCCTGCAACTGCGTGGTATCGACAGTATGGGGGATTTCATCAACCGACAGCAGCAGGCGCTTCTCGACGATGACCTGTAGCGGCCGCGGGTTCGAAATGCGCACGAATCCGCGGAACAGCGCGGGGTGGCCGCGGTCTCCCGCGAGGTCGTGCCTGCCGGCGGGCAGGCCGAGCTGATGCAGCCAGCCGAGTTCGACGTCCTGATCGTCGGCGGCGGGCTGGCCGGCCTCTCGTTGGCCTGTGCGCTGCGAGACGCACGTCTGAGGCTGGCGCTGGTCGAGCAGTTTCCGCCGCGGCCGGTTTCTGGCTGGGATGCACGGGTGTACGCGATCTCGCCCGCCAATGTCGACTTGCTCAGCGACATCGGCGTGTGGAGACATCTCCCAGCCGAGCGGATGGCGCCGATCCGGGCGATGGAGGTGTACGGCGACGGCGGTGCCAGGCTGGACTTTTCGGCGTACGAGACGGGGATTGACGAACTCGGCTGGATACTCGAGTCCTCGCTGATCGCCGGCGAGCTCTGGGAGAACGTCAAACGGCAGAGCAATCTCACGCTTTTCTGTCCCGGCAGCCCCGCGAGTCTAAGTGCCGGCCCCGATGCCGCAGTCCTGACGCTGGCTGATCGCACGCTGCTCAGGGCGCGGCTGCTGGTCGGTGCCGACGGCAGGGATTCCTGGGTCAGAGAGGCGCTCGGCTTGCGCGCCTTCGAGAGCGATTACCACGAGAAGGGCGTGGTCGCCAACTTCGCATGCCAGCGCGCCCACCGGGGCATCGCCAGACAGTGGTTTCGTGACGACGGAGTGCTCGCCTGGTTGCCGCTACCCGGCGACCGGATTTCGATCGTCTGGTCGACCTCGACGGAGAAGGCCGAGGAAATGCTTGGTCTGACGCCTGACCAGCTGTGCGCCAAGGTTGCGGCTGCCGGCCACGGTGCGCTCGGTGGGCTGACCCTGTTGACTCCGCCAGCAGCGTTTCCCTTGCGCCTGATGCTCGTTCCACGGATCATCGGGCCTCGCCTGGCTCTGCTCGGCGATGCGGCGCACGCGATTCACCCGCTGTCTGGCCACGGCATCAACCTGGGACTGCAGGACGCCAGGTCGCTGGCTGGACTGCTCACGCGCGTGCCGGAGTGGCAGGACGTCGGTGCCGAGCGTCTGCTGCAGCGCTATCAGCGCCAGCGGCGGGAAGAGACCTTGCTGCTGCAGTGCGTCACGCACGCACTTCACGATCTCTTCGCGAGTCGATGGCCAGGATTGCGGACTCTGCGGAACCTTGGCATGAGGTTGACTGACCAAGTGCCGGTTGTCAAGAATTTACTCGTGCGTTACGCGACCGGCATCGTCTGAGCGGCTTCCCGACCCCGGGCAGGCCATCGGGCAATGGTCGCCACTCGGCGGGATACCCGGTGCCAACGAACGACTCGAATTGCAGATGGACGCGCGAGACGTCGGCGATTGGGTAGCGCCGCGGATCGGCCGCGCAGCGGATTCATTCTCACTATTTCTGACCCGGAGAAGCCACATGTACAGCAAGTTGATGCCCCTGCTCTGCAGCGCAGTGCTGAGCCTGTCCAGCCACGCAGATGAGGCGTCGGTCAAGAAGGCGGTGGAGAGCAGGCTCGGTGCGACTGTCGTCAGCATAACGAAGTCTCCCTATCTCGGCCTCTACGAAGTTTACGTCGATGGCCAGATCGTTTACACCGATGACAAGGTGTCTGCGTTGCTAATCGGCTCGCTGATCGACGGAAAGACGATGAAGAACGTCACTGACGAGCGCATGCAGAAGCTGACGGCGATCCGGTTTTCGGACCTTCCTCTGAATCTGGCGGTGAAACAGGTCCGCGGCGACGGCAAGCGCGTCTTTGCCACTTTCGAGGACCCCAACTGCGGCTACTGCAAGAAGATGGCCAGGGAAATGGCCAAGCTGGACAACGTGACGATCTACACTTTCCTCTATCCGATCCTCTCGCCCGACTCGCTCGAGAAATCCAACCAGATCTGGTGCGCGCCGGATCGGGCCAAGGCCTGGAACGAATGGATGATTGAGGGCAAGGTGCCGCCCGGCAAAGGCGACTGTGACACCACGGCGGTCAGGAAGTCCGTCGAGACAGGGCGGAAGCTGGCGATCAACGGAACACCGACGATCTTCTTCGCCGACGGGGAGCGAGTACCCGGCGCGATCCCGCTGGCGCGGATCGAACAGAAACTCGCCCAGGCACAGTCCCGATGAATGCCGTGGCCTGATCGGCACGCTCTTCGAGCGAATTCGACAAGAAACCTTGCGGCTCTCGGGTCAGCGGAGCCGAAGGTCATCCGACGGTCGCGGCTTCAGTCCCGGCTGAACGGAAACACCTGTCGCCGATAGTTTACCGACAGTGCGGCGACCAGCGGGTGCTCGATCAGTCGTCGGCCGATTTCGGCCTCCATGCGGCTGGCCGCGGACGCATCGGCGAGTGCTTCGCCCGGCAGGTAGACTTCAGCCTCGATTCGCCCGCCGAGGTAATGCAGGACGAGCCGTGCAGGACCGGGCAGGTCGGCCAGAGCAGGAGTCAGCAGGCTCATCAGTTCGCTGCGCGTCGGCAGCCCCTTGAGGGAACCGTCATGATCCACGTCGTCGGCGACGTCTACATGGACGAGAACGTCCGACACCGACTCGTGGCTTTCGAGCACGCGTTGACGGGTCAATTCGGCGATGTGGTGTCCTTCTGAGACGCTGATCCGGGGGTCCACACAAACGTGTGCGTCGACCAGTGAGCGGTGGGCCATTCGCCGGGTGCGCAGATCATGCAGACTGGTCACTCCGGGCGTGTCGACGATCACCTGGCGGATGCTGGTGACTTCCTCGACCGACAGGCCCGTGTCG
Organism: Accumulibacter sp.; assembly: GCF_023806625.1. Lineage (GTDB taxonomy): Bacteria > Pseudomonadota > Gammaproteobacteria > Burkholderiales > Rhodocyclaceae > Accumulibacter. The sequence continues at coordinate 88,748 of NZ_JAMTDX010000051.1, forward strand.
ATCAGTTCCTGGAGCGCATCCCAGGCGAAGACGACGCCCATCCGGACGATCATGAAACCGACGATGATCGCGGCGACCGAGTCGGCGAAGTTGTAGCCGCCCAGGTTACCGATGATCCCGACGGCGACGACCAGAGACGACGCAGCGTCGGATCGCGCATGCCACGCGTTGGCGATCAACATCGGGGAGCGCAGCCGTTCGCCCACATGCAGCATGTAACGGAACAGCCCCTCCTTCGCCACGAGTGCCAGGATCGCAGTCCACAGGGCGAGCGGCGCGACTGCCGGGAGACTGTCGAGGTTCTCGAGCTTGACTGCGGCACTCCAGATGATCCCCGCGCCGGTTGCCGCCAGGATTGCGCCGAGGGCGAACGAGGCGGCGGTCTCGATTCGCGCATGGCCGTAGGGATGGCTCTCGTCGGCGGGATCCTTGCTGTGGTGGGCGGCAAACAGGACGAGGAAGTCGCAGACCAGGTCGGACAACGAATGCAGGCCGTCGGCGATCAGACCCTGAGAGTGCGCGATGATCCCGGCGACCACCTGGGCCGCGGTCAGGAACACGTTGACCATCACGCTGACCCACGTGACGCGCTGGGTCATGCCGTGCCGTCCCGGATCGTCGAAGGAGACTCCGGATGGATTCTTCTGGGCGTTCATGGCGGCACCTCCGCGTCTGGGCTGACCACAAATTCTAGCGCAACACCGCGGCCCAGTCCATTGGCATCAAGGTCGAGCGAAATCCGGCCAATGCCGACGGCCGAAGATGCCCATCCCCCGGGGTGGTCCGGCGCGCAGCATGCCCCAGGAAGCCCCGCCTTCGCTCTCACCTGCCGATCTTCATGTCTCGTCGTTCGCTCCAGGAGGGAAAGGCCCCGTCCCTTCCCTGACGCCTGGACCATCGGCCAGCTCGTAAGGATTTCTTCACAACTTCTGGCGCGGGGTGCTTCGGGCGGCAGTCCTGGCTTCGCCGAGCAGCCCGGGGACCAGCTCCGCGGGTAGCGCCAGTCGGTCGATCAGCGCCTCGCGGCCGAGGTTCAGCAGTCGCTCGACGGCCTCGAGGTCTTCGCCAAGGTTGGGCTCCGTCCACCCGCTGATCGAGTGACGAGCAAAACGGACGGCGTAGTGGACGACCCGCGCCCTGGCATGCTCCGCGTTGCGCTCGTCGATCAGCGTGATCAGCAATTCGGGGAGGTGCCAGGCCTGGCACAGGGCGAGTTGCAGTTCGGCCAGCCGCAAACCGAGCACCTGCTGCTCGGCACGCTCGCCTCGCGATCGGTCCCAGTCTCGCTGGCGCCGGCGGACTTCGGTCATCAATTCCGGCGCGAGGCAGCCGAGCAGGATTTCGGCGAGGTCGTGGAGCAGCGCGGCGAGGGCGACCTCCTCGGCATTCAGGTCGTAACGATGGATCGCCCACTCGTGGGCGTAGCGCGAAGCACGTTGCGCGCGCAGGATGAGTTGGAGGGCGCTGAGCAGCGCCGGCCGCTGACCACCGAACAGGCCTTCGACTGTCGGCAGATCGGCGAATCTTCGGAGGAAGGGTTCAACCCCGATCAGCATCACCGCACTGGTCACGCTGGTGATGTCGCTGCGCAGCCGGCCGGGAACAGCCGTCTGGATCGAGGCGAGAACCCTGGCGGCAAGCAACGGGTCCTGCTGGACGATGCCGGCGATCTCCCGTCCGCCGATCCGTGCCACGTTTCGCCGGACCTCATCGAGGCGCCGCGCCGTCTGCCGGAGAACCGGAATGCTTTCCCTGTCGAGAGAGAGGAGCCAGCCGCCGACGTCCATGCGCGCCTTCTGATCGACCATCAAGTTCCCCTCGTCCGCAGCTCGACGGCGAAAGCCGTTCGCTGGCGATCGTGCCACCCGCCGCCCGGTCGCGAGGCAACCAGGCCGTTGCGACTCAGAAGCGCTCGTCGGCGCGCAGGAAGCGCCAGCATCCGGCCGGGACCTTGCCGAGCGCCACCCCACCGATCCGCACGCGCCTGGCTTCGATCACGCGCAGGCCCACCTGTGCGCAACCCAGCTGGATCTGCCGCTGGCTGTTGTCACGCACGACGACGCGCAGCAGATCCTCCTGCAAGAACGACACCCTCGGGACTGTAGACCCAGGCTGGCCCGGCAACAGCGTTCGTTGGAGGAACTCGATCCGTTCCGCCGACAGCTCGCCCTCGACGCGCACGTGGTACTCCTTCTCGACGCGGGGGGCGCGGCCGAGCAGGAGGCGGGCAACGCCTGGCTCACGCGTGAAAACGGTCATACCGACCTCGTCTTCGGCGAGGTCGGCGACACAGCTCAGTCCGTGCAGCCCCGCGGCTGAAAGACGTGTCGTTCCGCCTTCGCTGCGCCATTGCCGGTCGGGCTGCAGCGCGCTGACTGGGTCGCGTCCGGCGGTGCTCGCGGTCTGAGCACCGCCAACGGGTCGGTGGTGGACGACGGTCACCGGTCTGTTTCGTTGCCAGCGGAGCGACTCGTCGATGGTGATCGTCGCCTGCGGGCTCGCGCGTGCGCCGAGCCGGTTGACAGTGACTCCGTTGACCGCCACCCAGCCATTCTCGATCCATTCGTCGGCTTCGCGCCGGGAGCAGTGGGTGATCTGCCTGACCAGGCTCGAGAGTCGCGGCAACTCCGCGGACAAGAGTTCGCGCGGCCTCTCTCCCGCACGCACGGCGGCTGTCTTGCCCGGGCCTGCAGGGCGGTCGGCGCGGGTGCGATCCCCGGTTTCGGCCGAGCGGGTTGGTGACCGCTCCCCCTTCGCGCGTCCAGGCGCGGCCGCGCGAGCGGGCTTGTCGCTCCCTTGGCGTTCGAAATGCCGCGCGCCCTGCGCATCCGATCTGCCACTGGCTTGCCCGGTCGCTTGCCCGGGAGGATTCCGAACGTTGTTGACCGCGCGTCCTGCCGGTGCGTCGCTCGCGCCCGGTTCGGCGGCCGCATGCACAGCGCTGTCGTGTGGCCTGCGTGCCCGGGGAGACGGCGGTGTCGTGCTGCCGGCTTTTCGCGCGCTTGCTCCGGGGCGCAGGCCAGCAGCGTCTTGCGGCGTTGGCGGGGTCTTGTCCCTCGTCACGCGCGTGCCGTGACCGGTATGCCCCGGCAGCGCCGGCTTTTCCGCGGACTGCGCTGTCGAGCCCGTTTGCCGGCCGGCCGGTCGGGCACCCGACGGGCCGCCGCGAATCGGCTTGCGGGTGGGTTTGCCGGTCGGACGGCTCGGGTCGCCGGCGGGTGTTCGGGGTGGCAGCTTCAGCGTGGCTCGGGACATCGGAAGCGTCTTCCTGGATCGACCGCGTTAGTGTATGCGATAACCTGCCCGCTTCGGCGCTTCGTCCGTCAGGGCGGCGAGGCAGACAGATAGCCGTCCGCCGCGGAAGGGTTTGTCAGTCCCCTTGCTGCCGGCTGGCTTTCGCTCACCTGCCTCGCTTCAGTTCGGGCGAAGGCGGTGACCATCGATCGATGGATGGGCTCTGGCAGACGCTGGCCACCGGGCGGGTCAGCGTCGTTCTCAGCGGCCATGACCACCTCTACGAGCGATTCGCGCCACTCGCCGCCGACGGGACAGCCGATCCGCGTGACGGCGTCCGCAGCTTCACCGTGGGGACCGGCGGAGCTGATCCGGATCGCCGGCCGCTGTAGACGCGCCGTCACTCCGAGAAGCTGATCGCTGGTCGTTGGGGCGTGCGGGAACTGGAACTCGCCGATGACGCGTACCGATGGTCGTTCCTCGACACGACCGGCGAAGTTCTGGACAGCGGGCAGAGCCGGTGCCGAGACCGCTGAGGACGACTGCCGGCGAACCGCTCGCCAGCGCTGGCGGTCCAATCGACGTCTGGCGGCGGATCACCGATAGCCCGTGGCGGAGGCTTGCCGGCGCTCGGCTCCGGCGTTCCGGGCGCAGGGATCCTGAACCGGGCCATCAGGACGTTACAATGCGTGCTCGCGGCACTCGGCTGTTTGTCGTGCGGAGCACGCCCGATGATCGCCTGTCGATCGCCTGTCGATCGCCGGCGGATCTGGCGCCGTGGCGATGGACTGGAGAAAGAGGATGGGGGAGCAGAACAGCGGTTTCTCGATCTCGGCGCTCGTGGCCGTCGGCAAGGATCTGGTGGCCATGCTCAGGGACGCGATGCTCCTGCTGATCGCCCTGCTGCTGATTGGATGGCCAGAGACGGTCAACAGGATTCTCGTCGAGGCCGGTTTCGAGGAAGGCAGCTTTGCGGGACTCAAGTGGAAGGCCAAGCTTGGCGAGTCCGACGACGCGCTGCTCAAGGCCCAGGCAATGATCGCCGACCTCAGGGATCAGAACGACAGGCTCGGCAAGGTTCTCGGGCAGATCAAGCCCGAGGTCGCCAATGCCGGGGTTCGGGCGGATCTCGCTAAACTCGAAGAGCTCAATGCGCAGCTCGGCTCCAGTGCCGCGAGCGTCCAGGACTCGCTCGCCTCGAGCGTCGCGGGCAACGCTCCTCTGGTGCAGAAGCTGCAATCTGCGGCGGGCTCGGCGGTCATTTGGGGAGTCGTATTCGGGGCCGACTCCAGTCTCGATGCGGCCAGGTACGAAACCGGAACGATGGCCGCCCGGCTTGGGTTGCCGAATGCGGCAATCTACCTTCGGCAGGGCTCGTACCGAAGCGTCGCGACGATCACCGATCGGGTGCAGGCAGAGAAATTGCTGGGCAAGGCCCGAGAGCGACGGAAGGATGCCTACCTGGTCAATATGGCTACCTGGTGCCCGCAAGCGAGCCCCCGGCAAGGGTACTTCGAGTGTTCGAGAGGCTGAGAACCGGCCAGCTGGCCGTCGCGGGCAGAGCAGGATCACGGGCGCGCGCGGACATCCCGCCCGCGCAGGCACTCTGGCACTGGCCCGGCAATGGCCATGAATGCTCCCGGAAAGTCGACGAGAACGGCGCCGGGATCGCGGGTCCCATGTCCGGCAGACCCTCCGCGCGAGCGGCGGGCTGAGGCCAATCGCCATGTACCACGGAGAGAGACTCAACGCGTGGACCCATCTCGTCGGTGCCGTCCTCGCACTCGCCGGAGCGATCGTCCTGATCGTCGTCGCGGCGCAAGCCGGCGATCCGTGGAAGGTGGTCAGCGTTTCAATCTACGGGGCAACGCTGGTCCTGCTCTACTCACTGTCGACCCTTTATCACAGCTTTCGTGGTCGCGCCAAGGAAATCCTGCAGAGGCTCGATCATCAAGGCATTTACCTGCTGATCGCCGGGAGCTACACGCCGTTCTGCCTGGTGACCCTGCGCGGGCCCTGGGGCTGGTCGCTGTTCGGGATCGTCTGGGGGCTGGCGATCGTCGGCAGCATCCAGGAATTCTGGCTGCGCAGCGAGAAAAGGATTCTTTCGGTGGTGATCTACGTCGTCATGGGCTGGGTCGTGCTGGTGGCGCTGATTCCGCTGCTGCGTGAGCTCGGCGTGGCCGGCTTCCTCTGGGTTGCGGTCGGCGGCGTCCTGTACACGGCGGGCATCGCGTTCTATGCGCTCGATGCGCGTCTCACCCATGCGCACGGAATCTGGCATCTGTTCGTGCTCGGCGGCAGTGCAGCGCACTACTTCGCGATTATCCGGTACGTCGTATGAGTGGCCCACGGGCCGACGGGCGGGTGAGGCAGGCGGTCGGCGAGGCGCTTGTTGGCGGGCGGTAAGCGCGGCCGGCCCCCCGGCACGGGCGCGCCGGGGGTCTCCAGTTGGCGGAGGGCAGCTTACTTGCTGGCCGGGGTGGTGGACTCGCTCTTCACGGGCGCCTGAACTTCGCTCGTCGCCGGCTTGGCTTTCGGCGTGTGCTTGCGGACCTGTTCAGGGTGCTTGCCACCCTTCGCTTCCGGCTTTGTCGTCTCGCCGCTGACCGGATGCGACGCCTTCACGACTTCGGATTTGGTCGTTTCTCCCTTGACGACGGGCTTGGTCGCCTGGGTTGCCTTGGTGGTGTCAGCTTTGCCCGGCTCGACGGTGCCGGGAGCTTCAGCCTTCTTCTCGGTTGCCGGGCTCGTCGGGGCCGCTACCTTGGCCGCCGGGGCGGGAGTGGCCGGAGAGGGTGGCGTCGTCGTTCCCTGGGCGAACGAAGCGGTCACGAGGCCGGCGGAAAGCAGCAGGGCGGTCAGGATTCTGGTCATGGCGAATCTCCTTCGATGGTGTGGATCGGTTTGGGGCGCCACCCGATTGCAGCGCCTTGTGCCGATTAACGCCCGGTCATCTCGGGAGATGTCAATAGCCGTGTAAGACCGTGTATCGCTCGACCAACCGCTCGTGACGGGATGTGCGCAGGCCGAGGCTATTCGGACAGCGCTCCGAAAATGAACACCGCCTGCTGCAGAGCCGCTGGTTCACCGAGCGCGCCGAACCACTTGCCGAAGATCGGCCCGATCTCGCCGTCGCGGTAGATCTGGGCGAGCCCGGTGTTGACGGCCAGACGCATCCCTGCGTCGCCGCGTGGCAGGGCGATCGCATACGGCTCGATCGACAGGTCGTCGGGCAGGATCACCAGGCTCCTCGGGTGTTTCGCCTTGAGGCCGGCGCCGAGGAGCAGGAGTTTGTCGCTCGCGTAGGCGTCTACCCGGCCATCCTCGAGCGCGGCGATTGCCTCTTCGCGCGTCTGCAGCGGAACCACGGTCATTTTCAGTGCGCGGCGCCTGTCGAGCTCGTTGACCGCACGTTCGTTGGTCGTGCCGCTGACCACGCCGATCCGCTTGCCGGCCAGGTCAGCCAGTGAGCGTAGCCCGCTCTTCTGGGTGGTGAGCAGTCCGGTGCTCTCGATGAACGTGTAGTTCGAGAAGTCGACCACTTTCATTCGCGACAACGTCACCGTGCTGGCCCCGCATTCCATGTCTGCCTGGCCGCTGGCGACGGCATCGAAACGGTTCTGGCTGGTGACCGGCACCCACTTGACCTGGAGACCCTGGACACCGAGCTGATTCTCGAGCGACGCCACGACGCGCTTGCAGATGTCGATCGTATAGCCGATCGGCTGCTGCCGGTCGTCGGTGTACGAGAACGGCGTCGCGTCGCTACGGTAGGCGATGGCGATCGATTTCGTGTCGGCGATCTTCCTGAGGCGACCGTCGAGAGTCTGGGCATTGACGATCCCGCCGGCGGCGAGGAGCACGAAGAAGAGAGAGGCTATGCGCAACATGGGCGAGTCTCCGGGGTGAGAACGGCTCAGGGGGGTCACGAACCAATCGAGCGGCAGCTACGCGGCTGCCCGCGTCGGCCGGCCGGAGTATCTCGCACCCGTGGCGTGAGGGTCAATCGCCGGCAGCAGCAAGCGCATCAGCGGCCTGTCGCGCTCGACAACCGTTTCGCTCGGCGTCAGCGAATGCCTCGGCAACCGGCCTTGCAGGTCGAGCCTGCCGGTGATCGGCGAAGGCGTCACCGGCCTTCGCCGGAGCGCCGGGCGCCCCACCGGCGCAGCAACTCTGCGTAGACGGCGAGGTTGACGGCAACGACGACGGCAGCGAGGACGAACTGCAACTCGCGGGTGAGCCCGGCGGGGTAGATCACCGGCAGCAGGTAACGGGCGATGAAGCTGCCCGGGTAGCCGGCTTCACCGGCTGCCTCGCGGAGACCGTTCTCGAGCGGGGTCAGCGGGCAGATCCAGCCACCGACTTCGATCAGTGCCCCCCAGCAGGCTGCGGGCAGGTGCGCCAGCGCCAGCCGCGGCCAGCGCAGAACGAGCAGTCCGCCGAAGACGACGAAGAGGATGAACAGCAGATGGGCGACGACGACCGCGTCGGCGAGCAGCCGGTAGCTCACGACCGAGGCTCGCGCCCCGCCGCTTCGACCTGGTGCATGTCGAGTGCGAGCAGCAGGCTCGTCCGCCTCGTGCGCGCGACTTCGCGCCAGGACATTCCGGCCAGCACGCCCTCGAGCGCCCAGAGCAGGTTCAGGCTGGCCCTGCCGTCGACCTGTCTGACCCTGAGGTAGGCGGCGACCGAGCCGAGATCCTGCAATTGCCCGACGGTATGAATACCGGCCCGCGCGAGCATCCGCGATGAGCGCGGGCCGAGGTTGGGCAGCCGAGCCAGAGGATCGGCGTTCCGCTGGTGGTCTCGCGGCTCGGCGTGCTCGTCGCTGCTCGGTGGGTCGGTCGTCACGGGCCGTCGCTGAAGCTTCGGATCAGGCGTCGTGCCCGCTTGGTCGGCCGGCCACGAAGGTCGGCTCCGGGCGTCGGAGCGAGCCGCCTTTCTTCGCGCAGCGCGCTGCGCCGGATGCTGCTTTCGTCGGTCTCCCGATAAAGCTGTCGTGCCTCGGGAGCCGGCCGGCGCTGCTCGTTGAAGCCGCGGACGACGACGCACCAGGCAAGCTCGCCGATGTTGATCTCGACGACGTCGCCAAGCCGCAGTTCGCGGGACGCCTTGACGACCTGACCGCCGAGCCTGACGTGGCCGGCGCCGATCGCCTCGGCGGCGAGCGACCTCGTGCGGTAGAAGCGCGCCGCCCACAGCCACTTGTCCACCCGCTGGGAGGTCTGCCCGCCCTGATCGTCGTCGTTCATCATTCACTCCCGCGTCGGCCGCTTGCCGAGTTTGCGCTGCAACGTACGGCGGTGCATTCGCAGGGCCCGGGCCGTCGCCGAGACGTTGCCATGGTTTTCGGCAAGGACCCGCTGGATGTGTTCCCACTCGAGGCGGTCCACCGAGAGCGGCGAGCCGGAGACCGGCATCGTCGGGTCTCCCTCGCTGTCGCGGTGCAACGCGGCGACGATTTCGTCGGCGTCGCATGGCTTGGCCAGGTAATGGACCGCGCCGAGCTTGATCGCCTCGATCGCCGTGGCAATGCTTGCGTAGCCGGTGAGCATCACGACGCGCGTGTTCGGATCGAGTTCGATCAGCTTCTCGATCAGCACCAGGCCCGACTGGCCGGGCATTTTCAGGTCGACGACGGCGAACTCGGGGGGCTGCGCCTCGGCCTTGCCGATCGCCGACTCGACCGAAGCAGCGACGCTGACCGAGTAGCCACGGCGCTCGAGCGCCCGCGCGAGGACACGGCGGAAGGCGTCGTCATCGTCGACGAGCAGCAGCGTCGATCGCTCGTCGTCAGCAGTCGGAGTTTCGGTCTGAGCCAAGGTGGTCACCTCTTCAGTCGGTTGAGCGGCAGGGTGATACGGGTGCAGGTTCCCCCGGACGGTTCTCTCCGCTCGAACAGTTCGACCTTGCCCCCGAAGCGCTCGACGGTCGCGTTGCTCAGGAACAGGCCGATGCCCAGTCCGCCAGGTTTATCCCGGCTGACCGGCTTGGTGCTGAAGAAGGGCTGTCCGGGGACCGGCGCCCCGCTCGTCGGGAGTCCCGGACCGTGGTCGAGAATGTCGATCCGGCACGCGTCGGCTTCCCAGACGGCCGAGAAGCGCAACGCCTCGGGGTGCTCGCCATTGGCGTCGGCGGCGTTGTCGAGCAGATTGAGAATCGCCTGCTCGAGCGTGCGGTCGGGCAAGACGATCGGCGCCGGGTGGCTGCCGGTCAGCGTCGTTTCGACCCGCGCCTGCGGGCGAATCAGCTGCCACTCGTCGAGCATCCGCTGCAGGTAGGCGTCAAGGGCCATCCCGCCGAGATCCTCTTCGCGCGCGCGTCCGGTCGAGGCGAGGATCTGCGAGATCGTCTGCTTGCAGCGGTCCACCTGTCTGCGCAGCAGCGACAGGTCTTCGTGGAGGTCACCGTTCCGCGGGTGGTTGAGTTCTATCTCGCGGATGACCACGGCCATCGTCGCCAGCGGTGTCCCGAGCTGATGTGCGGCACCCGCGGCGAGCGTGCCGAGCGAGAGAATCTGCTCCTGCCGGAGCACCGATTCGCGCGCCGTGGCGAGTTCGCGCTCGCGTTGCTTCAGGGCTGCGGCCATCCGCGTCAGGAAATAGACGACGATGCCGACGCTGATCACGAAGTTCAGCCACATGCCGAGCACGTGCAGCGCGAAGCTGCTGCCGTGCCCGGCGGGCCCACCGGCTCCCGCGGTAGCGCGCGCGAGCAGAGCGTCGAACCGGCTCAGATCGACCTGCGGCGGCGGCAGAGGCAGGCTCCAGAAGATCAGGAAGCTGTAGGCGACGAGCGTCATCGCCGCCATCGCCCAGGCATGCCTGGCGGGCAGCATTGCCGACGCCAGAGTCGGGGGAAGCAGGAAGAGCGAAACGAAGGGGTTCGCCGGACCGCCGGCGAAGTACAGGAGCAGTGCCAGGGCGCCGACGTCGACCGACAACTGGGCGAGGATCTCGCGGTCGCTCGGCGGCCCGCCGCGATTCACCCGCCACTGAGTGGCCAGGTTGGCCGCGGCGAGCAGGACGATGACCAGCATCATCGGCACGACGTGCAGCGGGATGCGCAGCCAGGCGACGGCGAGGAGCAGCACCACCGCCTGAGTCAGTACTTCGATGCGTCGCAGGCTGAGCAGGCGCAGCAAGGGATTGGCCCGTTGCGGCGAGACGGCCTGCGAGGGTTCGAGCCGGAGGTCGGGCATGGCGCGGTTGCTTGATCCGGAGGATTCGCTGTCTGCGATTCTACGCGCAGCCTCGATCCGCGGTCCGCGCTGCGGCAATCGGTCGCGGTGTGCGCTCGGGCCGGATCACGACGACTTGTTGACGACCGCTCACTCGTCCTTGCGCCGCGCTCGCGGATGCGCCTGGTCGTAAACCGCCGCCAGGTGCTGGAAGTCGAGATGGGTGTAGACCTGGGTCGAGGAGATGCTCGCGTGGCCGAGCATCTCCTGCACGGCGCGCAGGTCTCCCGATGACTGCAGCACGTGCGAGGCGAACGAATGGCGCAGCATGTGCGGGTGGACGTGGGCCGGGAGACCCTGGGCGAGGCCGCACTGCGCGAGGCGAATCTGGACCATGCGCACGCCGAGACGCTGCCCGCGCTGGCCGACGAACAGCGCCGGCTCATCGGGCACGGCGATCAGCGGGCGCTGCTCGGCCCACAGCGAGACCGCTTCGCGGGCCTTGCTGCCGACCGGAACGATGCGCGCCTTGTTGCGTTTGCCGAGCACGCGCACCTCGCCAGTCCGGATGTCCTCGAGGCTGGCGATGTCGAGCGCGGCGAGTTCGGCGAGGCGCAGGCCCGACGAGTAGAAGAGCTCGAACATCGCCCGGTCGCGGATCTGCAGCGGGTCCTCGCTCTCCCGCGAGAGCAGGCGACCGGCTTCGTCGGGCGAGAGGGCTTTCGGCAGTCGCCGCGCACTTTTCGGCGGCCGGACGTCGTCCACCGGGTTGCTGTCCGACTCGTCGCGCCGGCCAAGCCAGCGATAGAATCCACGCCAGGCCGAAAGCGCCCGCCCGAGCGAGCGGCCACCGAGTCCGCGAGTGTGCAGGCGGGCGACGAAACGCCGGATATGCACCGTCTGGAGTTCGTTGAAGCCGCGCTCGCCGATCGACTCGCCGGCGAGCGCGTCGAGCATTGCGAGATCTCGGCGGTAGCTGGCGATGGTGTGCGCCGAAAGCCGACGTTGGCCGGCCAGTTCGTCGAGATAGCTGGCGATGGCTTCGGCGCGCGGGCTGGCGGGCATCGGCCTGGTCTCGAGGCAAGTCAGCACGCTACACGGCGAAGCCGTTGCGCTGTCGGCCGGCGCGCGCGTCGAGCATTGCGAGATCTCGGCGGTAGCTGGCGATGGTGTGCGCCGAAAGCCGACGTTGGCCGGCCAGTTCGTCGAGATAGCTGGCGATGGCTTCGGCGCGCGGGCTGGCGGGCATCGGCCTGGTCTCGAGGCAAGTCAGCACGCTACACGGCGAAGCCGTTGCGCTGTCGGCCGGCGCGCGCGAACTTCCCGGTGCCGATGGTTCTTCTGCACGATCAGCGTAGCGCGCGAGCGACTGCCGCTGAAGCCATTTCCCCGAGGCGTTCGAGGAAGAGCGTGCCCATCGAGGCGTAGAAGCGCTCGGGATCCTCGCTGCCCAGAGCGATCAGCCCGACGGTTCCGCCGCCGTTGCGCAGGGCGATCAATGCCTGCGAACGGATGTGTGTCGAAGCCTCGCCGAACCACGAGGAGGTCTCGAAGCCCGAGGTTGAGCCACAATAGGGCTGGGCGAGAGTTTCCGCGAAGGATTGCAGTTCCTGGCTGACGTCGGTGAATTCGGGCAGATCTTCGGTGCCGTCCGGGAGTTTCCAGAGACGGACGGCGAGATGCGGCACCTGGAAGTCGTCCCGGAGGTGGAAGTTGAGCGTATGCAGGACGCTCTGGAAGCTGCGCGCAGCGATCAGGCCGACGGCCAGGCGGTGCATCTTCTCGCTGATCGCGTCGTTTTCCTCGCCGAACTGGAGCAGTTCGCTCATCTTGCCTTCGAGCTGCCGGTTCCTTTCGCGCAGCGCGAGCATCTGCCTCTCGGTGATCGAGATCGCTCGCCCGCCGTGTGGATGCGGGACGACCAGACTGGCGACCAGGTCCACGTGCTCCTCGAAGAAACGAGGATTTTCCTGCAGGTAGCGCGCGACATCTTCCGATCTCATAACTCGATCTCTCCCTTGTATACGGCGACCGCCGGTCCGCTCATCAGGACCGGCGTAGCGTCTCCACTCCAGGCTATGGTCAGCATTCCGCCGCGCGTCTCGACGCACACCGGTGAGTCGAGCAGGCCGCGGGCGATTCCGGCGACCGCAGCCGCACAGGCGCCGGTTCCGCAGGCCAGTGTTTCTCCTGCTCCTCGTTCATGCACGCGCAGGCGGATACCGTGCCGGTCGACGATCTGCATGAAGCCGGCATTGACACGCTCGGGGAAGCGCGGATGCACCTCGATCAGCGGACCGAGATCGCCAACCGGTGCAGCGTCGACGTCGGCGACCACCTGGACGGCGTGTGGGTTGCCGATGCCAACGGCGGTGATCGCCACTTCCCGGTCACCGACGAGCAATGGATGGACGAGCGCATCCGATGAGCCGACGAACGGGATCAGTGCCGGCGTGAACACCGGTGGCCCCATGTCGACGGTGACCGTGCCATCGTCCTCGATCCGCGGGACGATGATTCCGGCCAGCGTCTCGACGCGGATCTCGCGCTTTGTCGTCAGTCCCTGGTCGTATACGAAACGCGCGAAGCAGCGCGCTCCGTTGCCGCACTGTTCGACTTCTCCACCGTCGGCGTTGAAGATCCGGTAGCGGAAATCGGCATTCGCCTGTCGCGGCTTTTCGACGAGCAGGATCTGGTCGCAGCCGACACCGAAGCGACGATCGGCCAGGAAACGCAGTTGCCCGGCGGAGAGGGCTACCGTCTGGCGGATGCCGTCGAGCACGACGAAGTCGTTGCCCAGGCCGTGCATCTTGACGAAGCTCAGTCTGACGGTCATCGTGAAGCGGCCCTGCGCCCGATCAGTGACCGGACCATTATGAAGTCGTCCATTACGAATCCCCCACCGATGTCGACGCAGACCGAATCCCTGACCGCGAAGCCGAGCCTGTGGTAGGCGGCGATCGCTCGCTGGTTGCGCTTGTTGACCGCCAGAATCAGCGCCGCACAGCCGTCGGCGACGGCACGGGAGGCGACTGCCTCGATCAGCTTTCGCCCAATCCCCAGGCCTTGCCGCGCGGGGTCGACGTAGACCTTGTCGAGCTTCATTTCGCCGTTCCCGGTGATCAGCGAGCAGGCGAAGCCGCTGAGCACCCCGTCGGCGTGCGCCTGGTCCCACCAGATTCGCGGCGTCGCCAGTTCGTCGAGGATGTGCGTCGGCGAGTAGCGTTGTTCGAGCATGTAGTCGATCTGCTGCTGGCTGATGATCTCCGGATACGTCGCCTGCCAGATGCGACGCGCCAGCGCGACGACGGCATCGACGTCGGCAGGGGTGACGGGGCTGATCAGAACGGCCATGCGGGATCCCGGTGTCAATGGCCACGGCCGGCGCGACACCGGCGGGTAGCCGGCGAAGCCCGTGGTCGAGGCCGTGGCAGGTGGGCGCCATTGTACACGGCCGAACGAAGACTCGCGCGCCGCCTTCGGCCGGTTTGCCCGCACCACTTCGGCTGCTAGAATCCGGGCACTCTCGCTCGCCGCGGATGGCCATGCCCAGCCTCTCGAATCCCTCGGAAATTGCTCGCGAAACTTTGCGGCTGCTCGCCGCCCGGCGCCTGCCTCCGTCACCCGAGAACTATCAGGCGATCTACCACGAAATCGCCGGAACCGTCGGGGGAAGCGGCGGCTACCCGGAACGCGAACTGAAGGCCGTGCTCGGCTCGTTGCCGCAAGAGTCGGCTGTCGAGCAGCGGCTGGCCAGGCGCCTGGCGAGAGCCTTCTCGGGCAAGGGCTGGGACGAGCTGCAGCGGGGACTTGGCGATTTCGTGCGACAGCTCGGGCAGGAGCACGAACGGCCCTGGGGCAGCCTGTTCGCCGAACTCGTCCGCCAGTGGGAAGCGAAGCAGGTCGGACTGACGCCGGTGCGCAAGCGGGAAGCGCTCGAAAGGGTGATCGCCGGCGCTTCGGGCAACGCCGAGGTGTTGTTCGAGCGCTTGCAGGGTCTGCTCCGATCCTGGTCGGTGAATCCCGTCGCCGCTGGTGACTCGACGCTTGCCGATCCCCTGACACCGGCGGCGCCTGACGGGCAGGCGGTAACCGAGGAAGACGCGGCCGCTGCGCTTCCGCTTCGCGTGACCGTTCCGTCGAGCGAGCTGCGCGACCTCTTCGCCTATGCGGTTGAAGAACTCATTGCCGGCCTGCTCGAAGATGAGCCGGATCTCAGAGCCGATGCACTGGCGCTTGCCCACCGGGTCCGTACGGCCAGCTCGCGGGCTGCACTCGAAGCGATTCTCTCGGGGATCAGGCGCTTTGCCTTTCGCCTGGCGATCCTCGCAGAAGACCGGGCCGAACTGCGCGCAGGTCTGCTCCACCTGCTGCAACTGTTGCTCGACAACGTCGGCGAGCTGGTCATCGAGGATCGCTGGCTGACCGGACAGATCGCCATGGTTCGCGAAATAGTCGCCGGGCCGCTGAACATCCGCGCGATTGGCGACGCGGAAATCCGGCTAAAGGAAGTGATCTTCAAGCAGAGCCAGCTCAAGCACAGCCTCAACGAAGCCAGGGAGAGCCTGAGGCAGATCCTGGCCGGTTTCGTCGACCACCTCGCCGAGTTTGCCGACTCGACCTCGGACTATCACGACAAGATCGAGGTCTGCGCCGAGAAGATCAGCCGGGCCGAGAACATCAGTCAGCTCGAGGACGTTCTCGGCGAGGTGCTGCGCGAGACCCGGATCATCCAGCTGAACGCGCAGCGCTCGCGGGATGAACTGCGCTCGGCTAGAAAGCGCGCCGAAGACGCCGACAGGCGCATCGTCGGACTGCAGGCCGAACTCGACCAGGCGAGCCAACTGGTTCGTCACGACCAGCTGACCGGCGCACTGAACCGGCGCGGCCTCGAGGAGGCTTTCGAAAAGGAGGTGGCGCGTGCGCGGCGACGCGACTCGTCACTCTGCGTCGCCCTGCTGGACATCGACAACTTCAAGAAACTCAACGATTCCCTCGGTCACGACGCCGGAGACGCGGCGCTCATCCACCTGGCCACGGTCATCCGCGAGACGATGCGTCCGCAGGACACCGTTGCCCGCTTCGGCGGCGAGGAATTCCTGATCGTCCTCCCGGACACCGCGCTGGCCGACGCGCAGACGGCGATCGTCCGCCTGCAGCGCGAGCTGACCCGACGGATCTTCCTGCACGGGAACAACCGCCAGCTGATCACCTTTAGCGCCGGGGTGACCGAGTTGCGCGCCGGCGACACCCAGGCGTCGGTGACCAGACGGGCCGATCAGGCGATGTACCAGGCGAAGACGACCGGCAAGAACCGGGTCGTCACCGCTCAGCCTTGAGCAGCTGCGGCCGGCGACCGGCTGACCAGCGCATTGAGGACCACTCCCGCCGCGTGCAGGCCGAAGCTCGCGGTCACGCAGACCGACGAACCGAAGCCTGCACAATTCAGGCCGGCCGGAGCCGCCCGCGGCGCACAGGCGTCAGCGCCAGCCGGACGCTTCAGTGGCTCGCTGGAGAACACGGCGGTGACGCCGAAGCGCTTCCCGGGCTCACGGGTGAATCCATGATGCCTGCGCAATAGAGCGCGCACCCTCGAGAGGAGCGGATCCTGGATCGTCTGCGCGAGGTCGGCGACCCGGATTCGCGTCGGGTCGGTCTGGCCGCCGGCACCCCCAGCAGTGATCAGCGGAACCGAGACCCCGCGTGCCCAAGCGATCATCGCCGCCTTCGTGTATACCTGATCCGTGGCATCGACGATGTAGTCGAGGTCGTCTCGAAGGATCGCAGCGACGTTGTCGCGGGTGACGAAATCCTCGATACCGGTTACCCGGCACGCGGGGTTGATCGAACGAATCCGCTCGGCCATCGCGGTGACCTTGGCCCTGCCGAACTCGCCTTCGAGCGCGTGAATCTGGCGATTGACATTCGATTCGGCGATCATGTCGAGGTCGACGAGGGTCAGCGAGCCGACCGCCGAACGCGCCAGTGCTTCGGCAGTCCACGAGCCGACTCCGCCGATGCCGACGACGGCGACACGGGCGTCGTTCAGACGATCGATCGCGTCTTGACCATAGAGCCGCGCGACGCCGCCGAAGCGACGCTCGTTGGTCGCGGGCGGGGCATTCATCGGGCCTCGAGGCTCGCCCGGATGACCTGGTTGAACGGGCCGATCCATTCGCTGGCAAACTGCAGGTCGCAGGCGTTGATCTCGGCGACCGCGCGCAGGACCGATCGGTTCCGTCCACGGTGATTGTGGCGCAGCATGATCGCTTCGAAGGCGTCGATGATCGCCAGCAGCCTGGCCCCGGGACAAATCTCGGCCTCCCTCAACCCTCCGGGATAGCCTTGGCCATCCGGCGTCTCGTGGTGCTGGAGAACCATTTCGGCAGCCCCCGACCACCCGTCCATTCGCGACAACAGTCCGGCCGCCCAGCCCGGGTGGGCGTGCAGCAGCCGGCGGTCGGCGACGCTCAGCGGGCCCGGGGTCAGCCAGGCCGACTCGGCGAGAAACATCATGCCGATATCGTGCGCATAGACCGCCGCTTCGAGCTGCTGCGGATCGATGATCTCACCGGCCAGACGATTGGTTTCCAGCGCCAGGCGGATCAGGCGGGTCGTTCGTCCCCGGAACAGCGGCGAGCGGGATTCGAATTGTCTGGCCAGCGCATAGAAGAAACGCAGATCCGCGGTCACTTCCGGCGGCCGACCATCTCCGGCGGGGAGATCGAGGCAGGCTGCTGGTGTCCCGTCGCCATAGGCCGGGCGGAAGCCGGTCACCTTCTCGATGAGTTCGACGACACGAGCTTCCAGGTCTCCGGTCGGCCCCTCGGCGAGCCGATCGAGACCATCGATCAGCGAGGCCAGGTGCAGGCCGGCGAGTCGCTCGCCCACCGAGAGACGGGTCAACGCCAGTTCGAGCCGGTCGACGACCAGCAGGATCAGCTCGGCGAGCGCGTCGCTGAAGGAAAGCTCGTTGCGCCGGACCCTGGCGAGGATCGTCTCGACCGGGTGAACGAGCGCCACGGCCAGATCGATCTGACAGATCGCCGCGTCGCCCTTGATGTTGTGCAGCGCACGAAACAGGCGGCCGATGAGTTCGCGCTCGTTGCTGTTGCTGCGCAGACCGGCGACGTCGCGCTCGATCGACGGGGCCGAGTCGTGCAGCGAGTCGAGGAAATCCTGCAGGGCCTCCCGATCGATCTCGACCGGGGCAAGCGACGCGTCGTCGGGCGCTTCAGCGATCTGCGCAGCCATGACCGGATGACTTCAGGCGCGCACGATTCGCACGCTGTCGGTTGCCCCGGCGCGCGGCCCGGCCGACCCGAAGACACAGGCGACGAGATCGCCATCGCGAACGATTCCTGCCGAGCGCGCGGCGGCGATCGCCAGGCGGAGCTGTTCATTGCCGTCGGCGTTGTCGGCGACGAACAGCGGCCGTACGCCCCAGACCAGCGAGAGTCCACCGAGCACCGCCGGGTTGGCCGAGATCCCGGCGATCGGCACGCGTGGGCGGAAGGCGGCGACGCGGTGCGCGGTCTCGCCGCTGCGCGTCGGGCAGAGGATCGCGGCTACGCCGAGGTCCTCTGCGGCCTGGACGGCGGCGTGGGCGACTGCCCACGCCACGCGGTCCCCGTCGGCGGCGGCATCGGCCACCGGGTCGACACGCTCGCGCGGCCACGCCTCGGCCGATTCGGCGACTTCGCTCATCATCCGCACGGTCTCGATCGGAAAGAGCCCGACCGCGGTTTCCTCCGAGAGCATCAGCGCGTCGGTTCCGTCGAGCACCGCGTTGGCCACGTCATTGACCTCGGCACGTGTCGGCAGCGGCGAGCGGGTCATCGACTCGAGCATCTGCGTCGCCGTGATCACCGGCTTGCCCGCCTGATTGCAGAAGCGGATGATTTCCTTCTGCAGCAGCGGCACGCGTCGCGCCGGCATCTGGATACCGAGGTCTCCGCGAGCGACCATCACCGCGTCGGCGACTCGGACGATCGCTTCAAGGTTGTCGATCGCCGAGGCGGTTTCGATCTTGGGTACGAGAGCCGGGCGGATGCCACGTTTCGGGAGCATTGCACGCACGAGCTCGACGTCTTCCGCCCGGCGGACGAACGAGAGGCCCAGGAAATCAGCCTTGGCGGCAATGGCCATTTCGAGAGCCAGGGCATCGCGCTCGGTAAACGGTTCGACGTGCGCTTCGGCGCTCGGCAGGTGCATCCCCTTGCGCGAGCGCAGGGGCCCGCCGCGGACGACCTCGCTGCGCACGTCCCGACCATCGCTGGCCAGCACGCGCAGCACGATGGCTCCGTCGGCGAGATAGACGTCGTCGCCAGGCTGCACCCATTCGGCGAGGCGCGGCAAGGTCGTCGCGACGCGTGTGGCGTCGCCCTCGCTCTGGTCACGCCCAGTGAGGACGAACTCCTGGCCGCGTTCGAGGGTCACTTCGCCATCGCGGATCACCCCCGAACGAATCTTTGGCCCGGGCAGATCGACGAGAATGCCGATGTTGCGGCCGAGTAGCTGCGCCAGTTCGCGGACCTGGCGCAGGTTGCTGGCGTGAGTCTCCATGTCGGCGTGCGCAGCGTTGAGCCTGACCACATCGACTCCAGCCTCCAGCAGCTGGCGCATCGGCCCGATGGCAGCGGTCGCCGGGCCGACGGTGGCGACGATCTTGGTTCGGCGCATCGGCCACTCCTCTGTTCTAGGGTTATCGGGCTTTGCCGGCCGGGCAGGGCCAGGCGGCGACAGGAAACGGCGCCTGGCTCGGGGAGACGCCACCGTGAAGGCGATGGCCAATCGGAAAAGTATATTGGCGCAGATCAACGTCAGTCAATCAGCACCCGGAGCCCCGGGGCGAGGGCCGGGATCACGGCGCGGCGACCTGGTCTGCGTCGCCAGGTGTGCGCCCTGTTGATGCAAAGGCTCAACTTCGTGCTGATGAGTCCGTTAGCTTGCCTGTCGGTACCAGTTTCGCGAAGGCGTGCAGGTTCGGCGGCGCTTCGCGGTCGTGGAGAACGGTGCCCTTTCGCGGAAGGGAAGCCGAAAAGTGTCTCTATTGCGCCACTATGTCCCTGGGCTGAGCAGGGAAAGTAATGGCGCTGGACAGCCCGAAACCAGCCCTTTGGCATGGTAATCCATGGTTTCCCTAGAAAAAGCAGTAAGTTGTACAGAAGGTTTCAGAAAACGGGTGATTCTCGAGGCGCTTTACATGCCCTGGGGTTGTTGCTAGCATCTGACGGAAAATATATATAACTACGCTAACTGCAGAGGATTGAAGGCATTTTTGGCGAGAGGAAGCAACTTGCAGCTTGATCTGTCAATCTTTGGACCCAAGACGCGTTCGCTGATCGGTCTTGACATCAGTTCTTCGGCAGTCAAGATGGTTGAACTCGGCAGTGACGGCAAGGGGGGTTATCGCGTCGAGCGCTACGCCGTGGAGATTCTCGCCCGGGACATCGTATCGGACGGGAATATCGTCAATCTGGAAGCGGCAGCGGAGTCGGTGAGACGGGCCTGGAAGAAGCTGGCCACGCCGACGAGGCAGGTGGCCATCGCCCTGCCGGCGTCACACGTGATTACCAAGAAGATCATCGTCGCTGCCGGACAGCGCGAGGAGGAACTCGAGCTGCTCGTCGAGTCGGAAGCGAACCAGTACATTCCCTTCGCCCTCGACGAGGTGAATCTGGATTTCCAGGTTCTCGGCCAGGCGCCTTCGTCGCCCGACGAGATCGAGGTGCTGATCGCCGCTTCGCGCAAGGAAAAGGTCGAGGACCGTGTGGCGGTCGCCGAGTCGGCCGGGCTCAAGCCGAAAGTCCTCGACGTCGAGTCGTACGCCGTTCTGGCGGCGTTCGAACTCGTCCAGCAGGCGCAGATTCCCGATGGCGGCAAGGGGCAGATCGTCGCGCTCGTCGACGTCGGGGCCAACGTCATGAACCTCACTGTCCTTCGCGACGGACAGCAGCTCTATGCTCGCGAGCAGGCTTTCGGGGGCAATCAGCTGACCCAGGAAGTGGCGCGTGCCTTCGGGATGAGCTTCGAGGAGGCGGAAGCCGAGAAGCGGCGCAACAACCTCCCGGAGAAATACGAGGTGGAACTCCTGCGACCTTTCCTCGACTCAATGATGCAGGAATTGACGCGCGCGCTGCAGTTCTTCTATACCTCGACACAGTTCAACCAGGTCAACCACATCGTGCTGGCCGGGGGCTGTGCGGTGATTCCGGGCATCGACGAGATGGTCGCGTCGCGGACGCAGATCAACACGATCGTCGCCAATCCGTTTGCCAACATGGTGCTGGCCGATCGCGTGCGCAGCAAGAGCCTGCTGGCTGACGCGTCGTCGCTGATGGTTGCTTGCGGTCTCGCTCTGCGGAGATTTGACGAATGATCCGGATCAATCTTCTTCCGCATCGCGAGGAGAAGCGTCGGGCGCGGCGGCAGCAGTTTTACGGGCTGCTCGGGCTGGTCTCGTTGCTCTCGGTGGTGATCGTCCTGCTCGTCTATTCGGTGATCGCCGGTTACATCTCCGCGCAGGATGCCAGAAACGACTTCCTCAAGAGGGAGATCGCCGCACTGGACAAGGAGATCGACCAGATCAAGCGGCTCAAGGAGCAGACCGACGCGCTCCTCGATCGCAAGCGGATCATCGAGTCGCTGCAACGCGATCGTGCCGATGCGGTGCGCTTGCTCAGCGAACTGGCCAAACAGATGCCCGAGGGCGTGTACCTGAAATCACTGAAGCAGGAAGGGCAACGCATCGCCATGACCGGCTACGCGCAGTCGAGCGCCCGGGTGTCTACGCTGATGCGCAACATCGAAGCGTCGCCATGGCTCGAGAAGCCCGAGTTGCTGGAGATCAAGGCGGTGATCGTCGACAAGCGCCGCCTCAATGAGTTCAGCATGAACGCCTCGATCAAGAGGACTCCAGCTGATCAGGGGGCTCAGAAGTGAAAGCGCGCGATCTTCCGAAGTTCGACTGGCAGGCTCTGGCCAGGGATTTTCAGAACCTCAATGCAAGGGACGTCGGAACCTGGCCGCTCGCGCCGCGAGTCACCGCGCTCGTCGTCCTGTCCCTGGTGATCCTGGGCGGTGGCTGGTGGCTGTACTGGGCCGAAAAGCTCGACGAGTTGGGCCAGAAGCAGGAGACTGAACTCAAGCTGCGTGACGAATACGTGACCAAGAAGAGTCAGGCGGTCAACCTCGACCTCTACGTGCAGCGTCTCAACGAGATCGATCGCTCTTTCGGCGCACTGCTGAAGCAACTGCCGAGCAAGGCGGAAGTCGAATCGCTGCTCGTCGAGATCAACCAGGCGGGCATGGGAAGGGGCCTGCAGTTCGAACTGTTCAAGCCAGCCGGCGAACAGGTCAAGGACTTCTACGCCGAGCTCCCGATTACCGTGAAGCTGACCGGTACCTACCACGACTTCGGTGCCTTTGCCGGGGACATCGGCAAGCTTTCGCGGATCGTCACGCTGAACAACATCGCCATTTCGACGAACCCACAGAGCAAGGACGGACTGCTGGTCATGGACGCGATCACCAAGACCTTCCGCTACCTCGACGAAGAGGAACTCGCGGCCAAGCGGAAGGCGGCTGCGCAGGCTGCAAGGAAATGAGCAGGCTGCTGCTGGGCGTGCTGAGCAGCATTCTCCTGGTCGCCTGCAGCTCGGGCGACGAGGATGAACTGCGCGCGTGGATGAAGACGGCAGCGGAAGGCGTCAAGCCGAAGATTCCGCCGTTACCGGTCGTCGAGCCTTACGAACCCGTTCCGTACGAGGTGGCCAGCCTGATGGACCCGTTCAAGGCGACCAAGCTGGCTCCCGAAGAGAAGAAGGGCGGCGGCGGATTTCGGCCCGACCTCGACCGACCGAAGGAGCCGCTCGAGCTTTTCCCGCTCGAATCGCTCAAGTACGTCGGGGTGATGACCCGCAGGAAGGTCTCGTACGCCATCGTGCTCGCCGATGGCGCCCTCCACCAGGTGAAGATCGGGAACTACCTCGGACAGAACTTTGGCGTCGTGGTGAGCATCAACGAGTCGGAGATCACTCTGCGGGAACTCGTCCAGGATTCGGCGGGTGACTGGGTCGAACGAACCAGCAGCCTGTTGTTGCAGGAAAAGGGAGCAAATCCATGAAGCAGGTCAAAACTCTTCTGCTCGGGCTGCTGGCCGGTCTGCTGCTCGTGCTGGGCAGCGCCGGAGCGCAGGAAGCGAGGTCGAACTCCATCGAATCGCTGAACGTCGTCCAGCAGGGCGCCGTGCTCAGCGTCAGGTTGGGCTTCCGGGAGCCGCTGAAGGCCCTTCCTCCGGCATTCAGCGTGGCTAAACCCGCGCGCATCGCGTTCGACTTCGTGAACACGACCAACGGACTCGGCAAGTCGAGCCTGCCCTTCAACGAGGGCGACCTGCGCAGCGCGAACGTCGTCCAGACCGACGAGCGGACTCGAGTCGTCCTGAACCTGAACCGGGCGATGACCCATGACGCGACGATCGACGGCAACAGCCTGGTCATCTCTCTGGTCCCGAGCGCCCTGCCCGAGGGCGCCAAGCCGGTTGAGCATTTCGCCCGAGCCCAGCCCTACGAAGTCGCCAACACCATCCGCGACATCGGCTTCCGCCGCGGCAAGGACGGCGAAGGGCGGATCAGCGTCGACCTCACCGACCCGAACGCGGGTATCGACATTCGCCAGCAGGGGTCGACGCTGATCGTCGATTTCGTCAAGGTCACCGTTCCCGAGAACCTGCGCAAACGGCTCGACGTAACCGACTTCGGGACCCCGGTGCTGACCGTGAATACGACCCAGAAGGGCGCCAATGCGCGGATGACGATCACCCCGCGCGGTCTCTGGGAGCACAACGCGTACCAGAGCGACAACCAGTTCGTCATCGAGGTCAAGCCGGTCGTCGAGGACCCCAACAAGCTCGTCCAGGGTACCCGGCGCGGATACCAGGGAGAGAAGCTGTCGCTGAACTTCCAGAACGTCGACGTCCGTCGGTTGCTGCAGGTCATCGGCGAGTTCACCGGCATGAACATGGTCGTCAGCGACTCGGTGGGCGGATCGATCACCCTGATTCTCAAGGACGTTCCCTGGGACCAGGCGCTGGACATCATCCTTCAGCAGAAGGGCCTCGACATGCGCAAGAACGGCAACGTGATCATGATTGCGCCGCGCGAGGAAATCGCCACCAAGGAGAAGCTCGATTTCGAGGCGCGGATGCAGATCGGTGACCTCGAGCCACTGCAGACCGAGAGCTTCCAGATGAACTACATCAAGGCCGAAGCGGTCCAGAAGCTGCTCGTCGATCCCAAGCAGACGCTGCTCTCGAAGCGCGGCAGCGCGCTGCTCGACGAGCGGTCGAACATGATGTTCGTCAAGGACACGCCGAGTCGGCTCGATGACGTCCGGGCGATGATCGCCCTGGTCGACGTTCCAGTGCGTCAGGTGATGATCGAAGCGCGCATCGTCGAGGCCGAGGACACCTTCTCCAAGGACCTCGGTGTCCGCCTCGGCTGGAGACAGCAAATTCCGGGGGGCGCAACGGCGATCGGTGGCCCGAACACGGCGATCTCGGGCAACCTGGCCACCGAGGCGCTGGTGAACCTGCCCGCTGCTCCTTCGACGGGCAATGCGGGAACGATGACCTTCACCTTCTTCAACAGTGCGCTGACGCGCATCCTGACGACCGAGATCTCGGCGCTCGAGGCCGACGGTCGGGGCAAGGTCATCTCGAGCCCGCGCGTGATGACGGCCAATTCGGTCGAGGCGATCATCGAGCAGGGCGTCGAGATTCCCTACCAGCAGGCGACGAGTTCGGGGGCGACGAGCGTGTCGTTCCGCAAGGCCAACCTGTCGCTGAAGGTCAAGCCCAAGATCACGCCCGACGGCAAGATCGTCATGGAACTCGACGTGAACAAGGATACGCCCGACCGGACGCTGATTACCGGTGCCGGTGTGGCGATCAACACGAAACACGTGAAGACCGAGGTGCTGGTCGATAACGGCGGTACGGTAGTGATCGGCGGCATCTACGTCGAAGAGACCGGCTACAGTACGCAGCGGATTCCGTTCTTCGGCGATCTCCCGTACATCGGATTCCTGTTCAAGAATCGCGCGACTTCCGAAAGGAAGACCGAACTGCTCGTCTTCATCACGCCGCGGATCCTTGCCGAGAACCTCTCGGTTCGCTGAAGCGGACCGGGAACGAGCCAAGAAGCCGGCTGCCAGCCGGCTTTTTCTTGGGCACGATTTCGCGCGCTGTCGGTTTCCCGGTCATGCGCTAGAATGCGGCGGTGAAAGCAGCCAACGCCACGCGCAACCTCTTCCTGGTCGGGCTGATGGGCGCCGGAAAGACGACGATCGGAAAGGCGCTGGCCCGACGCCTCGATTATCGCTTCGTCGATTCCGATCATGAGGTCGAGGCGCGTACGGGGGTGAGCATCCCGACGATCTTCGAGATCGAAGGCGAAGAAGGCTTCCGCAGGCGCGAAGCGCAGGTGCTGGCCGAGATTTCGCGGCTCGCCGGCCAGGTCGTGGCCACTGGCGGTGGCGCGGTGCTCAGGCCCGAGAACAGGCAGACCCTCAGGGCGAGCGGGGTGGTGATTTACCTGAACGTACCGCTGCCGACGCTGTACGAGCGCACGCGACACGACCGGAAGCGCCCGCTGCTGCAGGTCAGCGATCCTCGGCAGAAGCTCAGGGAACTGCACACGCAGCGCGACCCGCTCTACCGGGAGATCGCCGATCTGGTGATCACCGGCAGCCGGATCACCGCGCAGGCGGTCCAGCAACTTCTGGTCAGGGAAATGGGGGACTCATGGAAACGCTGATGGTTGCCCTCGGTGATCGTGCCTATCCTATCCACGTCGGACGGGGCCTGCTCGAACGGAGCGAACTGCTGCTCCCGTTGCTCAGGCAGCCGAGGGCCGTGGTGGTCAGCAACACCACCGTCGCGCCGCTGTACCTGAACCGCCTCGCCGATTCGTTACGCCGTTCCGGCGTGGACGTCGGCGAGATCGTCGTTCCCGACGGCGAGCAGTTCAAGGACTGGCCGACGCTCAACACGATCTTCGACCGGCTGATCGAAAGCCGCTGCGAGCGATCGACGACGCTGATCGCCCTCGGCGGCGGCGTCGTCGGTGACATCACCGGTTTTGCGGCCGCGTGCTATCAGCGCGGAATGCCGTTCATTCAGGTGCCGACGACCCTGCTGTCGCAGGTCGACTCTTCGGTCGGCGGCAAGACGGCGATCAACCATCGGCTCGGCAAGAACATGATCGGCGCGTTCCACCAGCCGCGCCTGGTGCTCGCCGACACCGACACGCTCGGCACGCTGGCCGACCGCGAGCTGCGGGCCGGTCTCGCCGAGGTGATCAAGTACGGTCTGATTCGCGATCTGCCCTTCCTCGAATGGCTCGAGGCCAGTGTCGAGCGGATCCTTGCCCGCGAACCTGATGCGCTCGTCGAGGCGATCTGCCGCTCGTGCCGGAACAAGGCCGGCATCGTCGCCGCCGACGAGCGGGAGACCGGTGAGCGGGCACTGCTCAACCTCGGCCACACCTTCGGTCACGCGATCGAAACCGGGCTTGGCTACGGCAGGTGGCTGCACGGCGAGGCGGTTGCCGCGGGAACCCTGATCGCCGCCGAACTGTCCCGGCAGCTCGGTTGGCTCGGAACGCACGACGTCGAACGGATCGACGACCTGTTCCGGCGTGCCGGTCTACCGGTGCGCGGTCCGGCCGCGCTGTCGGTCGAGCGCTACCTCGAACTGATGCACAGCGACAAGAAGGTTCAGGACGGGAGGCTGCGCCTCGTGCTGCTCGAGGCCGTCGGCCGCGCCGTGGTCAGTGACGCCGCCCCGCTCGGCGAAGTCGCCGCAGCGATCACCAGACGCTCGGGCGATGGCTGAACTCGCTCGCTACGCCGTCTCGGCTGACGGTTCGCGTGGCAGGCGCCATGCCGAGGCCGGGCCTGCGCACCGCGACGAATTCCAGCGCGACCGCGACCGGATCGTTCATTCGACGGCCTTCCGGCGTCTCGAGTACAAGACCCAGGTGTTCGTCAATCATGAAGGCGACCTGTTCCGGACGCGGCTGACGCATAGCCTCGAGGTGGCGCAGATCGCCCGCGGCATCGCCCGGGCCTTGCGGGTCAACGAGGATCTCACCGAAGCGATCGCGTTGGCCCACGATCTCGGCCACACACCGTTCGGGCACGCGGGCCAGGACGCGCTCGACGCGTGCATGCGTGAGCACGGCGGCTTCGAGCACAACCTGCAGAGCCTGCGCACGGTCGATGTCCTCGAACAGCGCTACGCCGCCTTCGACGGACTGAATCTCTGCTTCGAGACCCGCGAAGGCATCCTCAAGCACTGTTCCCGAACCAGGGCCCAGGAGCTCGGTGACGTCGGCAGGCGTTTTGTCGAGGGCCAGCGCCCGTCGCTCGAGGCGCAGATCTGCAATCTCGCCGACAGCATCGCCTACAACAACCATGACGTCGACGACGGGTTGCGCGCCGGGCTGCTGAGCATCGAGCAGCTCGAGGGAATCGAGCTCTTCACGCGACACGTCGGCGAGGTGCGCAGCGCTTACCCGGGCCTTGCGGGGCGGCGGCTGATCCACGAGACGATCCGGCGAATGATCAACGCGCTGGTCTGCGACGTGATCGAGACGAGCGCGGCGAACATCACGCGTGAGCAGCCCGATGGTCTGGACGCCGTTCGCCTCGCGCCGCCTCTGGTGGCCTTTTCGAGCGTCCTCGGCAGGGAGCAGGCACACCTGAAGCGTTTCCTGCACGAGGCGCTCTATCGTCACCATCAGGTTCTGCGCACGGCCAACAAGGCGCGGCGGATCATCACCGATCTGTTCGCGGCGTTCACCAGCGACCCGCGCCTGCTGCCGCCTCAGTACCAGGGCGGCGCGCCGGATAGCCAGGAGCGAAGGGTTGCCGACTACATCGCCGGGATGACCGATCGCTACGCAATCCGTGAGCACCAGAAGCTCTTCGCCGTCGATCTGAGCTGACCAGCGGACTTCGTCGGTCGCGCTCGCCGAAGCGCAAAAAATGACGACCCGGGCGAAGAAGCGCCCGCGTCGGTCCAGCCGGCGGCCGGTCCAGACCGGCGGTCCCGGCAGGTTGGGGCGACGGTTACGGCGAAGGCCAGTCCTTGATGTACGCCTTGAGGAGCTTGTTCTCCATGTTGCGCTCCTCGAGCACCGCCTTGGCGACGTCGTGGAACGAAACGATCCCGATCACCTTGCCGCCTTCCATGACCGGGACGTAACGCGTGTGCGTATCGACCATCATCCGCCGCAGTTCGTCGACGTCCATGTCCGGGTGGCCGGTCGGAGGGTTGGGATCCATGGCCTCGCGGACGAAGATCTCGGCGATCGGCGGCGTCGGTCCGACGCGGCGCTCGGTCTGGCGCTTCGCAAGAATCCGCAGAACCTCACGGAAGGTCAGCATTCCGGCGAGCGTTTCGCCATTCATGACGATGGCCGAGCCGATGTCGTTCTCGGCCATCATGATCACGGCCTGCGAGAGAGGCTGGTCCGGGTGCGCGGTGAACAGCCTGGAATCCTTGACCTGCAGAACCTCTTTGACCTCCATGTAACCCCCTAGACTTAGGATAGCTCGGTATTGCGTTCAGTCGCCTGTCAGCCGGATTCTACCAGATGTCAGGCGGCTGCCGGGAAGCACCGCGTCCCGCCGGTTCAGCCCTTGAGTGCCGCCAGCACCTCGTCGAGCATCTTCTTCGCATCGCCAAAGAGCATCCGGTTGTTTTCCTTGTAGAACAGCGGGTTGTCAACGCCGGCGTAGCCCGAGGCCATGCTCCGCTTCATGACGATCGAGGTCTTGGCCTTCCACACTTCGAGGACCGGCATGCCGGCGATCGGGCTGGTCGGGTCGTCCTGGGCAGCCGGGTTGACGATGTCGTTGGCGCCGATGACCATCGCCACGTCGGTCTGCGGGAAGTCGTCGTTGAGTTCGTCCATTTCCTGGACGATGTCGTACGGCACCTTGGCTTCGGCGAGCAGCACGTTCATGTGTCCGGGCATCCGGCCGGCGACCGGGTGGATGCCGAAGCGGACGTTCACCCCTTTCTCGCGCAGCAGGCGGGTGATCTCATAAACCGTGTGCTGCGCCTGCGCGACAGCCATCCCGTAACCGGGAACGATGATCACGTTCTTCGCCTCGTGGAGGAGTTCCGCGGTATCGGGGGCGCTGATCGGCGAGACTTCGCCGGCTGGTTGCGCGCCCGCCGTGGCAGCCGGGGCTCCGCCCTCGGTGCCGAAGCCGCCAGCGATGACTGCGATGAAGTGCCGGTTCATCGCCTTGCACATGATGTACGAGAGAATCGCGCCGGAAGAGCCGACCAGCGCTCCGGTGACGATCAGCAGGTCGTTGCTGAGCATGAAGCCGGTTGCCGCGGCGGCCCATCCCGAGTAGCTGTTGAGCATCGACACCACCACCGGCATGTCCGCGCCGCCGATGGCCATCACCATGTGGATGCCGAAGAGCAGCGCAATCACCGTCATCACCACCAGCGGGGTCATGCCCTCGGCGGCCGAGTGGGTGTGGATGAATACACCACCGAACCAGATCACGACCACCAGCCCGACGAGGTTGATCCAGTGCCGTGCGGGCAGCAGGACCGGTTTGCCGGTGATTTTTCCCGAGAGCTTGCCGAAGGCGATGATCGATCCGGAGAAGGTCACCGCGCCGATCAGGATGCCGATGTAGATTTCGATCTCGTGGATCGTCTTTTCGGCGCCGGAGAACTGCCCGGCCGCCGCCGGGTCGATGTAGTTGGCGTAGCCGACGAGCACGGCGGCGAGACCGACGAGGCTGTGCATCAGCGCGACCAGTTCGGGCATCTGGGTCATCTTGACCGTGCGCGCCGCGTAGAGCCCGATCGCCGCGCCGACCGCCAGAGAACCGACGATCCAGCCGTAGCCGGCCGCGGTGACCTGCGGCCCGAAGACCGTCGCCAGTACGGCGATGGTCATGCCGATGATCCCGTAGAGGTTGCCGCGGCGCGAAGTCTCGGGGTTGGACAACCCGCCGAGGCTGAGGATGAAGAGGATGATCGCCCCGAGATACGAGACGGTGGCCAGGGTCGTGGACATGTCGTGGATCCTCTACTTGCGGAACATCTGCAGCATGCGCTGCGTCACGGCGAAGCCGCCGAACATGTTGATCGCCACCAGCGCGACGCTGACCACGCCGAGGCCGATGATCCACGCCTCGGGGCGCTGGACGCCTTCGGCGACGGGCGGTGCGATCTGCACCAGCGCGCCGATGGCGATGATGCTCGAGATCGCGTTGGTCACGCTCATCAGCGGCGTGTGCAGCGCCGGGGTCACGTTCCAGATGACCATGTAACCGACGAAGCAGGCCAGCACGAAAACGGTGAAATGGCCGAGGAAGGCCGGCGGTGCGTACGCGCCGATGAACCAGAACAGCGCAGCGGCGACGGCGAAGGTGATCGCCGTGCTGCCTGCGGACGCCGGCTGTCCGGCGGCGCCGTGACCGTGGGACTTGGCGGCCGGTGCAGGCGGTTTGGCCGCCGCTGCCGCCGGCGGTGCCGCGGCGATCTTCGGGGCCGGGGGTGGCCAGGTGATCTCGCCGTTCCGGATCACCGTCAGGCCGCGGATCGCCTCGTCGTCCATGTTGACGTCGATGTTGCCGTCCTTGGTCTTGCACAATTCCTCGGTGAGGCGCAGCAGGTTGGTCGCGTAGAGCGTCGAGGACTGCTTGGCGAGTCGGCTCGGCAGGTCGGTGTAACCGATGATCGTCACGCCGTGCCTGACCACCGCCTGGCCGGGCTCGGTCAGCTCGCAGTTGCCGCCCTGCTCGGCGGCCAGGTCGACGATCACGCTGCCCGGCTTCATGCTCCTGACCATTTCGGCGGTGATCAGCCTGGGCGCGGGCTTGCCGGGAATCAGCGCGGTGGTGATGATGATGTCCACCTCCCTGGCCTGCTTCGCGTACATCTCGCGTTGCGCCGCCTGGAAGCCCTCGCTCATCACCTTGGCGTAGCCGCCGCCGCCGGAACCTTCTTCCTCGTAGTCGACCTTGACGAATTCTCCACCCATCGACTTGACCTGGTCGGCGACTTCGGCGCGGGTGTCGTTGGCGCGCACGATCGCGCCGAGGCCGACGGCGGTGCCGATCGCCGCCAGACCGGCGACGCCGGCGCCGGCGATGAACACCTTGGCCGGCGGCACCTTGCCGGCAGCGGTCACCTGACCGGCGAAGAAGCGCCCGAAGGCGTTCGCCGCCTCGATCACCGCGCGATAGCCGACAATGCCGGCCATCGAGGTCAGCGCGTCCATCTTCTGGGCGCGGCTGAGCATCCGCGGCAGCGAATCGATGGCCAGTACGGTTGCCTTCCTCGCGGCGAGCTGCTGCATCAGGTCCGGGTTCTGCGCCGGCCAGATGAAACTGATCAGCGTCGACCCTTCGCGCACCAGCGGCACCTCGTCCGCGGTCGGCGCGCGAACCTTGAAGACGACGTCGGACGACGACCACAGCTCGCTGGCGCTGCCGACCACCTTCGCCCCGGCGGCGCGGTAGGCGTCGTCGTCACAATTGGCGGCCTCGCCCGCGCCGGCTTCGACCTCTACTGCGAAACCGAGCTTGATCAGCTTCTCGACGACCTCGGGCACGGTCGCGACGCGCTTCTCTCCTGCGGCAAGCTCCTTGGGTACTCCGATTGTTAGCGGCATCTGGTCCTCCGTCACTGTTGTCCTTGTGGGAGACTCGGCTGAAAAGCCTCCCGAAATTCGTGCTGGCCGTGCGGGAAGAGCCTGCGAAACGCCCGCTGGTCTCCCCCCGATTTGCCTCCGTTCCGGAGGCGCCGATGGCGGTCATCGGCCCTCCATTCCCCGCTCGACGTCAGGCGACGAGCACGAAACGACCCCTTCGCGGAACGCGTCACAAGGCCCGCGACAAACTTTAGCATGGTCGCCGTCCGAACAGAAACATGCCGAAAGGCGTCGGGCCAGGTTGCTCGTCGATTGGCATCGGCGTGCCCCTTCGGGGCGGAGCCGGGGATCGATTTCCCGTGCGGATCGAGGAGGGCTGACCGGGCCGTCAACGCCTTGTGCGATCGTCGAACGCGTCAGTCCGGACCGGCCGCGCACTTGCTGTATGATTCGTCGGTGCGGCGTTTGCCTTTGGCAACGAGGGCGACCGCCTCCGTCGCTGGCCGATCGAAGGGTCTCGAGGATGAGAATGACCTGCGGACGATGAACGAGTCGACCCTTGCCAGGCCGTTGCCGGGACCCCGGCGCCTGGTCAACCGACGCGCAGCGGTCCGCGAACGCGTCGCGCCTCGCCGCGCGGCCCGGTCGAGGGCAACTGTCGCGTAGGGCCGATGCCGGCGAAGGAACGACTGGCCCGCCAGCAGATCGACCGCCTGCTGACCGCCGCGAACTGGTCCGTGCAGGACCTGTGCGCTGTCGACCTGCGCGCTGCCCGCGGCGTCGCGCTGCGCGAATTTCCACTCGCCTCCGGCCATGGTTTCGCCGATTACCTGCTCTACGTCGACGGCCGCGCCGCCGGGGTCATCGAAGCGAAGAAGCCGGGCGCAACGCTGACCGGCGTCGAGACCCAGTCCGCACGCTACGCAGAGGGCTTGCCCGAAAACCTGCCTGCCTGGCTGCGTCCGCTGCCATTCGTCTACGAATCGACCGGCTTCGAGACGCACTTCACCGACGGTCTGGACCCCGAACCGCGCGCGCGCAGCGTCTTCGCCTTCCATCGCCCGGAAACGCTCGCTGAATGGCTCGCCGCGCAACCGCAGCCGCGCGCTTTCGGCACCGGCGCCGGTGGCATCGCCCGCGCAGCAGGCTTCGCCCCGGCGACCTTCCTCGCCCGTGTGCGCCAGATGCCGCCGCTGGTCACCGAATGGGGCGACTGCAAGCTCTGGCCGGCACAGATCACCGCCATCCGCAACCTGGAGAAGAGCCTGGCCCAGAACAAGCCGCGCGCGCTGATCCAGATGGCCACCGGCAGCGGCAAGACCTTTACCGCCATCAGCTTCATCTACCGGCTGATCAAGTTCGGAGACGCCAGGCGCG
Organism: Accumulibacter sp.; assembly: GCF_023806625.1. Lineage (GTDB taxonomy): Bacteria > Pseudomonadota > Gammaproteobacteria > Burkholderiales > Rhodocyclaceae > Accumulibacter. The sequence goes on from NZ_JAMTDX010000051.1 coordinate 121,241, forward strand.
TACTGTTCCTGGTGGACCGCGGCAACCTCGGCCGGCAGACGAAGAAGGAGTTCGACCAGTACGTCTCGCCGGTCAACAACTACAAGTTCGGCGAGGAGTACATCGTCCAGCACCTCACCAGCAACAACTTCGACAAGACCGCCCGCGTGTGCATCAGCACCATCCAGCGCATGTACTCGATGCTCAAGGGCCGCGAGCTGCCGGAAGAAGCGGACGAAGAATCCACGGCAGCAGCGGAAAACCTGTTCAAGGAACCGGAGCCCATCGACTACAACCCCGCGTTCCCGATCGAGACCTTCGACATCATCGTCACCGACGAGGCGCACCGCTCGATCTACAACCTGTGGCGCCAGGTGCTGGAGTACTTCGACGCCACCCTCATCGGCCTGACCGCCACGCCCAACAGGCAGACCTTCGGCTTCTTCAACCAGAACCTGGTGATGGAGTACGGCCACCCGCAGGCGGTGGCCGACGGCGTGAACGTCAACTACGACGTCTACCGCATCAAGACCGAGGTCACCGAGGCCGGCAGCACCGTGGAAGCCGGCTACTGGCTGCAGGTGCTGGACAAGCCCACCCGTGCCCGGCGCGACTGGCAGCTCGACGACGACTTCGCGTACGCACCTGAAGAGCTGGACCGCAGCGTGCAGACGCCCGACCAGATCCGCACCATCGCCCGCACCTTGTACCAGCGCTGGCAGAGCGACCTCTTTCCGCAGCGGCAGGAGCTGCCCAAGACGCTGGTCTTCGCCAAGGACGACAACCACGCCGAGGCCATCGTCGGCATCCTGCGCGAGGAGTGGGGCCGCGGCAACGAGTTCGCACAGAAGATCACCTACCGCACCACGGGCAACAAGCCCGAAGAGCTGATCAAGGCCTTCCGCACCAGCTACTACCCGCGCATCGCCGTCACCGTGGACATGATCGCCACCGGCACCGACATCAAGCCGGTGGAGATCGTCGTCTTCATGCGCAGCGTGAAGAGCCGCAGCTTCTTCGAACAGATGAAGGGCCGCGGCGTGCGCGTGATCAAGGACGACGACCTGCGCGGCGTGAACCCCGGCGAGCACGTGCACAAGGACCACTTTGTCATCGTCGACTGCGTGGGCGTGTGCGAGCGCGACAAGACCGACAGCCGGCCGATGGACCAGAAGAAGAGCGTCCCGCTGGCGGCGCTGCTGCAGGCCGTGAGCCTGGGCAACGTCGAGCCCGAGGTGCTCTCCAGCGTGGCCGTGCGCCTGGCGCGGCTGGACGGGCAGCTCAGCGACGCCGAACGGGCCAGGGTGGTGACGGAGGCCGGCGGCCTGGGCCTCAAGGAACTGTCGCGCGGCATCGTGCAGGCGCTGGACCCGCCGGGGTTGCATACGGACCGCTCGCCGCAGGAGGCCGAGGCCGCGCTGCGTAACGCCGTCAAGCCGCTCTGCAACCCTACCCTGCGCACGCTGATCGTCACGCTGAAAGCCAGCAAGGAACTGGTGATCGACACCGTCACCGAGGACCGGGTGCTCGAAGCCGGCTTCTCCGCGGCCGCCCGCGAGCGCGCACAAGGCATCGTGCACAGCTTCGAGGCCTTCATCGCCGAGCACCGCGACGAGATCACCGCGCTCTCGATCCTCTACAACCGCCCGACCAGGGCGCCGCTGAAGTTCGACGACCTCAAGGCGCTGGCCGACACGCTGCAGGCCCCGCCGCACCTGTGGACCGAAAGCCAGCTCTGGCAGGCCTATGCCGCGCTGGACCAGAGCAAGGTGAAGGGTGCGAGCCGCCGCCGCATCCTCACCGACCTCGTCTCACTGGTGCGCTACGCGATGCACCAGGAGAACGAGCTGGTGCCTTACCCCGAGAAAGTCATGGCCAACTTCCGCGCCTGGATGGCGCAGCAGCAGGAGACGGGCAAAGGCTTCAGCGACGAGCAGCGCTGGTGGCTGGAGAAGATGGCCGAGCACATCGCCAGCAATCTCGGCATCGAGGCCGAGGACTTCGGCTACGCGCCGTTCGACCAGCGCGGCGGGCTGGGGCGGGTGCACCAGATCTTCGGGGCGGAGTTGCCGAAGGTCATCGAGGCCATGAACTCCGCGCTGGTGGCATAATCGTCGCCGATCATGGCCAGCATACTCAGCCCGCACATCACCGAGATTCCCGAACTCTGCCGCCGCTACGGCGTCGTGCGGCTGGAGCTGTTCGGTTCGGCGACTGGCGATTCCTTCGATCCCGAACGCAGCGACCTCGACTTTCTGGTGGGTTTCGACGAGAGCCCGGCCAATCTCTTCAATCGGTACTTCGGATTGAAAGAGTCGCTCGAAGCGCTCTACGGGCGTCACGTCGACCTGGTGATGATCACCGCCATGGAGAACCCTCATTTCATCGCGTCAGCGAACAAGACGCGGCAGATCGTCTATGCAGCCGAAGACAGCCAAGCTGCTTGACGACATCCGAGACGCCGCAGCCTTCATTCGCGAAGCCGTGCGCGACAGGACGATTGACGACTACCATGGCGACCGCCTTCTGCGGCAGGCGATCGAGCGCAATTTCGAGATCATCGGCGAAGCCATGAAGCGCCTCGGGCGGCACGACCCCGCCTCGGTTGCCAGGATCGGCGACTACCGGCAGATCATCGCCTTCCGCAACATCCTCATTTACGGCTACGACCTCGTCGATCACCGGCTCGTCTGGAGCACGATCGAGGAGCAGGTTCCCGCACTGTTGAGCGATGTGGCCGCCCTGCTCGGGTCGGACGATTGAGTCCCGGCACACCGCGCGCGCCGGGAATCGAATGCCCAGGCATCACGACAAACCGAGGACTTCGAGGTGCCGCCGTTCAACCGGCGAGGGGCACTGGGGCGGGGGCAACAGCTCTTTGGGGGCGGGGTAGCCGAAGGTGATCGATGAGTTGAATCGGGGGCGGGTGGCGTGAACGCAGTGGGTGAACCGATCGCGGGAACGACTCGCGTCGTTCCGCTGATTGAAGCGGTTGAGCTGAATCCGCGACCTGATCGCGCTGCGCTATCCGATAGCCTGGAGGTGTCCTTCATTCCGATGGCGGCTGTTGAAGCTGGCTCGGGCCGCATGGATGCAACCGCGATCCGGCGGTTCGGCGAGGTCAAGAAGGGCTACACCACCTTCCGCGAAGGCGACGTGCTGTTCGCCAAGATCACGCCGTGCATGGAGAATGGCAAGATGGCCGTTGCGCTTGGACTTCGCAACGGCGTCGGCTGTGGCTCAACCGAGTTTCATGTGCTGCGCCCGCGGCCGGGCGTCGATCCGCACTACGTCTACCACTTCGTGTCGAGTGCGCGCCTCCGGGCAGAGGCTGCGCACCATATGACGGGCGCCGTTGGGCAGAAGCGCGTCCCGGCTGCGTTTCTTGAGCGGTGTGAGATTCCGCTGCCCGATCTGGATGAGCAGCGCCGCATCGTCGCCGAACTCGAAAAGCAGCTTTCCCGCCTCGACGAAGCCGTCGCCAACCTCAAGCGCGTCAAGGCATCACTCTCACGCTATCGCGCATCAGTCCTCGCTGATGCGGCGGGCCCGGCTGACGGCGCTTGGCCCAGCTGCGCGATTGGGAGTGTTCTGCGCGAGCCGATAGTCAATGGCTTGTCAGTGAAGGAGAGCCAGACACCAACCGACGTGCGCGCATTGCGTTTGAGCTCAATGTCCGAAGCGGGCTTGGATTACGGAGATCATCGGTTTCTGCCTCTGCAACCAAGCGCGGTCGACGATATCGTTGTGTGCGAGGGCGACTTCTTCGTATCCCGCGGGAATGGCAGTCTCGCGCTCGTTGGCCGTGGCAGCACCGCGCAGGCGCCTCCGTTCGCGGTCATCTTTCCTGACACGATGATGCGCTTGCGCTTCGCCGACATTGACGTCACACGATGGGTGGCGATGCTCTGGCCAAGTCGGCTGGTGCGACGGCAGATTGAGCAGCGGGTGAAGACAACCGCCGGTATCTACAAGATTGCGCAGCCGCAGGTGGCGTCGATCAGCATCCCGCTTCCCCCTGCCTCCGAGCGCGAGCGTATCGTCGCCGAAGTCGACCGCCGCCTGTCCATCGTCCGCGAGGTCGAGGCCGAGGTCGACGCCAACCTGAAGCGCGCGCAGGCGCTACGGCAGGCCGTGCTGGCCAAAGCATTTGCTGACAGGCCATCAGATCCGCCTCGCGAAGCGGCACGAGCATGACGGCGGAGGAAGTTCTCACTCGTCTCGAGATCGGCGAGGACCAGGACGTCGAGTTCAAGCTCGCCGAGGGTGGCCTGCCGCGTTCGTTGTGGGAGTCGTTCTCGGCCTTCGCGAACACCGAAGGAGGCGTCATCGTCTTGGGCGTTGCCGAACAGGCCGAGCGCCACGAGCTCGTCGGCGTGCGCTCGCCGGCCAAGCTGCTCAAGGTGTTCTGGGATGCGCACCACAACCCCCAGAAGTTGAGTGCGCCGATCTGTGCCGACCGCGACGTGTCGGTAGTGCCTGCGGACGGCAGAGACCTGATCCTGATCCGCGTGCCCCGTGCCTCGCGCGCGCAGCGGCCGGTGTACATCAATGGCAACCCGATTACCGGCACGTTCAAGCGCAACTTCGAGGGCGACTACCGCTGCACCGAGGGCGAGGTCCGTCAGATGCTGCGCGACGCCAGCGACGAGCCGCAGGATGCGGCCATCCTCACGGGCTTCTCGCTGGCCGACCTCGACGCGGATTCGCTGAAGGCGTTTCGCAATCGCTTCGGCTCACGCGAGCCTGATCATCCCTTCCTCGCGCTGGACGACCGCGAACTGCTGCGACAGCTAGGCGGCTGGCGGCGCGACCGTTCGTCCGGACAGGAAGGTCTGACGACGGCCGGCTTGCTGATGTTCGGTACCGAGCGCAGCCTGCTCGACGCGCTGCCGCACTACCACCTCGATTACCAGGAGCAGTTGTCAGCCGATCCCGATCAGCGCTGGACCTATCGGCTCACGGTGGACGGCAAGTGGGCCCCCAACCTGTTCAACTTCTACTATCGCGTCTACCCCCGCCTGGTCGACGGACTGGCGGTTCCGTTCAGGCTCGACGCGCGCGGCACGCGGGTCGACGAGACGCATGTCCACGAGGCGCTGCGCGAGGCGTTGGTGAACACGCTGATCCACGCCGACCATCAGTCCTCACGGCCGATCACGGTGATCAAGCGGCCGGATGCGTTCCTGTTCTATAACCCGGGCCGCCTGCGCATCCCGCGCGAGGCCTTGTACCAGGGCGGGGTCAGCGACCCGCGCAATCCAAGCCTGCAGAAGATGTTCCAGATGCTTGGGCTGGGCGAGAAGGCGGGCTCGGGCTTCCAGAAGATCCTGCGTGCCTGGCGCGAACAGCAATGGTTGATTCCGCTGGTGGCGGAACACCCGGGGCTGGAAATGACGCGGGTGTGGCTGCCGTTGGCCAGCATGATTCCCGCTGACGTGGAGCGTGAACTCAGGGCGGTGGTCGGGGCCGCGTACGACAGGGTCGACGACCTGGGCCGAGTGATCCTGATGCTGGCGCACCGTTGCGACGAGATCGGGAACGCCGACGTCCAGCCCTACCGACCCGAGCACCCGCGCGACATCGGGGTGAGGCTCAGGCAGTTCGTCGAGGCTGGGTGGTTGGAAAAGAGCGGGCAAGGCCGTGGCACCCGGTACCGCTGGCCCGGGCAACGCCTGGGCGACTTGTTCGCTCCGGCAGCGCCCGGGGGCGAAGGCTTCGAACATTCGGCCGCCAGCTCCGAACAATTGACCGCCAGCTCCGAACAATTGACCGCCAGCTCCGAACAATTGACCGCCAGCTCCGAACATCTGGATGGCGGGTCCGAACATCTGGAGTCCGAACAAGAGGACCGGTTGGCTGCACTGGCGGCGCCGATGCGCGAGTTGGGCAAGGTGCCCAAGGCACAGGCAGAAGACATCATCCTGGCGATGTGTTCGCAGCGGTGGCTGCCGCTTCGAACATTGGCGCGGCTGCTCGATCGCGCCCCGGACTCGCTGCGCAACCATTACATCAATCCAATGCTGCGCGACGGTCGGCTGCGTGCCCGCGTTCCTGGCAAGCCCAATCACCCGGGTCAGGCCTACAAAACGAACAAATGAACGCCTCCACCCTCGTCCAGAAGCTCTGGAACTACTGCAACGGGCCACGGCTCGGACGGAGCGTCGCCGGTTCGCCGGCACGCGAGCACGCAGGTGCTCGCGAGAAACCCCGCCTCACCCTGCGCGACGACGACAAATGAACTCCGCGACCTTGGTTCAGAAACTGTGGAACTACTGCAATGTGCTGCGGGATGACGGCATGAGCTATGGCGACTACGTCGAGCAGCTCGCCGATTCTCGTTTCGCGAATCGGGAATGTCGACTGCAATCGTTTGACAATTGTCTGACTTATAGTTACTTTCGCATTTCGCAAAACGCGAAAGCACCAACGACTGATGCGCCGTCCCGTCAACCGCCAGCTGGTCCTCAAGCCGCAGGATTTTGTCCTGTTGCTGGCGCTCGTCGGCGTCAAGGACGAGGTTCTGACCTACCCGGAACTGGCGACGCTCACCGGCCTTTCGATGTCCGAAGTCCATGGCGCGCTCAAGCGCGCCGAGGCTGCGCGCTTGCTGGCGTTCGTGGATCGTCGGCCGCGCGTCTTGACGCCGGCGTTCAAGGAATTCCTGGTCCACGGCGCCCGGTACGCCTTTCCTGCGGTACGGGGTGGAATCGTTGGCGGCGTGCCCACGGCCTATGCGGCAGCACCGCTTGACCGGCATATCGTGCCCTCCGGCGATCTGCCGCCGGTGTGGCCGCACGCCGCGGGCACGGTTCGCGGCGTGGCGCTGATGCCACTTTATCCCAGCACCCCGGATGCCGCGTTGCGCAACCCGGCGCTCTACGAGAATCTGGCCCTGTTCGACGCGATCCGCGCCGGCAGTGTCCGCGAGCGGAATCTCGCGGTCGAGATCTTTGAGGCGCGCCTGTGAGGCAACTCGATGCGAACCTGCCGCGCGTGGAACGGGTAGCCGAGGCGCTGGGTGAGCTGTGCGACGAGCTGGTGTTCGTCGGCGGTTGCGCAGCCGGTTTGCTGTGTACATCGCCGCAATCGCCACCACCCCGGATGACCTGCGATGTGGACCTTGTCGCCGAGGTGGCGGCGCTGGCCGCCTGGCACGCGCTGGAAGCGCGTTTCGCGGCGCGCGGCTTCACCCGGGAGATGGCGCCTGAAGCGCCGATCTGCCGCTGGCGCGTTGGCGGGATCGAGGTCGATCTGATGCCGACCGACGAACGGGTACTTGGATTCGCGAACCGCTGGTATCCGCTGGCGATTGCCAGTGCGGTTCCGATGGTGTTGCCGAGCGGGCAGAGCATCCGGCTGATTTCGGCGCCGGCGTTCCTGGCGACGAAGTTCGAGGCTTTTTCCACGCGCGGCGGCGGCGACCCGCTGGCGAGCCACGACTTCGAGGACATCATCAACGTCATCGACGGGCGCCCGGGAATCGAGCGCGAAATTGCCCAGGCCAGCAGCGAGCTGCGCGACTATCTGGCCGATCGCTTCGCTGCCGTGCTGGCGCATCGCGACTTCGAGAACACGCTACCCGGCCTCGTCGCCTACGACGAGCTTTACGAAACCCGCATCGACACCGTCCGTCGACGCATCCAGACGATCGCGGAACTGAGCCGACCATGAACGCCACCACCCTCGTCCAGAAACTGTGGAACTACTGCAATGTGCTGCGGGATGACGGGATGTCGTATGGCGACTACGTCGAGCAGCTCACCTACCTGCTGTTCCTCAAGATGGCCGACGAGCGCGGCCGCCCACCGTACAGCCAGCCGAGCCCCATTCCCGCGGCCTACGCCTGGCCGGCACTGCTCGCCAGGGACGGCGATGCGCTGTTCGACCACTACCGCCACACGCTGGAAGAGCTCGGCAGGCAGCCGGGCACGCTGGCGCTGATCTTCGGCAAGGCGCAGAACAAGTTCCAGGACCCGGCCAAGCTGCGGCGCGTGATCGTCGACCTGATCGACGCCGAGAACTGGTCGGCGATGGGCGCCGACGTGAAGGGCGACGCCTACGAAGGCCTGCTGGAGCGCAACGCGCAGGACATCAAGTCCGGCGCCGGCCAGTACTTCACGCCGCGCGCGCTGATCCAGGCGATGGTGGACTGCATCGCGCCCAGGCCTGGCGAGCTGATCTGCGATCCGGCCTGCGGCACCGGCGGCTTCCTGTTCACCGCGCACCAGCACCTCACGCAGCACTACCCAAACCTCACCCGCGACGAGAAACGCCACCTCAAGGACGGCGCCTTCCGCGGCTGGGAGCTGGTGCAGGCCACCGCGCGCGTCTGCGCGATGAACCTGATGCTGCACGGCATAGGCTCGGAGAAGAGCGTGCCGGTGCGCGTGGCCGACGCGCTGGCGGCCGACCCCGGCGAGCGCTTCGACGTGGTACTGGCCAATCCGCCGTTCGGCAAGAAGAGCAGCACGATGATCGTCGGCGAGGACGGCAGGACCTCCACCG
>NZ_JAMTDX010000052.1 GCF_023806625.1 Accumulibacter sp.
CGCTGGTAGTCGGCGCGGCCCATCGTGAAGGTGTTCTTGGCCCAGATGATGAACGTCGACCAGTGGCCACCAGCGGCGCGAAACGCCGACTGCAGCGTGTCCAGTTCGCTCGAAGACATCGCGATGTAGACCGCCCCGTCGCAGCGCGCCAGGGCCGGCGCAAGGGCAGACACCAGGAAGTCGTAGAACCTGTCGCCGAGGTTGTCGTTGAGGATTGGGCGGTTGGTGCCGCGCAGTTTGTCCTTGGCGCTGTTGGCGTAGTCGACGTTGTACGGCGGGTCCTGCCAGACCATCGCCACATGCCCGATACCGAGCAGCGCCGCGTAGCTCGCCTCCTGCGTGGCGTCCCCGCAGAGCACGCGGTGTTTACCGCAGATCCAGACGTCCCCGAGCTGCGAGATCGGCGTCTCCGGGACCTCAGGTACCGCGTCGTCGTCGGTCTGGCCTTCGGTCGTCGTCTCCTGCCCGGAGAGCAGATCCAGCAACTCGTCGCCATCGAAGCCCGTCAGGGCGAGGTCGAAGTCGTCGAGCTTCAACTCCTCGAGTTCGAGTCGCAGCAGGTCCTCGTCCCACTCGGCCCAGGTCGCCGAGCGGTTGGCCAGCAGCCGGAACGCCTTGATCTGCGCCGGGGTGAGATCGTCGGCGAGAATCACCGGCACCGTGTCGAGCCCGAGCTTGCGAGCCGCCTTCAGGCGCAGGTGGCCGTCGACCAGCCGGCCGTCCGATTGCGCGACACACGGAATCCGGAACCCGAACTCGCGGATGACCGCCGCCATCTGATCGACGGCGTGGTCGTTCTTCCGCGGATTGCGGGCGTACTCGATCAGCCGGCCGATGGGCCAGGTCTCCACCCTCAACGCAAGCGTATGGGCCGACATTTGCGTACAATAGGTCTGTACAAGACTGGATTCCGCCATGACTATCGAAACCACCTACAGCGAAGCACGCAGCCACCTCAAGTCGCTCATGGACGCCGCGGTCGACGCTCGCGAGGTCGTCGTCATTCACCGCCGTTCTGGTGGTTCGGTGGCGATGATCGCCGCCGACGAACTGAATGGCCTGATTGAGACCGCTTACCTGCTACGGTCGCCAAAGAACGCAGAGCGTCTGCTGGCCGCCCTGGGACGCGCCCGCTCGCGCGAGCTGGACCCGGTGTCTCTGGACACGCTGAAGCAGGACCTCCATCTTGAGTCGTGAGATCCGGCGACTCGCGGTGGTGCACCCGGAGTTCCTCGAAGACCTGCACTACTGGGTCGAGACCGACCGACGGGTAGCGAAACGCCTGCTCGAGCTGATGGAAGCGACCTTGCGAGACCCTTTCGCCGGGATCGGCAAGCCCGAGCCGCTGAAGTATCTGGGCTCCGACGTCTGGTCCCGACGGATCACCCTGGAGCATCGCTGCGTCTATCTGGTCAAGGCGGAACGAATCGAGTTTCTCCAGGGGCGCTACCACTACTGATGCCGCGCTCGGCAGCAACCTCGTCGAAGGTCTGGCCGGTCGCCAGCAAGGTCGCCTGCACGGCGGGGAAGTTCTGCCGGAAGCGCTTGATCGCGACGTCGACGTACTCGGGCGCGATCTCGATGACCCGAGCGATCCGGCTGGAGCGCTGCGCGGCGAGCAGCGTCGTCCCGGAACCGCCGAAGGGGTCGAGGACGATATCTCCCGGATCCGTGTAGCCCTCGATCACGAACTGCGGCAGCGCGACCGGGAAGACCGCCGGGTGGTCGAGTCCCTCGCCAATGGATCCCCGCTGACGGGTTGCGGTCACGACTGAGTCCGGAATCCGGAACTCCTGCGTCACCTTGCCCGCGTGATTCCACGCCGTGTGCTCGCCTTCCCGGCTGCGCAGGCCACCGCTGCTGCTGCCATCCGGACGCAGATGCTTGTCCTCGCCCGCGAACTTGCACGGCACCGTCTTGTTCGGCTTCCTGGCCTCACGGTTGAAGTGGAACAGGAATTCGTGCCGTGGGGCGAGCCGGCCCGCCCAGTCGCCCGGAACGGTCACGCCTTGGTCCCAGACGTACCAGCCGAAGAAGCGCCAGCCTTGGCGCGGCATCCACGACAGCCAGTCGTCCCAGTAGCGCACCACGCTGCCCTCGCGATGGACCAGCCCGAGGTTGACCAGCATCTGCCCCGCCGCGGCCAACACGGTCATCGCCACGGCGAAGACGCCCTGCATCAGCCGATCCCAATCGGCGATGCCGCCCGTCGTGTAGGCGCGCTGGTTGGCGTACGGCGGGCTGGTCACCAGCAGGTTCGCGCGGTCCTGGCCCATCAACCCGCCGACGACGACCGGGTCAGCGGCATCGCCGCAGATCAGTCGGTGTGCCCCGAGGAGCCAGACATCGCCGGTTCGCGACACCGGGTTCGTCGGCGTCTCGGGAACGGCATCCGCGGCGTCGGGAGCGTCCCCCGAATCGGCTTCGGCAGGCTCCTCGTCCGCAGTCAGCGCCAGCAGGCGCTCGATCTCCGTCTGATCGAACCCCGTCAGCGCAAGGTCGTACCCCGCGTCGGCAAGCTCGGAGAGTTCGACAGCGAGGAGATCCTCGTCCCAGCCCGATCCCAGGGCCGTCCGGTTGTCCGACAGCAGGTAGGCGCGCTTCTGCGTCGGCGACAGGTGCCCGAGTTCGATGACCGGCACTTCGGCGAGCCCCAGCTGACGCGCCGCGGCGAACCGGCCGTGGCCAGCGAGAATCCCGTTGTCGCCGTCGACCAGAATCGGCGAGGTCCAGCCGTACTCGACGATGCTCGCGGCGATCTGCGCGATCTGGTCGGCGCTGTGCGTTCTTGGATTGCGGGCGTACGGAATCAGCGTCTCGACCTTCCGGTATTCGACGGAGAGCATGGCTTCGGGGATTCCAAAAGAAACGGCCCGCGACGGGGGCGCGGGCCGTGGGGGCGCGGAACGCAAAAACCCGCCACGTGGGCGGGTTCGGTGGTGGGGTGGTGCGGCTGCTACGGGCGCACCTTGCCTAGCTGCGTCAGTGTCCCGGTTTGCGTCCCGCTTTGCAAGCCCGTCATGTCCCGGTTTTCCAGGTATAGTGCGCCGGAGCACCGAACCTCTCGGGCGGCGTGATCGCGACGCTGCCGGTCACGGCCAGCGCCAGCAGGACGCGCTGCACCGCTTTCTTGATGGCCATGCGCTCCTGGCGTCCTGCCCGCGGATTGACGTACAGGACGATCTGTCGCATCACGAACCGGCGCCCCGGATACGCGGCGAGCAGATCGATCACCTCGTGGGCATATTTCATTTGCGGCCCTCGAAGGCATCCCACACGCGCCCGATCGCCACGCCCAGCGCCGCTTCATAATCCCCCAACCGCAGGCCCATCCGGCGCGCCGCACCGACCCGCCCGAACTCGGCCCGCCCCGAGTCGTGGTACTGCGGATACTCGGTGCGCAGCACCCGCTTCGGCATATCCGGCAAGCCACGCCACACGGCATCGACGATCAGCGCCCGTGACTCGATGGGCGGGACTGGTGGCGGCTCGTCCGCGCAGGCGTCCACCCGGAACCGGGTGTAGTCGCGCTCGGCCGAACCGCAGTGCCTCGGCGGCAACGGATGCGGCCACGCCCCCAGCCAGCACCAGCGCGACCAGTTGAGCAACTCCTGGTGCAGCCACTCCGGGAAGTGGCGCAGATCACGCCGCGGGTTTCTTGCCATGCCAATCTCCTATCGACGCGATGTGGTGGTCCGGTTCCTGTCCGCCCCCGAGGGATTCATTCAGGCTGCCTCGGGGACAGCGCTCAAACCAGGGCACAGCGTGGCGCCCGCGGCGCAGTGCAACTTGCGACGTGCGGCATGACGCACCCGCCTTTTCCAACGTGCAAAAAAAAACTGCAGGACCGATCATTTTTGCAGGACTCATTCCATTCCTCACCAGGGCCTCAGGCCACGCGCAAAATTTTGCTGTTACCCTGTTCCCCTTGCTACCCTTCTTCCCTATTCCCCCCTACAGCCTACAGATATAGTCATTTCTATCCTCCCTTTGAGATAGAAGGGTAACAAGGGTGACAGGGCTGGAAGCCTTGCCACGCAAGGGTTTGGCTTGTTACCCTTCCGTTACCCGTTACCCTTCTGCCACCGTTCTGTCGTCCACCGCCCATGTCAAAATGGAATCCGAACATCGACCCAGGCTTTAAATAGCTTGTCGCCCTCGCGCACGACCTTTTTTTCATAGCCGATCGTGGTCAGCACCCGACCAACGCGCAATTCTTCGCGCCTTGTAATGTTCTTCGTGTCGAAATTGAGTGCGAAGCGCAGCACGTCGTTGAGTCGCAAAAATCTGCGACTTGCGTTCTTCACGCCGTCCGCGCCGACCTGGTCGAGCCATTCGCGCACGATGTCCTCCCAGGAATCGGTAATCATGTGCGCCTGGTGCTGATCGCGAGCCAGTCGCTCGGCATCCGACCAGGCCACACCCTCCAACAGGAAACGATCCCGCCCCTCGGCCCACAGCTGCAGACAGTCCCGCTCAATGGCCTCGACATCGACGCGGCCGACCCGGATCGGCAACCAGCGCCGATTGCCCGTCTCATCCGCGAGAAACTCGCCCTGGTTGGTGGTACCGATCAACAGCAGCCGGCGCGGAAAGACGGTGTGGAACTCCTTGAACTTCGGAATCCAGTCTTCATGCGTGCGGGAAACGAAAGCCTTGATGTGCTCCAGCTCGCGGGTATGCAGACCGCGCAGCTCGCCGATCTCGGCAATCAGCCGGCCACGCATCTTCCGCGCCAGGTCGGCTTCTTCCTCGGTGAACGAGATCTCGCAGAAGAAGTCCCGCGCCGGCGCCATGGCTACCACGCCGGAGGACTTGCCGCTTCCCTGCTCGCCGATCAGGATCGGCGCCATGTCGGCCTTGCAGCCAGGCTCCATGACGCGACCCGCGAGCGCCGTCCAGGTGTAGGCGCCGATGGCTTGCGCATAGGGCGTATCTTCGGCGCCAAAATAACTGGGCAGAAAGCCGTCGATGCGCGGCACGCTATCCCAGGCCAGCGTGTTGAGCCACTGCTGCGCGCTGTCGAAGCGGTGGTCCTCGGCGACGCGGGCGACCACGTCGCGGATCAGCTCGCGGCCGATGGGTTTGAATCCGCGGCGCTCGAGGGTGATGCGCAGCGTGACGTAGTCGACGTCCTTGAACGGCGCCCAGTTCTCGCCGGCGTCGGTCGAGAACATGATCTCGTCGCGGAACTGGTCATAGCCCAGACGCATTCGGGCCATGCCCTCGTGGCCCAGCGCCTTGAAGAGGTTGCCGACCGTCGGTTCGATGCGCCCGTAGCGGTCCCTCGCGAGCCCCGGCCAGGGAGCGTCGGCCGGCGCCGTGCGGGGCGTAAGTGTCGTGACTTCGGCATCGGTGGGCTCAGCATCGACCAGAGGTTCAAACTCGGCGCTCAGGTCCTCGACCCAGCCCCCCTCGCGCGCCGCCTGGCGGACCGTGGCGATCGTCACCGGGTTGGCCTCGTCGTTGCGAATCGAACCCCAGCGGCTGCGCAGCGTGCGTTCACCGGGGTACTTCGTGCCGCGCACCGACCACTCGTTCCACAGCTCGAAACCGTCGGCGCCGAACTGGTGGTGCAGGCCGAGGCCGATCCGAAGCCAGGCGTCGTGCGGGCCATCGGGATCGACGTGGTTCAGCATCTCGCGCACCTGGTGCGGATCGAGGTCCTCGATCGCCGTCGCCGATGCTTTCCCGACGCCAAAGCGCTCGGTGTAGAGCGCCAGGATTTCGGGTGTCAGCGGCGCGAGGGACTCGTCCAGACCGAGCAGACTGCAGACTTCGGTGAGCCGACCGGTGACCGTGACGAAGCCCTTGCTGGTGAAGAACTCCACCTGGGGCGAGCGGCGATTGTCCTTGCGGTTGGCCGGCACGCGGCCGAGAAAGAAGGCGCGCACGCCGTGGCCTGACGGAGAAACCTCCGAATACGTGCCGGCGATCAGCGCCGCCACGGCCGAGTCGATCACGCCGTCGACGATCACCCCATCGAAATCGACCGCGGTGATCCCCCACTGCGGCAGCACCGCCAAGCCGATGCCGGAATAGCCGCCCTTTGAGCACGCCAGCGCGGCCCGGTCCAGGGTGGCCAGCGCATCGAGGTCCGGTTTGCCGCCCTGTGTGCCACGGCGGCGTCGGCCGTCAATATAGTAAGGGACCTTGCGCGGCTTGCTTTCGCCGTGGTGCTGTTCGAGCTTCCACAGCAGCCAGCCCTTCAGCCCCTTGAGCGTCGCCGGCAGCGCGCCGGGGGCACGGTAGATCTCGATCACGTTGGTAGGCATGGGCATCACGCTCCACTGGTGACGAACCGCTCCGGATAGAGAATCTGAATCTCGGTGATGGCGTAACCGAAATGCCTGGCCAGCTTCTCAGCCATGTCGGGCGAAGCCCTTTGCTTACCATTCTCGATACGGGAAAGGTTTCCGGCGTCGGTGCCAATGGCCTTGGCAACTTGAGTCAGCGTTTGGCCGCACTTAAGGCGTGCCGCCTTGATGGGTGGGTGCATAGCGGCATCTCCAGGGCAACATCGCATATATTCTGCGCTGTACGCAGACTGCCTGTCAAGCAGATCATCCACGAGGCATTTGCGTTATGCGCAAATTTCTGCTATAAATGGTGTCTCCGCTTAACTATCTTGTCTTTCGACCATGAGTATCGGCGCCGCCATTCGATTGATTCGCAAGCGCAAAGCGCTGACCCTGCAGGAACTGTCAGCGCGCGCTGGCACGGATACCGGCAATCTTTCGCGCATCGAGCGCGGCTTGCAGGGCGTATCGGGAGAACTGTTGGATAGACTGGCCCAGGCGCTCGGCGTGAGGCCCTCTGACATCCACCTGGAGGCCGAAGGGATCCTGCCGTCGGCAGAGGTTGCGGCCGACAAGTATGTGATGATCCCGCGCTTGTCGCTTCAGGTGGCCGCCGGAAATGGCCAGGAGCCAGAGCATGTCGAGGTGCAAAATACTCTTGCGTTTCGCCGGGAGTGGCTCAGAAGCAAGGGGTTGGACCAGGCCCACCTGGAAGTGTATGAGGCGAGCGGCGACAGCATGGCACCCTATATCCAAAATGGTGACCTGCTGTTGGTCGACGTGTCGGCAACGCCGCCCAAGTCAGGCGAGGTGTGGGTGCTGTGGCAGGCCGCTCCCCTCGGCGTGCGCGTCAAACGTATACTCTATCGTGAGAATGGCGACATCATCATCCGCTCGGATAACGCGGACAAGATGCTCTACCCGGACGAGATCATCCCTGGGCACCAAGGTGAAACGGTGAGCACGGTTGGGAAAGTCGTGTGGCGTGGCGGATGACGAGGAAGCCAGCCGAAGAATACCCATTTTGCGCGGAGGCAAAACCTAGTATCATGGACGGTAGCACGAAAAAGCCGGGCTGGCCCCCGGCTTTACGGCGCTATGTCTTGCTCGATACCCCCCTAGAGGCGAACGAGCGTTTTGTAAGCAACAAATGCACTGTACAAGGATCGGATCTTGAAGTCAATAAGATTTGTTTGTCTGTCCGGTGCGTCGGTTTTATCGGAGATTCACAATGCAACATCAATACAGTCTCACCCTGATCCAACATCTGGTCAGCAATTCCGTCGTCGACCAGCGTGCCAGCGATGGCTACGTCAATGCGACTGCTCTTTGCACAGCGGCCGGAAAACTGTTTGCTCATTACAGAAGCAACGACAACACCCGCGAGTTCCTCGTGGCGCTATCGGCAAAGATCGGGATTCCGATAGATAAAGCAAAACAGTCACTTATAGAATCTCGCCCCGGCGCTCCGACGACCGGAGGAGGCTCTTGGGTGCATCCGCAAGTGGCCATTCACCTCGGGCAGTGGCTGTCGCCCGAGTTTGCCGTCCAGGTGAGCGAATGGGTCGTCGAGTGGATGGGCGGCAAGACGACTAAGGCTGGCCAGGGCAGCGCTTTGCCACCCCATCTGCACCGGTATCTTGCGAACGATAGCAAGGTTCCGCCCGGCCACTTCTCGATCCTCCAAGAAACGGCCCTGGGCCTGATCGGCCCGCTGCACATGCTCGGGTTCGACGTGCCGAAAGGGTGGGTGCCAGACATTTCAGTCGGCAGGATCTTCTGTGCGTACCTGCGCGACACCTACGGCACCGACACGGATGCTTTACCCGTCTATTGGCACGACTATCTGGACGGTCGCCCACTGGTGGACGCCAAGATCTATCCCGAGGCGCTGTTGCCGATCTATCGCGCGTGGTTCCGCGAAGTATGGCTCCCGATCAACGGGGTCGCGTACTTCAAGAAGAAAGACAAGAACAGCCTGGCCTTCCTCGACCAAATGCCGGCGCTCGCTGCGCCGACGAAACCGACACCGAAACCGTTACCTTGGCGTGTGCCGACCTGATTGAACAAGCCTATCAGCGCGGCAGGGAACTAACGAATAAGGATAGATCGTGCGAAGCCACGATCTATCCGTTTGTTGGATGAGCCCGGGCCGGCGCACACTGGCGCGTCCCTAGAGAATATATATTTGGGATATGTGATTCAGAAACAACAAGTTAAGCCGATTCTTGGCAGCGCGAGGCGGCATTCGCGGACAAATCGACTTTGTCAACCCCCCTCGGTAACAATTTCGTGCAGACGGCAAGCCCCAGGGGGCATTGCACGCGCAGCCCAAGGCTGGCGCTCGAAGCGTTGGCAGTAAACCCCGGGCTGCAATAGTGGTCACTACCAAGAATCAGCGCCGCACCGAGGATCCAATTCGGCATTAAGCGGCCGATCTTCATATTCTCCGCGCAGCGGCTTCATCTAACACCCTAGAACACCCTAGTCAGCAACCTGCGCCAAGCCATCATCTTGAAGTAAACCCTGGCTCTACTCTACCCAGCCCGCCCATCCCGGCGGGCTTTTTTCTTGTCTGGACGACCGCCACCGCCCATCGCTGTCCAAGGCTCGATCTGGCGAATCTTGATTCTGCAGTTGACGCAGATTCGGTATTCGCATATTCTGCAATCTGGAAACTGCGCGGCACGCAGGTTTTAACTATCAACCAGCCACCCTACCACCAGGAGCCGACCATGTCCTTCGATGCCATCCCCGATCTGCTTGCCGATGTCCTGCAGGAACAAAGAAACACCAACGAGCTGCTGACCCGCCTGGTCGAAACCCTCGCCGGCCTGCACACCAAGGTCGGCGGCGCCGCCAGGACGGCCACGGCCGCGATCAGCAAGGCGGCCGCGCCGGAGGCTGAAGCGCAGACCGTCAGCACCGCGACTCATGTCCCAGCCACCGCGCTCACCGAGACCACGACCACCGAACCACCGCCCAGCCCCACGCTTGATTACAAAGCCGATGTCGCCCCGACCTTTGCCAGGCTGCTGACGGCCAAAGGCGCTCCGGCCGTCGTCGCCTTGCTGGCCACCTTCGGCGTCAAGAAGGGTGTCGAACTCGTCCCCGAGCAGTTGGCCGACGCGCTTGCGGCAGCCACGTCGGCGCTGGCGGAGTAAGCGATGTCGGACCGGAAACATGCGCTGATGTCGCCGTCGAGTGCCGAGCGCTGGGCATCGTGCCCCGGTTCGGTGCCGCTCACCCGGAATCTGCCCGACGCCCCTTCACCGTTTGCCGCAGAAGGTTCCTGCGCCCACGAAGTCGCCGCGCGGTGCCTGTTGGAGAATCAGCGCGCTGCCGCCTTCGTCGGCCAGGTCTTCCACGGCCACGAGGTCACGGCCGAGATGGCCGAGCACGTCGACACCTACTGCCAGTGGGTGCGCGACTACCGGCAACACCCGAGCGACGACCTGCACATCGAGGTTGCGCTGCCGATCGATCCGATCACCGGTGAGCCGGATGCCGTGGGGACGGCCGATGCGGTGGTGCTGTCATTCGCCCATCAGGAAATCACGGTCGCTGACCTCAAGTACGGCCGCGGCGTGCGGGTTCAGGCGGAGCAAAACCTGCAACTGGTCCTCTACGCGCTGGCGGCCATGGCGCTGTACGGCGTCGTCGCGGATTGGCAAACCGTGCGCCTGGTCATTGTCCAGCCCCGGGCCGGTGGCGTCAGTGAATGGCTGCTCACCGTCGGCGAGTTGGAAGCGTACGCCAACACACTCCGTCTGGCCGCCGAGCGTGTGCGCCAGGCCCTGAGCGAAGGTCCCGCCCACTTCCTCAATCCTGGCGAGAAGGCCTGCCGGTGGTGCCGTGCCAAGGCGATCTGCCCGGCGCTCAGCGCACAGGTGCTGGACGACGTCGAGACGATTCCCGAGGCGGCCTCCAACCCCGAGATCGCGCATCTGCTGCCGCGCATCGCGATGATCGAAGACTGGTGCCGGGCCCTGCGCGCCGAAGCCGAGCGCCGCCTCATCGCTGGCATCCCGGTCCCCGGCTTCAAGCTGGTCGAGGGCAAGAAGGGCGCCCGCGCCTGGGATGACCTCACTCAAGTCGAAAGCCTGCTCAAGAGCATGCGCTTGAAGGTCGCCGACATGTATGACCTGAAGCTGATCTCGCCGACCACGGCCGAGAAGCTGTTCAAGGACCAGCCGAAGCGCTGGGCCCGGTTGCAGCAGCACATCACCCAGAAGTCCGGCTCGCCGAGCGTCGTCCCGGTCGCCGATCCCCGCCAGGCAGTCTCGCCTGCCGTCCGCAGTTCCGAGTTTCAACCCGTTACGGCCTAGCCCGAAAGGAAATCACGATGTCGATTCATACCCTCAAGAACGTTCGCCTGTCCTTCGAACACCTGCATCAGCCGCAAGCGCAGCCCGATGGCAAGAAGTCCTACGGTGCGAGTTTCATCTTTGCCCCGAACCACCCGGCCAAGGCCGAGCTCGACGCGGCCATCCAGGCGGTGGCCAAAGACAAGTGGGGCGCCAAGACGGAAGCCGAACTGAAGGCGCTCACCGCCGCCGGTCGGGTCTGCCTGCGCAATGGCGACACCAAGACCTACGATGGCTACGCCGGGAACTGGTTCATCAGCACCAGCAGCAAGACCCGCCCGCAAGTGATCGACAGGGACACCTCGCCCCTGGACGAGTCCAGCGGCCGGCCGTACGGCGGCTGCTACGTCGTCGCCAGCATCGAAATCTGGGCGCAGGACAACGCCTTCGGCAAACGCATCAACGCGACGCTGCGCTGGGTGCAGTTCATGCGCGATGGCGATGCGTTTGGTGGGGGCAAGCCGGTCAGCCCGGATGAGTTCGCGCCGGTCGCCGACGAAGAATACGCGGATCTGGTGTGATGACCAGGGTCACCGCATCGGACGAGAAACCCGCAGCGACGACTCTGTACTACGTCGCGATCGGGCAAATGGTGCCCGGCGGCAGGCCGGAGTCGTTGAACACGTTCGAGGATGTGAACGATGCGGCCGCCTGCGCCGGCGAGTTTGCGGCTTGCCATCCCTACGGTTGCGCCGCTTGGGTGGAAACCATCGAAGTCAAACCCGTCACCAAGGAGTCGCAGCCATGAATCCCATCACTCCCTTTTATTTCGGCGACCAGCAGGTCCGCGTAATTTCTGACGACCAAGGGGAACCCTGGTTTGTCGGTGCCGACGTCAGCGAAGCCTTGGGGCTGCGTAATTCCAGAGATGCGATCGCCCGCCTGGATGATGACGAAAAGGGTGTCGCCATTACCGACACCCCTGGCGGCCAGCAGGAAATGATCACCATCAACGAGTCCGGTCTCTACAGCTTGATCCTGACCAGCCGCAAGCCCGAGGCCAGGAGGTTCAAGAAGTGGGTCACGTCCGAGGTCTTGCCGTCGATCCGCAGGACCGGCGCCTACGCCGCGCCGGCGATGCCGGTAGTCAGGAACGCCGCGATGCAACTGGTGATTGCGCAGGCAATGGAACTCGACCGCCTCGAGCAGGAGCAGCAGCGGCTGGCCTCGCGCGTCGAGGCCGTCGAGTCACGGGTCAGCACCCAGGACTCGATGTTCTACACGATCATCGGCTACGCGAAGAAGTGTGGCGCGTTCGTCGACAACGCTGGCGCCTCGGTGCTCGGACGCTGGGCCACCCGCTTATCCCGCGAGCGAAATTATCCGATGGGCCAGGCGTCCGACCCGCGTTTCGGCGTGGTGAACACCTATCACACCGATATCCTGCAGGAGGTCTTCGGGTGAGACCCGTCTTGGTCTTCGACACCGAGGTGTTCAGCGACTATTTCCTGGTGGCGTTTCGCAACGTGGCCACGGGGAACGTCGTCCACTTCGAGCGCCTGCCCGGCCAGGAGATTGACGCGGCCAAGGTGCAGCGGATCCTGGCGGCTTACCCCCTGGTCAGCTTCAACGGCAACCACTTCGATCTGCCGGTGTTGGCCATGGCGCTGACCGGCGCCGATTGTTCAAAGATCAAGGAAGTGGCCGACGCGATCATTGTCGGCAAGAAGAAGCACTGGGAAATCTACCGCCAATATGGGTTGATCCAGTTCGAGATCGATCACATCGACCTTATCGAGGTCGCGCCGGGTCAGGTCGGCCTCAAGCAGTATGGCGGCCGGATGCACGCGCCAACGCTGCAGGATCTGCCGATCGAGCCGGGTGCCAGCATCGCACCCGAACAGCGCGAGCAACTGCGCGCGTACTGCGCCAACGACCTGGCGCTGACCGAGCAGCTCTATCGGCAACTGTTGCCACAGATCGAACTGCGCGCCCGCATGACTCGGGAGTACGGCATTGATCTGCGCAGCAAGAGCGATGCGCAGATCGCCGAGGCGGTCATCAAGCAGGAAGTGGAGCTTCTGGCCAGAACCCGGATTCGGCGGGCCGAGTTGGCGCCGAACACGCCGTTGATCTATGACCCACCGGCGTGGATCGACTTCACGACGCAGCCTCTGCAGGAGATCTTCGATCGGGTGCGCGAGGCGGACTACCGCATCGACCCGTGGGGCGGCCCGACGATGCCGGAGAGCATGATGGATGCCACCGTGACCCTGGGCGGCAGCGTCTATCGTCTCGGCATCGGCGGCCTGCATTCGAGCGAGACGCGTGCCGTGCATGTCGCCGACGAGCACCACCGACTGGTCGATCGCGACGTGGCCAGTTACTACCCGAGCATCATCCTGCGCGGTGGTCTGGCCCCGGCGAACATGGGCGCGCACTTCCTGACGGTGTATCGCGGCGTCGTCGAGCGCCGCCTGACGGCCAAGCGCGCCGGCGACAAGGTCACCGCCGAGGCGCTGAAGATCTGCGTCAATGGCGCGTTCGGCAAGTTGGGCAGCCAGTGGTCGGTGCTGTACGCGCCGGCGCTGTTCCTGCAGGTCACGCTGACCGGCCAGTTGGCGCTGCTCATGCTGATCGAGCGTCTGGAACTGCACGGGATCCCGGTGGTCAGCGCGAACACCGACGGCGTGGTCATCCAGTGCCCGGTCGCAAAGATCGCCGAGATGGACGCGATCGTCGAATGGTGGGAGCAGGTCACCGGATTCACGACCGAGGCGACCGAGTATGCGGCGATCTACTCGCGGGACGTGAACAACTACATCGCGCTCAAGGCCGGCGGCGGCGTCAAGACCAAGGGGGCGTACGCCAGCACGTCGCTGTCGAAGTCGCCGGCCAACGAGATCTGTACCGAGGCGGTGATCGCTTATCTGGAGATGAGCACGCCGATCGAGCAGACGATCTGCGCGTGTCAGGACCTCCGCAAGTTCATCACCCTGCGCCAGGTCAAGGGTGGCGCGGTCTGGAAGGGGCTGCCCCTCGGGCGCGTCGTGCGCTGGTACTACGCCCGTGGAGAAACAGCGACCATCCAGGACATCAGCAACGGCAACACGGTGGCGCGCTCTCAGGGCGCGCGCCCGTGCTTGGTGCTGCCGGACGATCTTCCCGCTGACATTGATCTCGACTGGTACGTCCGCGAAGCCCGCGAGATGCTCGGCGATCTCGGCGTCGATACACAGGCCCTGTCGTCAGCACAAGCGACCTTTGACTTCGGGGCGACGCCCTCGATCGGATCGCCACATGCTTGAACGCGACATCGAGGACTACCTGGTGCGCCGGGCCAAGGCGTTCGGCGGCGAAGTGCGCAAGGTGCGCTGGATCGGCCGCCGCGGCGCACCGGATCGAATCGTCTTTCTGCCGGGCAGCCGCTTGTACTGGGTCGAAGTCAAAGCACCCGGTACGAAAGCACAGCCCCACCAAGCTCGAGAGCATGAACGGATGCGCGGCATGGGGCAAGCCGTCCTCGTCATCGATTCGATCGCGGCGATCGAGGCGCTGTTGACATGATCTTCTCCCCGCGCGATTACCAAGGCGCCATCATCCGCCAGATCGTCGGGAACCCGCGCTGCGCGCTCTGGGCAGGCATGGGCACCGGCAAGACGGCAGCCACGCTGACGGCGCTCGAAGAACTCGACCTGATCGAGGACGTGTATCCTGCGCTGGTCATCGCGCCGCTGCGCGTCGCCGCGTCGGTTTGGCCGGACGAGGTCGACAAGTGGGATCACCTGAGGCACCTGCGCGTCTCGCCGATCGTCGGCAGCGCCCAAGAGCGCATTGAAGCGCTGCGCCAGAGCGCCGAGATCTACACCCTCAACTACGAGAATCTGCCTTGGTTGGTCGAGCATCTCGGCGAGGACTGGCGCTTCCCGACGGTCGTCGCCGACGAGAGCACGAAGCTCAAGGGGTTTCGGCTGAGGCAAGGCACGCAACGAGCCCGAGCCCTCGGCAGCGTCGCGCACGCCAGGGTTGAGCGCTTGATCGAACTCACGGGTACGCCGGCCCCGAACGGGCTGGCCGATCTGTGGGGACAAGCCTGGTTCCTGGATGCCGGCCGCCGCCTTGGCCGGACGCACTCGGCGTTCACCGATCGCTGGTTTCGTTTGAAGTACGACGGCTATGGACTGGAGCCGCTGCCGCACGCCCAGGGGGAAATCCAGGCGCGCCTGGCGGACCTGTGTCTGACCATCACGGCCGCCGATTACTTCGACCTGCCGCCGCTGATCGAGAATGAGGTCAAGGTGGACTTGCCCGAACCAGCGCGCCGGATCTACCGCGACATGGAACAGGCGATGTTCGCCCAGATCGATGGACACGACGTCGAGGCCTTCAATGCCGCGGCGAAGACCAACAAGTGCCTGCAACTGGCGAACGGCGCGGCCTATGTCGATGATCTCGGCGCCTGGAAGGAAGTGCACGACGCCAAGCTGATCGCCTTGGAGGACATCGTGGAGGAGGCCGCGGGCGCGCCGGTGCTGGTGGCGTACCAGTTTCGCTCCGATCTGGCTCGCATCTTGAAGAAGTTCGGCAAGGCCGCGCGCCACTTGGACCGTGACCCGCAGACGTTGCGTGACTGGAACGTCGGCAAGATTCCGCTGCTGGTCGCGCACCCGGCGAGCGCTGGCCACGGGCTGAATCTCCAGGATGGCGGCCACATCCTGGCCTACTTCTCGTCAGGTTGGAATCTGGAGGAAGATCAGCAGATTCTGGAGCGCATCGGCCCGACGCGCCAGGCCCAGGCTGGGCTGAATCGTGAGGTCTATGTGCACCGCATCGTCGCCCGCGACACCGTCGATGAACTCGTTGCCTTGCGCCGGCAGAGCAAGGCGGACGTCCAGCAGATGCTCCTCGACTACATGAAACGAGCGCCCGCATGCTCCGCGACAATATGCTGAGACCCGGCCCTATCCCGCCCCTGCACGCCATCGCCATGATCCTGGCACACGGCGTTCTGCGCCTGCAAGAGCGCCAGAAAGCCCTTGAATCCTGGAGCGAACAGCGCGTTCATGACCCTGTTCCGAACCCCAGGGGAGACACGGCATGACGGATGTACTGGCCCGGGTGGTGGCCCTGAAGACCACACCGATTTGTGAATTGAAGCAACTGTGGCGCGACTTGTTCAACACGGAACCGCCGGCCTACAACCGGCGCTTTCTGGAGAACCGCTTGGCTTACCGGCTGCAAGAGCTGGCCTTTGGCGGCCTGAAGACCAGCACCGTGAAGCGCCTCGAACAACTCGGCGAGCAACTCGATGGCGGCAGGGCGCGGGTTCGTAGTCGCCGGGCTGATGACCGGCCCGTGGTTGGCACGCGGTTGATTCGGGAGTGGCAGGGCACGGCTTACGAGGTCACCGTCCAGGCCGGGCATTTCGAGTTCCAGGGCCAGCGCTACCAGTCGCTGTCGGCGATCGCGAAGGCGATCACCGGGACGGTCTGGAACGGCTGGGCGTTCTTCGGCCTGCGCTCGAGGAGGGCCGCATGACCCTGATCACCCGCAAACTGCGCTGCGCGATCTACACGCGCAAGTCCACCGAGGAAGGGCTGGAGCAGAACTACAATTCGCTCGATGCTCAGCGCGATGCCTGCGAAGCGTACATCGCCTCGCAGAAGTCCGAAGGCTGGGTGGCGTTGCCCGAAGCCTACAACGACGGCGGATTCTCGGGGGGCACGCTCAACCGACCCGGTGTGCAGCGCCTGCTCGACGATGTCCGAGAAGGGTTGGTCGATGTCATCGTGGTCTACAAGATCGACCGTCTCTCGCGATCGCTGGTGGATTTCGCGAAACTGGTCGAGCTGTTCGATGCGCAGAAAGTGACCTTCGTCTCGGTGACGCAGTCGTTCAACACGACCACGTCGATGGGGCGGCTGACCTTGAACATCCTGCTGTCGTTTGCGCAGTTCGAACGGGAACTCGGCGGGGAACGCGTCCGAGACAAGATCGCCGCCAGCCGCGCGAAGGGCATCTGGATGGGCGGCATGCCCCCGCTGGGCTACGATGTCGTCGATCGAAAACTGGTGCCGAACCCCACCGAGGCGGCGCTGGTCAGGCGGCTGTTCGAGCGGTACATTGCACTCGGATCGATGACCACCCTGTCTCGGGAACTGCGCGCCCAGGGGGTGACGACCAAGTCGTGGACGACCCTCAAGGACAAGACCCGTGCCGGGAAACTGATCGACAAGGGCTATCTGTACAAGCTCTTCCGGAATCCCGTCTTCATCGGGGTTGCCGCGTACAAGGGCCAGCACTTCGCGGGCGAGCACGAGGCAATTCTGGATCGGGCAGTGTGGGAGCAGGTGCAGGCGATGTTGGGCCGAGGCGAACCAGAACAGCGTGCTCGGCAGAATCGGTCATCGCGTGCGCCAGCACTATTGAAAGGACTGATCTTCTCCGACGATGGGTGGGCGATGACGCCGGGAGCCACCTTCAAGGGCGACAAGGTCTATCGCTACTACGTCAATACGGCGTCGATGAAGATCGGCAAAGAGGCGTGCTCGGTGGCGCGCGTCCCTGCGGGCGAGATCGAGGCGGCCGTGATCGCGCAGGTCCGAAACGTGCTGCAGGCGCCGGAGGTGATGTCGCAGGCCATCCGCGAAGTGGTGGCGCTGGATCCAGCAGCAGACGCCCAGCAGGTCATCACGACGCTGCAGTCGATCGAGCCGGTGTGGGAGGAGCTCTTCCCCGCCGAGCAGGCGCGAATCATTCAGTTGCTCGTGGAACGTGTGACGGTCAGCCCGACGGGTCTGAGAATTGACATGAAGACGGCGGGCATGAGGGAACTCATCCAGTCGGTGATGCCCGAGCGGCAGGCGGCGTGATGAGTGCTGATGTCATTTCGGTTGATCTGCCAATGACCTTCAAGCGGCGCGGCGGGCGCAAGGTGATCGTATTGCCGGATGGGACGCAGGGTAACCCGATGCCGAGCGCCACCATCGACAACGCCATGATCAAGGCGATCGCCCGGGCGTTTCGGTGGCAACGATTGCTGGAGAACGGAACGTACGGGTGTCTGGACGAGATCGCCAGGGCGGAGAAGATCGGGGCGTCGTTTGTCAGTCGTATCGTGCGCTTGGCGCTGCTGTCGCCGGACATCGTGGAAGCGATCCTCGCGGGGAAGCAGCCGGCAAACCTGAGCTTGAAGGATCTGATGGCGCCGTTTCCGGTGGAGTGGGCGGTGCAGCGGAAGGTGTTTGGGGTTGGTGGTGGGTGACCGACTGTGCTCCACGGATGGTTCCTTCGTCACCCCAAGGCGCTGGCTATAGCCGAAATCGGTGCGGGTACGGGTTGCCGCCTGCGCTGACCTTACTGGCCGAGACATCCATCCTGCGTGCAATTGACGAAGGATTGCAACAGGTCGATCCGTTGCTGCAGATGGTGTGACAGGCAGTTGTTCTGCAGCAACGGCCAGATCGTTCCCGATTCCTCGCGCGGGCCGTTCTGATACAGGCAATCCGCGTTGATGTACTTGAGCCACGCCCGTTCCGCCTCGATGAAGCGCTTCTCCTGTTCGCTGCCGCGCAGCCGTTTGAGCTGGATCTGGTAGAGCGTATTGAGCCGTTCATCGAGTTGCTTGTAGCGCTTATAGCTGCACAGGTTCAGGTTACTCTGATTGGCCTCGCAGTTTCGCATTGCTTCCTTCTCGATCGCTTCCTGCTCCGGCCCGTCGCGGTCCGCGCCGGCGGCAATCGGCAGCAGGCTGATCATCAGCCCGGCGAGCACGACGAAAGCCGGGCGTGACATCAGGGATCTCGGGGGGGTTTTTGCAATGGTCATCATCGTTTTTCCGGCATCCTCCCCCTTGCTTTCGGCGCCATTGTACGAATGTCCGGTCCTGCACGCTAGGACGAGATGACCGGCGCGGGATTAGCAGAACCTTTCCGAAATGCCGGGAGCGATCAATACTTGCCCGTCGCGGAGAGACGCTCCTTCAGCTTCGACCAGCGCCTTTCGACCTGCTTCCCCTTGACCGCCGTGGCCAACGCCTTCTTCTGGCCGACCAGCACAACCAGCCTCTTGCCGCGCGTGATGCCCGTATAGATCAGGTTGCGCTTGAGCATCACGTAGTGCTGGGTCGAGATCGGAATCACCACCACGGGGTACTCCGAGCCCTGGGACTTGTGGATCGTCGTCGCGTAGCAGAGAACCAGTTCGTCGAGCTCGCCGAACGGATAGGTGACCACCCGGCCGTCGAAGGTCACGGCCAGTTCCTCCTCGTCCCGATCAATGCCGGTCACGAAGCCGATGTCGCCATTGAAGACATCCCGGTCGTAGTTGTTCTCGATCTGCATCACCTTGTCGCCAACGCTGAAGCGGTTGCCGAACCTATCGACACTTTGCTCGCCAGGCGGATTCAGAGCCTGCTGCAGTGCCTGATTGATGCCTCGGGCGCCGGTGATCCCCCGGTTCATCGGGCAAAGCACCTGGATATCCTGAACTGGGTCGACGTTGAACTTGCGGGGTAGGCGCGTCTGCACCAGATCCACCACGGTTCGCGCGATCACGTCTGGTTGCTCGACGGCGACGAGGTAGAAATCTGAGGCTTCTCCTCTATTCGGCAGGCTGGGGAAAACACCCTGGTTGATCTGATGGGCGCTGCGCACGATGCGGGAGGTTGCTGCCTGACGGAACACTTCGGTCAGACGGATGACGGGCACGGTGCCCGAGTCGATGAGATCGGTTAGGAATTGACCGGGACCGACCGAGGGGAGTTGATCCACATCGCCCACCAGGATCATCGCCGTGGAGGTGGCGACCGCCTTGAGGAGTTGGTTCGCCAGTGGCACGTCGATCATGGAGCACTCGTCGGCAACCAGGAGATCACATTCGAGCGGATTTTCCGCATTGCGCTTGAACTGGCCACTGAGCGGATTGACTTCCAGCAAGCGATGGATGGTCTTGGCTTCGAGACCTGTCGATTCGGAGAGGCGTTTGGCCGCCCGTCCGGTGGGCGCGCACAACAGCGGCTTGACGCCCTTAACGGTCATGATGGTCAGAATCGAATTGACCAGGGTGGTCTTGCCCACTCCAGGGCCGCCAGTGATCACCAGGATTTTCGAAGACAGCGCGAGACGAATGGCTTCCCTCTGGCTATCGGCCAACTGAATGGAGAGTTTCTGTTCGAGCCACGGAATCGCCTTGTCGGCATCGAAACCAGGCAATGTCGATGCCCCGGTCTTGAGGCGCCGGATTTGGGCGGCAATCGACTGCTCGGCGTAGTACAGGGGTGCCAGGAACACGCAGGGCTGACCTTCGACGGTGTCGGGATACAGTACCTCGTCGGTGATTTCCTGAGCGATGGCGGCTTCGATGATGGATTCCGGAATGTCGAGCAGTCTCACCGCCAAGGGGACCAGCTCGGCATACGGCAGACCGCAATGCCCCTGGGCTGAGGCTTCGGTGAGCGCATACGAGATGCCGGCCTGGGCGCGAAGGGGAGAATCCTTGGCAATGCCAATCTTCTGCGCGATCGTGTCGGCAGAAAGGAAGCCGATGCCGCGAATGTCCTGGGCCAAGCGGTAGGGATTCTCGCGAACGATCTCAATGGCACCCTGCCCGTAGGTCTTGAAGATGCGCACCGCACGGGAAGTCGAGACGCCATGCGCGTGCAGGAAGACCATGATGCTACGAATGACCTTCTGGTCGGCCCAGCCGGACGTGATCTTTCTGGCACGGACTTCCCCGATGCCCTGAATTTCACGAAGACGTTTGGGTGATTGCTCGATCACCTCGAAAACGGCTGCGCCGAAGGACTTCACCAGTTTGCCGGCGTAGATCGGGCCGATCCCCTTGACCATGCCCGACCCGAGGTAGCGTTCGATCCCCGTCAAGGTGGTCGGCGGGGAAATCTTGACGAACACGGCGCGGAACTGGCGGCCATGTTCGCGATCAGTGACCCAGTGCCCGGACGCGGAAGCGTATTCACCGGGAGAGACGATGGGGGTGTGGCCGATCAGGGTGACCAGTTCTCGCTCACCCTTCACCTTCAGGCGAAGCACACAGAAGCCGCTCTGCTCGTTGTGGAAGGTGACGCGCTCAACGAGGCCAGCGAGGCGGTCGAGTTCGGCGAGGGTCGCGTCAGGCATGGAGGTCCGCGATAAAGATGCACGGTGAGCGGAGGGTCGTTCCCCCTCTGTTCGCTCTTCCCATCGCCTGCCTCGCGCTTCGAAACCCCAGAGCCATTGTACGAATGTCCGGTCTACAATGCCGTGAGCAACTCACCAACGCGGAGCTATGGGAGCATTGCTTGCCTGTGCTGCCATCCTCGGCACCCACTGCCATCGGAGATAGTGGCGGCGTTTCGGGACGGTAAGCGCCAATCTTGATGGGTATGAATCTATCTGGCCGCGCGCTCCCGCAAGACCGCTTCTTGGTCGGCACGAAGAGCCACGACACCGTGAACGCGGTCAGCATCCCCGCCGGGTTTGGCTTTGACTAGCATGTCGCCCCTGCCGAGCAAGTTTTCGGCACCAAGTTCATCGAGGATGATCGTAGACTCGGTCCCGCGCTGGACGGTCAGCGCAATACGCGCCGGGATGTTGCTCCGGATGAGGCCAGAAAAGGTCTTAGCATCGGGACGTTGGGTCGCCAAAATCAGATGAATACCTGCCGCGCGCGCTTTCTGCGCTAGCCTAACCAATCATGAGTGGGCCCACTCGCCCCCGACCATGAAAGCCCTGGGCA
>NZ_JAMTDX010000053.1 GCF_023806625.1 Accumulibacter sp.
GACAACGACAACGACAACGATTTCGACAACGACAACGACAACGACAACGATTTCGGCAACGACAACGATTTCGACAACGATTTCGGCAACGACGACGGAAAATGGTCGGTGGTGAGGTCAAGCACGGTGTTTGTTCTCCACCCAGGCCTGCGCCAGCGCCAGCGTTCGGCTGTTCTGGAGGTTGTTGACGATCGGGACCGGGACGCCGTCGATGACCGGCAGGCCCTGGTGGGTGGTCGGCAGCAGCAGCCACAAAGCCGGGGTGTGGCCCGGGCGCCCGGCGTGTTCTTCGATCTCGGTGATCAGGGTCATCAGGTCGTAGCGGGCGAGCAGGCCGGCGCTGACCAGCAGGATCGGCGCGGGGCCCTGCAGCAGCGCGGCGCGCAGCGTGGGCAGCGTTCGCTGCACCAGTCGCTGCAGGTTGCTCCAGTGCCGGCTGCCGCGGTCGGCGGCGTCGGCCTCGAGGACGACGTTCCAGTCGACCCGGGCGGCCCTGGCCTGCTCACGCAGGGCGCCGAGCAGCAGTGCGTCGAAGTTCACGCGCTGCAGTGGCGCGGGCCGAGTGTCGGGCCGGCCGAAGCGGCGCAGCAGCTCCGTTTCGGCTCGACGGGCGAGGCGTGGAGAAACGGTCAGCGCGAGCAGGCCTCCATCGTGGAGGCTGCGCTGGAGCCGTTGCTCGCTCGTGGCGGCGTCGGCGAGTTCGCCACCGGAGTCTTCGCCGACGGCGCGCACGCTGAGCGAGGTGGTGTGGTGGGAGAACGCCGTGGTCGTGCCGGCCGTCTGCGCGCTGCCCAGGGTCACGAGCCGGTACGCGCCGGCGCCTTCCGCGGCTGCGGCGTCCCAGGCGAGCGGTGCGCCGGCTTCTTCGAGCATCCGGTCGAGCTCGGGGCGCCCCGGCAGGGGGGCGGCTTCCGGGTAGCGGCCGCGTACGCGGTCCTGGATCTCGCGCGGGAGCAGTTGCGGCGCGCCGACCAGGGCGCCCAGGGACTGGCGCAGCGCCTGCAGCGGCGCCATGCCGCGGGGGTAGATCTCCTGGCGGCTGGACAGCGCGGCCTTGCGCGACGCGGAGGCGGCCAGACGCAGCAGCCGGGTGGGCGACGGCGCGGCAGCGGCTGCGCCGTCGGCAGCCGGCGCTGCGGGCAGGGGAACGCCTTCGAGCGTTTCGAGCACCCGCGGCGGCGGGAGCAGCGGGTCGGCGAGGGCGCAGGCGTCGGCGGCGGCGCCGAGCTGGCGGGCGTAGTCGGCCCAGGCCGATGCGCTGGCGAACTGCGAACAGGCGACGAGCGCGCACGGCCGGTGGTCGAACGCCTCGAAGCGCGGCTGCTCGAGATGCGACTCCGCTTCGACCGCGGCGCGCAGCACGGCGCCGGCCTGGCGCAGCCGCTCGGCGTCGTCCTGCGCCGCGCAGCCGCGCAGCGCGAGCAGGGCCATGGCGGCCTCGAAGGCGCTCATCACCTGGCCCTGGCTGCGCAGCAGGGCGTCCAGCTGCTGGCGCAACTCGGTGAATGCGGGGTTCCTGAGCCAGCGTTGGCGGGCCTTGATCAGCGCGGCGGTCAGTGTGCCCCGGTCGACCCGATTGGCTTGCGCCGATTCGCCGAGCGTCGGCCAGGGGCCGGCCGGGACGCTGTCGTCGAGCCCGAGGTAGTGGGCGAGGGCGGCTTCCTCGGGCCGGTCATCGCCGGCCGGGCGGCGCGGCAGCAGTTGCGCCGCGAGTTCATTGACGCTGACCGCGCCGCCGGCTTCCTCGTCGGCGTCGTGCGCGGTGCTGCGGCCCTGGGTGAGGTCGGGCCGCAGGCGGGCGAGTTCCTTGGCGGTGAGGCGAATCTCCTTGCGGATCCTGTCACCGACGCCGCGCAGGTAGCGGAAGCGGATGCGGTCGACGGCGAGCAGTTCGCGGGCGTTGTGGATGCCCATGCGCTCGAGGACGTCCTGCGCTTCGAGGCCGTAGCCGAGCTCGGCCATCGTGGTGAGCGGGGTGGCGGTCATGGCGATCGCCGCCAGGCCCTGCGCCGCGCCCGCCTCGCCGGGATGAACCGTCTGGCGAGCGGCGAAGATCGCCCGCCAGGCGCGCAGCATGTCTTCGGCGTTGTCGAAGCGCTCGCGCCAGGCGCGCTTCAGCGCCTTCGAGAAGAACGCGGTGAAGCCTTCGCGGGTGACCGGGTCGAAGACGTCGCTCTCGATGGTCGCCTCGACGTCGAGCATCGCCGGCGAGGTCTGGCCGTCGCCCCAGACCGGCGGCTGGCCGACGGCCATCTCGTAGAGCGTGACGGCCAGCGCGAAGCGCTCGGCGTAGAGGTCCCAGCGCGGCGGACGGCGCAGCGAGAGGAACGGGTCGAGGTACGGGTGCGTGCCGGCGCTGACGTTGTCGGCCGGCGTGCGGCACAGCGAGAAGTCGAAGAGCACCAGTTGCAGTTTGCCGCTGCGGTTCTCGGCGATGCCGATGTTCTCGGGCTTGATGTCGCGGTGGGCGACGCCTTCGGCTTCGAGGTGGTTGACCGCTTCGATCAGCTCCTCGCCGAAGCGCTGCAGCATGTCCAGCGACAGGCGCCCCTCGTCCTTAAGCTTCTCGGCCATCGTCCGGCTGCCGGCGCTCCTGAGCAGCAGGGCCGTGCGGCCGGCGACGCTGATCGTCTCGCGGTGGGCGACGATGTTCTGGTGATGCAGCCGTGCGAGCACCTCGCCCTCGGCGGCGAGGCGGTCGTTATGCGCGACGTCGCAGGCGACCTTGAGCACCTGCTCTTCGTCGCTGCCGTCCCTGCGCACCAGCAGCACATCGCTCGAGGAGCCGCGGCCCAGGCGCTTGACGACGGTGAAGCCGCCGTCCAGGCGATCGCCGGTGCTGGCGACGCTGGGGTCGATGGTGACTTCGGGGTCGGGGGTGGTGAGTTCGTCCTCGACGCGATCGAGGTCGTCGAGGAAGTCCTGAACCGTGTCGTAGCGGGCGAGCACGTCGGGGCAGGTGGCGAACTGGATCAGATCCTGCTGCCGGGCGCCGCAGCCGTCGATCACGTCGGACAGGCGCAGGCCCTGGCCGACGCGCAGCTTCTCGGCCAGCTCGAGCACCGATTCGGCGGGCGGCTGGCCACTGAACAGCTGGTAGGCGATGCAGCCGAGCGAGAACACGTCCAGGCCCGGGCCTTGGGCGGGGTCGGCGCGGGTGGTTTCCGGGGCGAGGTAGATCATCCCCGGGTCTTCGACGTAGTCTTCGACGTGGCGGGTGCCCGTCGTGCGGTGTATGGTGTACGGCGACGCCGAATCGCCAACGTTGCGCGAGCCTGTCTGCCAGTTCATCAAACGCGGCCGGGATGCCCCGCTGGCGAAGTCGTCGACGAGGATGCTCTGCGGCCCCAGAGCGCGGTGATAGAGGCGCTTCGCGTGCGCGTACTTGAGCGTCTCGGCGATGTCGCGAACGAGTTGCAGGCGCTGGGTGACCGAGAGATCCGTGCCGTGGTCGCGGAGAAGGTGATCGAGTCGCCGGGCCCTGGGGTCGTGATCGAAGATCAGCGCCGGGCCGAGTTCGGTCTCCTTGTAGTCCTTGACCTTCAGGATGCCGGGGTGGTCGATGCCTTCGAGGATCTCGAA
>NZ_JAMTDX010000054.1 GCF_023806625.1 Accumulibacter sp.
CAGGGCGATCGCATGAATGCCATTGTCGTAGACCCTCGAAGATAATCGTTTACGCTCAATGAGTTACCAAGGGGCTGTTCACAGCTCGTTGATTTGTGTAGTTTTCTGTCTTTTTGGAGTGTTCCATGGAGGCAGGAAGCAGGGTTCGGTTGATGGACGTGTGGGTTGATGTGCGGGATCCACGGCAGGCGAAGAAAGTCGAGCACGACCTGGTGGAGATGCTGGTGGTGGCGGTGTGCGCGGTGCTCTCGGGCGCGGATGGCTTCGTCGAGATCGAGGCCTGGGCGAAGGAGAAGCTGGACTGGCTGCGCCGATACCTGAAATTGGAGGCCGGGATTCCCTGCCATGACACCTTTGGGCGGGTGTTCGCGGCGATCGATCCCGGCGAGTTCGGTGGGGCTTTCCTGCGCTGGGTGGGTCAGGTCGTGCCGACGTTGAGGCGGGAGGAAGTTGTGGCGATCGATGGCAAGACGAGTCGTCGTTCGGGGAAGGCGGGCGCCACGCCATTACATCTGGTCAGCGCTTTCGCCGCCCAGGCCGGCGTGGTCCTGGGGCAGCGTGCGACGGCGGCGAAATCGAACGAGAAGACGGCCATTCCGGAACTGCTGACCACCCTGGCACTGGAAGGCTGCATCGTCACGATTGACGCGATGGGTACGCAGCCCAACATCGCGCAGGCCATTCGTGATCGCAGAGCCGACTATGTGCTGGCGGTCAAGGACAATCAGCCCACCCTGGCCGGGTCGATCCGGGATTTCGTCAGCGCCTTTGACACCGCGCCGGAGCGGACCCCGCACCGGTTTCACGAGGTCGTCGAGAAAGACCATGGACGTCTGGAGGTGCGGCGCTGCCACGTCTTCGACCAACTCGACTGCCTGCATGCGCCGGAACGCTGGCCAGACCTGAAGTCCTTCGCGATGATCACCAGCGAGCGGACGATCGATGGCAAGACCTCCGTCGAACGTCGCTTTTATCTCAGCAGCCTCGCTCCGGACGCCGAACGAATGAATCGGGTCGTTCGCCAGCATTGGCGTGTCGAGAACAGTCTGCACTGGTGCATGGATGTCGTCTTCCGCGATGACCAAGCGCGCACGCGTACCGATCACGCCGCCCACAACCTCGCGGTCCTGCGCCAGCTCGTCCTCAATCTCCTGCGCACCGCCCCGGTGAAACGCAAGGGCGGCCTCCAAGTCCAGCGCCTCATCGCCGCTACTTCCGACAGCTTCCGGGCCCAACTCCTGGGTCTTGTATAAGATTCATGCGATTGCCCTGAGCGAGGGTGGCGGCAACTGGAGAGTGCCAGACTTTTCCGCTACAATTTGGCTTTCCCGCTGCCCGTACCCCCATGGTCAAATACGTCTTCGTCACCGGCGGCGTCGTGTCGTCGCTGGGCAAGGGTATCGCCGCCGCATCGCTCGGAGCCATTCTCGAATCGCGGGGTATCCGGGTGACCCATCTCAAGCTTGACCCCTACATCAACGTCGATCCCGGAACGATGAGCCCGTTCCAGCACGGCGAGGTCTTCGTAACCGAAGATGGCGCCGAGACCGATCTCGATCTTGGCCACTACGAGCGCTTCACGAACGCGCGCATGGAGCGGCGCAACAACTTCACCACTGGCCAGATCTACGATGCGGTGATCAGGAAGGAACGGCGCGGCGAGTATCTGGGCAAGACCGTTCAGGTGATCCCGCACATCACCGACGAGATCAAGGCGCACATCCGACGGGGTGCGGAAGGCGCCGAACTGGCGATCGTCGAGGTCGGCGGGACAGTCGGCGACATCGAGTCGCTTCCCTTCCTCGAGGCGATCCGCCAGATGGCTCTCCAGGAGGGACGCACCAACGCGTGCTACATGCATCTGACTCTGGTGCCCTACATCGCCACGGCCGGGGAACTGAAGACCAAGCCGACACAACACTCGGTGAAGGAATTGCGCGAAATCGGCATCCAGCCCGACATTCTGCTCTGCCGCACCGACCGGCCGATTCCCGAGGACGACAAGCGCAAGATGGCCCTGTTCTGCAACGTCCAGCGCGAGGCAGTGATCGAGGCGCGTGATGCCGATTCGATCTACAAGATCCCGGCGATGCTGCACGATCAGATGCTCGACGAGATCGTCTGTCACAAGCTCGGCATTCTCGCGCGCGCGGCCGACCTGACGGTCTGGAAGAACATCGTTCATGCGCTCGAGAACCCAGAGCGCTTCGTCGATGTCGCTTTCGTCGGCAAGTACGTCGATCTCACCGAGTCCTACAAGTCGCTGACCGAGGCGCTCGTTCATGCGGGCATTGCCACGCGCAGCAAGGTCAGGATCAGCTACATCGACTCCGAGG
Source organism: Accumulibacter sp. (assembly GCF_023806625.1). Taxonomy (GTDB): domain Bacteria; phylum Pseudomonadota; class Gammaproteobacteria; order Burkholderiales; family Rhodocyclaceae; genus Accumulibacter. The sequence goes on from NZ_JAMTDX010000054.1 coordinate 2,337, forward strand.
ACATCGAGCGCAATGGTTGTTCTTCGCTCGAAGGCATGGACGCGATTCTCGTCCCGGGTGGTTTCGGCCGACGGGGGACCGAGGGCAAGATCGCCGCGATTCGCCATGCCCGCGAAAGCCGCGTGCCGTTCCTGGGCATCTGCCTGGGCATGCAGCTCGCGGTGGTGGAGTTTGCCCGGCACGTGGCGGGAATGGCCGGCGCGCACAGCACGGAGTTCGACAAGGATTGCCCCTATCCGGTCGTCGGTCTGATCACCGAGTGGCAGGACGTCTCCGGGCGGATCGAGCGGCGCGACGAAGGCTCGGACCTGGGCGGCACGATGCGCCTCGGTGGTCAGCTGTGCCGGCTCGCCGAATCGACGATGGCCCGATCGATCTATGGCCATCCGGAGATCGTCGAACGCCACCGCCACCGTTACGAGGTGAATAACCGGCTCCTCGGCCATCTCGAGGAGAATGGCCTGGTGGTGTCCGGTCGTGCTCCGCTGACCGAACTCTGCGAGATCGTCGAACTGCCCAAGGACGGCCCGCACGGCCACCCATGGTTTCTCGGCTGCCAGTTCCACCCCGAATTCACCTCTTCGCCGCGCAGGGGACACCCGCTGTTCACCTCCTTCGTCGAGGCAGCAGCCGCTTTCCGGGTCAGAGCATGAGGCTGTGCGGTTTCGAGGCCGGGATCGACCGGCCGCTTTTCCTGATTGCCGGACCGTGCACGGCCGAATCGCTCGATCTGTGCCTCGAGGTTGCCGGCACGATGAAGGAGATTTGCTCGCGACTCGGGCTCCCGTACATCTTCAAGGCGTCGTACGACAAAGCCAACCGCAGTTCGGGAGAGTCTCCACGCGGCCCGGGGCTCGACGAGGGTCTGCAGATTCTTTCCGAAGTGCGTCGTCAGATCGGCGTGCCGGCGCTCACCGACGTGCATCGCGAGGAAGACATCGCTGCCGTCGCCAGTGTCGTCGACGTCCTCCAGACACCGGCCTTCCTCTGCCGGCAGACCGATTTCATCGAGGCGGTCGCCAGGGCAGGAAAGCCGGTCAACATCAAGAAGGGCCAGTTTCTTGCACCGGCCGACATGCGTCACGTGGTGACCAAGGCCAGTCGCGCGGCCGGTTCTGGCGGGCGCATCATGGTCTGCGAGCGCGGCGCCTGCTTCGGCTACAACAATCTCGTTTCGGACATGCGCAGCCTGGCGATCATGCGTGACACCGGCTGTCCGGTCGTCTTCGACGCGACCCACTCGGTGCAACTGCCCGGGGGGCAGGGAACGGTTTCCGGGGGACAGCGCGAGTTCGTTCCGGTGCTCGCACGGGCTGCGGTGGCCGTGGGCATCGCCGGCCTGTTCATGGAAACGCATCCAAACCCCGAGAAGGCGCTGTCCGATGGTCCGAACAGCTGGCCGCTGGCGCGCATGGAAGCGCTGCTCCGGGTGCTCGTCGCGCTCGACCGCCTGACCAAGGCTGAGGGGCTGGAGGAAATGGACCAGTGGCCGCCTATCTGATTGCCGAGGCGAAAGTGGGCGACCCGATCGCCTACGAGACCTACAAGGCCCTCGCCGAGGCGGCGATCGCGCGCCATGGCGGACGCTATCTGGCGCGCGGCGGGCAGACGCGGGTCCTCGAAGGCCGATGGTCGCCGCCCGAGCGGCTGGTGATTGTCGAGTTCGATTCGCTCGCGCAGATCGAGGCGTTCTATGATTCGCCAGAGTATCATGCAGCACGCGCTGCCCGTCGCGATGCGGCCGAGATGAACATCCTGGCCGTCGCCGGACTGACACCTTAACGTTCTGAAGACAAAGGAAAGCTGATGAGTTCTGTCGTTGATGTGGTGGCCCGCGAAGTGCTCGACTCGCGTGGGAGCCCGACAGTCGAATGCGACGTTCTGCTCGAGTCGGGCGTCATGGGTCGCGCGGCGGTGCCATCAGGGGCCTCAACCGGCTCGCGCGAAGCGATCGAGCTGCGTGACGGTGACAGTTCCCGCTATCTGGGCAAGGGTGTCCTGCAGGCGGTCGAGAACGTCAACACCGAGATATCGGAAGCGATCATCGGTCTCGACGCGCAGGAGCAGGCGTTCATCGACCAGACGCTGATCCATCTCGACGGCACCGACAACAAGGCGCGTCTCGGCGCGAACGCGATTCTCGCCGTGTCGATAGCCGTCGCCAAGGCGGCCGCCGAAGAGTCCGGGTTGCCGCTGTACCGCTACTTTGGCGGATCAGGCCCGATGCAGATGCCCGTGCCGATGATGAACATCATCAACGGCGGCGAGCACGCCAACAACAGCCTGGATTTCCAGGAGTTCATGATCCTTCCGGTCAGCCAGACGTCGTTCCGCGAGGCTCTGCGCTGTGGTGCCGAAGTCTTTCAGGCGCTGAAGAAGCTGCTGCACAAGAAGGGATTCTCGACGGCCGTCGGCGATGAGGGAGGATTTGCCCCGAACCTCGCCAGCCATGCCCAGGCGCTCGACCTGATCATCCACTCGATCGAGAACGCGGGCTATTCGCCCGGTGACGATGTGCTCGTCGCGCTCGACTGCGCGGCCTCAGGGCTGTTCAGGGATGGCCGCTACCACCTCGCGGGCGAAGGCCTGCAGCTGAGCTCGGGCGAACTCGTCGATTATCTGGCCAATCTTGCCGATCGCTTTCCGATCGTCTCCATCGAGGACGGCATGGCCGAGGGCGACTGGGATGGCTGGAAGGGACTCACCGCGCGTCTGGGCAAGGGCGTCCAGCTCGTCGGCGACGACGTGTTCGTGACCAACACGCGGATTTTCAAGGAAGGGATCAAGCAGGGAATCGCCAATTCGATCCTCATCAAGATCAACCAGATCGGCACGCTCTCGGAGACTTTCGCGGCGATCGAGATGGCCAAGCGCGCGGCCTACACGGCGGTCATTTCACACCGCTCCGGCGAGACCGAAGACAGCACGATCGCCGACATCGCAGTCGGGATGAACGCCCTGCAGATCAAGACAGGGTCACTCTCACGTTCCGATCGGATCGCCAAGTACAACCAGCTGCTGCGCATCGAGGAGGATCTCGGCGACACGGCTGGCTATCCGGGTCGCGAGGCCTTCTACAATCTTGCCTGAGCGCGTCGCGGCCGACGCCTGATCCCCGTGCGCTGGCTAGCCCTCGTCCTGCTGGTCGTCATCGTCCTGCTCCAGCATCCCCTTTGGCTGGGCAAGGGCGGCTGGCTGCGCGTCTGGGACGTCGATCGCCAGTTGCATCAGCAGAGGGAGATCAACCAACAGCTCGAAATGCGCAACGCCGGGCTCGACGCCGAAGTGCGCGATCTCAAGCAGGGTTACGACGCCATCGAGGAGCGCGCACGCTTCGAGCTCGGGATGGTCCGCAGCGACGAGGTCTTCGTGCAGATTCCGGACCAGCCGGCCGGCGAAAGACCGTCCGCGCTCGATGTCCCAAGAACCGAGTCGGCTTCTTCGACCAGAGGCGCGGCTGCAGGGGCGCATAAATCATCCGCAGCCCAGCCCGCTGGCAAACCCGTTGCCGGTCAGACGGCGCACAAGCCGGCGACCAGCGACAAGCCGGCTCGGACTCAGCCCCTGGAGCGTCAGCCCGCTGCTGACCGCTGATCGGCCGGGTTGCTTTGGCCGCGCGCTCGGGCTGTCTGGCTAGGGCGCGAATTCGATCTGCCCTGAAGCGGTTGCGGTGACCAGCGTCTCCCCGGCTTCGACAGGCAACGGCCCGGGATCGGCCGCTGCGGCCGCGCGCATCAAGGGTCCTGTTGGGGTGCGCCCGCTGGTGCTGATCGCCAGGTGCCGGATCCGGTACGGCTTGCTCATCGCGTCGGCGATCAGCTGGGCGCGCGCCTTGAATGCGCCGAGGGCAGCGATCAGCGCTTCGTTTTCAGCCTGCTGGCGGGTCTCGGCTTTCGGGACGATGACCAGAGCCGAGACGCCGAGCGTCGACTGGAGTTTTCCGAGGAGTTCCGGGAGCGCGGCCGGGTCGCTCGACTCGAGGAGCAGTTCGGCGCGCATCCGCCAGCCATCGATTCGTCCCCCCTTGGCATGGACGGGGTAGGTGTGGATGGCGCCGCTCTGTGTTCTGACGTTGCCGTAGGCGCGTGCCGTCTTCAGGGCGTCGGCGATCAGCGAGTTGGTCGTGCTGGCCGCCTCGGCGGGTGTCGCCCCTGTGGCTTCGGCGAACATCGTGGCGCGCAACAAATCGTTGATCGCCGGGCGACTGGCGTCAGCGCTCAGGTCGACCGTCGTTCCCCGTTCTGGTGGTGCGGCGACCACCGGCGAGGCGAGCAGCGGGAGCAGGGGGAACAGGCAGAGCGTCAGGCGAAGGATCAACATTTTGGGAGTGGATGGAATCGGGTTGGTGGACGGCCGGGATTCTACCTGTCTCGCGGCTCCGTTGACGGGTCAGTCGCCGTGCCCGCCGGTTTCAGGGCGCGAGTTCAGGCGACCGGGTCGGCCCGGGCTTTCTGTAGTCAGACGACGGAAGCTTGGTTAGAATCTCCTCAAACCGCCCGCCGCGCGGCGAGCGGGATGGGTTTCTCAGGGGGCCCCATGCTCAAAGCAGGACAGGCAGCTCCGATGTTCGTCCTCCCCGATGCGGATATGGAACTCGTCGATATTGCCCGTTTTCGGGGCAGGAACAACGTCATCCTCTTCTTCTATCCGAGGGATGACGCGCCCTGCTGCACGCTGCAAGCAACCGACTTTTCCGATCACGAGGACGAGTTCGCCCGCTTCGACTGCCAGATCATCGGCATCAGCCGCGATGACTGCATACGGCACGCGGAGTTCAGGGACAAGCACGGTATCTCGGTCTGCCTTCTTTCGGACGCCGAAGGCCTGGCCTGCGAGAAATACGGCGTCTGGCAGGCGAAGGAAGTGAATGGTGTCAGGAAGTATGGCATCGTGCGCTCGACTTTCGTCATCGACAAACAGGGCGTGCTCCGTCTGGCGCTTTACGGAGTCAGCGCCAAGGGCCACGCGATGGAAATGTTGCGCGCGGTGAAGGATCTCAATTCATGAACATGCAAGTTGCCAGGAATACCGTGGTCACTCTCGACTACAGCGTCACCGATCTCGACGGCGAACTCGTGGACCCCGGTCAGGATCCGCTCATCTATCTGCACGGCGGGTACGACGACATCTTTCCGCTGATCGAGGAAGCCGTACATGGCAAGAGCATCGGCGAGTCGGTGACCGTCAGAATGCAGCCGGACGACGCCTTTGGCGAGTACGACGCCGATCTGGTCCAGCTCGAGCCGCGCAGCCAGTTTCCCGACGAGCTGCACGTCGGCATGCAGTTCGAGGGCATCGCCGAGGGGGCCGACGAAGATGACGAAGAGGACGTGGTGATCTACCGGGTGACCGAAATCACCGACGACAAGGTCCTTCTCGACGGAAACCATCCGCTGGCCGGGATGGCGCTGATCTTCACCTGCACGGTGACTGACATTCGCCCGGCGACGCCCGAGGAAATCCGCCATGGCCACAGTCACGAGGCCGACGAAGAAGACGAGGACTGATCGGTAGCCGGGGCGCGTGCCCCTTCAAGCTCAGCGGAGCAGTTTGCCCGAGCGGTTGAGGATCGTGATGTCGACGAAGCTCGACCCGAGGTGCTTCTTCGGCGAGAAGCTGATGAATACGCCGCCGGCATCGTAGTTGCGCAGCGACTCGAGTGCGTCGCGGACCCGCTTGCGGGTCGGGTTGGGTCCGGCGCGCTGAAGCGCTTCGCCGAGCACCTTGGCGCCGAGATAGCCCTCGACGAAGGTGTGGTTGACGCTGACGTCGTTCGGCTTGAAGCGGGCGAAGTTGTGCTGGATTTCGCGGATCAGCGGGACCGTTTGGCTGTTCGGATCGGGAACGACCTGGGTCAGCGCGAGTCCCTCGGCCTTCGCCGCGCCAATCCGCTGCACGACCTGAGCGCCGTCGGTGACCGACAGCGCGACGAACTGGGCGATGTTTCCGGCCTCGCGCGACTGCTTCAGGAACTCGGCGCTGGCCGCGGTATTGGCGATCAGGATCACCGCCTGAGGCGAAGCGGCAGCGATCGTCTTCACCGCAGCCGAGACGTTGGTCGTGTTTTTTTCGTAGGACCCCTTGGCGACCAGCGTTCCTCCTGCCTTGCGGATCGCCTCTTCGGCGCTCGGCAGGGCTCCCTGGCCAAAGGCGTCGTCCTGATAGAGGACCGCAAAGCGCTTGTAACCGGTGGTGGCATACTGGTCGACGATCTTGTTGATCTCCTCGCCATAGCTTGCCCGGGTCATGAACACGAACGGATCGTTGCGACGAACGAGCGACTCAGCACCCGAGCGGATCGCGATCAAGGGAATCCCTGCTTCGCTGAGGACTTTCTGCTCGATCAGCGCTTCGACGTTGCCGGTGCCGACGAAGCCGATGAAGGCCAGCGGCTGGAGATCGCGAAGCATTTCGCGGGCGAGGCGAACCGTTTCGCCGGACTTGTATCCGTCGTCGAGCGAAGCCACACGGACGCGGGCGCCATGTATCCCGCCGTCGGCGTTGACCGCCTCGAAGTAGAGCTGAGCGCCTGCGCGCATGTGGGCCCCGGTCGGGGCAAGCGGACCGCTCAACGCGGCGACCTGACCGACGACGATGTCGGCGCGCGCCGCATTCACCAGCGCAAGACAGATCGAGGCAACTGCGATCAAGGTGCGCAGCACGGACGCTTTGTTCATCGCTCCTCCCGGACCGGTGGGAAACGGGGCCAAGACCACGGTAACGGACGATTGCTGCGCGAGCTTGAGTGCGACGCTGGCCGTTCGCTTTCGGGGCGTCGGCCGGGTGCTATATCGAGGATGCGCTCGCCGGCTCCTGCAGGAAGAGCGCCGCGATGCCGCATCGCCAATCCTCGCCAGCGATCCAAGCTTGCTGCGCCCGGCCTGACGCCGGTTTCGCGCAAGATCCGCTTGCCCCGACCTGCCTCCCGGCATTGCCGCTTGGTGCATGGCTCGTCCGCGACCGATCAGGGCACTCGCGAGACACCACACTAGCGCCGTGGGTACGGATGGACTTCGAAGCGGAACGGCTGCGGGTCGTGCTCGTCGAAGATGACCTTGACCCAGCCCATGAACGGGTAGCCGAAGGTTTCGATGCGCGTGAAGTTGGTCAGCGGCACACCGCTGGTCGGCTGACGCAGCGGATGGTCGATGCGCTGCCAGTGGGTGTCGCCGTGGATCAGCAGGACCTGGCCGGGAAATGCGCTCGCCTCCTCGACCAGGACTTGGAGCAGATCGGCGAAGCCGGCGTGAGCGAAGCCGGCGGTGTGGTGCCTGAAGCCAGGGTTGGCCTGCATGACGATCACCAGGCCGGGTGACCGCTCGCGCCGGGCGACTGCGAAACCGTGGCGGAGCCACTCGATCAGCGCCGGATTGCGGGCCAGGAATTCGCGGCTGGCAGTGCTGCCCAGACCGAAATTGTTGTTCGGGCCGGGGACATTCAGCGAAATGAAGACCAGTGGTCCGAGACGCCAGAGGAGGTGCTCGGCGTATGCCCCGGGCTGTCTCTCGGCGGGGAGTGTCCGCCTGCCGAGCGAGCGCGGCTCGGCGAAGAAAAGCTCACGCAGCTTCTGCAGACGTTCGAGCGGATCGAAGTGACCGGCGGCCAGCTGGCGGCAGTCGGTCCATTCGTTGTCGCCGGGCACGTAGAAGAACGGCACCCGCGAGGCATCGAACAGTTCCCGCCGGTCTACGAAGATTTCGTCGCTGCACTCCCCCCGGCTGTCCTTGAAATCGCCGGCATGGACGACAAGATCGACGTTCTCGTCGGCGATCTCCTCGAGCATTCCGGGCAGCTCGCGCCTTTCATGGTGACTGTACGGAGTATCGCCGATCGCCGCGAATCGCCAGATCCCGGCGTTTGCCGCTCCCCAGGGCAGGAGCATCGCCAGGGCGGCGAACAGCGCCAGCGCTTGCAGGAGGTCGTTCCGCTTCAAGGCAGCAGCGCCTTCAGCGCGTAGAGCGCATCGAGCGCTTCGCGCGGTGTCAGCTGGTCGGGGTCGATCGACGCGAGTCGGTCGACGACCGGAAGCGTCACCGGCTCGCTGGCCTCGGCAGCGCTGGACAGGGCCGACGCGAAAAGGTCTGGCTGAAGAGGGTTGATCGCCGCCCGCTGTTCGAACTCGCGGAGCTGGCGCCGGGCTGCCCTGAGCACCGAAGCAGGCACCCCGGCGAGCGCCGCAACCTGGATTCCGTAACTCTGGCTTGCCGGACCTTCCTCGACCGAATGCAGAAAGACGATCCGCCCGGCATGCTCGACGGCGTCGAGGTGAACGTTCGCCAGCTCGGGATACTCGTTGGCGAGCAGCGTCAGCTCGAAGTAGTGCGTCGCAAACAGAACCAGGCTGCGGTTCTTCTCGACCAGATGACGGCAGATGGCGAACGCCAGCGCCATTCCGTCGAAAGTCGAGGTGCCTCGCCCGACCTCGTCCATCAGCACCAGGCTGCGTTCGCTGGCGCCGTTGAGGATCGCTGCCGACTCGGTCATCTCGACCATGAACGTCGAGCGTCCGCCGGCGAGATCATCGGCCGCGCCGATGCGCGTGAAGACCTGGTCGAGCGGGCCGATCGTCACCCGCGTCGCCGGGACGTAGCTGCCCACGTGCGCGAGCAGGGCGATCAGCGCCGTCTGCCGCATGTACGTCGACTTTCCGCCCATGTTCGGTCCGGTGATCAGCAGCAGCCTCCGGTCTTCGCCCAGCCGGGTATCGTTGGCGATGAAGCGCTGCTCGCCAGACACTTGTTGTTCGACGACCGGGTGGCGGCCTCCCTCGATCAGCAGGCCGGGTTCGGGTGAGAACAGCGGACGGCAGTAGTCGCGGAGGCGCGCGGTTTCAGCAAATCCGGCGAGCAGGTCGACGCTGGCCACAGCACGGGCGATCTGCTGGAAGGCGGCGAGATCGTCCTGCAAGGACTGAAGCAGTTCCTCGTAGAGCACGCGCTCGCGGGCCAGTGCGCGTTCCTGAGCGGAAAGCGCCCGGTCCTCGAAGGTCTTGAGTTCCGGAGTCAGGTAGCGCTCGGCGTTCTTCAAGGTCTGTCGGCGGCGATAGTCGTCGGGAACCCGGGTGGCGTGCGCGTGGCTGACCTCGATATAGAAGCCGTGCACGCGGTTGTACTCGACTTTCAGATTCGGGATTCCGGTGCGCTGGCGCTCGCGTGCCTCGAGATCGACGAGGAACGCGCCGCAGTTGTCGTTGAGTGCGCGCAGTTCGTCGAGTTCGGCGTCGAAACCGCCGGCGATGACTCCGCCGTCGCGGACCAGCGCCGCTGGTTCCGGGGCCAGCGCGCGGCCGAGCAGCTCGACGGCGGCCTGTGGCGTGGCCAGCTGCTCGTGAAGTTCGGCGAGCAGCGCCGCCGGGCTCGAGGCCAACGGAACGCGCAGCTCGGTGAGCCGCTGCAGGCTGTCGCGCAGACTCGCCAGCTCGCGCGGCCGTGCCGTGCACAGGGCGATTCGCCCGGCGATCCGCTCGATGTCCGCGAAGCCGCGCAAGGTCTGGCGCAGCTCGCGCAGACTTCGGCCGTCGTTGTCGAGCAGCATCGCCACTGCCGCGTGCCGGGCCGAGGGGATCGCCGGATCGCGCAGCGGATGATGCAGCGCGTGGCGCAGCATCCGCGAGCCCATCGCCGTGATGCAGTTGTCGAGCAGGCTGAACAGCGTCGGCGCCGGCTGCCCGCGCAGTGTCTCGGTGAGCTCGAGGTTGCGCCGGGTCGTCGCGTCGAGGCCGATGAACTGGTTGTCGCGCTCGACGATCAGCCGGCGCAGATGCGGCAGCGCGCGCGCCTGCGTCGCCCGCGCGTAGCGCAGCAGCGCTCCGGCTGCGCCGATCGCCGGACGCAGATCTTCGGCGCCGAAGCCGGCGAGTGACGTGGTCACGAAATGGGCACGCAGATCGCGAGCCGCCGACTCGAAATCGAAATGCCAATCGGGCTGGCGGGTCAGCGGCGCAGCCGGACCGAGGTCGAGCGCGAGGTTCTCGGCGACGACGATCTCGGCCGGCCTGATCCTTTCGAGCGAGGCGGCGAGCTTCGCCGGGGCGACTTCGCAGACGTGGAACGTGCCGCTCGCCAGGTTGATCCACGCCAGCCCGGCGATCGTCCGGGTCGCGGCGATGGCCAGCAACAACGTGTCGCGTTTCTCGTCGAGCAGTGCGGCGTCGGTGAGCGTGCCCGGAGTCACGATGCGCACGACGGCGCGCTCGACCGGACCCTTGCTCGTCGCCGGATCGCCGACCTGTTCGCAGATGACCACCGATTCACCGAGCCGGACGAGTTTGGCCAGATACTGCTCGACCGCGTGGTAAGGTACGCCGGCCATGCGGATCGGTCGGCCAGCCGACTGCCCGCGAGTGGTCAGCGTGATGTCGAGCAGCCGGGCGGCCTTCTCTGCGTCGTCGAAGAACAGCTCGTAGAAGTCCCCCATCCGGTAGAACAGCAGAAGATCGGGGTGCTGCGCCTTGATGCGCAGGTACTGCTGCATCATCGGGGTGTGGCTCGACAGATCATCGCTCCCGACCGCTGCCGGCGAGCCGGCAGCGGTCGGTCTTGGCGTCATCTGGTTTTGTGGAGCAACTGAGGGCATGGCAAATGAACTGGGGCCGTGACCGATGGCCGAGGATGACGAACGAAGACCCGCGCCATGCTCGGCGGGTCGGGCGGTTGCGAATCCAGGCCAGCCGTGTCCCGGAGAACCCATCGCCCTTCGCCGGCGAGGCCGCGTCGTGTCTGGCGCAGCGAACCCGCCGGATCTTACCGCAGGTCAGGCGGTTGGCCCGTCGACGCCGGGCGATTTGCCCTCAAGGCAGGGATACGCTGGCGACGGCAGGTCCCACCGCGGCTTGCCGCGGCCCTCCCGATCCTGTTGGCGGCTCGCGGGCAGGACATGGCCACCGCGGTGCCGGCGAGTCGACCGCCGATGCTCGACCTGCGCCGTTTGCGGTCAGTACACGGCAAGTCGCGTGCTAACATCGGACACTCTGCTTTCCTGGACGCACGCTCCCAGACGCACGATGAACGATGCTTTCGACGCCGAGTCGCTTCTCGCCGGCGCGGCCGAGCTGCCCGGCGTCTACCGGATGATCGACGCCGTCGGAGAGGTTCTCTACGTCGGCAAGGCGAAGAACCTCAGGAAGCGCCTCGCCTCGTACTTCCGGAACAATCATCAGAGCCCGCGAATCGCCCTGATGGTCGGGCAGGTCGCGCGCGTCGACACGACGGTCACCCGCTCCGAGGCCGAGGCCCTGCTGCTCGAGAACAACCTGATCAAGAGCCTGTCGCCGCGCTACAACATCCTGTTCCGTGACGACAAATCCTATCCGTACATCGTGCTGACCCACGACGGCTACCCGCGCCTGGCATTCTTCCGGGGATCGACCGATCGCCGCGCCGACTATTTCGGTCCCTTTCCGTCCGCGGTCGCCGTCCGCGAGAGTGTTCACCTGTTGCAGAAGATGTTTCGCCTGCGCACCTGCGAGAACCCGGTGTTCAACAACCGCTCGCGGCCGTGCCTGCTCTACCAGATCAGGCGCTGCTCGGGCCCCTGTGTCGGGCTCGTCGATCGGGACAGCTACGCGCGTGACGTCAGGCTGGCCAAGCTCTTTCTCCAGGGACGCCAGCAGGACGTGCTTGCCGCGCTTTCGGCGGCGATGGACGAGGCGGCGGCGCGGCTGGCCTTCGAGCAGGCGGCCGTCTATCGGGACCAGATCCAGTCGCTGCGCCAGGTCCAGGAAAAGCAGTACGTCGAGAGCGGTCAGGAGCCCGACGTGGATATCGTCGCTGCGGTGGGCGAGGGCCAGACGCTGTGCGTCAATCTGGCGATGGTCCGTGGTGGCCGGCACCTCGGCGACCGGCCGCGGTTTCCGGCGAACCCTGCGGACTCGACGGCCCTGGACGCGCTTGGCGCTTTCCTCTGCCAGCACTACCTGGCCCATCCCGTACCGGCGCGGATTCTCACCAACCTCGCCCTGCCTGACAGCGGGCTTGCCGATTCGCTCAGCGAGATCGCTGGCCGGCCGCTGCGCATCAGCCAGGCGAGGAGCGTCGCCCAGCGCGTCTGGGTCGAGATGGCCGAGCAGAACGCGCGCCTGGCGATAGCTGCCCGGAGAGCGGCGCTGGCGCGGCAGGGCACGAGGATAGAGGCGCTCTGGCAGAGGCTCGGGCTCGACCGCGAGGAGGGCAGCGAGCTGCGCATCGAATGCTTCGACGTCAGCCATACGCAGGGCGACTCGACGGTCGCCGCCTGCGTCGTCTATCAGGGGTCGGCGATGCGCAAGTCCGAGTACCGCCGGTTCAACATTCGCGACATCCAGCCGGGGGACGATTACGCGGCCATCCGACAGGTCGTGCAGCGTCGCTACGAGAAGCTGGCCACTGGTGATGGAGTGGTGCCGGCGCTCGTGCTGATCGACGGCGGGAGCGGTCAGGTCAGCGCTGCCGCCTCGGTGCTCGAGGAGATGGGTCTTGCCGACCTGCCGCTGCTCGGCGTCGCCAAGGGCGAGGCGCGGCGACCCGGGCTCGAAATGCTCGTTTTCCCCGACGGCCGTGAGCCGTTACAATTGTCCGCCGAGGATCCGGCGCTGCAGTTGATCATCGAAATCCGCGACGAGGCGCACCGCTTTGCGGTCGCCGGGCATCGTGCGCGGCGGGGCAGGGCGGCGCAGCACTCTCGGCTTGACGAGATCGACGGTATTGGTCCGAAGCGGCGCAAGGCGCTGATCACGCGTTTCGGCGGGCTGCAGGGACTCACCGACGCCGGTCTCGACCAACTCACGGCGGTGCCCGGAATCAGCCGGGAACTTGCCGAACGAATCTACGCGGCCTTCCATCGATGCCACTGAATGTCCCGATTCTCCTGACCTGGCTGAGAATCGTCCTGATTCCCCTGCTGGTTGCCGTCTACTACCTGCCCGACGCGTGGGTCGAGTCGGTCGGGCGCGATCTTGCAGCGACGGTGATCTTCGTGGTGGCCGCGCTGACCGACTGGCTCGACGGCTATCTGGCTCGCCGATGGCAACAGACCTCGGCGTTCGGTGCGTTCCTCGATCCGGTAGCCGACAAGCTGATGGTCGCGACGGCACTGATCATGCTCGTGCAACTCGGACGGCTCGACGCGATCCTCGCGGCGATCATCATCGGCCGGGAGATCACCATTTCGGCCTTGCGTGAATGGATGGCGCAGATCGGCGCACAGCGCAGCGTCGCCGTGTCGATGATCGGCAAGATCAAGACCACGGCGCAGATGATCGCCATCCCGATGCTCCTCTATTACTCGGCGATCCGCGGCGTCGACATCTTCCAGATCGGCACCTGGCTGATCTACATCGCCGCCGTGCTCACGCTCTGGTCGATGGGCTACTACATGCGCATGGCCTGGCCGCACCTCGTCGAGGAGGATCGCCGGAATTAGGACGCACGGCAGCGATGGCGTGCCGTTTCCGCGGCGGCGAGGCACCGACGCCGGCGCAGCAGGTTCGCGTTCGGGAGAATTCCCGGAGTGTGGCGGATGCGCCGAGCAGCGCTCGGGCATCCGCGACCGTCTCCTCGCTGGCGACGCCTCGTTGACAGCGGGATGCGCGCGCTTATAATGCGCAATCTCGTCAGGGATGTGCGTTGACCCGGGTGGTCGGGGGACGCTGCAGGTTTCGGCCAGCTGCCGGGCCATCGCGCCCGGGACGTTGGCCGGCGTCACCCGGCGGTCGTCGTCCTCTCACGGCGGCACTCGCGACGAGATCAGCAAAGGCGCGATAGCAAAGCGGTTATGCACCGGATTGCAAATCCGAGTAGGTCGGTTCGACTCCGGCTCGCGCCTCCAATAAATCCCATAGTAATCAAGGGGTTGAAGCTCTCCGCGGCCGCGTCTCACGCGCTTCCAGGTGCCTGATTCCGGTTCAGATGCGCTTCATGCTACCTCGTTCGGGTAGCAGCGCTACCCCAAAACGGATCGTGCAGGGCGTGTAGGCAGGTACAATCGCCCACCATGGCATCCATTCAGCAGCGCGGCGAGCGGTTCCAGTTGCGTGTGAAGCACAGGCTTCTCCCGCGCCCGTTCTTCTTCACCTTCGACACAGAGGGCGAGGCGAGAGCTTACGGCGATCAGTTGGAGTCCCTGCTTCATCGTGGAATCGTCCCCCAGGAGCTTCTGGCCAAGCCCGAGCGGGCCGACGAACCCCTGCTGTCACGCGTCGCCAGCGACTACAGCGCTCAGTTCCCGGTGACACGATCCGACGAGGCGCTTCTTAAGGTCGTCATCCCGGACGATTGTCGGAGTTCGTCTGTCCGGAGTGACGTATCGCTGGGTCGAGCAGTACGTGTCATCCCTGAAGCGCAAGAACAACCTGGCGCCCGGGACAATCCGCAAACGGGTCGGGCTGCTCGGCAGGGTCTTCGACTGGCACGCTCGGCGAGTGCATTCTTCTGGAGCCGTCCTGGCGAACCCGTTCCGCCTGCTCCCTGCCGGGTATAGCACCTATTCCCGCGAAGACTCTTCGTTTGTCGCGCCAAAGCACGACGTCGTGCGCGATCGCCGCTTATCTGCGGAGGAGTCTGCCAGGATCATGTCGGCCCTTGCCGGCGAGAAGCGCCAGGACCGCGAGCGGCCGTTCACCAGAGACCCGGCATTCTGCCTGCTATATCGCCTGATCGTCGATACCGGGCTTCGCTTGTCCGAGGCTTACCGCCTGACTACAGAAAGAATCGACCTCAAGCTCAACGTGATACGCGTCGAGGGCAGCAACCGACGTCTTCTCGCTGATCCCGCCGGTTCCCGGTCTGGTCGAACGGTTCAAGCCCCGCCTGAGATACCTGCTGATCGACGAAAACGCCTATACCGACAGCGAACTGGCCTCGCTGCAGAACCGGGTCGCCGCGGTGTTCCGCATCGAGCACCCGGGGTCACCGGAAGCCATCGGCGGCTTATTGACCTTGTTGGACGAAGGGCTCGTCGAGCGGCCCGACCTGCGTGAAATGTTCTCCCGCGGGATCCGGGCGACATTGATGCGCAAGGCGGAATACCGTATCGGCTTGCCTCGAACCGATGACTTACAGGAGCTGAACGTCATGCTCGCGGAAAGACTCGAAGCAAGGCGGAAGGAAAGGCCGAAGGGAAAGCCGAGGGGAGAGCCGAACGGGGAGTGATGGCGCTGCAGAAGGCGCGCCAGAAGCGTTTCGGCGCCGTTCCTCCCGAGGTCCTGGGAAGACCTCCGCCGCTTCCCTCGCCGAGATCGATGCCTGGCTGGATCAGGTACTGGACGCCCCGAGTCTGGATGACCTTTTCCGCCCAGGCCGGCGCTGAAGCGGCTCTTGATTTTCCACCGGTGCTTCGTCCATTCGTCGGCCTGCCCATCCGGTGATCGGTGATACGGCACCTCTGAACGCTCCCGAACCGGTCTTCGTCCTGCTCGCGCCTCCCCCCGCTCCGACTGTCGGCGCTCGGCCGCCCGGAAGAGAATCTGAGCGGCTTGACGAGTGTGATCCGTCCGACGTTTCCTGCGGCAAGAGATCGCGTGCCGTCGGCTTCGCGTTCGCAAGCGCTCGGGCGTACCATCGACGATGGCATCAGCGGCCTGTGCAAGGCGGGACGCAAAGCAAGAACCAACGATGGCGTTGCCGCGGGTGCGATTGCCCAGCGGGAGGTCGAGTGTGTGCAGCGCGTCGTGTCCGGCGTCCTGCAAGCATGCGCAAGTCCGTTGCGGGATTCTTGCGCATCGAGCAGAAATTCCGTGTGGCCAGGCGATCCATGCGCTTGACGTGCGTCAGGCGTGCCGCGCAGGCCGGCGCGGCGACGATGTTTCCGCGGTCGATGTGGTCTGCCAGTACTTCTTCGGGAGACATGCCCTCGCGAGCAGGTCCAGAATGGCTTTCACCGGATCACGCAAAACGCCAGCGGCGAGCCGCTGGTCGGTGGCGAGCGCCGTCTTCCGCCCCAGCCCGCCGGTTCCTGGGCCTGCGGGGATCCCGCATCCGGCGTTTCGACGAGTCGGCCGCGTGCGGAAGCCGACTCCCTCGAATCGCCGTATCTGTTGCCTTACCTGCCAGCGGGCGACGAAACCGTCTCTCGGCGACGCAGGGTCGCGCCGAGCAGGCCGAGGCCGGTGATCACCAGTGCGCAGCTGACGGGCTCGGGAACCGCGCTGGCGATGGTGAAATTGTCGATCGAGTTGTATCGGGGAGCATCGGGCATGTCGATGGTGATGCTGGTCAGCGGTGTCGACGAGGTGAAGCCGATGAATTCGAGCGGCGCCAGCGGCGAGATCGCCCCATTGCTCGAACCGGACCAGGTGAAGCCATCCGACAAGGTGACGCTGAAGGTTACCGGAGCGCCGAGCAGGCCGCCGAAATCGAAACCGATGGCGGTCGTTCCCAACGGCAGCGCGGCGACGATCGTGTTGGTGCCGCTCGCCGCGTAGTCGGAGTTGAGATAGCCGCCGTCCGGGTAGGCGGTGCCGTAGTAGTTCTCGCCGATCACGAACATCGAGCGATTGCCCGTGAAGGTGACGCCCGACAGCGTCAGCGGGCCGGTGCCGTAGAAGACGGCACTGCTTGCTCCGGCGATGCCATTAAAATCGATAATGGTCTGCGCGGCGGTTGCGGCGCCGAATGCCGCACGCGAGGTGTATGCGGTGTCCGCCTGGCTAGTGCCGACAATTCCCAGGATGCCAGCGCAAGCGGCTGTAATGGCGCATATTTTTTCATCGAAGGAGTTCCCCTTTTTAGTGAGAGAGATTGACAAGGTCGTCCGGTCATTCCGCATGACCCGAGCAATCATCTCAAAGCACGAGCCGTGCCAGCCGCTTGCGAATAAAAGAAACTGATTGTTTTCAATGCAATGGTGGTCCGGTCGACGGTCGCGGAGGTTGCAGATGTCAAGAATGTCGACAGCTCAGCGCAGCTTGTCCCCTAAGGAACCGCTGATCAATGAACCTCAGTTCGTGCCAAGGCGGCTCCGGTTCGGGAAGCCGACCGCTCGCAATCAGGCGTCGCGCTGTTCGGCTGCATTTCGCCGGTGCTCAAAGCCTCGTTCTGG
Source organism: Accumulibacter sp. (assembly GCF_023806625.1). Classification (GTDB taxonomy): domain Bacteria; phylum Pseudomonadota; class Gammaproteobacteria; order Burkholderiales; family Rhodocyclaceae; genus Accumulibacter. The sequence goes on from NZ_JAMTDX010000054.1 coordinate 19,350, forward strand.
CCTTCCCCCCTTTTCGGGGTCCTTCGCCGTGCTCAGGACGCACCCTGGCTGTGAAGGGCCAGAAGCTGCCGCCTGGCGATGACCAGGTTGGTCAGCGCAAGGAGGAGGGGCAACTGCGCCGTGTTCTTCTTCAGCCCCTGGTAGCGAACCTTGCGGTGGCCGAAGAGGTTCTTCACGATGTGAAGGGGTGCTCGACCTTCGAGCGGATGCTCGCCTTGAGCGATTCCAGGCGACGCAGCAATGAGCCAGGCTGGCTCTCTTGCGGGATCGCTTTCAGCTTGCTGCGCTTGGCCGCCACCGGCCAGTCGATGTCCCGGTCCTCCAGGTCTTCGCCCTTCTCGACACCGGTGTAGCCGGCATCCAGAACCACGGTCTTCTCTTCGCCGTGCCGCACTTCGGCCGTCTGCGTCACGTCGGCGACGTTCGCCGACGTTCCGACGACCGTGTGAGCCAACCCGCTCTCGGCGTCGACGCCAATGTGGGCCTTCATCGCGATGAGTTCGAGCGGCGTCAGGATCTGGCTGACGCGCCCGCCGAGCCCCGGCTTGGGGCTCTCATAGACCAGGTGCTCCGCGTCGATCTGCCGCAACCGTTCCTGCACAAAGGCCGGGCGGGCGCAGTAACGCAGCAGGCGCTCCAGACCTTGCCGGTCGCTGCCCTCGATACGCACACCGGCATCGAGGGAGAAGCCGCCGCCGTGCTCGCAGGCGCACAGGGCGTCGCCATCCGCCCTGTCCAGCCGGCCGCGCCGGACGAACAGGCGGACGATCCGTCGGCGCAGCGTCGCCGCCAGCTCGGCCTGGCTTGCCGGGGTGAGGTCCGCTTCCGGAAAACGCAGCGTCTCGGCCTCTTCCCCGGAAAACACACCGTCGACGACGACCGCGTGAAAGTGGAGGTGGGCATCGAGCAGCCCGGCAAAGCGGTGGATGAAGACGACGGCGCCGAGGCGCGCCTTGCCTTCGCCTTGAACGTCCGCCCGGGCTTGCCGCGGACTTTGCTCGATGCAGCGCAGGAAGCTGTGCAACACGGCGTTTTGCAGTTCGCTGTCGTCGAGGTGATCGCGCAGCCGCTTGGGGAGGGAGAGCACCCATTGCCGGACCGGTCGGCGCGGAAAGACAGGGTCGACGAGATGCGCCGCCGTCTCGGCCATGCGCCGTGTGGTTCAGGACGGGCAGACGCCGCGGCCCTTGCAGGAATAGGCGACGATGAAGTCGTGGCCGCAGTCGGCGCAGCGGGCGCGGGCAAAGCCGTGGGCGAGGATGCCGCAGTCGAGGTAGCGGCGGAACTCGCGTTCGCTGAGCGCCGGGGCAGACTGACCCAGGCCGTCATCGCGCAGCGTCAGCCAGGTGGAGAGGTGCGTTTGGACGAGACGGTAGAGGAGCGTGCGCTCGGGGCGCCAGCGGCGATGGACGACCGGCACCGGGCAGACTCTCCCGGCGGGCGTGGGCATGGGCATCCGGATCGGGGGAACAGGATGGATGACCGGACGTGGATCCGGTTACCGCGGCAAGCCAACACAAAAAACGGCGCCCCGCAGGGCGCCG
>NZ_JAMTDX010000055.1 GCF_023806625.1 Accumulibacter sp.
TCCGGGCGCCGACCTCACCGGCGACGGCCTGATCAACCCCGCCGACCGCCAGGTGCTTTACGCCAACACCGGCTTCGCCGCCAACACCGCGCCGCAGGCCAACGCCGACCGGCCCACGCTCAAGACCCACACCGACCTGAATCTCACCACCGCGCTCGCCGGCCTCGCCGAAGACCGCGAAGGTGACGCGCTCTTCTGGCGCGTCCTCGGTGTCACGCACGGGCAAGCGAAACTCGACGCCGACGGCCAGACGCTCACCTTCACCCCCGACGCCGGCACCACCGGGGAGGCTACGATCACCGTCCAGGCCGACGACGGCTTCGCCGCCGGTGTGCCGATCGCGTTGACGGTCAACATCAGCGGGGCGAAGCTCCGGCGCCTGCACCTCGCCGCATTGCCCGCGCTGATCAGTGGCCAAGCGACGGGGCTCGAAGCCACAGCCGATTTCGAAGACGAGAGCGACGTTGCCATCACCAACGGCGCCTACCTCAACGTCAGCGCCGCCGACCTCGCCCCACTCGGCTACGTCGGTAGCAACAGCGTGCAGATCGACGATGCGCACGACCGCATCCGCGCCACGGGCCCGGGTGCTGCGCTGATCGTCGTCGAGCGCCACGATCGCGACGGACGGCTCGTGCGAGCCGTACAGGCGCTCAACCCAAGCGTTCCGACCGTCGATCTGGGGAGCGACTACAGCGAAGAACAGCCGACTGTACAGGTGGACGTCTACCCGGGCACCCTCAGCCTTACTCCGGGTGGCACGCGTCAGCTCAAGGTTCACCGCATCGATCCGGACTCCGGCGACGCGCTCGATGTGCATGGCGCCAACCCGATCGAGCTCCCTTCCAACACCGACGAAGCGCCGGCCTCGCTTACCTCGGCGATCCCCGAAGCGCGCAGCGGGACGCGCTACTTCGTCTCGGACGAAAGCGTCGCCACGATCAGCGCCGATGGTCTGCTTACCGCGCTTGCGCCGGGGCGCGTCACGGTCTCAATCGTTCACCTGTCAACGCACGTCGACGACAGCGGAGTCGTCAGCCAGCAGGTGATCGGGCAGACCGACATTGCCCTCGTCGTTGCCTTGCCGCAGCAGGCCGACGACGATCCCGATACCGCCACGCCCTCACACATCATCGTTGATGCGGCCGCCGGTGGCGTGGTCCGCGCGGCGACCGGCGAAACGGTACTCATCGGTGCTGGTGCACTCGCCGACGACACCCGCATCGGCATTCGTCGCATCGCCCTGGACGAGATTGCAGCGCAAACTGGCACGGGCGCGCCGAACCCCGCGTTACTGCACACTCTTGGCGCCTTCCAACTCGATCTCGGCGAAGAACCGACGCGTGCGCCGGTGCAAGTGGTCATTCCGTTACAGGACACCGAGAATGTCGCCGTCGGCGACGAAGTCCTCTTTCTGCGCCAGGGCACAGCGCCCGACGTCGGCGGCGGAACGCGCCAAGTCTGGTGGATCGTCGACAACGGCTTCATCGGCACGGATAACGCCGGACAACTCGTCGCCCGCACCGCCAGCCCACCCTACAACGGCATCAGCGGCAGCGGCAACCTCCTGGTCGTCAAGATCGCCGTCGATCGGCAGACGGGTGGCGTCACGGTCAAGGGGCAGGGCATCGACTACGACCAGCTGATTGCTGGCGAAATCGCCATGGTCACGGGCGCTGCCATGCTCGCCAGCGGCAGCGTAGGTCTCGGAGTGGCGCTCGATCTGATCGGCCTTTATGCGGCGCGGAGCGCTGTTTACGCCGTCGACATCGGCTACGCCGGCGGCTATCGGCTGCGGGAAATCAAGCAGGAACAGGTCGGCAATCAACTCATCCTCAGCCCCGCCGGCCCCTCGGCACCGCTCGCGGGGACGACCAGCGACGCCAGCTCACCGAAGATCACCCGAATCGAAAGGCTCGCCTCCGGCAAACTCAAGGTCAGCCTCGAGCAGGTCGAACCCTTCGTCCGCGCGGACATGACGCCGCCGCCAACCGCCCTGCGCTTCTGGCTCTCGCCGGAGGCCCTGAGCATCGACGAGGAGACCGGTCGGGCCCGTTCGGCGACGAGCGGCGGGTGGACCAACGACCGCGTCGTTCAGTACGACCAAGGGGGAACGCTCGTCTGGAAGACCCTGCTCGACCGTGCCGCCGTCCCCGCGGGGGCCGGCAGTGTGACCGTCGAACTTGACGTTCCCGACGGCATCGCCCTCGGACTGCACCGCCTGACCGTGCAGCGCCTGGTCCAGATCCCCGACGGCGCCGGCGTCGGGCGGTGGACTGTCAATGGCAATCCCGCCGGCAGCACGGTCGACGTGCCCGGCAAGCTGGGCGCCGTGGCGCTCGCCCGGCAGGTCAATCTCTACCGCGACGGCGTCCTGATCAAGGAAATCGCTTATCCTTCCGACGCAACCATGAGCGGCGGAAAGACGGACGCCATCGCCTTCAGCAGCGACCAACGTCTGATGTTCGTCGCCGGCAGCGGTCAGATCCATATTTTCGATACCGCCACCTTGAAGTTTACCCGCTCGCTCGACCTCGGCCGGGCCAACCTCTGCAGCCTGGCCGTCGCCGGCCGCTGGCTCTATGTCGCGGAGAGTTCCGCCGCCCCGCAGGACCGCGCCCGACTGCTGCGCGTGGCCATCGACTCGGCACAGAGCGATTTTCTGCGGGTCCAGCAGATCGACCTGCCGGCCGATCTCTCTGGTGCCGGTACGCCCTATGGTTATCAGGATCTGGCAGTCACCTTCGGCGTCCATACCTATCTCGCGGTCACTGCCAGCCAGCAAAGCCTGGGCGTTTCCATGCGCCGCAGCCCGCCCGACGGCGGCAAGGTCTTCCTCATCGACCTCGACCAGTGCACGGTCGTCGGCGGTCGGCTGACGGCTGGAGCGGATGCGATTGCGCGCGTCGTCTTTCCGGCCGGACAGGGCAAAGGACCGCAGTTCATCGCCTCGGCCGGTGTCCGTGACGGCAGCCTGCGCTTCATCCTCAGCGATGCGCTCGACAACAACAGCGGTTTGGCGACGGTTCTCGTCGGTCTGACGCCGGAAGGTCGCTTCCTCGGCGAACCGCGCGTAAATACGATCCGCATGGGCGGCGATCTGCCGACCACCAGCCGGCTCGACGGCAAGTACCAGTTGAATGTCCAGCGCGCTCAGTCGCCGGTCGTCGTCTCGCGCAACGGTACCGAATACGCTTTGGTTGCCGACTACTTCTTCGACTTTCGCGATCCGCTTTTCGAAAACGAAACCCGTGACGGCGGGCATCAAATGGGCGGCAAGATCGGTATTGTCAAGGATCCCTTCGGGCGAGCGGAGTATCTGGGCGCGACGACGCCGATCGTCGGCGGCAACTTCAGTCGCCTGCAGGCATCGGCGGATCAGCAGACGCTCTGGGCGGACCTGCGCTACTGGCCGATGATCGACGAGACCCCGCCGCCCGCCGGCCTGCTCGTCTGGGACCTGGCGGCGCTACTCGATGCCGCC
>NZ_JAMTDX010000056.1:0-122500 GCF_023806625.1 Accumulibacter sp.
TCTTGAGCTCGATCACCACCCAGGGCAGGCCATTGACGAAGCCCACCAGATCGGGCCGGCAGGTGTAAAGGCTGCCCACCACGCTGAACTGACTGACCAGCAGGAAGTCGTTGCGCTCCGGCTGCGCCCAATCCACCACCCGCAGCCGCTCGGTCCGCTGTCCACCATCACGGCCGCCATGCTCGCGGTCGGGGATGGACACCGGGATGCCATCCTTGAGCAGTCGGTAGATCTCGCGGTTGGCGGCCTCCACGCTCATGGCCGAGCGGTCGCGGGCGAGATCGTCGATGGCGGTCTGGATCGCCTCGGGCGGCAGGCCGGGGTTGAGGGTGATGAGCGCGGCGCGCAGGCGGTCTGTCAGCACCACCTCGCCCTTGGTTTCACGGCCGAGCGTCCCGCCGGGGCCGAAGGTCTCTTCCATCGCCGACACCGTCTGCCAACCCAGCGCCGCAAACAGCCCGATGGCGGGCTGCTCGACGAGCTGGTCTTCGGTGTAGGCGTGCGGGCTCATGTTTCACCTTCTCCCGCCTCGTCCGCCAGCGCCCGCTCGATCTGCTCGATGCTGGGCAGGCTGGTTTGCAGCTCGGCAGGAAAAAGTGCCGCAGCCTGTGGCACTTTTGCGTCGAAAAAATTCCTTCCGATCCGACATCTCGTTATGCCGGTCACGGGTCAGGCGCGGGATCACCGCCGCAGCCCCAATAGTCCAACAGGCTGTTAAACAAATCGGCGAATGGTGCAAGCGCCCCTTGCACAAAGGCCCCCATTGGAAGCACAGCCCGATGGCGGGCTGCTCGACGAGCTGGTCTTCGGTATAGGCGTGGGGGCTCATGGCTCCAGCCCTTCCAGCAACGCCGCGATCTCCTCGGGTGGTGGTAGTTGCCCTTTCAGTTCCTTGGGCAGTGTTCGGGTGATCTCGTAGGTCGCCACGCCGATGGGCTTGTTGGCATCGTGCAAGGCATACTCGACGATGGTGCGGCTTCTCTCCTTGCAGAGGATGATGCCGATGGACGGGTTCTGATCCTCCTGCCGCACCTGCCGATCCAGCGCCGCCAGATAGAACTGCACCTTGCCCACGAACTCGGGTTGAAACTCGCCCACTTTCAGCTCGATGGCCACCAGACAGCGCAGCCGCCGGTTGAACAGCAGCAGGTCCACGAAAAATTCCCGACCGTCCACCTCCAGCCGATATTGGCTGCCCATGAAAGCAAACAGGCCACCCATGGCCCACAGGAACTCCTCGACCTTGGCGATCAGCGCCCGCTCCAGCTCCCGTTCACTGTGTTCTTCGGCCAGCTCCAGAAAATCGAAGGTGTATTCGTCCTTCACGGCGAGCTTCGCCTGTGCCCGTTGCGCGGGCGTCAGGGTCTGGTCGAAATTGGTCTGCCCCAGCAGGGACTTCTCGTAGCTCTGGTTCTCGATCTGGTGGATCAGCACATTCTTTGACCAGCCGAACTTGCGGGTCATGCGCAGGTAGAACTCCCGCTCCAGGGGGTCTTTGCACTTGCTCATGATGGCCAGGTTGTGCGCCCAGGCGACTTCTCGCACCAGTGGTGCGAGTTTTTCATGCTCCCGGTACAGTTCAAAGAAAGCCTTCATCCTCCAGAGATTGGAGGCCGAGAATCCCCCGACCGCGGGGAACTCGCGCCGCAGGTCAGTGGAGAGTTTCTCAACAACGGACTTGCCCCAAGTCTCTCCGACCTGCCGCTCCACGATCATCCGGCCCAGGTCCCAATACAGCCCGACCAGCTCGGTGTTGACCGCCTTGAGGGCGGCATACTGGGCGGAACGGATGCACTCCTTCACCTCGGCAAGGAGTTGGGCGTAATCGGGGGGCAGCGGGGTGAGCTCAGGCATGGTCCAGCGCCTCCACGTCGATCTGGCCGGAGAGCAGGCGCGGTAACAGCAGGTCGCGGGTGCGGCGGAGGGTTTGGATTTTCTTGGCAAGGTTGATGACTTCCGCGAAAAGCGGATCAACCAGTTCGTCAAACTGCGCGGCGATCAGTGAGTTTGGAAGAGTCAGCTCCAAGCCACCCACGGTCTGCTGGTTGATTCCAGGCTGTGCCGCATTGGCATTCTTCGACCGAATCGTCTGCACGGTATCCGGCTCTTGAAGCCAGAGGTAAAGAGCGTTTTGTTTGAGCCTGACACCGCTAGCTCGCAGCAGGAAGACGTGCTCATTCACGCAACACTCAATGTGGGGGAACCCATCGCGGAAATATGATGACTTGCCGATGTAAGCGCCGTCCTTGTAAATCGCCACGTCGCGGTCGCGGACAATGCCCTTGCGCATCTCCTGAAAGAACTCCCTCGGAATGAACTTTTCACCTGCGAAATCATGCTGACCGATACCGTTGATGTTCTCTGCCCCGATGCTCGGAACACCGTCGGCAACTTCGCGGATGCCGCCTTTGGGACGCTTGCCAGACTCTAACGCGAGGAGATGTGCGCCCAGTGTCGAGGCCTCCCACCCCTGTGGAATCTCCCCCAGCGGCGAGGGGACGCGGGGCACGGATTCGTGGCCGGGGAAGCGGAAGTGGACGAACCACTCGCGGTAGAGGGCGCGGGCCATCGACTCCAGAATCTTGATGCGCCGCTGGCTGTTCTCGATCAGCTCGTCGTAGGCCGACAGGATGCCCGCGATGCGGCGCTGGATCGGGAGGGGGGGGAGTAAAAGCTCACCATTACCAATGTCCTCCGCCGAAACCGCCGGATAGGCAGCCCCCTTTGCGTGAAGCGTTAGGTAATCGGTGAAGTCTTGTCGCGTTACCCAGTAATAGAGATAACGCGCGTCTATCGCAGGAGTAGGCGAGAGAACAGCAAACCCTGTTGATGCGACCGTGACAGAACTCGGAGAAGAGAGAAACAGGAATGACCGGCGATTTGGGCGAACGGTTGAGAGGATAGTGTCTCCAGCCTTAACGATGCGTCGTGCCCTACTCGGCGCCTCTGCAAAAGCCATCGATTTTGGGGTCTCTATGAACTCACCTGTCCCCACTGAGGAAATGTCGATGTAATCAATATGTGATGGCGCATTGTTTCCCTTGATTGAGTGTGCGTTGACATGCGCGACATCACGAATCGTCACTTGACGGTAATCAAAAGCAGCAGCCATCGCTCACCCCTCCAAAATCCCCGCCACATTGGCAGCGATGGTCTGCTCCAGCGTCCGCGCCTGGGCGTTGAGGGCATATCCTTATACACAACTCACCCTGGAGCCGCCTCACGCATGAACTGGAGACCGATGACGCAGTCCATGACGCGCTGCAACCCGATCCAGATCGTTTTGACGCCCGGCTCGCCGTCGCCTTTGCGCGCCAGGAAACCGCCGAGCATGGCCACCAATCGCAGGACCTGGTTGAGAGTTGGTGGGTCAGCCGGAGGCTTCTTCTTGTTGAGGAGATAGGCGGCATGCCATTCATCTTGGTCGAAGAACAAGTCGGCGGGCAAGTCTGGGCAGGTCCGGCCGAATCGCATCAGCATCGCGATGCGCCAGGAAACGATCAGGTACAGCGCGATGGCGCGTTGCAGGCCGTCGATCGTCCGCAATTGCAGGGACTCGATCCGGCAGCCGTTCTTGACGATGTGGAAGAGGATCTCGATCTCCCAGCGCGCGCGATACCAGTCAATCAGTTCCGCCACCTCGGCGAGCGTCTCGGCGGTGCGATTGGTCAGCAGGCGCCACTCAACCGGGGTGCTACCGGCAGGGGGATCGATCTCCTTGGCCACCACGCAGGTGGCTCGGATCGTTTTGTTCTTGCCATGCGGAAGATCGACGACGCGCGCCCAAAGCTGCTGGCGCACCACGCGAGATTTCTGGCCATGTCTCGCCGGCAAGGTGAAAGAGATTCCGCCGAGTTCCTCACCAGACGTCACCGTTTGCCACAGCTTTTGACCGTCTGGCAGCGCTCGATCGTGCTGGGCACGCAGCAGCCAATCGGCCGGGGTCTCCAATTCGCCGGCACGGGCCATCAGTTCGATCATGTCCGACTCGCGGTCGGCCACGTAGACCAGCCGGGTGTCCGGCAACTCCACCGCCAGTTCGGCCACCCGCTCATAGCCCTCGACCCAGCGCGTGCTCTCTTTGATCCCCGGGCGTTGCCCGTTGGCGTCTTTCGGATCACGCGCCCACATCCACGCATCCAGAACCCCCAAGGGCTCGCGATCCGTGCTGACGGCGTACGTCGGATGCACGTACAGACCGCGCTGAGCTTCATAGCTCAAGGGGCCCAAGCCGTCGATGCTTTGCCCGTTGAAGTCCAGTTCGGTCGTGTCCTGCAACATCAGCACGACCTTGTGGCAGGCGATCCGCGTCCGAGAGCACGACCAATGAGGTCTCAGGATGCCCTCCCACGTGACCTCATCATTGTCCAGGAAGCGGTAGGCCGCGATCGTCTCCGACCAGCCAGAGCACGCCGACGGGATACTCGCCGTCGGTCTGGCAGACAGCGTGTCCAACAACGCGATCGCTCGCTTGTTCAGTCTTCGGTCCCCCAGATCAACTTCCTTCAGTTCCTCCGCAGCCCAGCCCATCCTGCCACCTTCTCAAAAAAATCGGCAGCTTACAGGGAGATCCTGAAGTTGTGTATAAGGATATGCGTTGAGGGTTTCCAGTTCTTCGTTGAGCGCCTCCAGCTGCGCCTTGAAGTCCTCGTCGCTCACCTCCTCGCCCGGGGCCACGCCCACGTAGCGGCCGGGGTTGAGCGACCAGCCTTGCGCCTCGATCTCTGCAAGCGTCGCCGCCTTGCACAGGCCGGGGATGTCGGCGTAGGCGGGCTGCTTGCCGAACACCTCCGCGAGCCTGGCCGCCGTCTCCTCGCCGCCCACGGTCAGGTCGGGCGCCTCGCCGCGATAGAGCCGCACCAGGTTGGCGATGAAGCCGATCTGCGCGGGCGTCCAGTCGCGGTGGGCGCGGTCCACCTGCCGGTAGATGTGGCGGGCGTCGATGAACAGCACCGTGTCGGCGCGGTTGGTCTTGCCCTTGCCCCGGTCGAGGAACCACAGCGTGCAGGGCAGCGTCACCGTGTAGAACATGTTGGGGCCGACGGCCACCATCACATCCACCGCCCGCGCCTCGATCAGCTTCTGCCGCAGCTCCTGCTCGGATGAGCGGGCGTCGGAGGCCGAGTTGGCCATGACGAAGCCGGCTCGGCCACGGGCCGAGAGCGCCGAGTAGAAGAGCTGGATCCAGAGGTAGTTGGCGTTGTCGGTGCGCGGCAGGCCGAAGGGGAAGCGGCGGCCCGCGCCGACCATGTCCTTGAGCCGCTCCTTGTCCACCGCGTTCACGTTGAAGGGCGGATTGGCGAGCACGAAGTCGAACTGGCCCGTGGCCGCGTGCGGGTCGTCGTAGTAGCTGTTGACGTTGCCGCCGTGGCGGATGTCGCCTTCCAGCCCGTGCACCGCGAGGTTGAGGCGGGCGAGGCGCCCGGTCTCGTCGGTCTTCTCCACGCCGCAGATGGCGAGTTCAGCCGCCGGGTTCTTGTGGTGCTCGGCCACGAAGCCGGCCGACTGCACGAACATGCCGCCCGAGCCGCAGGCCGGGTCGAGGATGCGGCCGTGGAAGGGCTCGATCACCTGGGCGAGCAACTGCACGATGCTGGCGGGGGTGTAGAACTCGCCGCCGCCCTGGCCCTCGCTCATGGCGAACTCGCCGAGGAAGTATTCGTAGATGCGGCCGAAGGCGTCGAAGTCGAGCGTGGCCGGGATCTCGGAGATCTTCTTCAAGAGCTCCTTGAGCAGGGTGCCGGTGAAGAGGTTGAAGGTCTTGGGCAGCACGCCGGCGAGCTGCGGGTTGTGCTTCTCGACCTCGCGCATGGCGGCGTTGACCTTGCCGCCGATGTCGGCCGCCTCGGGCAGCGTCAGCAGGTAGTCGAAGCGCGCCTCGGGGGCGAGGTAGAGCACGTTGTCGGCGTGGTAGGCGGCGGGTTCATCCACGCGGCTGCCCCGGCGGGACGAAGCGCCGGCCTTCTCCAGCTTCGCCCGCTGGGCGGCAAAGCGCACCTCGGCGAAACGCAGAAAGATCAGGCCGAGGATGGGGCCGGAGTATTCCTGAGCCTTGAGGCCGGAGTTGGCGCGGAACTGGTCGGCGGCATCCCAGAGTCGCTTTTCGAGCGACACGGAGCCGGCGTCTTTCTCAGTCGGGGCGATCCAGCGCAAGTATGCGTCTCCTCGGTTCTCTGGCGGGCTAACTATCGGATATGCCTCGTCGTTCGCTCGTTCGCGCCGGGCATCTCGGCCTGCTCGCGACGATTTCTTCACAACCTCTCGGCTGAGTTGCCCACTCGCGCGGTTCGCGTCGTTCGGGTGGCCGATCGGGTCGTTGACTCGCTGCGCGCACTCGCCTGCCCGCAACGCCTGGCTGACCACTCACGGTCGGTTACCCGAGATTCTACCCGCCCCGGCCCGGGGGTGAGCATGCCGCCGCGACCGGCTTGACAGGAACGCGTGCCGGCGGCCAGACTCGCAGACGACCACCATCGGCGCCACCAGGACAACCGGGATATGGTCGCAGGGTCTTCCAAGAGCGCGCCAATTGATGCGAAGATGCGCGTCAGCGCCAGCGCTTCCGGGCTTTACGCCCCGAATGCCGCCGGGCAGGACCTTCGACATCCGTGCCGACCTTTGCCCATAGTTCATGAAAGTCGCCTCCTGCCCAATCCTGTCGAACAGCCCACGGGAGCCTCGTCGTGACGGCTGACCGGCATCGCGTTCCGAGCCATCCCGGAACGACGCAAGGCGATGACCGTTCCGTCACCCCCGACCCCTGTCCCGCAAGCGGGCGACGGGAGGTTGGTGACTCGCCAGACGACTTCGACGAGAAAGCCGGCCGGCCAGCGGCCGCCCGGTCGGGCTTGCGCGCGAGGCTGGTCGCCGACATCGGCGGGACGAGCGCCCGTTTCGCGCTGCTCGACGACGCGGGGCTGCCCGCACAGGTCCGTGTCCTCGCGGTCGCCGACCATCCGGGGCCAGCCGAAGCGATCGACGCGTACCTCGCGGCGATCGACGCTCCAGGGGACCTCGGCGAAGCGGCAATCGCCCTCGCCTGCCCGGTGCATCAGCCGGTCGTGCGCCTGACCAACGGCGATTGGGAGTTCTCGCGTGAGTCGCTGCAGGCGCGGCTCGGACTGCAGCGCCTGCTGCTGCTCAACGACTTCAGCGCGCTGGCGCTCTCGTTGCCGCATCTCGGCGCTGCCGACCTGCACCAGGTCGGCAGCGGGACGGCCGTCCACCGCGCCCCGAAGGCCGTCCTCGGTCCGGGCACCGGCCTCGGCGTCTCGGCGATCGTCTTCGACCGCGGCCGCTGGCTGGCGCTCGCCGGCGAAGGGGGACACTGTTCGCTCGCTCCGGCCGATCAGCGCGAGGCGGCGATCCTCGGGCTCGCCTGGCGCGAACTCAGCCACGTCTCGGCCGAGCGGCTGCTCTCCGGTAGCGGCCTGCCGCTGCTCAATCGGCTCGTCGGCGCAGTCGACGGCCGCCGCGCCGAAGATCTCACGCCTGCCGCGATCGTCGCGCGCGCCGTCTCGGGCGACGACGTGCAGTGCCGGGCGGTGGTCGAGACCTTTTGCGCGATGCTCGGCTCGCTGGCCGGAAATCTTGCGCTGACGATCGGCGCCCGCGGCGGTGTCTATGTCGGCGGTGGTATCATTCCACGACTCGGCGAGCTTTTCGAGCGGTCCGCTTTTCGCGCGCGCTTCGAAGCCAAGGGGCGGTTCGCCACCTACCTCGCCGCGATTCCGACCTTTGTAATGCTTGCTCCCACACCCGCCCTGCTCGGCGCCGCCCATGCCCTGACCGGGGGCGAGGACTGTCCATGACCTCTCTTTCTGCTGGAGTACCCGCCTGATGACCGATTTCGCCCACTGCCCCTCCGACAGCGAACAACTGCGCTCCGAAATCCTGCACAAGATGTTAGGCACCGTCGCTGCCGAGCCGTCACGGGCAACCAAGGCGGATCTCTACCAGTCGCTGTCGCAGGTGGCCCGCGAACGGCTTGCGCTGCGCTGGGTCGAAACGCAGAACGACGACCGGGCCAACCACGCGCGGCGCGTCTATTATCTGTCGATGGAATTCCTGATCGGCCGGGCGATGAACAACGCGCTTTCGGCCCTCGGTCTGCGCGAGACGGCCGAAGCCGCTTTCGGCGAACCGGGTCCGTCGCTCGACGAAGTGATCGAGTGCGAGCCCGACGCGGCGCTCGGCAACGGCGGCCTCGGCCGGCTGGCCGCCTGCTTCCTCGACTCGATGGCCACGCTCGGCATTCCGTCGTGGGGCTACGGTGTGCGCTACGAGTACGGAATGTTCGCCCAGTCGATCGTCAATGGCTGCCAGGTCGAAAAGCCCGAAGCGTGGGTGCAGGACCGCTCGCCGTGGGAGTTCCCGCGCGCCAACAAGCACCATACGGTGCGCTTCGGGGGCACCTGCGAACACCACGGCGAGTGGGCCGAATGGCACGCCGCCGACTCGGTCGAAGCCAAGGCCTTCGACTACGTGATCCCGGGTCACGGCACCGAGCGGGTCAGCACGCTGCGCCTGTGGAAGGCGGCGGCACCGGCGGAGATCGACCTCGGCGCGTTCAACACCGGCGACTATCAGCGCGCCGCCGAGTTCAAGAACCGCTTCGAGAACATCTCCTGGGTGCTCTACCCCAACGACAGCACCTCGGCCGGACGCGAACTGCGCCTGCGCCAGGAGTACTTCTTCGTCTCGGCTTCGCTGCAGGACATCCTCGAGCGCCACGAGTCGGAGTACGGAACCTTCACCAACCTCGCCGAGAAGATCGCCATCCACCTCAACGACACGCATCCGGCGATCGGCGTCGCCGAGCTGATGCGCCTGCTCGTCGACGAGCACGGAATGGCCTGGGCCGACGCCTGGGACCAGTGCCGGCGGATCTTCTCCTACACCAACCACACGCTGATGCCCGAGGCGCTCGAGACGTGGAAGGTGACCCTGATCCAGCGCGTGCTGCCGCGGCACATCCTGATCATCTACCGGATCAACCAGGAATTCATCGACGAGGTCCTCCGCGTCTATCCGGGGGATATGGATCTGGTCCGCCGCGTCTCGCTGATCGACGACGGCAACGGCCACGACAAGGACAAGCGCGTGCGCATGGCGCACCTGTGCATCGTCGGCAGCCACCGCGTCAACGGCGTTTCCCAGCTGCACTCCGACCTGATGGTGCAGACGATCTTCGCCGACTTCGCTCGCCTCTACCCCGAACGCTTCCACAACAAGACCAACGGGATCACGCCGCGGCGCTGGCTGGCGCAGGCCAACCCGGCTCTTTCGGCGCTGCTCGACGAGCGGCTCGGTACCCGTGAATGGCGGCTGCATCTCGACCGGCTCGCGGAGTTGCGACCGAGCGCCGACGACGTCGGCTTCCGTGCCGCTTTCCTGGCCGCCAAACGTGGCAACAAGCTGCGCCTGGCCAACTACGTCGCCCGCGAGCTGAACATCCGCCTCGACCCGGACAGCCTGTTCGACGTCCAGGTCAAGCGCATCCACGAATACAAGCGGCAACTGCTCAACGTGCTGCACGTGATCACCCGCTACAACGCGCTGCTCGACGGCACGGCCGGCGACGTCGCACCGCGCAGCGTGATCTTCGCCGGCAAGGCCGCCTCCTCGTACCACATGGCCAAGCAGGTGATCCGCCTGATCCACGACGTCGCGTCGGTGGTGAACAGCGATCCGCGGACGCGTGATCTGCTGCAGGTGGTATTCATCCCCAACTACGGGGTTTCGGTCGCCGAGCTGATCATGCCGGCAGCCAATCTTTCGGAGCAGATCTCGACCGCCGGCACCGAGGCTTCGGGCACCGGCAACATGAAGTTGTCGCTGAACGGCGCGCTGACCATCGGCACCGAGGACGGTGCGAACATCGAAATCCGCGACAACGTCGGCGCCGACAACATCTTCATTTTCGGCAACAATACCGCGCAGGTGAACGCGATCCGGGCGGCCGGCCACCAGCCGATGGATTTCTACAACAACGATCCGGCGCTCAAGGAGGCGCTCGACCGGATCGACAGCGGCTTCTTCTCGCCGGGCGAACGCCCGCGCTACCACGACATCTTCAACAGCCTGCTGCACTACGGCGACCACTACCTGCTGCTCGCCGACTACGCGGACTACGTGGCGACGCAAAAACGCGTCGACGCGCTGTACCTGACGCCCGACGAATGGCAGCGCAAGGCCATCCTCAACGTCGCGGGCATGGGGCCGTTCTCGGCCGACCGCACGATTCGCGACTACGCCAGCGATACCTGGAACATCAGCACACTCTAAGCATGCGAGGGAGTTTCAAATGCTCGACTCATCAGAAATCATCGCCCTCTGCCGGGCAGAACACGGCGACCCCTATGCCGTCCTCGGAATGCACACCGAAGGCGATGGAAGCGTCTGGGTGCGCAGCCTGCAGCCCGGCGCGCTGTCGGTGGCGGTCATCGACGCCAAGACCGGCCGTGCCGTCGCCGACCTGGAGCACCGGCAGATCGAAGGAGTGGAAGGCTTCTTCGAAGGCCTGATGCCGCGCCGGCGCAACCACTTCGCCTATCGCCTGCGCATCGAATGGCCAACCGGCGTGCAGGAAACCGACGACCCCTACCGCTTCTGGACGGTTCTCGGCGAAATGGACGTCTGGCTGCTCGCCGAAGGCTCGCATCTGCGCCCCTTCGAGCGGCTCGGCGCGCATCTCAGGGAGATCGACGGCGTTGCCGGTACAGCGTTCGCCGTCTGGGCGCCGAACGCCCAGCGGGTCAGCGTCGTCGGTGACTTCAACTCCTGGGACGGACGTCGCCACCCGATGCGCCTGCGCAGCGAATGCGGCGTGTGGGAGATCTTCATCCCCGGGGTGACCGCCGGCGCGCATTACAAATTCGAAATCCGCTCGCGCGACGGCTATCTGCTGCCGCTCAAGGCCGACCCCTACGGCTTTGCGGCCGAAATGCGCCCGTCGACCGCGTCGACGGTCGTCGATCTGCCGCTCCCCGTCGAACCGGCGTCGATGCCTGCCGGCGACCAGCTCGACGCACCGATGTCGGTCTATGAGGTGCACCTCGGCTCATGGCGGCGCGCCGACGACGGCGGATTCCCCGACTGGCAGAGGATCATCGACACGCTGATCCCCTACGTCGTCGACCTCGGCTTCACCCATCTCGAGCTGCTGCCGATCTCCGAGCACCCGTTCGACGGATCGTGGGGTTATCAGCCGCTCGGTCTCTACTCGCCGACGGCCCGCTTCGGCCCGCCAAGCGGCTTTCGGGCCTTCGTCGAGGCCTGCCACGTCGCCGGCCTGCACGTGATCATCGACTGGGTGCCGGCCCACTTCCCGACCGACGAGCACGGTCTCGGCCGCTTCGACGGCACGGCGCTCTTCGAGCACGAGGATCCGCGCGAAGGCATGCACCAGGACTGGGGCACGATGATCTACAACTTCGGCCGCCGTGAAGTCAGCAACTTCCTGATCGGCAACGCGCTGTTCTGGATCGAGCGCTACGGAATCGACGGCCTGCGCGTCGACGCCGTCGCCTCGATGCTCTATCGCGACTACAGCCGTTCCGAAGGCCAGTGGCTGCCGAACATCTACGGCGGCCGCGAGAACCTCGAAGCGGTCGCCTTCCTGCGCCGGGTCAATGAAGTGCTCGGCCAGGAGCATCCCGGCGCGTCGACCCACGCCGAGGAGTCGACCGCCTGGCCGATGGTCAGCCGGCCGCCGGAAATGGGCGGACTGGGTTTCCACTACAAGTGGAACATGGGCTGGATGCACGACGTGCTCGACTACATGACCCGCGACCCGGTGCACCGCAAGTATCATCACAACCAGATGAGCTTCGGCATGATGTACGCGTTCAACGAGAACTTCATCCTGCCGCTCTCGCACGACGAAGTCGTCTATGGCAAGGGCTCGCTGCTCAGCAAGATGGCCGGCGACTACTGGCAGAAGTTCGCCAACCTGCGCTCGCTCTATGCGTTCATGTGGGCGCACCCGGGCAAGAAGCTGCTCTTCATGGGCGGCGAGATCGGCCAGTGGAACGAATGGAACCACGACATCTCGCTCGACTGGAACCTTCTCGAGTTCCCGCTGCACGCCGGGATTCGCGATCTGATCCGCGACCTCAACGGCGTCTACCGCAGCAACCCGGCGCTGCATCAGGTCGACTTCGAGCCGGCCGGATTCGAATGGATCGCCGCCGACGACGCCGAATGTTCCGTCTACGCCTTCGTCCGCTGGACGCGCGACCATTCACGAGCGCTGCTCTATGTCGGCAACTTCACCCCGGTCGTGCGCCACGGCTACCGGATCGGCGTACCGATGCCCGGTCTGTACAGGGAGCGGATCAACACCGATTCGCACCACTACGGCGGCAGCAACGTCGGCAACGGTCTCGAGCCGCTGTGGGCCGAGCAGGTTGCGGCGCACGGCCGCGACTGGTCGCTGAACCTGACGCTGCCGCCGCTCGGCGGTCTCTACCTCGAGTGGGTTCCGTGAGCGGAACTCCGGCGCTCGAGCCCGGGCGGCCCTGGCCGCTCGGCGCGAGCTGGGACGGCCGGGGAGTCAATTTCGCACTCTTTTCGGCGCATGCCGAGAGCGTCGAGCTGTGTCTCTTCGAGGGCACGCAGCGGCGCGTCGTTCCCCTGGGCGAGCGCACCGACCAGGTCTGGCACGGCTACCTGCCCAACGCTGCGCCGGGCCTGCGTTACGCGTATCGCGTGCACGGCCCGAAAGCTCCCGAGCTCGGCCATCGCTTCGACGCCCAGCGATGGCTCCTCGATCCTTACGCGCGCGAGATCGTCGGACGCTTCTCCTGGCCGGCGCACGACGATCCCGCCCACTGCCTGAGCGGCGCGGTCGTCGACGACGCCTTCGACTGGAACGGCGACCGGCCACCGGCGACGCCGTGGAGCGAAACGCTGCTCTACGAAGTGCATGTCAAGGGAATCAGCCGTCAGCACCCCGGGGTTCCCGAGGTTCTCCGCGGCACCTATGCGGGGCTCGCCTCGCCGGCGATGATCGAGCACTTCCAGCGGCTCGGCGTGACCGCACTGAACCTGCTGCCGGTGCATCATTTCCTCGACGAACAGCGCCTGGTCAACGAGGGAAGGGTCAATTACTGGGGCTACAACACGCTCGCCTTCTTCGCCCCGGAGCCGCGCTACGCAGCGCGGATCGGCGGTCAGACGGTGATCGCCGAATTCAAGGCGATGGTCCGCACGCTGCACTCCGCGGGCCTCGAAGTGATCCTCGACGTCGTCTTCAACCACACCGCCGAGACCGACGAGTGGGGGCCGACGATCTCCTTTCGCGGCATCGACAACCGGAGCTACTACCGGCTGCCGGCCGGCAACCTCGCCGGCTACGAGAACTACAGCGGCTGCGGCAACACGCTCAACCTCGCCCACCCGCGAGTGCTGCAGCTGGTCATGGACGCGCTGCGCTACTGGGTCGAAGTGATGCACGTCGACGGCTTCCGTTTCGACCTCGCCGCCGCGCTGACCCGCGACAGCGCGTTCCTCGGCGCGCTGCGCCAGGACCCGGTGCTGCAGCGCGTCAAGCTGATCGCCGAGCCCTGGGATGTCGGACCCGATGGCTACCGCCTCGGCCGCTTCCTGCCCGGCTGGAGCGAATGGAACGACCGCTTCCGCGACGACGTTCGCGCCTTCTGGTTGACCGGCGAGGCCGGCGTCGGCCAGCTCGCGCAGCGCCTCGCCGGATCGAGCGAGATCTTCGAGGCGGCCGGCCGCGAGCCGCAGGCGGGAATCAACTTCATCACCGCGCACGACGGCTTCACGCTGCGCGACCTGGTCAGCTACCAGAACAAGCACAACGAGCTCAACGGCGAGGACAACCGCGACGGGCACAGTCACAATTTCTCGACGAACTGCGGCGAGGAAGGCGACAGCCAGGACCCGATCGTCGTCGAGAAACGGCGCCGCCTGCAGCGCGCGCTGCTCGCCACGCTGCTGATCGCCCAGGGCGTGCCGATGCTCCAGTCGGGCGACGAGCTCGGTCGAACACAGGCCGGCAACAACAACGCCTATTGCCAGGACAACACGCTGACCTGGCTCGACTGGCGGAACGCCGACGGCGAGCTGATCGACTTCGTCGCCGGGCTCGTCGCGCTGCGCCAGCGCTTCCCGCAGTTCCAGCGGCGCCACTGGCTGACCGGAGCCGAGGACGCCGCAGGCCAGCCCGACGTGCTCTGGTGGCACCCCGCAGGCAGACCGATGCGCGTCGGCGACTGGCAGTCGAGAAAGCTCGGCGCGCTCGGCATCCAGCTCACCCCCGAAGCCACCGCCGGAGGCAACGAGGACGTCGGCAGCCCGGTCCTCTGCCTGATCAGTCGCGACGACATCCCGGTGTCCTTCCTGCTTCCCGAGGGCGCCTGGCGACAGATCTGCGACAGCAGCTCGGCGGCACCGTTCGCGACGATCCGCCGCGAGAAGACGACGCTCGTCGCCGCGCGCAGCGTCCAGGTCCTCACCCCGGCCTGAGCCCGCAGGGCGCTCGCCGGCCTGTCCACTTTCCTCGCGGTCGAGCCGGAAGAGGCCGCGAGGACTTCGCGGATCGTTGCCGGACGTACCCAGTGCCACGAGACGACACCGGAGCAGCCATCGGCAGCCGGCACACGGTCGGCGCCGGTTGTCTATAACAAGAACTGTTTTGCGGGCAGGCAGGCGAATCCTTTTGTCGTGAGGACGGCCTGCTGAATGACGTCTGCCCGCGACCCGCCGCGCAATGGACACTCCACCAGACTGCTGATCGCCTCGCCCGACGGTCGATGACCGCCGGGCGATCTGCTGCCACAACACCGGAATCAGGACCTCGGGGCCGATACGACCTGAAGGTGTTCTGGCTTCGGCCGATTTCCGCAACACCGATCAGTTCGAGGAGGAATGCTTCCACGCGTCGCAACCGTCATCTGCTGCTGGCCACTTCGGCGTGCCTGGCGATCAGCGTTCCCGTCATCGCCAAGGACCCGGCGACGGGAGCAGAACCGACAGCGAAGGAACACCTCGGCAAGGCGATCTCTTTTCGACGCGAACCTGTCGGTCAATGCCAACCAGTCTTGTGCCACCTGCCGCGTCCCGGAAACCGGATGGACCGGGCCCGAGTCAGCGATCGACGAGCACCGAGCGGTCTACGAGGGGTCGATTCCCGACGCCTTTGGCGACCGCAAGCTGCCGAGCGCCGCCTACGCGACGCAAAGCCCGATCCTGTTCATGAACCGCAAGGGCCTGTTCACCGGCGGCAACTTCTCGGACGGCCGGGCGACCGGCCAGCGGCCGCTGTTCACCGATTACCCCTTCGACACCCTCGGGATTCCGCAAAACCCCGAGAACGCCGTGCATGTGAGCAATCCGAGCTTCGTTGACCCCGGGCTCGGCGGTTTCCTCGCCTCCCGCCCAGAGTATGCGGCCTACGCCGACGCGAACAGGGGCAAGCACAAGGTGCCGACGGTGCGCAACGTCGCCAACGGTCTTTCCGACGGAATCACCAAGGCCTACGGCCACAACGGCTAGTTCAAGACGCTCGCAGGAATCGTCAACTTGTACAACACGCGCGACGTCAAACCGACCTGCCCCGGCGACTACTGCCAGCCGCGCATCAGAGCGACCCCGTGCGCGCCGTGACGCCACGCGATCTCGAGCAGTTCCGGGCGCAGGCCGCCGAGCGCGTAAACGGGCAGCGACGAATCGCCGGCGAGGCGCGAGAACTCGCCCCAGCCGATTCCCGAGCCACCGGGATGGCTCGGCGTCGCGAGGACCGGGCCGAGGACGACGAAGTCGACGCGGAGCGTCGCCGCGCGCGCGAGGTCGGCCGCGCTGTGGCACGAGGCGGCGACGCGTTCGCAGTCGGGTCGCTCGCCGACCCGCCAGAGACTCGCCGATGAGAGATGCACGCCGTCGGCGCGAACCCGCCGGGCCAGATCGGCGTCGTCGTTGATCAGCACCCGCGCCGGTGGGTGGCGGCGGGCCAGCGCGACGACCGCTTCGGCGAAGCGCCGCCGATCGTCATCCGGCAGCCGCTTGTCGCGCACCTGGATCAGGCGCAGGCCGCGCGCCAGCGCACGCTCGACGCGCCGCAGCTCGGCGTCGACTCCGTGCTCCTCGGCATCGGTCAGCGCGTACTCGGGCGGCAGCGCCAGCGCGTCGAGGATCGGGCCATTGGCCGGCAGGATCGGGCCGACGCTCGCCGCTACCCCGGCGCGCTGCCAGGCGAAAGCGCTGTGCTCGATCGGCGCGATCTGCCCGTGCCACGAGCCGACGCGAAAGAAGCGCAGGCGCACCGTCGCGTGCGGATAGACGAACTCGCGACAGACCCACGGCCAGGCGCGGTCGACGACCACGCCGAGTTCCTCGTGCAGTTCGCGTTGCAAGGCTTCGCGCGCCGTCTCGCCGGGCTCGAGCTTGCCGCCCGGGAACTCCCAGTATCCGGCGTAGACCTTGCCGGGCGGTCGCTGCGCGAGCAGGAACTCGGGACTGGCCGGGTCGCCGCGCAGGATGACCGCGGCGGCGACTTCGGTGACCGCGCTCATCGCCTGCCCGGGCGAGGCCGCCTGACCAGCGTGCCGCTCATCGACCCTTGGCCGGTCGCCGCCGCGCCGCGCGCGGTGCGCGCTCGGGCTGCGCGTTCTGGCGGCCTGCCCAGTCCCTGGCGAACTGCCAGGCGACCCGGCCGCTGCGCGAGCCGCGCTCGAGCGCCCAGTTCAGCGCGTCGCGTCCGGCGGCGGCGATCTGTTGGTCGTCACAGCCGAACGAGCGCAACCAGTGCGCGACGATGTCCAGATAGGCATCCTGGTCGAACGGGTAGAAGGAGAGCCACAGTCCGAAGCGCTCGGAGAGCGAAATCTTCTCCTCGATCGCCTCGCCGGGATGGATCTCCTCGCCGGCACGCCGGCTCTCGAGGTTCTCGGCGAAGTACTCGGGCATCAGGTGACGCCGGTTCGACGTTGCGTAAATCAGCACGTTCTCCGGCGGGGCGGCCAGCGAGCCGTCGAGGACGACCTTCAGCGCCTTGTAGCGCGCGTCGCCGGCCTCGAAGGAGAGGTCGTCGCAGAAGACGATGAAGCGCTCGGGGCGCCCGTCGATCAGCTCGACGATGTCCGGCAGGTCGGTCAGGTCGCTTTTCTCGACCTCGATCACGCGCAGACCCGCGCCCGCGTACTCGTTGAGCAGCGCCCTGATCAGCGACGACTTGCCCGACCCGCGGGCTCCGGTGAGCAGCACGTTGTTCGCCGGACGACCGGTGACGAACTGGCGTGTGTTCGCGTCGATCCGCGCCTTCTGATCGTCGATGTCCCTGAGGTCGGAGAGCCGGATCGCCGGCAGGCGAGTGATCGGCTGCAGATAGCCGGCGCCGCGCTGCGTCCGCCAGCGGAACGCTTTCGCCGTGCTCCAATCGGGCGCTCCGGCCGGGGGCGGCAGCAGCGCTTCGATCCGCTCGAGCAGCCGCTCGGCGCGGGCAAGAAAGGTCGCCAGTTCGCGGAATGGGTCGATCATCGGGCGCTATACTCGCGGCTCGAAAAAAAACCGAACTCTAGCCATGCGCAAAAGCCAAATCAAGGGTTCTTCGCTCGCCTGCGCGACGCTTCTCGCGATCCTCCTCGCCGCCTGCGGCAGCGCGCCGCAGGCGCCCATTGTCGGCGCGACGCCGGCCGGCTGCCCGGTCTGTCCGCCCTGCCCACCCGCCGAGGCCGCCGCCGCGCAACCGCCGGCCCGCCCGTTGCAGGCGGCACGCTGGAGCGAGCTGCCCGGCTGGAACGACGACGACGTTGCCGCCGCCTGGCCGGCGTTCCTGAACTCGTGCCGGGCGCTCGCCGGACGCCCTCAGTGGCCGCAGTGGAAGGCCACCTGCGACGAAGCGAAAGCACTCACTGCGGCGAATGCGGCGACGCTGCGCCGCTTCTTCGAGTCGCGCCTGCAGCCCTGGCTGCTGACCAACCCAGACGGGACGACGAGCGGACTGATCACCGGTTACTACGAACCGCTGCTCCGCGGCTCGCGCACGCGCGCGAAGCCCTACCTGCAGCCGGTTCTCGGCGTCCCGACCGACCTGTTGACGATCGATCTGGCTGCGGTCGTTCCTGAACTGAAGAACCTGCGCCTGCGCGGCCGGCTCCAGGGCAACCGCGTCGTCCCCTACTTCTCGCGCGCCGAGATCAGCGCTCACGAAGCCGACTACGCGAACCGCGCGCTGCTCTACGTCGACGACCCGGTCGAGTTCTTCTTCCTGCAGGTCCAGGGATCGGGACGGGTCAGGCTCCCCGACGGCAGCACCGTGCGACTCGCCTACGCCGACCAGAACGGCCATCCGTACCAGTCGATCGGACGCGTGCTCGTGGACCGCGGCGAGCTGACCCTCGAGCAGGCGTCGATGGCCGGAATCAAGCAGTGGGCACGAGCCAATCCGCGCAAGCTCGACGAACTGCTCAACGCCAACCCGAGCTACGTCTTCTTCCGTGAGCAGCCGCTCAAGGGCGGCGAAGGCGACGGACCGGTCGGGGCGCTCGGCGTCCCGCTGACCGCCGAACGGAGCATCGCCGTCGACCCGCGCCACGTGCCCCTCGGCGCTCCGGTCTTCCTGTCGACGACCCAGCCCGATTCGCCGGCGCCGCTGCGCCGCCTGGTCGTCGCCCAGGACAGTGGCGGTGCGATTCGCGGGGTCGTGCGCGCCGACCTGTTCTGGGGCTTTGGCGCTCAGGCGGGCAATCAGGCCGGCAGGATGCGACAGCAGGGGCAGATGTGGGTGCTTCTGCCGCCCGGCGCGGCACCAAAATAGACTGCGGCCGGTGCGCGGCGCCCCTTGACGGTGCCCGCGACCCGCCGCGACGCACCAAAGCGGGGCGGCGCGCACCGCGACGAGTCGCTCGCTCTCGCGTTTTCAAGGGATTCTTTCCTGGAACGAAGCTTGCTTCACGGCTGCAGCACGAATTTCAGGAGGATCCATGGAAGCACTCAAGTCTGGTAGCGACGTTCTCTTCATCCTGCTCGGCGGCATCATGGTGCTCGCCATGCACTCGGGATTCGCCTTCCTCGAACTCGGAACCGTCCGCAAGAAGAGCCAGGTCAACGCGCTGGTCAAGATCCTGACCGACTTCTCGGTGTCGACGATTGCCTACTTCTTCATCGGCTACGGCGTCGCCTACGGCATCGGCTTCCTTTCCAGCGCCGACACGCTCGTCGGGAAGAATGGCTACGAGCTGACCAGGTTCTTCTTCCTGCTCACCTTTGCCGCGGCGATCCCGGCGATCGTCTCGGGCGGCATCGCCGAGCGCGCGCGTTTCTACCCCCAGCTCGCCGCGACCTTCCTGATCGTCGGCTTCGTCTACCCGTTCTTCGAAAGCATCGCCTGGAACCAGGCGTTCGGCATCCAGGCGTGGCTCAAGGCAACCTGGGGCGAGGAATTCCACGACTTCGCCGGATCGATCGTCGTCCATGCGATGGGCGGCTGGATCGCGCTGCCGGCCGTGCTGCTGCTCGGCGCGCGCAGCGGGCGCTACACGCGCGAAGGGCGGATCTCGGCGCATCCGCCGTCGTCGATCCCGTTCCTCGCACTCGGCGCGTGGATCCTGACCGTCGGCTGGTTCGGCTTCAACGTGATGAGCGCGCAGACGATCGACAAGATCTCCGGCCTCGTCGCGATGAACTCACTGATGGCCATGGCCGGCGGCACGCTGGTAGCGATGGTCGCCGGACGGAACGACCCGGGCTTCGTACACAACGGCCCGCTCGCCGGTCTGGTCGCCGTCTGCGCAGGCTCGGACATCATGCACCCGGTTGGTGCGCTGGTCGTCGGCGGCGTCGCCGGCGGCCTCTTCGTGGTGATGTTCACGCTGACCCAGAACCGCTGGAAGATCGACGACGTTCTCGGCGTCTGGCCGCTGCACGGGCTCTGCGGCGCATGGGGCGGGATCGCCGCCGGCATCTTCGGCAGCAGGGCGCTCGGCGGCCTCGGCGGCGTCAGCCTGATGGCCCAGCTGGCGCTGACCGGCCTGGCGATCGCCGTCGCGCTGGCCGGCGGCGGCCTCGTCTATGGGCTGCTCAAGGCGGTCGTCGGCCTGCGCCTCGACCAGGAGCAGGAATACAACGGCGCCGACCTGTCGATCCACAGGATCACCGCGACTCCCGAGCGCGAGACGAACTGGTAGCCCCTGGCAGCGGACGGCCGGAGCCCGGCTCCCGGCCCTTCGCGCTGCGACCCGGTACGAAGCGCCAAGGAATCCGCTCGGCCAGCCTCGGCTCAGGGCTGGCCGCGGCGACTGCCGGACCCGACCGACGCTCAGCGGCCGAGCGAGCTGACCACCTGCGAGAAGGTCTGCGCGACTTCGACCGACGGGGTCACGCCCATCAGCCGCTCGATATGGGCCAGCGAAAAGATTCCGCAGAGCACGTGATGGTCCTCCTCGTCGTGATCGACGACCAGGCAAAACGGCGAAGCCAGTTCCTTGAGTGCCGCCAGGACGTTGCCGACGCTCGCCGTGCGCACGTCGCGCAGGTGCATGACTTCGGCGTCGTCGTGCTTCTTGATCATCACCTCGCCGACCATCAGCTCACCCGGGCGGATGCCGAGCTGGTGCGCGACGGCCAGAGGGTGGTGTCCGCGGGTACTGGCTTCGCTGGCGATCCCGAGCAGATGATTCTGCCCGTCGGCGACGAGCAGGTACTGCGCGTGAGACAGACCCATGATCCGGTTCGCCTCGTCGAGCGACATGTCGTGACGCACGGTGATCGGCGTCAGGCGCTGGAAATCGGTCATCACCGAGAGCGCCGGCGAATGGACGTCCACCCGCTGTCTGGCGGGCGGTTGCGGCAGGTAGCAGGGGACCCCTCTCTGGAGTTTCGTCCAGGCGAGAGGCTTGAAGCGCGTCTCGGGCATGGCTGAGCTTCCTCATCGTGGTTGGTCGTAACTGGGGAATTAAAGCATCGATCTTTCCCATCTGGCAAGTAAGCCCATTGCGAGGTTCCCGCGAGACGACAGATCCCCGCGGCTGCGCCGTCGTCCAGCCGGGCCGATCGCCGGCCGCTCGCCGATCAGCGAAGCGGCGCGGCCCGGATCGCCTCGAGAATCCTCGCCAGATCGGGGTCGTCGGGCGCGAGCGTGGCCAGGTGACGCAGGTGCGCCGCGGCCTGCTCGCGCTGGCCGCGTGCGTAGCGCAGCTGGGCCAGCGCGAGCAGCAGCTCACGGTCGTCGGGATGGCTCGTCAGCGCCCTGTCGAGAATGTCGATCGCCCGGCCGGCCTGCCCCGACTCGGCCAGCGCGACCGCCTGGACGTACGCGTAGTGCGGGTTGCCAGGGGCCAGACGCACGGCTTCGGCGAAGGCCTCGAGCGCCTCGCGCGAGCGCTTCTGGCGAACCAGTGAAAGACCCAGCGCGAAGCGCACCTCCGCCGATTGCGGATCGCGGGCGATCGCCGCGCGCAGCGTCGCTTCGGCCCGCTGCTCCTGGCCGAGCGTCCCGTAGACGTCGGCGAGGTTGACCGCCGCGATCACGAATGCCGGATCGAGTTCCAGCGCACTGCCATACGCGGCGATGGCCTCGTCGTACTGGCCGCGGGCGGCATGCAGGTTGCCGAGATTCGTGCGTCCTTCGGGCCGGTCGGCGTTGAACTTCTCGGCCTCGACGTACTCGGCGAGAGCCTGCCCGAACTTCGCCCGATCGCCCGCCGCCAGCCGCGACTCGGCCGGACCGGCGAGCGCCCGCGCGGCATTCATGCGCACCTCGCGAACCGGATCGCCGAGCAGCGGCGGCAGCCAGCGCAGGCGCGTCTCCTCGTCGCCGGCGCCGAGCGCCTCCGCAGCCGCCGCCCGGACCAGCGGATCGGCATCGGCCAGCGCCCTACCGATCGCCGGCAGCGTCGCCGGTCCGAGGTCGGAGCCCAGCCGCCGTAGCGCACTCGCCCGGGCGATCGCCGACTGCTGCGCGTCGTCGACGATTCCGGCGAGCCGGCGCGCCGCACCCGGCGCACCGCGATCGGCATCGACGAAAACATCGGCGAAGGTCTGGAACCCCGGCTTCGGCTGCGGATACCAGCTGCGCAGGGCATCGGCGGCCCACTCGGGCTTCCGGTCGTCGTGGCAGCGCGTGCACGCGTTCGGCACGCCGAGGCGAACGCTTCGGTCGGGGCGCGGGATCGAGAAGCTGTGGTCGTGGCGCGGATCGACGACCATGTAGGTGGTCGTCGGCATGTGGCAGGCCGGGCATTCGGCACCCGGCGACCCTTCGCGATGGTGGTGGTGCGCCGCCACCGCGAATTTGTCCGGCGCGTGGCACTGGCCGCAGACTGCGCTGCCCGGGGCACGCAGCTTCTGGCTGTGCGGATCGTGACAATCGGAACAGGTGACCCCGGCCGCGTGCATCCGGCTCGCGAGCAGCGAGGCGTAGTTGTACACCTCGTCGCGCATCTGGCCGTCAGCGTAGTAGAGGCCCGGCTCGATCAACGACGCGCGGAAGCCGTCGGCAAAGCGATCGCCGGCGTGCCATCGGTCGCTGAACTGGCCGCGCCGCGCGTGACAGCGCGCGCAGGTCTCGATCTCGCGCGACGACTCGCGCGACTTCGAGCGCACCGCGTTACCGGTGCGCGGATCGATCGACCAGCTCACGCCGAGCCGCTCGTCGAGGGCGATGGTCAGGCCCCGGTCGGCGAAGCGCTGCCAGTCCCCCTCCTTCCTCGCCCAGGCGACGTGGTTCGAGCCCGGTCCGTGGCAGGCCTCGCAGCCGACCTTGATGTCGGTCCAGGTGGTCGCGTAGCGGTTCGTCGATGGGTCGTAGTTCTTGCGCAGATTGGTCGAGTGACAGTCGGCGCATTGGTAGTTCCAGACCTGATCGATTCCCGTCCAGTGCAGCGGATCGCCTGGCCTCAGCTTGCGCTCGCCGTAGAGATGGAACCAGCGTTGTCCGCCCTCACCCTTCGGACGCGAATCCCAGGCGATCCCCAGCGCCTGCAGGCGACCGTCGGGGAACGGCACGAGATACTGCTGCAGCGGAGTGAAGCCGAAGGTGTAGCGGATCTCGAAGTCGGCGAGCCGGCCGTCGGGACCGTCGGTGCGCACGAAGTATCGGCCGTCTCGCCGGAAGAAGGTCGAGGTGACTCCGCGGTGGGTGAACTGCGCATTGGCGAAATTGCCGAGCACCGTGCTCTCGGAGGCTTCGGCCATCGCCCGGTCGTGGTGCGAGCCGCTCGCCGCCGCGTGCTGTTCCGGATGACACGATGCGCACACCGCGCCCCCGACGTAGCTTGCGGTGGGCAACCCGGTGACCGGCGCAGCCACGGCAGTGTGCTCTGGCGAGCCGCGCCCGCGCTGTTCGCCAGGCAGCAGCCAGCCGATCGCGACGAGACCGGCGAGAGCGATGACCGCGGCGACGATCAGCGCGCGCCGGCCAGAGGCGAGTCGTGCCGGCGCCGCGACCGCCCCTGGCTCGGGGCGCTCGGCCACCGCCGCCGGGGCGTCCTGCCGGTGGGCACCGCGCTTCCGGGTCACGACGGCACCCAGCCGGTACCGTGCGCCGGCATCAGTTCAGATCGGCGTCCTTGAAGAACCGGGTTCCCGAGACGGTCAGCGAAGCCGAAAGACCCGTTTCGGTCAGCTGGTAGAGGTAGACGCCCGGGGCCACCGACGCCGCCCCGCTGAACATCGCTCCCTGCCCACCGGCCATCGCCGCGAGACTCGTCTGGGCGCCGAACTCCCAGCCCTGATCGATGAACCTGCGCAGCGCCTGCTCCTCGGTGAACACGAAGATCAGCCGGTTCTTGTTCACGCCGAAACCGAGCCCGCCCTGCACCTGAACCATCCTCATGAACGTCTGCCGGCCGGACTGCTGGTTGACGGCGACGCCCCTGCCGGTCGTCCCGCCCGCGAAGAAGAGCTTGATGCCGAAGGTGCTGAACACGGCGTAGCCGGCCGCTCGCTCGACTGCCCAGCGGGCACCCGGCACGACCTCGTAGAGCGTGGCCAGGGCGTCCTGCGACATCTCCCGCACCTGCTGACGGGCCTGGATGATCCTCCCCTCGTCGGGCGTTCCGGGAGGCAGCGCGTTCTCGACATCCTTGAGCGGATCCCAGGACAACTCGGCAGGTGCGGCCGGCAACGCAGCCAGTCCCAGCGCTGCCGCGAGAACGATCGAAGGGGCTTTCATGGATTCTCCTTTTTGGTGGTCATGGTCACGATGCAACGTCGCTTCGCCCGGAAAAAGACTCCCGGCCGCGCGCGGTTCGTCGGCTGCAGCCGCCCGGCAAGCCGCGTCGCCTCGCTGCGCCGGATCCGAACCCATTGGCGATCCCGATGCCGCAACCGGAGGAGCCTACTCGTCCTGCCCGAGGTTCGCAAGCCCGCCGCAGCAGCTGGCCAGATGCTGCGCGCCGGCCGCCCCACCGCGACGCCCCGCCTCAGCGCGGTCGAGCGTGTCGATCCGGCGCAGCAGGCCGGCGTCCGCACCGGGGGCCCGCTGCCATCGGCCGGGAGTTTCTGCCCCATCGCCCGCAACGGGATGTGGCTTCCGTCAGCAGACGCGCTGCTGCCAGCGGCGCCGCCAGCAGCAAGACGACGCCTTGCAGGACGCGCGCGAGCACGAAAGGAAGCGCGACGCAGGCCGCTACGCCCGACAGCACCAGCTTCGGCCACAAGGCGTGTCCTCCCGACAGTGACGGCCTTTCAGCCTCCGTAGACCAGCGGCCCGGGGATGTCGAAATGCTCCTCGCCATCGAAGCTCACCCGCCAGCCGCTTTCGTTGCGGCTGAAGGTCATTGCCTGCGCCGTATCGGCCGCCTTCGGCTCGCCCCTGACGAACAGGATGCGCCGTCTGGAGTCTGCGTCCCAGCGCAGATCGACGGTCGCCGTGCCGTCGAATCCGCGGCGCACGACAGAGGCTTCGCACTCGCGCACCGGCGAGTGCAGTGGCTCGCATCGCGTCGTCGCGCGGGCGTGGTAGCGGGTGCCCGGCAAGACGGCATCGACCCGGGCCGACACCGGCTGCAACGGCGTCCCGGTGATGCCGACCGACAACGTGTAATCGCTTGCCTCGTGGCGACGGACGGCAGCCGGCACGAGAAAGACGCGGATGGTGTAGATGCCGTCGTCCGGCAGCAGGCCGTCGAAGCGGTTGCCGGCGAACTCGCCGATCGCCATCGCCACGCCGGTCGAGCCCGGCGGCAGCAGGTTGAAGGTGTTGGCGCCGTGGCCGCCCTCGAGCTTCACCACCAGGCGCTGACCGGCACCAGCCCGCACCTGGTAGTCGACATACTGGCGACCGGCGATGCGGTCGCGGAGGATCGTCTCGCTGCTGCCTTTGGCGAAGTGCACCGGCCTGACGATGCGATCCTGGTCCTGCGCCGTTCCGGCCGTGTGCCGCGGTGCCCACTCGTAGATGCCGCCATCGGCCATCAGCGAGAGGTAGAGCCTGCCTTCCTCGAGCAGATAGCCGCGCACATGGGCCATGTCGCGCGCCACCCGCTCGTCGACATGCGGCGGCGGACACAGGGCACGTGTCGCGGCGATGGGGCCGAAGCTGATCGATCCGCTCGTGCCGTCGCTCGCCGGCATCACCGTGTAGTCCCCCGTGCCGCGGTTGCAATCGAGGCGAAAGGCGACGCGGCCGTCTCGCCCGAAGCTCAGGGTAAAGCGGCCGGGGTCCGGCACCTGGGTGACGCCCTGCGCGTCATCCATCGACCGAATGGCGACCAACTGCCACGAGGTGCCGGCGAGCGGATCGCCGTCGGCCTGCGCGATGCCGGCGGTCAACACGGCCGCGAGTGCCATGAGGAGTCTCTTCATGGTGCTTCCCTCACAAACTCAGGTGGTGGCGCCGGCCTCTCACAGCCGGGTCAGGAACTGCTCGGCCGACAGGCGCGGCTTTTCGGCAGCGTGGCGTCCCGGGTCGCAGGCGCGCCCGCGCAGGAATTCGTTCGATCAGGCCTTCTTGACCAGCCGAAGGACAAGAAGGATCAACATCGCGCCAAGGACGGAGCCGATCCAGCCGACGGACCCGCTGATGCCGAGCCCTCTGGCGATGAAACTGCCGACAAAGGCGCCCGCGATGCCGAGAAGCGTCGTGAGAATCAGGCCACCCCCATCTTTGCCGGGCATGAGGAACTTGGCAATGACGCCGACGATGAAGCCGACGATGATCGTGACGATGAGATCCATATTCGTTACCTTGACGATTGGCGACAACCGGTCGGAGACCGATTGCCCGCGGATGAGTTCGAGTCCTGCCCGAGAGCTTGTGTTTGAGGCGCTCGGCGGCGCTGCCGAGCGAATGGCTCGGTGGTCGACCTGGGCTCTTGCTCGCCCGCCGCCATGGCCAGAACAGGCGGCAATGGCAGCGGCAGAACGGTTTTTCATCGCTACCCTGCCGGGTTGCTGGCGAGTACGCGAGGACCGCGCGAGCCGCGCCGCCGCTGCGCAAGGCATCTGCTCCGGGCGCAGCGGCCGTCAGCCCCCAAAGACGACAGCCTCGGGAATCTCGTAACGCTCCTGGCCGGCCCGGATCATGAACAGGTCGGCCTCCTTGGTCGCCTTGAAGCTCATGTCGCCGTCGGCCTGGCTGAGGTCGGCGGAAACCGCCCTGCCCTTCTCGAAGAAGATGAAGCGGGTCCTGCCGCTCGGCAGCGTAACCTTCACGGAGGCGCTGCCACCCGACTCGCGCGCCACCTGGAACCTGCACTGCCCCATCGGCTGGCCCCTGCTTTCGGCACACGGG
This sequence comes from Accumulibacter sp., assembly GCF_023806625.1. GTDB lineage: Bacteria > Pseudomonadota > Gammaproteobacteria > Burkholderiales > Rhodocyclaceae > Accumulibacter. Next base: position 26,699 of record NZ_JAMTDX010000056.1, read on the forward strand.
ATGTTGCCGCTGGCGTCGAACTGCCCCTGGCCGGCGCGCTCGGCATGCGAAGCCTTGCCCGCTGGTGCCGCACCGTGAGCGCCGCCGGTGATGCCAACCGTCAGCGTGTAGCTGACCGCCTCATTGCGGCGTGCTGCGCTGCGCATCAGGTAGGTGCGCACCCTGTATTCGCCGTCGGCCGGCAGCGTGCCGGTCCACTCGTTGCCCGAGGTCGAGCCGATGAAGATCGCCTCGCCGGTCGAGCCCGGCGGCAGCACGTTGAAATAGGCGGCGTCGTTGCTGGGCCTGAAGGTCACGGTCATGGTCTGCCCGGCCCTGGCGCGCAGGGTGTAGTCGACCGTCTGTTCGCCCTTGAGTAAGCCCTTGATCGTGGCGGAGCTCGTGCCCTTCGGGAACTGCACCGGCTTCGTCTGGATCTCCGCCCAGGAGGGCGCAGCGAGGGGAAGCAGCGCAAGCGCAGCAGCGATGAGCAGTGTCTTCATGGTTTCTCCGGCAAGCTTGAAGTTGGGGTTGGGGTCGGGTTTTTCTTGCGGGAAATGGTAGACCGGCTCAGAGGCTGTGAATACATTTGTTGCGCGGCCGATCTGCGGCGTTGCCCGCTCGCCCACGACTCGCCTATCTACTTGATATGTCTCGCCGTTCGCTCGCCCGCCCGGGGCATCCCGGCCTGCTCGCGGCGATTTCTTCACAACCTCTCGGGTGTCTTTGCCTTCGCACAGGCTCTCGAAGCGCTTCATTCGCCCTTCCATGGTCGTCGCCTGCCCGCCCTGGGGGGGTCGGTCCACCAGGTCGTGAACGGCTTGCCGTTCCCCTGCTGGCCAGCCGCATTGTAACCGTCCGGGCAGGCCATCGTGCAGTAGTTGGGGTCGCGCTCGTCGTGCAGTCCGTCGCAGCAGGCGCCCGCGAATTCGGCCGGTTTGCCGGGTGCCGGCCCGGCCCCGCTCCGCCAGAGAGCGATCGGCCGCGTCCTCCCCGGACGACCCCGGCGCCCCGTGGACCGGTCACCCCCCGGCCTCGCGCGGCGCTTCCGGCGCGACCGCCGGGGCCGCGAACCAGTCCTTCCGCGCGACCACCTTGGGCTGCCGCGGATCGCCCTCGTAGGCGGGCGTCATGATCTGCACCCCGTGTTCGTTGAACACGTCGAGGATGTTCCGGTGCAGTTCGCTGTAGTGATGGATCATTTCGTGTGCGTCCGCGCAGTAGACGTTGAGTTCGTACTGGACCGCGAAATCGCCGAGTTCGTGCTCATGCACGAACGGAGGTGGATCCTTCAGCAGCCCGGGAGTGCGCTCGGCTGCGATCAACAGCATCGCCTCGACCTGCCGCCACGGCGTCTCGTAACCGATGCCGACCTGGGTGTGCAGGATCAGGCCCTTCGAGCGGGCCAGCGCACTGTAATTGACGACCGGGGCATTGAGGATCTGCGAGTTCGGGATGGTGATCTCCTCGTTCTTCAGCGAGCGCAGGTGGGTCACCTGCAGGCGCAGTTCGGTAACGTCGCCGACTGCCTCGCCGATGCCCACCCGATCTCCGACCTTGAACGCACGCCGGTAGGTCATCATGTAGCCGGCGATGATATTGGCGATCGCCGACGAAGAGCCGATCGACAGCAGCACTCCGAGGAACAGCGAGATGCCCTTGAAAGCGTCGGACTGCGATCCCGGGATATAGGGATAGGCGACGACCAGAGCGAAGGCGACGATCCCGAAGCGCAGCAGCCGGTAAGTCGGAACCGCCCAGTCGCGATCGAACTTCGGCAGCGTCACTGCGCCACGCCCGACGGCATCGAAGAACAGCCGGACCATCCTGAGCAGGAAACGAAAGACGAGGAACAGCACGGTGAGGAAGATCAGGTCGGGAATCCGGGTGGTGACCGCGCGCGCGATCGTCGCCAGAGGATCGAGCGCCAGGTCGAGCAGTCGCCGGGAAAGTGGCAGCGTCCACGGGAACTGGGCGAGAACGAAGTCAGCGTAGACCAGCCCGGCGACCAGGGCCGCGAGAATCTTCAGCCCGCGCAGCGCGGCGCGCAGGGCCGCACCGATTCGCTCGGCGCGGACGAATTCGAAGGACTGCACGGCCAGCGAGCGAATCCGCGTGTGGACCCTCTGCTCGACAATCCGGTCGATCCGCCGCGCGCCCCAGAGGAGCACGGCGAAGCCGATGACCACGAGAACCGTCGCCACCGCCGCGTAGGCAACGCCGGCGCGCAGCGCCTGCGGCGTGCGCGCCTGGCGGAATTCGACGATCGCCCGGCGGATTCGATCGACGTGCAGCCTGGCCAGTTCACCCCGATCCATCTGCTCGAGGCGAGCGTCGGCGTCGGTGACGATCATCAGCAGGCGGTCGCCGGCGAAGATGCTGGTCTGCTCGCCGCCACCGACGCTGCGCACGGCGTCGGGCGCGACGGTCGGGTCGGCGGCGGCGTCTTCGATGCGCCTGGCGATGTTCCGCGCCCGCGTACCGGCGGCCAGAGACGAGGCACCGCGGACCCGGAGGAGGACGACGCCGTCGATCTCGACCGGAGCGGTGTCGATGTCCAGGTCGGCTGCCGGCGTCCCCGTCGCCAGGATGCTCGCCTCGCTGGCCGGCGCGAGCGGCGTGAGAATGGCCAGCGCGAGCGCCAGGACCAGGCCGGCGAATCTGCCGGCAGCGCCGGGGAAAACGGGACAGGAATGCTGGTTCATAGGCCTGGCGGATACTCGGTCGACCCGCGGCGCGCCAGCCTCGATGAAGGAGAGCCCCGGCGCACGCGGACGAGCTGGATCGCATAGGGGAAGCGCGAAGCGGAATGATAGCGCAGCACGCTGTGCGCTACGCCGGCGGCGATCCAGCGAACACGCGCCGCCAGCTGAAAGGCACGCCGGAATTGCGTCGGGCGAGTCTTGAAGGTAGTATCCCAGCCGCGCGAAGGTGCAATTCCCGTCACTCTGCGGGTTCGGCAGCCCACCCGGAAGCTCGCAGCCGCCCTGACCGGTGGACGATGAGCCGCTTCTCTGCGGTGCGGGTCCGGATCCTCATCAACCTCGCAAGTCCTCCAGCCCTCCCAGAATGATTTCCGGCCTACTCAAGAAGATATTCGGCAGCCGCAACGACCGGCTGATCAAACACTACTCGCAGGTCGTGCGCAGGATCAACGCGCTCGAACCGTCGATCAGCGCGCTCTCGGACACCGAGCTGCGCGGCAAGACCGACGAGTTCAAGGCCCGGGTAGCCAACGGCGAGGCGCTCGACTCGCTGCTGCCCGAGGCTTTCGCGGTCGTCCGCGAAGCCGGCAAGCGCACGCTGGGCATGCGCCACTTCGACGTCCAGCTGATCGGCGGAATGGTCCTGCACGACGGCAGGATCGCCGAGATGCGCACCGGCGAGGGCAAGACGCTGGTCGCGACGCTGCCCTGCTATCTCAACGCGCTGGCCGGAAATGGTGTCCATGTGGTCACCGTCAACGACTACCTGGCCAGTCGCGATGCCGAGTGGATGGGACGCCTGCACCGCTTCCTCGGGCTCAGCGTCGGGGTCAACCTGTCGCAAATGCCGCACGAGGATAAACAGGCCGCGTACGCCTCGGACGTCACCTACGGAACGAACAACGAGTTCGGCTTCGACTACCTGCGCGACAACATGGTCTATTCCGCGGGCGACCGGGTGCAGCGCAGGCTCAGCTTCGCGATCGTGGACGAAGTGGACTCGATCCTCATCGACGAGGCCCGCACGCCGCTGATCATCTCGGGGCAGGCCGAGGATCACACCGACCTCTACGTGCGCATGGACAAGGTTGCTCCGCTGCTCACGCGCTGTCAGGAAGAGAACGGGCCGGGCGACTACTGGGTCGACGAAAAGGGCCACCAGATCCTGATGACCGAGGAAGGCCACGAGCGCGCCGAGGAACTGCTCGTCCGCGCCGGCCTGCTCGGCGAGGACAGCAGCCTCTACGAGGCGAGCAACATCCTGCTGATCCATCACCTCTATGCGGCGCTGCGCGCGCACAACCTGTTCCACAGGGACCAGCAGTACGTCGTCCAGCGTGGCGAAGTGGTCATCGTCGATGAATTCACCGGCCGGCTGATGGCTGGCCGGCGCTGGTCCGACGGCCTGCACCAGGCCGTCGAAGCCAAGGAAGGCGTGAAGATCCAGAACGAGAACCAGACCCTCGCGTCGATCACCTTCCAGAACTACTTCCGGATGTACGGCAAGCTCGCCGGGATGACCGGCACCGCCGACACCGAGGCTTACGAGTTCCAGCAGATCTACGGTCTCGAGACGGTGGTCATCCCGACGAACATGCCGATGCGCCGCAGCGACCTCAACGACCAGGTCTTCCGCACGGCCAGGGAGAAGCACGAGGCGATCATCGCCGACATCCGTGGCTGCCGCGAACGCGGCCAGCCGGTGCTCGTCGGTACGACTTCGATCGAGAACTCGGAAATCCTCTCGGCGCTGCTCGACCACGAGAAACTGCCACACCAGGTGCTCAACGCCAAACAGCATGCACGCGAAGCCGAAATCGTCCGCGAGGCCGGCAGGCCCGGGGTGATCACCATCGCCACGAACATGGCCGGCCGGGGCACCGACATCGTCCTCGGCGGCAGCATCGACAAGCAGATCGGGCTGGTCCGCGACGACGAGACGCTGGCTCCTGCCGAGCGTGAAGCGCGCATCGCCGGGATCCGCGAGCAGTGGCAGACGCTCCACGAACAGGTCGTCGCCGCCGGCGGGCTGCACATCATCGGCTCCGAGCGACACGAGTCGCGGCGCATCGACAACCAGTTGCGCGGCCGCTCGGGCCGCCAGGGTGACCCCGGCTCGTCGCGCTTCTACCTGTCACTCGACGACTCGCTGCTGCGCATCTTCGCCGGGGATCGTCTGAAGGCGATCATGGAGCGGCTCAAGATGCCCGACGGCGAGCCGATCGAGCACCCGCTCGTCTCGCGCTCGCTCGAGTCGGCGCAACGCAAGGTCGAGGCACGCAACTTCGACATCCGCAAGCAACTGCTCGAATACGACGACGTGGCCAACGACCAGCGCAAGGTGATCTACGCGCAGCGCAACGAACTGCTCGAGAGCGAAGACATCAGCGAGACGATCAGCGCGATGCGCGACGGCGTCCTGCACGAAATCTTCCGTAGCCATGTTCCAGCCGACAGCGTCGAGGAACAATGGGACCTCGCCGGCGCGGAGAACACGCTGGCCAGCGAGTTCCAGCTGCACGTGCCGCTCCAGGAATGGTCGAAGAACGAACCCAACCTGTCGAGCGACGGGATGGTGCGGCGGATCGTCGACACCGCTGCCGCGGCCTACGCGGAAAAGGTCGAGCTGGTCGGCGGCGGCGTGTTCCACCAGTTCGAACGCAACGTCATGCTGCAGAGTCTCGACACGCACTGGCGCGAGCATCTGGCGGCGCTCGACCACCTGCGCCAGGGGATCCACCTGCGCGGCTACGCGCAGAAGAACCCGAAGCAGGAATACAAGCGCGAGGCCTTCGAACTCTTCCAGCGGATGCTCGACAGCGTGCGCAGCGAGGTGACCCGCCTGCTGGTGACCGTTCAGGTGCGCGCCCAGGACGTCGAGGAGACGGCCCCGCACGCCGAGGTGCAGAACGTCCGCTACCACCACGCCGACTACGAGGAGGCGCTGGCCGAGAGCAGCGCCGGCCCGGCGCCGGCCGCAGCGGGCGTCGCCCCGCAGGCGCCAGCGCACGCCGGGCGCAAGGTCGGGCGAAACGAGCCCTGCCCCTGCGGGTCCGGCAAGAAATACAAGTACTGCCATGGCCGCCTCAGCTAGCCAGTGCGACGACCGCGCGCCGCAGCCTGCTCAGCCCACTCTGGCGGCAACGCCGGCCAGCGCCCCAGGCGGGCCGGGCTCGCCCGACCGGACGTCCTGATCGTCTTCGCGTCACCGCTCGAGAGGCCGACATGCCCGTCAACTACCGTACGCCGTCACCGGCCGCTCTCTTCCCGGTCGCCGGAGTCGAACTCGGCGTTGCCGAAGCCGGGATCCGCAAGCCCGACCGGCGCGATCTGACGCTGATCTCGCTGACCCCTGGGTCACGCGTTGCCGGCGTGTTCACGGCGAACCGCTTCTGCGCCGCACCGGTGCTCGTCTGCCGGCGGCACCTCGAACTCGGCTCCGACATCCGCGCGCTGGTCATCAACACCGGAGTCGCCAACGCCGGCACCGGCGAGCCGGGCTGGCAGGCGGCAACGCAGACCTGCGCGGCCGTCGGCCGACTGCTCGGAATCGACGAGCGGCAGGTGTTGCCTTTCTCGACCGGCGTGATCCTCGAGCCGCTACCGGTCGACCGGCTCGTCGCCGCGCTGCCGGCGTGCGTCGCCGATCTGCGTCCCGACAACTGGCACGCCGCGGCGCACGCGATCATGACCACCGATACGGTCGCCAAGGCCGCTTCGCGGCGCGTATCCATCGGCGGGCGAACGGTGACCATCACCGGAATCAGCAAGGGAGCGGGAATGATCCGGCCGAACATGGCGACGATGCTCGGTTTCGTCGCCACCGACGCGGCCATCGCGCCTCCGCTGCTCGGTCGCCTGCTCCGTGACGCTGCAGACGCGTCGTTCAACTGCATCACCGTCGACGGCGACACCTCGACCAACGACTCGTTCATGCTCATCGCCACCGGTCGCGCCGGGATCGGGCTGGCCAGCGCGAGCGACGAGGGATACGAAGCCCTGCGCGAAGCGGTCGTCGGCGTCGCCGTCGAACTTGCGCAGGCGATCGTCCGCGATGGCGAAGGAGCCAGCAAGTTCATCCGCATCCGCGTCGAAGGCGGGCGAGATTGCGACGAATGCCGCCAGGTTGCGTATGCGATCGCTCACTCGCCACTGGTCAAGACCGCGTTCTTCGCTTCCGACCCCAACCTCGGACGCATCCTCGCGGCGATCGGCTACGCGCCGGTCGCCGACCTCGACGTCGACCGGATCGCGGTCTGGCTGGGCGGCGCCGGCCACGAGATCCTCGTCGCCGAACACGGCGGACGGGCGATGACTTACCGTGAGGAAGACGGCGCGGCGATCATGCGCCTTGAAGAAATCGACGTGCGCGTCGCGCTCGGCCGCGGGCCGGCCAGCGGCACCGTCTACACCTGCGATCTCTCGTACGACTACGTGAAGATCAACGCCGACTACCGCACCTAAACCCGGCGCAGCCGGATCAGCCGGAACCAGCCTCCGGCAAGCGCCGGCTGGTCGCTTTCGACGACGAATTCCGGGGTCTTCTCGAGCACCTGCTCGAAGACCACGTCGAGCCGCGTGGCCACCCGCCGGACCAGTGGGTTGACCAGGCGACGCAACGGAGCCCATTGCCCGGCCTGGAGAAACTTGTCGAAGATCAGTACCTGACCACCGGGAACGACGACGCGCGCGGTTTCGCGCAGGCAGGCGACGGGGTCGGGGAGCACGGCGAGGATCAGATGCAGGATCGCGTGGTCGAAGCTGCGCCCGGCAAAGGGCAGGCGCTGCGCGTCGCCCTGGACGCAGCAGAAGTCGAGCCCTGCCGCACGCGGCAAGGAGCGACGGAGCATCGCCCAGGTCAGGTCGATCCCGACGTAACGATGCTGTGGCGGCAACAGCGGCAGGTCGAGCCCCGTCCCGACGCCGCTGATCAGCACCTTCGCCGGCACCTGCGGTAGTGCCGCGAGGCTGCGCTCGCGCTGACCCCGCGTCGCCGTCGCTACTGCCGAGTCGTAGAACGGCGAGATCAGCGCGTAGCTGCGCTTCAATGCAGGACGTGCGGAACCGCCAGCGCGAATTCGGGGATCTCGGCTTCGAACTGTCGGCCATCGACCGCGGTGATCTGGTAAGTGCCGCGCATCGTCCCGAGCGGCGTGTCGAGCTGGCAGCCACTGGTATAGACGAACTTCTCGCCGGGCTGGAGCAGCGGCTGCCGACCAACGACGCCGAGCCCGCGGACCTCCTGGATCTCGCCAGTGGCGTCGGTGATGATCCAGTGGCGCGAGATCAGTTGCGCAGCGACCGTCCCGACGTTCTCGATGGTGATCGTATACGCGAAGACGTAGCGTTCCTTCGCCGGATCGGACTGCTCGGCGACGTACTGCGGAAGCGCACTCACGGAAAACGCGTACATCCTGCTCTCAGCCATCTGTTTCCACGCCGGGGAACGATCGAAGGTGGAATTGCACACCAAAGCGGCGCCGGCCGCAAGACCACCGGGGCCGGACCAACAAAGCGAATGCTTGCTCGCCGGCGGCGCGGGGTTTCGCGCTAGAATTGCCCACAATTTCCCAATGGATAGCCGCCATGCACGTCATTGCCCCGAGCATTCTCTCCGCGAACTTCGCCCGCCTTGGTGCGGAGGTGATCGATGTCATCGACTCGGGCGCAGACTGGATCCACTTCGACGTGATGGACAACCATTACGTCCCCAACCTGACGATCGGCCCGCTGGTCTGCGAGGCGATCCGGCCGCTGACCAGCGCACCGATCGACGTGCACCTGATGATCCGGCCAGTCGATCGGATCGTTCCCGATTTCGCCAGAGCCGGGGCGAACATCATCACCTTCCATCCCGAGGCGTCGGAGCACGTCGACCGGACGCTTTCGCTGATCCGCGAGAACGGCTGTCAGGCGGGACTCGTCTTCAATCCGGCGACACCGCTCGACTGGATGGAACATGTGTTGGACAAACTCGACCTCGTGCTGCTGATGAGCGTCAACCCGGGCTTTGGCGGACAGAAGTTCATTCCCTCGACGCTCGCCAAGCTGCGCGCGGCGCGCGCCCGGATCGACGCCCACGAGCGGGAGACCGGCCGGCGAATCCGCCTCGAGATCGACGGCGGCGTCAAGGTCGACAACATCGCCGAGATCGCCCGCGCTGGCGCCGACACCTTCGTCGCCGGATCGGCGGTTTACGGTGCGGGCCGCGACGCCGACCCGCACCGTTACGACAGCGTGCTCGCCGCACTGCGTGCGCAACTGGAGAAGACCTGATGGGTGCCCCGATGACCGTTCGTGCCGTGCTCATCGACCTCGATGGTACGCTGCTCGACACGGTGCTCGACCTCCACGCGGCGGCCAACGCGATGCTCGACGATCTCGGCAGACCCGAGGTGTCGGTCGCCTCGATCCGCAGCTACGTCGGACGCGGGATTCCCAATCTCGTCAAACGCGTGCTCGCCGGCAACAAGGAAGCCGCCGACGATCCGGCCCCGCCCCCCGCCGAAGCGCTCGCCAGTTTCAGGCATCATTACGCGAGCGAGAACGGACATTACTCGGCGCTCTTCCCGGGCGTCCGCGAGGGCCTCGAAGCACTGCGCGCGATGGGCCTGCCGCTCGGCGTGATCACCAACAAGGCCGAGGCCTTCACCCTGCCGCTGATCGAGCGCACCGGCCTGATGCCCTTCTTCGAGGTGATCGTCAGCGGCGACGTCCTGCCGCGGCCGAAGCCCGACCCGATGCCGCTGCTCTGGGCGAGCGGCCGCCTGGCCGTGTCGCCGGTCCATGTGCTGATGATCGGCGACTCGATGCACGATTTCCACGCTGCGCGGGCCGCGGCGTGTCACGTGTTCCTGGTCCCCTATGGCTACAACGAGGGGCTCGACGTCCGTGAGCTCGCCTGTGATGCTATAGTCTCGACCATCGAGGAAGCCGCAGAGCGCCTGCTGGGCAGCCGAGCCTAGACAGGTCCCGCCGGACTCTTCCGGGCAGCGCGGGATCGTCCCCTGCCCGGCACCGGGCAGGCGGGTACCGCTGGTCCCGACCGCGGCGACCGACGCCGTTGCCCTGGAGTACCGATGACCGAAGCCTATTTCAATCGCCTCGCTGCCGAAGGCTACAATCGCATCCCGGTGACGCTCGAGACCTTTGCCGATCTCGACACGCCGCTGTCGATCTACCTGAAACTGGCCAGCGGTCCGTACAGCTATCTGCTCGAATCGGTCCACGGCGGCGAGCGCTTCGGGCGCTACTCGATCATCGGTCTGGCCAGCCCGACGCGAATCGTCGTCAACTCCCACCAGGTGCTCGTGCTCAACGGCAACCGAATCGCCGAGCGCGAGGACGACACCAATCCGCTCGACTTCATCGGCAAGTACATGAAGCGCTTCCGCGCCGCCCCGACGACCGGTCTGCCGCGCTTCTGCGGGGGGCTCGTCGGCTGCTTCGGCTACGACACGGTGCGCTACATCGAAACGCGGCTGACCCGGTCGCAGAAGGACGACGATCTGGGGATCCCGGACATCGTCCTGCTGCTCTCGGAAGAGATTGCCGTCGTCGACAACCTCTCGGGCAAGCTGACGCTCGTCGTCTATGCCGAGCCGGGAGTCCCCGGGGCGTTCCACAAGGCTCAGGGCAGACTCCGCGAACTGCTCGCCCGGCTACGCGAGCCGGTGCGCATCCCGCCGGAAACGCCGGGCTCGTCGCTGCCGGCGACATCGCTGTTCGGCGAGACGCAGTTCCGTCAGGCGGTGCTCAGAGCCAAGCGCTACATCACCGACGGCGACATCATGCAGGTGGTTCTTTCGCAGCGAATGAGCAAGCCGCTCACCGCCGGCCCGATGGCGGTCTATCGCTCGCTGCGCTCGCTGAATCCTTCGCCGTACATGTTCTACTTCGATTTCGAGGATTTCCACGTCGTCGGTGCGTCGCCCGAGATTCTCGTTCGCCTCGAAGGCGATACGGTAACCGTCCGGCCAATCGCCGGAACACGCCGGCGCGGCGTCTCGTTCGAGGAGGATCAGGCACTCGCCGCCGAGCTGCTGGCCGACGAGAAGGAGCGCGCCGAACACGTACAGCTGCTCGACCTCGGGCGCAACGACGCCGGCCGGGTCGCCCGGACCGGCTCGATCCGGATCACCGAGAACATGATCGTCGAACGCTACTCGCACGTGATGCACATCGTCTCGAACGTCGAGGCGCGGCTTCGTCCCGGGCTCAACGCGCTCGACGTGCTCAGGGCGACCTTTCCTGCGGGAACCGTCTCCGGTGCGCCGAAGGTCAGGGCGATGGAGATCATCGACGAACTCGAGCCGGTCAAGCGGGGGATCTACGCAGGCGCCGTCGGCTATCTCGGCTTCAACGGCGACATGGATCTGGCGATCGCCATCCGCACGGCGATCGTCAAGGACGGCGAACTGCACGTCCAGGCTGGAGCGGGGATCGTCGCCGACTCGGACCCCTCGGCCGAATGGCAGGAAACACAGAACAAGGCTCGGGCGGTCCTGCGCGCCGCCGAGCTGGCCGAGCACGGACTCGATACGCGCTTCTGACCAGCAGCCGGGGCGCGCCTGGCCGCTCTCGCCGCTTTGTCGTGCCCAGCCAGCCGCTCGCTCGAAGGCCGCCAGGGCAGCTAGTCGCTGGCACCCCCGGTCAGCGGCACGAAGGCGACCGGCAGGACGCGCCGCTCGCTGACCTGCCCCGCTTCGTCCTTGCCGAGAGTGATCAGTTCCTGACCGAAGTAGCCACTGCCGACTGGAATCACCAGCGTCCCGCCCGGCCTGAGCTGCTCGATCAGCGCTGGCGGAACGCTCCGCGCGGCGGCAGTGACCATGATCGCGTCGTAAGGCGCATGCTCGGGCCAGCCGAGGCCTCCGTCGCCGCTGCGCACCTCGACGTTGTCGAAGCCCATCCGCTGCAGGCGCCGGCGAGCCTGCTCGGCGAGCGCGTCGATGATCTCGACCGAGTAGACCTGCCTGACGAGGCAGGCAAGGACGGCCGTCTGGTAGCCCGACCCGGTACCGACCTCGAGCACGACGTCGTCGGGCTCGGGTCTGATCAGATCGCTCATCAGCGCGACGATGTACGGCTGCGAGATCGTCTGTCCGTGACCGATCGGCAGCGGATGATTGGCGTAGGCGCTGGCGGCGAGGTCGACGGGAACGAACGCGCGTCGGGGAACTGCGCGCAGCGCATCGAACACGCGCCGATCGAGCACGCTGCGGCCGGTCAGGTGAGCCGTCGCCCTGACCTCGTCGCGGATCTCGTCGAGCAGAAGCTCGACTTCCCAGTCCCTGTCTTCAGCCACTGCCGACCATCCTCCTGCTCTGCGATTCCGCCTGCTGCCCGGCACCGGGGACAGGCGGGGCCCCGGCGCGACGACGGGTCTGCGCTCAGCGGCGCCAGTGCACGCGCAGCAGCACCTGCTCGGGGTTGTAATGGAACTCGAGATCGCCCTGATACGCGTGATGCACGGCCTCGCCGAGGGCCCTCGCGAGATGGATGTCGGTGGTACTCACGCGCAACTCGCTTTCATCTTCCTCGAAGCTCATCACGCGTTTGAGCGGATGCTCCGCCCTCTGGCGCTCGGCCTCGTTGCGCACCAGATGGGCGATCTCGGTGCGATGCGTCTGGAGGAATTCGCCATCGAGCGAGACGAACCCCGCCGGGCAGTGATCGTGCACCCGCTGGCAGGCCGGACAGTTCGACCGGTGCGCGTCGGCCCCTGCCGGAATCCCCCATTGCCAGCGTCCTCCGCGATAGACAGCCCCGCAATGGCTGCACACGGTCGGGTCGGGAAGTTTCCCCTTGCTCCTGTAGCTGTCGTGTTCAGCCTCCTGCAACAGGCGGTCTCGGCGAACCGGCTGAAAACCGGGAGGAATGGTTCTGCTGGTCATGACAAACCTCCTTGCGCAAATCGTCGCCCGTGCTTCGGGCACAGACCACCGGCTCCAGCGACCGGAGCCGTCAATTCATCATAGGTCGTCCGCGGCGTTCCGTCCGAAAAAGTAGCGCCCTGCGCGCGTGGAAAAAGGACGGCCGTTGGGCTACAGTGAAAGGCACGGCACCCCGGGATGGTCGCCGAGTGTGGCGCGCGGCAAAACCATGCCGTCGCTGGCGTACGGCCTCCGGGGCGGCTGGCAACGATTCCCCACAGGCTCTCCGACGAGGGCGAAAGGACCCCGACCATGACCGACCCGTCCCTGGGACAATCCGGCGGCAAGCTGCAGCTGCGCTCCGCCTCCTTCGAGCACGAGGCGATGATCCCCGCGCGGCATACCTGCGACGGCCGCAACACGTCACCGCCGCTGACCTGGAGCGCGCCACCCGCGGGAACCAGGAGTCTGGTGCTGATCGTCGACGATCCCGACGCGCCGGATCCGGCCGCACCGAAAATGACCTGGGTGCACTGGATTCTCTACAACATTCCGCCGCAGACCCCCGGTCTCGGCGAGGCTGTCGCCGACGGCGAGCTGCCAGACGGAACCCTGGCAGGACTCAACGACTGGCAGCGCACCGGCTACGGTGGCCCGTGCCCGCCGATCGGGACGCATCGTTACTTCCACAAGCTTTTCGCGCTCGACGTCGTCCTGCCCGACCTCGGCCGGCCGGACAAGGCCGCGCTCGAGCGGGCGATGCACGGCCACGTGCTGGCCAGCAGCGAACTGATCGGGCGTTACCGACGCCAGCGCTGAACGCCGCCAGCCCTCAGGAGACGCGGACGTTCCTGAACTGCCACGGGTCCGAGTGGTCGATGCCTTCCGGAAACAGGCGACCGCGACCGGCGAGTGGCGTCCAGTCGGAGTAAACGCCGACGACCGGTCCGAGGTACGGCAGACAGATCTCGAGGATCCGTTCGAAGTCCAGGTTCTCGGGTTCGACGATTCCCCGAGCGGGGTTCTCGATCGCCCAGACGATTCCGGCCAGCGCGGCCGAGGTGACCTGCAGGCTGGTCGCGCTGTTGTGCGGAGCCAGCGGTCTCGCTTCATCGACGCTGAGCTGCGAGCCGTACCAGTACGCGTTGCGCGAATGCCCGGCGAGCAGCACGCCGAGTTCGTCGACTCCCCCCGGCGAAATCTCGTCCATCAGGATTCGTTTCGTCTCCTGCGCGACGTAGTTGCGGCCGCAGAACTCGTGGACCGAGAGCAGAGCATCGTCGCAAGGATGGTAGGCGTAATGGACCGTCGGCCGGTAGTCCGGGGATTCGGGTCGGCCGAGGGTCAGATAATCGGCGATCGAGATCGCCTCGCTGTGGGTGATCGCCAGCCCGTGGAAAGCCCCGTGGCGTGGCGTCCAGCTGCGCACGCGCGTTGCACACCCCGGCTGGGCGAGGTAGATCGCCGCTTGCGAGCCATGCTCATGGCGGTGCCCATCGGCCGGAAAGTGCCGCTCGTGGGTGCCCCATCCGAGCTCGCAGGGTTGCCGGGCTTCGCTGACGAAGCCATCGACCGACCAGGTATTGACGAACTCGTTGGGCATCTTGCGCACGCTCGACAGCTGCGTGTCGCGTTCCGCGATGTGGATGACCCGCACGCCGAGCGCGCAGGCCAGGCCCGCCCAGTCGTCGCGGCTCTGCGGCCGACCGACTGCGAGCCCGAGGTCGGCGGCGACGTCGAGCAGCGCGCGCTTGACGAAATGCGAAACCAGGCCGGGGTTGGCACCGTGGGTGAGCACCGCGGTTGGCGATTCGGCGCGGCCATCACGCAACGCCAGCGCCTCTTCGCGCAGCGCGTAGTTGGTCCTCCGGGCGAGCGGCAGCGAAGGGTCGTCGTAACCGCCCGGCCACGGCTCGATGCACGTGTCGAGGTACAGGGCGCCCTTCTCGCGCGCATAAGCGATCAACGCCACCGACGCGACATCGACCGAGACATTGACGATGAAGTCCCCGCGGGCCACGAGTGGGTCGAGCACCTGACGATAGTTGCCGGGCTCCAGCGCGCTGACCCGGTAGCGGACGCCGTAACGGGCCGCTACGGCCCGCCCCTGGTCATCAGCCGAGACGACGGTGATCGCCTCATGCGACATCCCCAGATGCCGGAGGAGAAGCGGCAGCAGCCCCTGGCCGATGCTGCCGAAACCGATGATCACCAGACGACCGCGGAAATCGACGAGCAACTGCTCCGCCATTGCTTCGAGTCTCCACAGGGATCGGAGGCAGCGCGGCTATTCGCTGTCCCAGTAGAAATAGAGGTCGCGCCGCCCCTTGGCCGGCATGGTCAGCGAGCGGGTCAGTGTCTTGCCGTTCAGCTCCGCGTCGATACGGTAGCGGCCCGGGGGCAGACTGACAAAGAAGAACGGCCCGCCCGATACGGCGCCGAGGATCTTCTCTCCCGGACTTTGATAGATGGCAACCCGCACATCGGCCAGGTACTCGCCGCTGCCCTTGAGCGCGAAGACGAGCTGCAGGTTGTGCTCACGCCTGAGGACCTCGACTTCGACCGGATCGTCGTCGCCGATCCGCGCGCTGGCGTGGCTCACCGCGGGCGACGCCGCTTCAGGCGCGACGGCGCTGCCGACAGCGCCGGCGCGACCGACGAGCAACAGGCCGACGACGACCAGCAGGGTCGGCAGATCGAAGCGCAGTTTCATGGCCAGCTCCTTCAGTCGGTCAACCGATCCGGGCCATCGTCAGCGGTGAGAGAGCCTGGTCCCGGGCCCCGCGCCCATCCGCGCATGGCATGACGGACGGCGTCGTCGACCGTATCGAGAAAGATGAATTCGAGCCGCTCCCTGGCTTCCGGCGGCACCTCATCGAGATCCCTGCGATTCCTCGCCGGCAGCAGGACGCGCTGGATTCCCGCGCGCATCGCCGCGAGCACCTTGTCCTTGATCCCGCCGACCGGGAGAACGAGTCCGCGCAGGCTGATCTCGCCGGTCATCGCCGTGTCGCTGCGCACCGGGCAGTCGGCGAACAGCGAGGCGAGGGCGATGAACATCGCCACGCCGGCGCTCGGACCGTCCTTGGGAATCGCGCCGGCCGGAACATGCACATGGACGGTCGTCCGCTCGAAGCTCGCCGCATCGAGCCCGAGGTCCGCGGCGCGCGTCCTGACCAGCGTCAGCGCCGCCTGCGCCGACTCCTTCATCACGTCGCCGAGCTGACCGGTGAGGATCAGCTTTCCGTCGCCGGCGGTCCGGCTCGCCTCGATGAACAGGATGTCGCCACCGACCGGCGTCCAGGCCAGGCCTGTGGCCACGCCAGCCAGGCCGGTGCGCAGCGCGACCTCGTTCTCGTAGCGGATCGGACCGAGGATCGCGGCCAGATCGCCCTGATCGACGTGCATCGACTCGATCTTTCCCTCGGCGATGTTCACCGCCGCTCGCCGGCAGACCGCGCCGATCTCGCGCTCGAGCGAGCGGACTCCGGCCTCGCGCGTGTAGTCGCGGATGATCGCCGTGAGCGCGGCGTCCAAGAAATCGATCTGCCCCTCCTTGAGGCCGTTCTGTTTGATCTGCCGGCCGATCAGGTAGCGGCGAGCGATCTCGTGTTTCTCCTCCTGCGTGTAGCCGGGCAACTGGATGATTTCCATGCGATCGCGCAGCGGCCCGGGGATGTTGTCGAGGACGTTGGCCGTGGTGATGAACAGCATCCGCGACAGATCGAAAGACAGCCCGAGATAGTTGTCGCGGAAGCTGTTGTTCTGCTCCGGGTCGAGCACCTCGAGCAGCGCGGCCGACGGGTCGCCCTGAAAGCTGACGCCAAGCTTGTCGATTTCGTCGAGCATCATCACGCAGCCGCGCGAACCGGCCTTGCGGATCGCCTGGATGACGTTGCCGGGCAACGCGCCGATGTAGGTCCGCCGGTGACCGCGGATTTCCGCCTCGTCGTGACAGCCACCGAGCGAAGCGCGGACGAACTTGCGCCCGAGCGCCCGGGCGATCGACTGGCCGAGCGAGGTCTTGCCGACTCCGGGCGGTCCGACGAAACAGAGGATCGGCCCATGGCCGCTCGGGTTCAGTTTGCGCACGGCGAGGAACTCGATGATCCGCTTCTTGACCTTGTCGAGCCCGAAATGGTCGGCGTCGAGAATCCTTCTCGCTTCGGCGATTTCGATTCGGTCGGGCTCGGGCTCCTTCCACGGCAGTTCGACGAGCCAGTCGAGATACGCGCGGACCATCGAATACTCGGCCGAGCCGTCGGGCATCCGTTCGAGGCGCTTGAGTTCCTTGGTCGCCTGCGTCTCGGCTTCCTCGGGCATTCCGGCTTCGGCGATCGCCTTCTTCAGCGCCTCGATCTCGACACTGGTCGCCGATTCGCCCTCGCCCAGTTCCTTCTGGATCGACTTCAGCTGCTCGCGCAGCAGGTATTCGCGCTGCCGCTGGTCGATGCTCGCCTTGGTCCGCTCGTCGAGCTCGCGCGACAGCTTGAGCACTTCGAGTCGGCCCTGCAGGCAGTCGAGCACGATGTCCAGCCGGCGCCGAAGGTCGATGCTCTCGAGAACCCTCTGCCGATCGGCCACCTTGAGTTCGGTAACCCCGGCGACGAGGTCGGCGAGCGCCCCGGGCTGAGTGATCGTCTTGACCGCGCCGAGCAGTTCCTGCGAAACCTGCGGCAGAAACTGCAGCACCTCGAGCGCCCGCTCGCGAAGCTGGATCATCCGCGCCTCGACCTGGCTGTCGGCCTCGTCGGGTTCTTCGAGGCGCCCGATCCGCGCGACCGGGAACGGATAACCGGTCAGGTACTCGACGACGCGAAAGCGCTGCAGACCCTGGCAGACGATGACGTGCGTGTTGTCCGGGAGAGTCACGTAGCGCAGGATGTTGGCCACCGTACCGACGAGGCAGAGGTCGTCCGGACCCGGCACCTCGACGTCGGCGTCGCGTTGCAGCAGCACGCCCACCGGATGCTCGGTCTTGACCGCCTGCTGCGCGGCGAGGATCGACTGCTCGCGGCCGATGGTCAGCGGCAGGATCATCCCCGGAAACAGCACGACGTTGCGGATCGGCACGATGACCAGCGCGTCGTCGGGAATGGCCAGAACCGTACCGCCGCCGGGCCGCCCCTCGTGTGGCCCTTCCGGTCGCTCACCGCGCATCGTCTTTGCGCTCACGACAGCCGGTGGAGGACGAGAACCAGACAGCCATCCTCGAGAAACTGCTCGCGCAGCCGGTAGTCCCCGGGCGGCAGCTCGATCCGCCGCTCGAATGGCCCATAGGGAATCTCGAGCCGACGGATCGCCGTGCGATGCGACACCTTTGGCATCGGGCGACGACCCCGCACGATCAGGCCGTCCTCGCCGAGAACGACCTCGCACTGCCGGGCGCTGACCCCCGGCAGCGCGACGAGCAGGCGCAACACTTCGCCGTCCTCGTAGAGATCGACCGACGGCTCCCAGCACGGCACCGGCCGCAGCGCTTCGAGAGTCAGAAAGCGGCCTCGCCGCCGCTCGGCGCCCTGCAGCAGTTCGAGCGCCTCGGCCCACATCCAGAAGCTCTGGTCTCGCGAAGTCATCTCCTCGATCCGTCCTGACCAGCCCGTCGCCGGCACCGGGCTAGCGAAGAAGTATAGCGCGAGGTGCGCGCCGGCGAAGCGCCACGGGCGACAGCCACGCTACCTGCTTCGCCCGTAGCGGCCGGTCAGCATCGCCTTGCCCAGGCTGTTGGCGTTGACCATGAACCCGGCCAGCGCCGCGGTCGCGCCAACCGGCAGATCGAGCTTGTCGACCTTCAGCGCGTAGACGGTGATGTTGTAGCGATGCGCCTTGTCGCCGACCGGCGGACACGGTCCGCCCCACCCGGGGCTCCCGAAATCGGTGCTGATCTGCGTCGAGCCGGGCGGCAGCCCCGAGCCGTCTGCCTTGCCGGCGCCAAGGGCGAGCCCGGTCGTGCCCGCCGGCAGGTTGATCACCACCCAGTGCCACCAGCCGCTGCCGCCGGTCGGTGCGTCGGGGTCGTGAACGAGCACCGCGAAGCTCTTCGTCCCCGGCGGCGGATCCTTCCACTCGAGCGCCGGCGAGACGTTCTCGCCGGAGCAGCCGAAACCGTTGAACACCTGCTGGTTGCCGATCGTGCCGTTGGCCTTGATCTCGGGCGACCCGACGCGGAATCCGCCGGCCTGGACGCCAAGACTCGCACCGGCCAGACAGAGGGCGAGAAGGTATCGGTTCATGCGCATGCTCCTCAGCTGAAAGTCCCCGGTGCATTCTAGCGTGAAAGTCGCCCGGCGGCTCACGCTCCGCGCTCCCGTGTCCGGCAGAGGGCTCGGGAACGAGGGAACGGCCACTGCCTCGATGCACCCCGCGACCGCCCGGAAGACTTTCTGTGTTGGCCACCGGCCTGACGCTCGGGGATTCCACCCAGGACCGGCGATCAGCTGCCGCCGAGCGCGCCGGCCGGCGACGCCGCCGGCAGCCTCAGCCGGGCGCGCAGCCCGCCGAGAGGCGAATCGCCGAGCAGCAGCCGGCCGCCGTACAGCTGGGCCAGATCGTCGGCGATCGACAGACCGAGACCGCTGCCCGGAATCCGCTCGTCGGCGCGAACCCCGCGGCGCAGCACGGCGTCGCGCTGGCTGGCGGGGATTCCGCAGCCGTCGTCGTCGATGGTGATCAGCAGACTGGTACCCCCCGCGCCGCTGTCGATCCCGGCGCTGATCTCGACCCGACTGCGCGCCCACTTGCACGCGTTGTCGAGCAGATTGCCGAGCATTTCCTGGAGGTCCTGCTCCTCGCCGCGGAAGACCAGCGAGTCGCCGATCGGCCCGGCGACGAGATCGAGCGAGCGCGCTGCGTGCAGCCGGTGCATCGTGCGCAACAGCCCGTCGACGACCGGCCGCAGCGCGGTCCGTGCTCCGGGCAGGCTGGCCGCTGCGGCGGCCTTGGCCCGGGCCAGATGCGACTGGACGTGGCGCTGCGCGGCGGCGACCTGCGCGCGGACCAAGGCAGCGAGTTCGTCCTCGCGGCCGGCACTGGCGTTGGCCAGCACGCTCAGCGGGGTCTTCAGCGCATGCGCGAGATTGCCGGCCTGCGTCCGCGCGCGCTCGACGACCTCGGCGTTGCGCGCCAGGACGCTGTTGAAGTCGTCGATCAGCGGCATGACTTCAGCCGGGAACTCCCCCTCGAGGCGCTGCGCCGATCCTTCATGCACGCGCGCCAGGGCGATGCGCAGCTGGCGCAGCGGCGCCAGCCCGACGATCACCTGGATCAGTGCGGCGAGGCCGAGACCCGCGCTGAGCAGGCCGAGTGCGATCCACAACGCCCCGCGAAAGCGGGCCACCGGCTCGGCCATCAGCCGCTCGTCGGCAGCCACGATCAGGCGGAAATGGCCGCCGGGCGAATCCGGGGTGTCTTCGAAATGCACGCGACGCTCGAGCGCACAGAGCGGGATGCCGCCGGGGCCGTCCAGGCGATGCTCGTGCACCGTGCCGTCGGCGGCAACGTCTGCCGGAACGCCGAGCACGTCGTCCCACAGCGAGCGCGAGCGCAGCGCTCCGCCGGCGCCCGTCTCGTCAGCCGGGTCGATCTGCCAGTACAGCCCGGAATCCGGCCGACTGAAGCGGGGGTCGCTGAGCGCTGCCGAGAGCTTCGGCCGACCCCCTTCGTCGACCACGAGGTGAGCGGTCAGCTGGTCGAGATGCGTGGCCAGCTCGGCGCGGAACTGCCGGGCGACGTGCTCGCGAAACAGGTTGTCGAGACCCCAGCCGGCGACGACGATCAACGCCGCGACGCCGAACAGCGTCCCGGCGAGCAACCGGAGGCGCAGCGACCCGCGCGCCGGCATCGCCGTCACCGCGGCGCTCCGAGCCGATAGCCGAGCCCGCGGATCGTCTCGATCAGACCCGGCGGCAGCTTCTTGCGCAGGCGCGCGATGAACACCTCGATGGTATTGGAGTCGCGGTCGAAATCCTGCGCATAGATGTGCTCGACGAGATCGCTGCGCGACACCACCTCGCCCTGGTGGTGCATCAGATAGGCCAGCACGCGGTACTCGTGGCTGGTCAGCGCGAGCACCTGGCCAGCGACGCTCGCCCGGCCGTTGCGCGTGTCGAGGCACAGCGGACCGCAGACGAGTTCGGCGCTGGCGTGCCCACCGGCTCGCCGGATCAGCGCACGCAGGCGGGCGAGCAGTTCCTCGACGTGGAACGGCTTGGCCAGGTAGTCGTCGGCACCGGCGTCGATTCCGGCAACTTTCTCGTGCCAACTGTCGCGGGCAGTGAGGATCAGCACCGGCATGGTTCGTCCGACAGCGCGCCAGTTGCGCAGCACCGACAGGCCGTCGAGCCTGGGCAGGCCGAGGTCGAGCAGCACCGCATCGTAGCTGCCGGTCGTTCCGAGGTGCTGCGCGTCGATCCCGTTGTCCGCGGAATCGACCGCGTAGCCGGCTGCTTCGAGCGTCGACACGAGCTGCCCGCGGAGCACGCCATCGTCCTCGACGACGAGCACGCGCATCAGTGTTCGTCTCCTTCGCGGCGACCGCTGCGCGGCGATCCTTCGCCGTCGCGGGTGCGCGAGCGCAGCACCCGGCCGTCGCGGGCATCGACCTTCAGCTTGACCAGCGATCCGCCGGCGAGCAGCTTCCTGATTTCATAGACCCAGAGGCCGTGCTGGCGATCGAGCTCGACTTCGATCACCGGGCCGGGGTAGTCGCGCTCGACGCGTTCGAGGATTGTGCGCAGCGGCAGCACCTCGCCAGCCTCGAGCGCCTGCCGCGCCCGGTCGTGGTCGCCCTCGCCGGCGAAGACGACGACCGCGCAGCCCGAGAGCACGGCGGCGATCAGCCAGCGGGCCGGGCGGGCCGGGTGGCGGCGACCCGGCGGCGAGCCGGACGGGGATCGGGAAGGCGGGGCCATCGTGAATTCGGGCTAGGGTCCGGGTGGTGAGCATACTCTGCCGGCGGTGAACGGAGGATGAACGGAGGCTTCAGCGATCGTTCAGGGAGATTCGGTCAAAGTCACGCCACTGGACGGAACGAGTGGAGAACGACGATGAAAGGTGCGCTGCACGAAGAGATCGCGGGGGCAAGAACGGCGCCGCAAGCAAGTCACCCTCTGGCCGCGAGACTGGCGGCCGGTCTGGCGGCCGGGTTGCTCGCCTGGCCGCTTGCCGCGCTTGCCGGGCCGCGTGACGATCTGCTCGCCGGCTACAGCAGCGCGGCGAAGAAGGTGGACCCGAGCTTCATCGGATTCTCGGCGAGCCGTGGCGACTCGTTCCACCGCCGGGCGTTCGCCGGCGGGAAGGCGGAGACGCCGGCGTGCGCGAGCTGTCATTCGAACGACCCGCGTGCCGCAGGCCGGACTCCGACCGGCAAGCGCATCGAGCCGATGGCCGTGTCGATCAGCGCGGCCCGCTACTCGGACCCGGCCAAGGTCGACAAGTGGTTCCGGCGCAACTGCCAGGAGGTACTCGGCCGCGAGTGCAGTGCCCAGGAGAAGGGCGACTGGCTGAGTTTCATGTTCAGCCAGTAAGCCGGCAAGCCACGGAAACCCGGAGACGGACATGCGTATCGCTTATCGACCGATCGTTCTCGGCCTGCTCGCCGCGGGCTTCTCGATCCTCCTCCTGCAACGCGCGCTGGCCGGCGGAGGCCATTACTTCCCGCCGGTCGGCGACCCGCTGGTCAACGAGGAGTGCGGAAGCTGCCACCTCGCCTATCCCCCGTCGATGCTCCCGGCGGCGTCGTGGAGACGGCTGATCGGCGACCTCAGGAACCACTTCGGCGACGACGCCAGCGTCGATGCGCCGACGGCGGCGCGGATCACCGACTATCTGACGGCCAACGCGGCCGACAGCGGCGGGCGCCGTTACGGCGAGAAGATGCTCCGCGGCCTCGCTCCCGGAGAAGCCCCGCTGCGGATCACCGAGTTGCCGCGCTGGATCCGCGAACACCGCAAGGTTCCCGATCGCGACTGGCGCCACAAGGACGTGCGCACGCGGGCCAACTGCCCCGCCTGCCACGTCGATGCGCAGCGCGGCTATTTCGACGAATGACCGCCATGCAGAGATTTTCGTCAGCAACCCCGGACCGTCCGGGTCAACCAGGCCTGAAATCATGAAAACCGTTCTCGCTCTGACCGCCGCGCTCGTCTCGCTGGCCTGGGGATGGGACGTTCTCGTCGTCGGAACGCCTCCCGGCGCTACGCTCTGGGTCATCCGCCAGGAGGCGCTCTACCTGACCGGCCTGCTGTCGATCGCACTGATGTCGCTGGCGATGTTCCTGTCGACGCGCCCGGCGTGGCTTGAAGGACCGCTCGGCGGCCTCGACCGGGTCTACCGGACGCACAGGTGGGCCGGCATCCTCGCCGGCGTCTTCGCACTCACGCACTGGCTCGTCGAGATGTCCGGCGACCTGATCAAGGCGCTGATCGGCCGCTCCGGCCGTATCCCGAAGGAGACGCTCGGCGGCTTCCTCGAAGCGCTGCGTCACCTGGCCAAGGACCTCGGCGAATGGGCGATCTGGGTCCTGCTGGCGATGCTGCTGATCACTCTCTGGAGACGCTTTCCCTACGCGATCTGGCGCGTCCTGCACCGGGTAATGCCGCTGCTCTACCTGGCCCTCGCGCTGCACGCGGTGATGCTCGCGCCCCCGGCCTACTGGACGCAGCCGGCCGGCGTCGTGCTCGCCGCGCTGATCGCCGCAGGAGTCTACGGCAGCGTGCTTTCGCTCGCCGGGCGAATCGGCCGCTCGCTCCAGGTCACCGGAAAGATCGTCTCGGTCAGCCGGATTTCGCCCGAGGTCGTCGGCGTGTCGTGTCAGCTCGACGAGCGCTGGCCGGGACACCGGCCCGGCCAGTTCGCCTTCGTCCGCTTCGCCCACGGCGACGGCCAGCACCCGTTCACGATCGCCAGCGCCGACCACGGGAACCGCCAGGTGCGCTTCGAGATCAAGGCGCTCGGCGATTTCA
The DNA here is from genome assembly GCF_023806625.1 of Accumulibacter sp. Taxonomy (GTDB): domain Bacteria; phylum Pseudomonadota; class Gammaproteobacteria; order Burkholderiales; family Rhodocyclaceae; genus Accumulibacter. The sequence goes on from NZ_JAMTDX010000056.1 coordinate 50,219, forward strand.
CGAGACGTCTCGGCGAGCGGCTGGCCGCCGGGCAGCCGGTCAGCGTCGAAGGACCGTACGGCCGCTTCGAGCTGCGCCGCCGCAAGCCGGGTGCGCGTCAGATCTGGATCGCCGGCGGCATCGGCGTGACGCCCTTCCTGGCCTGGCTCGAGTCGCTCACCGACCGCCCCGCAGAAGCTCCGGCCGCCGACCTGCACTACTGCACGCGCGACGGCGACGCCGACCCCTTCGTCGACCGACTGCAATCGCTCTGCGCGGCGCTTCCGCAGATCCGGCTGAGCATCCACGACGCGCGCGCCGGGCAGACGCTCACCGCCGGCGAACTCGCCGCGAGCGAGCCGACAGCGCGCTCGGCCGAGGTCTGGTTCTGTGGTCCGCAGGGTCTCGCCGATGCGCTGCGCGCCGGTCTCGCCCGGGCCTGGCGCGGTCGGCTGCGCTTCCATCAGGAAGCTTTTGCGCTGCGCTGAGAGATTGTGAAGAAATCGTCGCGAGCAGGCCGAGACGCGCGGCACCGGCGAGCGCCGTGCAAGCCGCGATCTTCTGCCCCAGGAAGTGCCGGTTGTCCACTGCTTCAACGAACGCCCCGACCATCCGAGTGACTCCTTCGTCTCGACCGGTCGTCCGAGATCCTGTCCGTTCGACAGCCAGCCCGACACCGAGGGAGGGGATCAGGCGATCCTCGTTGCCTTCGACGTCCCGGACGCGGGCACGCTGACCAACGCCATCGACATCGCAGAGCGCCTGAAGGCGGAGCCCTTCCCCACGTGCAGGCGGAAGCTGTGGAGGGTGAAGGAGAATCCATGGTAGATGAGCACGCGGGTTTCGCTGAACATCCGCTGCGCATCGGCGACGGTGACGCTGTCCGGCGCCGGCTGGTGCGTCGCGTGGCTTTGGAGACTCACGCGCGACGCCATATACCCGTGTGGCTGGCTCACGGGGGAATCGACAAGCCTGCGGCAAACGGTCATGACTCTTGAGACACCCCCGATCATGAAAATCATGACCGTTTCCCTCCCTTGCAGGGCGCATTCCGGCTTGGATGCCGGAATCGCTCGATGGGCGCGGAGCATGCTCCGCGAATTCCCCCTCTCGCCCCCCGACCCCCTCCAACGTCCGGGAGAGGGGTCGGCGGCGGAGGAACGGTCATCGCGGGCACCCATTCGCGGACGGCCCTGAAAGCCATGATCATCACCCGGGCGGCGGGCGGTAGTCGCGAAACATCTGGCGCAGCCTCAGCTTGTGCAGCTTGCCGGTAGCCGTGTGCGGCAGTTCATCGACGAAGACGACGTCGTCGGGCAACCACCAGTCGGCGACCCTGCCCTTGAGAAAAGCGAGCATCGTCTCGCGGTCGAGCGTGCTGCCCGGCCTGCAGACGACGATCAGCAGCGGCCGCTCCTGCCACTTTTCGTGTTCGACGGCGATCACCGCCGCTTCGGCGACTGCCGGGTGGCCGATCGCCGCGTTCTCGAGGGCGATCGAAGAGATCCACTCGCCGCCCGACTTGATCACATCCTTCGCCCGGTCGGTGATCTGCAGGTAGCCATCGGAATCGATCGTCGCCACGTCACCGGTGTCGAAGAAGCCCGCTTCGTCGACGCAGCCCGCTTCCTCGCGGTAGTAGCCGCCGGTGATCCACGGGCCGCGGACGAGCAGATGGCCGGCGGCCTTTCCGTCGTGCGCCAGACTCACGCCGTCGTCGTCGACGATCTTCAGGTCGACGCCGTACACCGGCCTTCCCTGCTTCTCCTGGATCGTCAGCCGCTCTTCGGCGGTGCAGCCGGCGTGTTTCGGCAGCAGGTTGCACACCGTGCCGACCGGCGACATCTCGGTCATTCCCCAGGCATGGACGACGAAGGCGCCGAAGGTCGTGGCGAAACGCTCGCTGATCGCCCGCGGTGCCGACGAGCCGCCGATCACCACGCGCGTGAGACACAGCTCGTCGGCTGGCCGCAGCCCGGCGCCGTCGACGTGCTGCAGGAGCATCAGCCAGACGGTCGGCACGCCCAGCGCGAGCGTCACCCGCTCGTCGCGCATCAGCTCGTAGAGGCTCCTCCCGTCGAGCGCCGGCCCCGGCAGGACCAGCCGCGCGCCGCTCATCGCCCCGGCGTAAGGCATCCCCCAGGCGTTGACGTGAAACATCGGGACGACGAGCAGTGCCGTTTCGTGGGCGCTGACCGCGAGCCCGTCGGCCGCGCACACGGCCCACGAGTGGAGCACCGACGAACGGTGCGAATAGAGCACGCCCTTCGGATTGCCGGTCGTCCCCGATGTGTAGCACAGCGAAGACGCCGTGTTCTCGTCGAACTGCGGCCAGCGATAGTCGCCCGGCTGGGCGCCGATCAGATCCTCATGGCAGATCAGCCCCGGGATGTCGCATGGCGGCCGGTGTTCGCGGTCGGTCAGCAGCACGTAGCGTTCGAGTGGCGTTTTCGCCCTGACCAGCCTCTCGACGAGCGGGACGAAGCTCAGGTCGAAGAACAGAATCCGATCCCCCGCGTGGTTGATGATGTACTCGATCTGCTCCGGGAACAGTCGCGGGTTGACCGTGTGCAGGACGGCGCCCATCCCCGAGACGCCGTAGTACAGCTCGAGGTGGCGATAGCCGTTCCAGGCGAGCGTGGCGACGCGATCGCCCGGCCGGACACCGAGCGCGGTCAGCGCTTCGGCCGCCTGCCGCGCGCGCCGGTCGATATCGCCCCAGGTGCAGCGATGGATCGGTCCCTCACAGGTCCGCGAGACGATCTCCGCCTGCGCGTGCCAGCGGGCAGCGTGTTCGATCAGCGTCGACACGAGCAGCGGTCGATCCTGCATCAGCCCTTTGATCATCGGGAGCCTTGCTTGCAGTGGCTCGTCGTGGTGGCCGGCGCCATCGACGCTCAGCCTTCGACGAGCCGGAAGCGGTGAATCCGCGGCGCGTCGGCGAGCAGTTCGCCGGCGCGCTCGATCGCCGCCGCGACGTGCGGCGTGGCCATGTGCGCATCGGCCGCGGCCTGGTCGATCCACCGCTCGACGGTGACGAATTCGTGCGGATCGTCGACGTTGCGGAAAAGCTCGTAGCCGAGGCAGCCGCTCTCCTGACGGCTCGCCAGCGCCAGCTCGCGGAGAACCTGTTCTAGCGCGTCCTCGCAGCCGCTGCGCGCGGTGATCCGGGCCATGATTCTGATCATTCGCTCCTCCTTTCCAGTGCTCGGTGGGTCAGCTCTCCGCCGTTGGCGGCTCGACTCCGCTCGCTGATCGGGCTCGCCGGCCGCCGGGCGGCGGCGGGTCGAGCAGCGCGTTCCCGACGGGAGCGACATTGGAACTTTCGCCCGGCGCTGTCAATCGTCAATTGTTGACCGGTCGTCGACTGGCCAGCGGAGGGTTTGGCCTGCCTGCGCGCGCGGCCGGGCGGCGCGGGCTACGGGCGCAGGCTGAAGCGCGAGACGAAACGCCAGATCTCGGTGTTGGCGTCGATGACCCGTGTCGCCGGCCCGACGAGCCCTTCGCGACCGGTCACCGTTCCGGGCCAGCCGTGCCCCGCGCCGCTGAGCTTCCAGAGCCAGACCTCGGCCCCATCGCGACAGTGCGGGTAGACCAGCAAGCGTGCGGTGTGCCCGCCCGACTCCCTGAATTCCTTGTCGACCGGCGCCGGATCGCAGCCATCCCGCCTCGCCCAGGTCGCCACCGTGAGGTCGACCGACGGGTGCACGACGCGCCGGCTGGTGAACGGGAACGGCGGACCGAGCCCTCCGGCGTACAGCGCACGTGGATCGTCGACGCTGTGGATGTGCAGCACGGGCATCGCGTGGCCACTCGCCGACGCTGCAACGTGCGCACCGGCCACCGAGACGATCGCGGCGATCTTCTCCGGCAACGCCTCGCCGAGCCTGTGCGCCATCATCCCGCCGTTCGAATGTCCGACGACGTAGATCCGCCGCCGATCGACCGACGCCCGCTGTCCGAGGTCGTCGATGACCCGCGCGATGAAGCCGACGTCGTCGATCCCGGCGAGTTGCGCGTAACCGCAGCAGTTTCCCGAGTTCCAGGTCAGCAGCCGATCACCGAGGCGCCCGCTGCCATCGGGATAGACGGCGATGTAGCCGTCGCGTTCGGCGGCGAGATCCATCCCGGTACTTCGCCGATGTTGCCGGGCGCTGCCTCCTCCGCCGTGGAGACTGAGCATCACCGGCAACGGCCGGAGCGTCCCGCCACGCGGGACGTGAACCTCGTAGCTGCGCGCCGTTCCCCCGACGTCGAGCTCGAAACGGTAGTCGCCTGGCGCGAGCGCTCCGGCGACGGCCGGCAGGCAAGCCGCGATCATCAGGAAGCCGAACAGGACCGCAAGTGACCTGACGAGACCAGGACCTCGTTCGCGAGTCCGGCAGAGACCGCCCGCGCACCGCGCAGGCTGGCCGGTGAGCGGGCGACGACTCAGCGTCGATCGTCCCGTCCGGGTCTCGCTGACCAGCGGATCGTCGCCCCGCTCGCCTGCCCGGAGTTCGTCGCGCAGCCACGGCAACCGGCGCAGGCCGATTGCCGCTGACGGTCTCCGGGGCCGCCCGCGGCTGCGGCGATGCCGCGCCGCCACCAGCGGCCGATCAGCGCCAGCCGCGCGGCGCGCGGGGCGATTCGCCAGAGCATGTAGCCGGCGGCCCAGACGACCGCCGCGTAGACCACCAGATCTTCAGCCATCGCCGCCGGTCAGGATCAGCGCGACGCGGTAGGTGAGCAGCGCCGCCAGGTAGGCGAGCACGAAAAGGTAGGCGGCCATGAGCAGCGGGTAACGCCACGAGTTGGTCTCGCGCCGGACGACGGCCAGCGTAGACAGGCACTGCGGAGCGAACACGTACCAGGCGAGCAGCGCGAAAGCCGTCGGCAGCGACCAGCCGGCAGCGAGCATCGGCGCGAGCTCGGTCGCCAGGTCGTCGCCGGTCGCCGACAGTGCATAGACGGTGCCGAGCGCGCCGACGGCGACCTCGCGCGCGGCGAGTCCGGGAACCAGCGCGATCGAGATCTCCCAGTTGAAGCCGACCGGCGCGAGCACGACCTCGAGCGCCCTGCCGAGCATCCCCGCGTAGCTGTAGTAGATCGCCGGCTGCGTTGCGCCGTCGGGCGCGCCGGGAAACGAGGAGAGGAACCAGAGCAGGACCATCAGCGCGAGGATGATGTTGCCGACCCTGGCGATGAAGATTCGCGCCCGCTCGAGCAGACCGAGCAGCAGCGTGCGCAGGTTCGGCCAGCGGTACGCCGGCAGCTCGAGCAGCAGCGGGTTGCGCAGCCCACGCCCGGCGCCGACCTTGAGCACCGCGGCGACCGTGAACGCGCCGGCGATCCCCGACAGGTAGAGGACGAAGAGAACCAGCCCCTGCAGGTTGAAGACACCACCGACCGTCCGCTGCGGGATGAACGCGCCGATGATCAACGCATAGACTGGCAGGCGCGCCGAGCAGGTCATCAGCGGAGCGATCAGGATCGTCGTCAGCCGGTCGCGCCAGTTGCTGATCGTCCGCGCGGCCATGATTCCCGGGATCGCACAGGCGAAGCTCGAGAGCAGCGGGATGAACGAGCGACCCGAGAGCCCGACGGTGCCCATCAGCCGGTCGAGCAGGAAAGCCGCGCGCGGCAGGTAGCCCGAGTCTTCGAGCGCCAGGATGAACAGAAAGAGGATCAGGATCTGCGGCAGGAAGACGAGCACGCTGCCGACGCCAGCGACGACGCCGTCGACCAGGAGGCTGCGCAGCATGCTCTCGGGCAGGTTCGCGGCGAGCGACTCGCCGGCCGCCGCGACGCCGTCCTTGATCAGTTCCATCGGCAGCGTCGCCCAACTGAACACCGCCTGGAACATCAGGAACAAGGTCGCCGCAAGGATCACCGTCCCCCACAACGGGTGGAGCACGAGCCGGTCGATCAGCTCGTCGCGCCGCGTGTCGACCGCCGGCTGGCGCACGCTCGCGGCGAAGATCCGCCGCACCTCGGCCTGCGTCGCCCGGACGTCGGCGACGTCCGGCGGCAGCCAGACGGCTGGCGCCGCAGGCGCAGGCGCCGGCAGCGCGTCGATCTGCGCGATCAGCTGATCGGCGCCGCCGCGCCGGACGGCGACTGTCGGGATCACCGGCAGGCCGAGTTCGCGTTCGAGCGCCTGCCGGTCGATGCTGATGCCGCGTTCGCTGGCCAGGTCGCTCATGTTCAGCGCGAGCAGCATCGGCAGGCCGAGGCGCCTGACCTCGAGCACGAGGCGCAGGTTGAGCTTGAGGTTCGTCGCGTCGCTGACGCAGACGATCACGTCGGGACGGCGCTCGCCGCCGAGGCTGCCGAGCACCACATCGCGGGTGATCTCCTCGTCGACGCTGACCGCGTTGAGGCTGTAGGCACCCGGCAGGTCGAGGATCTGGAAAGTCCTTCCGCCGGGGGTGGTCAGCTCGCCCTCCTTGCGGTCGACGGTGACCCCGGGATAGTTGGCAACCTTCTGGCGGCTGCCAGTCAACAGGTTGAACAGCGCCGTCTTGCCGCAGTTCGGATTGCCGACGAGCGCAAGGCGCAGCACCGAAGCAGCGGCGCTCATCGGCCGGCCTCACCGGCGCGCGTTCTGCTGACCAGCACGCGTTCGGCCTCGAAGCGGCGCAGCGCGAACATCGTCCCGCCGACGCGCACCGCGACCGGCTCGCCACCCGGAAAACCGCGGGCGACGACGCGCACCGGCTCGCCCTCGACGAAGCCGATCTCGAACAGGCGCAACGCGAGGCCGTGATCGTCGTCGCTGTCCGGAGCGATCCCGGTGATCGTCAGCACCGTCGCCCGCTCTCCGGTCGGCAGGTCGAACAAGGTGATCGAATCGTTCGCCGGCATCCGGCAGCCCTTTCAGGAAACATCGCCCGCGGAGCGTCGGCTGCCCGGGCGCGCTGTGGTCAATGGGGAATCGGCAAAGCCTTCCAGGCCGGCTGCGCCACGCCTGGCGCCACCACGACCCGAGTTGGCGACATCCTACATGAGAACCGTTCTCAATACAAGGGGCACGCCGCGTCGGTCGAACGTCGCTCATCGTTCAGCGAGCGACGAGGGGGAAAGATCGCCGCCGACGCGGAGGCATTCGAAGTTTATATTGTTATGAATCAGGCACTTCTTGGCTATTCTCGACGCAGGATCGAGCAGGCACGGAGAGCGTGGGCCACTGCGGGCGACGAGACCTTCGGAGGACCGCCGCCGTGCAGGCGATCACGATTCCATGCTGTCGTCTGGCGCCCTTACTCGCCGTCATCCACCGTCGGCGTCTCGCGACGCTGCTCGATGCGGCGGCGGCGACGGTGAGTGGCCTTGACGCGCCTCGCCGATGGGTCGACGGAACGGCGAGTACGGGCGTACCACCAGCGGGGGCGAATCGAGCGAGAGGTCGTCAAGACCGCAGATTGGCCGCGCACCAAGTTTGTGTGCAACCTCTGAGCATGACTTGGTCGTTACACGGTAACGCTTGGCGCGCCGCCCATGCTTGACCCAACCCGCGGGACGCATACAATCCCTACAAGCACCGCCGTCGAGGCGCTCCAGTCCAACCGCGTTCATGCGCCGCGGAGGCGCCAGCGCCTGAACCGCGCGTCGTCGCCGCGGCAGATGAACGCCATTCTTTTTGCCGCACCCATCAGAAGAAACTTCGATGAACGAACCAAACAGAGGGAACGGAACGAAGCATGAAACCCCATCAGAGACGTATGCTCGGCGTCACCTTCGCTGCGGCGATCGCCATCACGTCAGCTGCCAGTGACGCGCAAACGCCGAGTAGTGCGCCCGCTGCTCGCCCGAAGTACTCGCCCGACGTGCCCGCCAGGATCACGACGCCCGATACGGTCGAGACACGCATCGGAACGCTGCGCTTCAAGGACGGCGCGCCCGATCCGGCGACGGTCAAGCTCGCCTACGACCAGATCGACTTCGCGCGCGGCATCGACGCCTTCGTCAAGGGCATGTCGGCGACCTCGGTGTATGCCGTGTGTCGCGGCCTGGAAGAAGCAGGAGTCAAACCCAACGGCGGCATCGGCATCACCGAACAACTGATGGACGCCCGCTCGCTGTTCCTGACGGCCAACACCACTACCGTCTATGTCCTGATGTGCGTCAATCTGAATGATGGGCCGATGGTCGTACGCGTGCCGCCGCGCGCGCTCGGAACCGTGGACGACGCCGACTTCCGCTGGGTGAACGACGTGGGACTGACCGGGCGCGACAAGGGCGCGGGCGGGGACTATCTCTTCGTGCCCCCCGGCTACAAGGGAACCATTCCCGCGCAGGGCTTCAACGTCGCCAAGCCGCGCACCAACCGGCTGCTCATCTTCTATCGCGTGTTCGTCGAGAACGGCGATCTCGCCGCGGCGACCGCCGGCGTCAAGGCGAAGGCTGCGGTATTCCCGCTGTCGCAGGCGGCCAAGCCGCCTGCGACGAGTTTCGTCAACCTCTCGGGGATGAAGTTCAACACCATCAGCGCCAACGACTTCAGTTTCTACGACGAACTGAATGCCGTGGTGCAGAACGAACCTGCCGACTGGGTGGATCCGGACCTCGTGGGCCTGTACGCCTCGATCGGCATCCGCAAGGGGCAACCGTTCGCGCCGGACGCGCGGCTGAAGAAGACCTTGACCGACGCGGTCGCGGTGGGCAATGCCTACGCCCGCTCGAATGTCTTCGCGGCGCGCGATCCGCACACCAGGATCTTCAAGGACCGCCAATGGTTGACGGCTTTCGTGGGAGGCAGCTACCAGTTCCTGTCGGGCGCCGAGCGGCTTCTGGACGCGGAAGCGATGTTCTTCTACTACGCCACGGGCATCACGCCGGCGATGAGCGAAGCCAAGCCGGGCACCGGGTCTGCCTATGCGCTCACCTTCCGCGATGCGAAGGGCAACTACCTCGACGGTGGATACACCTACAAGGTGACCTTGCCCGGGCCGATTCCCGCGAAGAACTTCTGGGCCTTCACGGTCTACGACAACCAGACGCGCTCGCTGCTGCCCACCGACGAGAAAACGGCCGGCCTGGACAGCAACCTGCCCGGGCTGAAGAAGAATGCCGACGGCGGCGCGACCGTCTGGTTCGGACCCAAGGCGCCGGCCGGAAGCGAGTCGAACTGGGTGCAGACGATGCCGGGCAAGGGCTACAACGTGATCCTGCGGCTCTACGGTCCGCTGGAGCCGTGGTTCAACCAGACCTGGCAACCCGGCGATCTTGAATTGCAAATGTGATGTCGCGACGCGATTGACTCGCTGACCCGGCGAGCCTGAGCGGCCTGACGAACAAGGATAGATCGTGCGAAGCCACGATCTATCCGGTCGGTTGTTCGAGCTCGGTCGGGAAAGCACTTGGCCAGTCTGCCAACGGCAACTCGTTCAGCTGAGCTTCCCTCGGTTTTTCGTCTTGCGGCTTCAGGGACCAGCCCACGACCTCGCGGTCGAACCAGTCGAGGACGATCGCCAGGTAGGGCCCACCTTCGTCTGTCCACAGATCCGTGATGTCCGAGGTTCACGCCCGGTTCGGTGCCGACGGCATGAAGTTGCGATCCAGCAGATTCTCCGCCACCGGCAGGCCGTGTTGCGAGTTGCTTGAACTCCCCCGTGTATGCCTGCTTCGCCATCTTCATCTTTCTGCCTTCCAAAAGTAACGTCCTCTTGCGTCACCCTTGGAAGACGAAATTCCGGGGGAACCTCAATCCCCCCAGGTGCCCCTCGCTGGCAACGGACGTCGGCGGAACGTCTGCGGACTGTGGTAGACGCAAGAAAGGCCAGGATGTCTGAATTCACTGGCCTTTATGGACTTCCACGGACTGCTTTGGACTGTTTGTTGGTGCCCAGGAAGGGAATCGAACCCCCACACCTTTCGGCGGCAGGACCTAAACCTGCTGCGTCTACCAATTTCGCCACCTGGGCATTGCCGAACGGCGCACGTGCGGCGCCCGAACCGACGGGCAGATGAGCGGTCGTTCGCCGGTCGCGGCGTCCGTCATTCTAACCGTGACGCCCACAGGCTGTCAGCTCCGGTGCGCACGCGCGCACCCGCGCCGGCGCGCCCGGAATGGCCCCAGTCAGCAGAAGCCGGCAGGTGCGCAGTCCAGGCGCAGTTGCCGCGCGACGGCAGCCTCGCGGTCGCCTTGGCCGTCGCGTGAACACCAGGGCAGCTCGGCATTGACTGCGCCGGAGTATCCGCGCCGCGCGGCGGAGCGAGTCGACCCCTGAGCGGGCCAGGTCCGGCCGCCCGGGCCCCACCGGGGCAGGGCTGGCGCTCTTCTGCGCAGGCGGGGAGGAAGCCGGCGCCGGCATCGAGGGTCGCTGCCTCGTTCCGGGTTCAAGCACCCTATACTGTCGGCCTCGCGCGCCGCGCCGCGGATTGGTTCGCCGACTGCCGGCGGCCCGCGCCCGCGCCCGCCGGCCAGCCGCTCCGCCGACCCTGATGCCCGTCGACCATTACGAGAACTTCCCCGTCGCCTCGCTGCTCGTGCCGCGCCGCCTGCGCCGGCCGATCGAGGCGATCTACCGCTTCGCGCGCGCTGCCGACGACATCGCCGACGAGGGCGAGGCGAGCGACGCCGAGCGGCTCGCCGCGCTGACCAGCTTCGCCGGAGAACTCGCGCGCATCGGCCGGGGACTCGAGCCGGAGCGCGCGGAGTTCGCCGAACTGGCCGCGGTCATCCGGCAATGGCAGCTGCCGGTTGGCCTCTTCGAGGAGCTGCTCGACGCCTTTGCCCAGGACGTCGTCCGCAAGCGCTACGCGGACTGGGCCGAACTGCTCGACTACTGCCGCCGATCGGCGAACCCGGTCGGCCGGCTCGTCCTGCATCTCTTCGACCGGGTCAGCGAAGCGAACCAGCGCCGCTCGGACTGCATCTGCTCCGCGCTGCAACTGATCAATTTCTGGCAGGACATCGCCATCGACTGGAGCAAGGGGCGCGTCTATCTGCCACAGAGCGACCTCGCCCGTTTCGCTGTCGGCGAGGAGCTGATCGCCGCCGGGACCTGCACCCCGGAATGGACGGCGTTGCTCGACTACGAGATCGAGCGCACGCGGCAACTGATCGACGAGGGCGCGGCACTGGTCGATGAACTGCCCGGACGGCTCGGCTGGGAGATCCGCCTGACCGTCCAGGGCGGCCTGCGCATCCTCGAGCGGATCGGCCGGGTACGCGGCGACGTTTTCCGGCAGCGGCCGGTTCTCGGCGCCGGCGACTGGCTGCGCGTCGGCTGGCGCGCGCTGCGCATGGGAGTCGTGGGAGAATGACGCCCCGTTGACGATTCCGCGAGCGCGCCGATGAGCCCCGACGAGTATTGCCAGCAGAAAGCCGCGCGCAGTGGCTCGAGCTTCTATTACAGCTTTCTGTTCCTGCCACCCGAGCGGCGTCGGGCGATCACCGCGCTTTACGCGTTCTGCCGCGAGGTCGACGACACCGTCGACGAATGGCAGGATCCGGGTGTGGCGGCCACCAGGCTCGCCTGGTGGCGGCACGAACTCGCGGCGATGAGTGCCGGCCAGGCGCAGCATCCGGTGACCCAGGCGCTGCACCAGGCGAGCGCCAGCTTCAACCTGCCCGAGGAACAGCTGCGCGAGATCATCGACGGCATGGAGATGGACCTGCAGCAGACGCGCTATCTCGATTTCCGGGCGCTGTCGCTGTACTGCTACCGGGTGGCCAGCGTCGTCGGCTTGCTCGCCGCGGAGATTTTCGGCTACCAGGACCGCCGGACGCAGAAGTACGCGCACGACCTGGGAATCGCCTGCCAGCTGACGAACATCATCCGCGACGTCGGCGAGGACGCGCGCCGCGGGCGGATCTATCTGCCGATCGACGAGCTGCAGCGTTTCGGTGTTCCCGCTTCCGATATCCTCGAAGCGCGTCATTCGGACGCTTTCCGCCGGCTGATCGAGTTCCAGATCGACCGCGCCGAGTCGTACTACGCGCAGGCGCTGGCCACGCTGCCGGCCGCCGACCGCAAGGCACAGCGCCCAGGGCTGGTGATGGCGGCGATCTACCGGACGCTGCTCGACGAAATCCGGCGCGACGGCTGCCAGGTGCTGACCCAGCGCACCTCGCTGCCACCATTGCGCAAGCTGTGGATCGCCTGGCGAACCTGGGTTCGCGGATGAACGTGGCGATCGTCGGCGGCGGCTGGGCAGGTCTCGCCGCCGCCGTCGAACTCGCCGCAGCCGGGGTCGGTGTCACCGTCTTCGAGAGCGCCAGACAGATCGGCGGGCGCGCGCGCAGCGTGCGCGTCGGCGGGGAGATTCTCGACAATGGCCAGCACATCCTGAGCGGCGCGTACCGCGAGACGCTGCGCCTGATCGCCGTGGTCGGGGTCGAGGTCGAGCGCGTCGTCAGGCGGCTGCCGCTCGAACTGCGCTTCGCCAGCGGCGGGCGGACTTCGTTCCAGCTCCGCCTGCCACGCCTTCGCCCACCGCTCGATCTCGCCGCCGGCCTGTGCCTGGCGCGCGGCGCAACACTCTCCGGGAAGTTCGCGGCGATCCGCCTGATGCGCTTCCTCGCAGGCCGTGACTACCGCCTCGACGAAGACCTGCCGCTCGGCGAACTGCTCGATCGGCTCGGCCAGCACGGCGCGCTCCGCGACTGCCTCTGGGAACCGCTCTGCCTGGCGGCGCTGAACACGGCGCCCGGTCAGGCGTCGGCGCAGGTTTTCGCGCGCGTCGTCGCCGACACGCTCGGCGGTGGCGCCGGGGCGACCGACCTGCTGCTGCCGGCGGCCGACCTCGACCGGCTCTTTCCGGAAGCCGCCGGCCGATTCATCGGCGCGCATCGCGGCGAGATCCGCCTCGGCCACCGCGTCGAGGCGATCGATCCCGGACCTTCGGTGCACGGCGAGCGTTTCAGCGGCGTCGTCATCGCCGTCGGCGCGCAGCACGCGCCGGCGCTGCTCGCCCGGCACGCCGCGACGCAGCGTCTCGCATCGCTGCTCGCCGGCTATCGCTTCGAGCCGATCGCCACCGTCTACTGCGGCTACCCGCCGGGGTTGCGCCTGCCGCTGCCGATGCTCGGCCTCGATCCGCGAACACCCGGGCGGATCGGTCAGTGGGCTTTCGACCGCGGCGCGCTCTGCGGCACGCCTGGGGTGATCGCCTTCGTGCTCAGCGCGCACGGTGCCTGGGAAGAACTCGACAACGACCGCCTGGCGAGGACGCTGCACCGCGAACTCGCCGACGCGCTCGGCGCGCCGCTGCCCGCGCCGCTCTGGCAGCGGGTGATCCGCGAGCAGCGGGCGACGTTCGCCTGCCGGCCCGGCCTGCCCCGCCCATCGCCGGACACCGGCCTGCCGGGCGTCTGGCTGGCCGGCGACTACGTCTGCGCCGAGTACCCGGCGACGCTCGAAGCGGCCGTGCGCAGTGGCGTCGCCGCGGCGCGAGCGGTCCTGGCCGATCGGCCGGCGCGCTGACCGACTGCCGGAGGGTCGTCGTCACCCGACCGCGGCCGATCCCGACCGGAGCTCAGCGGATCTCCTCGAGTTCGCCGGCGTGCATCCGCAACCGCCTGGCGCAGCGTGCGGCGATCTCCTCGTCGTGGGTGACGAGGATCAGCGTCGTCCCGCGCTCGGCGTTGATCGCGAACATCAGTTCGATCACCTGGTGTCCGGTGACAGCGTCGAGGTTGCCGGTCGGTTCGTCGGCGAGGATCAGCCGCGGTCCCGGGGCGAAGGCACGGGCCAGCGCGACGCGCTGCTGCTCGCCGCCCGACAGGTGCCTCGGGTAATTGCGCAGGCGATGAGCGAGGCCGACGCGTTCGAGCCAGTACTCGGCCTCGCGGCGTGCATTGGCGGTGCCGGCCAGCTCGAGCGGCAGCATCACGTTCTCGAGCGCATTCAGCGACGGGAGCAGCTGGAAGGTCTGGAAGACGAAGCCGAGCAACCGGCCGCGGAGCACCGCGCGCGCGTCCTCGTCGAGGCGGCCGATGTCCTCGCCGGCGAGGCGCACCGAGCCGCTCGTCGGCAGGTCGAGGCCGGCGAGCAGACCGAGCAGCGTCGACTTCCCCGATCCCGACGCACCGACGATCGCCACCGTCTCGCCGGCCGCGACGGCGAACGAAATGTCGTGCACAATGGTCAACGGTTCGCCGCCGTTGTCGACCCGTTTGGCGAGGCCGTTCACCTCAACGACCATCGATGTCTGTCGCTCCATGCTCCGCTTTCCGCTTCTCCGCAGCCTTCTCCTCGCCGCCGTGCTGCTGTGCCCGGCTGCCGCCCACGCGGCGCAGACCATCCTCGTGCTCGGCGACTCCCTGTCGGCCGGCTACGGCATCCGCCAGGACGCCGCCTGGCCCGCCCTGCTCGCCGGTCGGCTGACGGAAAAGAAGCTGGATTATAGCGTCGTCAATGCGAGCATCTCGGGAGAGACCACCAGCGGCGGACGAACGCGGATCGACGCACTGCTCGCCCGGCACTCGCCGAAGGTGGTGGTCGTCGCCCTCGGCGCCAACGACGGGCTGCGCGGCCTGCCGCTCGGGCAACTCCGCGACAACCTCTCGGCCATCGTCGCCAGCGCCCAGCGGCACCAGGCGCGCGTGCTCCTCGTCGGGCAGCGCATACCGCCGAATTACGGCCCCTACGCGGCCGACTTCCACCGGGTCTATGGCGAGGTCGCCCGCGCGCGCAGGACGGCGCTGGTCGATTTCCTGCTCGACGGGGTGGCCAGCGAGTCCGCCCTGTTCCAGGCGGACAACCTGCACCCGACCGCCGCCGCGCAGCCGATGCTTCTCGACAACGTCTGGCGTGGTCTGGCGCCGTTGCTAAAATAGCAGCGAAGACGCGGCTGTTCGCTGCGCGCCGCACCCGGCGGCGAGAGTTTTCCGGCACCTTCAGGCAGACGGTCGAGGAGTAGGCGAGTGAGCGAGGCAGCGGGTCAGGCGGGCGGGCGGTTCGGCGCGTACGGTCGCGCGGGTGGCCGGCAATGAAGCCCGAGGTCGTCAGCGTCGGGCAACTCGGCGACTTATCGGGCTTCGACGAGATCATCGACGTGCGCTCGCCGGCCGAGTTCGCCGAGGACCACATTCCCGGGTCGACCAACTGCCCGGTGCTCGACGATCGGCAGCGCGCCGAGGTCGGCACGCTGTACAAGCAGGTCTCGCCGTTCGCGGCGCGCAAGCTCGGCGCCGCCTACGTCTCGGCGAACATCGCCGGCCATCTGCTCGAGCGCTTCCAGAGCCGGCCGAAGGACTGGCAGCCGCTGGTCGTCTGCTGGCGCGGCGGCCAGCGCAGCGCTGCGCTGACCTACGTCCTGCGGCGCATCGGCTGGGAAGCGCAGCAACTCGACGGCGGCTATCGGACGTATCGGAGGCTGGTCGTCGAGGAACTCGACCGTCTGCCGCGGGCGCTTCGCTTCAGGGTCGTCTGCGGCGCGACGGGCAGCGGCAAGAGCCGCACGCTGCAGGCGATCGGCGGCCTCGGCGAGCAGATCCTCGACCTCGAGGAGCTTGCCTGCCACAAGGGATCGGTGCTCGGCGTCCTGCCCGACTGCCCGCAACCCTCGCAGAAGATGTTCGAGTCGCGCCTGCTCGTGCAGCTCGGCGCTCTCGATCCGGCACGACCGGTCTACGTCGAAGCCGAAAGCCGCAAGGTCGGCATCCTGCACCTGCCCGGGTCGCTGATCGAGCGGATGCGCGCCGGCGAGTGCGTGCACATCGAGGCGAGCTTCGCCGCGCGAGTCGACTTCCTGCTCCGCGATTACGACTACTTCACCGCCTCCCCCGAGTGGCTCGACCAGCGCCTGCAGACGCTGCGCAGGCTGCAGAGCAGCGAGACGATCGCCCGCTGGCGCGAGCAGGTGCGCGACGGAAGGTGGCGCGAACTGGTCGGCGAACTCCTCGAACGCCACTACGACCCGCTGTACAGCCGCTCGCAGAGCCACAACTACGCCGGCTTCGAAGACCCGGTGCGCTTCGCGACCGACGACCTGACACCCGCCGGAATCGATCGGCTCGCCCGGCGGATCTGCGGCCGATAGTCAGAGCCGCGCGCCGATCGCGCCGCGCACGGCACCCAGCCGCTGGACCATCGCCGGGCGCGGCGCGAGGCGCTCGACCCACGGCGACGGCGCAGAAGCGGCGAAGCAATCGATCATCGGACGGCGACGCTGGCTTATCATGGCGCAGCGTGGTTCACCAGGGAGTCGAAAAATGGCAGCAGAGATGGCAGAAGACGGGCAGCACGCTCCGGTCGTGGTCAGCGAGACCGGGCAACCTTACCAGCAGAGCGTGCGCATCGGCAGGCACAGCCTGATCGCCGACGAGCCGCCGAGCATGGGCGGCGGCGACGCCGGGCCGGCCCCATTCGATCTGCTCCTCGCCAGCCTCGGCGCCTGCACTTCGATCACCCTGCGCATGTACGCGCAGCGCAAGAAACTGTCGCTGACCGGAATCCGCGTCGAGCTGAGCCACCAGCGGACCGTCGTCGAGGGCGGCGCGAGGACCGAGCACATCTCGCGCCGCATCTGGCTCGAGGGCGAACTGAGCGCCGAACAGCGCGGCAGCCTGCTGGCGATCGCCAACAAGTGTCCGATGTACCGCACGCTGCAATCCGAGATCCGGATCGACAGCCAGCTCGCGAACTAGCCTCGCGGCGACGGCCCTCGACCGCGCCGAGGCTTCCTGCCCCAGGGCCGGCGCGACCTCGGCAGGCTGGCGCGGCAAGCCGTGCGAAAAGTCGCGACTCCGGACATTTGGGTGCCGGCGACTAGAGACTTTGCCGCCCGTCTGTGATAGATTGATGCACTGCAACATGGAGCCCGCGCAGCGCCTCCGAACCCCCCGGTGAACCTCATCATGCTCGAACATCACTACCTGACCACGCTCTTCGAACCGAAGTCGGTCGCCGTCATCGGAGCCTCCGACCGCGAGAATTCGGTCGGCAACGTTCTCTTCCGGAACCTTCTCGAGTCGGGATACAAGGGGCGCCTCTACCCGATCAACTCCGCGCACGAGACGATCCAGGGCGTGCAGGCTTACAAGTCGATCGAAGAGATCAGCGCCCGCGTCGAGATGGCGGTGATCGTCACGCGCCCGCAAACGGTGCCCAAGATCATCGAGCAGTGCGGCCGCAGCGGGGTCAGGAACGTGATCGTGATCACCTCGGGCTTCGCCGAGGCCGGCCACTCGGGGGCCGCTCTCGAGCGCAAGATGATGGAGATCGCGCGCAGTTACGGCGTTCGCGTGCTCGGGCCGAACTGCCTCGGCATCATCCGTTCGAACCTCGGCCTCAACGCGACCTTTGCGCGGGTTCGCGCCAACGTCGGGCACCTCGCGCTGGTCTCGCAGTCGGGAGCGATCTGTTCGGCAGTCCTCGACTGGGCGACGAGCAACCGGATCGGCTTTTCGAGCGTGATCTCGCTCGGCGGGACGGCCGACGTCGATTTCGGCGAGATCCTCGACTACCTGATCTACGACAACCTCACCCACTACATCCTGCTCTACGTCGAAGGCATCCGGGACTCACGGCGCTTCATGAGCGCGCTGCGTTCGGCGGCGCGGATCAAGCCGATCGTCCTGCTCAAGGCCGGCCGTCACGCCGGCGGGCTCGCCGCCGTGGAAACGCATTCGGGGATGGCCGCCGGGTCGGACGTCGTTTTCGAAGCAGCGATCCGCCGCGCCGGCGTGGTCCGGGTCAAGAACATCGGGCAGCTGTTCTACGCGGCCAAGGCCCTCGCCTCGAAGTTCCGGCCGCAGGGCAAGCGCCTGGCGATCATCACCAACGGCGGCGGACCCGGGGCGATGGCCGCGGACCGTGCCGGCGACCTCGAAATCCCGCTGGCCGATCTGTCGATGGCCACGATCCAGGCACTCAACGCCGCCTTGCCGCCAACCTGGTCGCAGCGCAACCCGGTGGACATCGAAGGCGACGCGACGCCGAAGCGCTACCACGACGCGATCCTGGCGGTCGCCCAGGACGACACGGTCGACGGCATTCTGGTGATGCTCTCGCCGCAGGCGATGACCCAGCCGATCGAGGTGGCCAAGGCGGTGATCGAGGTCGACCTGCTGACCGACAAGCCGATCCTCACCTGCTGGATGGGCGAAGAACAGGTCCATGACGCGCGGGGCATGCTCGAGGAGGCCGGCATCCCGTCGTTCCGCATGCCTGAAACGGCGGTCGAGCTCTACTACCACATCTCGACCTACTACTGGAACCAGAAGCTGCTGCTGCAGACCCCTGCGCCGTCGTCGAAACACTCGCGACCGGAAACCGAAGGCGCCCGGATGCTGATCGACGCAGTGCTCCACGAGCGCCGCAAGCTGCTCTCGGAGATGGAGTCGAAGGCGATCCTGCGCGCCTTCCGGATCCCCGTCGCCCAGACGATGGTCGCGCACACGCCGACCGAGGCGCTGCTGCTCGCCGAGCAGATCGGCTTTCCGATCGCCATGAAGATCGACTCGCCGGACATCGTCCACAAGAGCGAGGTCGGCGGCGTCCGGCTGAACATCAGCAACGCCCCGGCAGCGCGCAACGCCTACCACGACATCATCGAGACGGTGAAGAAGCGCCATCCGGCGGTGCGCATCAACGGCCTGTCGATCGAGCCCTATCTCGCCCGGCCGAACGGCCGCGAGCTGATGCTCGGCGTCTCGCGCGATCCGATCTTCGGCCCGATCATCACTTTCGGTGCCGGTGGAACCGAGGTCGAGGTGTTCAGTGACCGGGCCGTGGCGCTGCCACCGCTGAACCGCTTCCTGGCGCGTGACCTGATCCGCTCGACACGCGCGTTCAAGCTGCTCGGCGAGTTCCGCAACATGCCGCCGGTGAATATGGAGGCGCTCGAGGACGTGCTGCTGCACGTCTCGCAGATGATCTGCGAACTGCCCTCGCTGCAGGAACTCGACCTCAACCCGCTGATCGTCGACGAGACCGGGGCGATTGCCGCCGATGCGCGGATCGTCATCGACTACGCCGCGTCGTCGGGCGATCGTTACTCGCACATGGCCATCCACCCGTACCCGGTGCACCTGATCCAGGACTGGGAACTTCCGGATGGCCGGACGGTGACGATCCGCCCGATCCGCCCCGAAGACGCGGAACGCGAGCAGCAGTTCGTCGTCGGCCTGTCCGACGAGAGCAAGTACTACCGCTTCATGGACACGATCCGCGAGCTGACCCAGACGATGCTCGTCCGCTTCACCCAGATCGACTACGACCGGGAGATGGCGCTGGTCGCGACGATCCTCGACCCCGACGGCAAGGACGTGCAGATCGGCGTCTCACGCTACGTCACCAACCCCGACGGCGAATCGGTCGAGTTCGCGCTGGCCGTCGCCGACGAGTGGCAGAGGCACGGTGTCGGCCGCAAGCTGATGAGCGCGCTGATCGACTGCGCGCGCACCAAGGGCTACCGGGCGATCGTCGGCGACGTCCTGTCGATGAACACCAAGATGTTCAACCTGATGACCAAGCTCGGCTTCACGATCCACCCGCACCCCGACGATCCGGCGGTCAAGCGGGTGATCAAGCCGCTGAACGCCTAGCCCGCGCGCGGATCGACGCTGCGCCGCCGGCCAGCCGGCCGGCGGCTAGCGCTGCTCGAAATTGACGTCGTACGGGTACGGGAGCTGCGCTTCGCCGGCTTCCCGACGGGCCTTCAGTTCGCCCGGATCGAGCTTCCTGTCCCACCAGATCGCCCGCCCCCGGCGCTGGTCCTCGACCCACTCGGGGTGCTGCGCGAGCATCTCGCGCATGAACTTGGTGTGCTCGGATTCGTACAAGGCCATCTCGCCTGCTCCCATGAGAACGTCTACACTGCCGGAAAATCCCAGGCGGTGATTATACGCCGGCGGTCGGACGGGATCCCCGGCGGCGACGGATGGCAGGCGTCTTCGCGCGGCAACGGCGCCGGCGCCCCGTGCTGCGCCTCGATGTACCGAGGGTCGTGGTCGCCTGCGAGGCTCCGCAGACCGCCAGAGCCTGCCCGAATGTGGACGTCCGCTGGTCCCGACGCATGCTGCGCGGTTCGCCCGCGGCGAGTGGCTTCGATGCGCCGCAGACGCTGCCAGGCCGTCAGGTCGATCCTCCGCACCCCCGCCGGTCGCTCGCCAGCCCGGCGTCGCGCCCAGCGATCAGAGATCGACCAGCCGCGCGCGCCGGCTCGAGAGGCCGTCCTGCTCGCCAGCCGCCTCGTCGCTCTCGGTGGCCGCAGCCATCCGGCAGTTGGTCGCCGCCCACTGGCGCAGCGTCTCCATCTGGCGCGCCCGCGAACGCGACAGCGGGATGATTTCCCGCGCCGCGTTCAGCAGATGCTCGGTCTTCAGCGTCCTGTCCTTCTCGTCGTACGCCTCGAAAAGCGCATTGATCACCACCTCTTCGAGTTCGGCGCCGCTGAAGCCCTCGGTTGCGCGCGCCACCGCGGCGATGTCGTAGTCGGTCGGCGACCGCTGCCGGCGGGCCAGGTGGATCATCAGGATCTCGGCGCGATTGCGGGTCGTCGGCAGGTCGACGAAGAAGATCTCGTCGAGCCGACCCTTGCGCAGCAGCTCCGGCGGCAACTGCGAAATGTCGTTCGCCGTCGCCACGACGAACACCGGCTGTGTCTTCTCCTCCATCCAGGTCAGCAGCGTCCCGAAGACGCGCGTCGCGACGCCGCTGTCGCCGCTGCCGCCGATTCCTGCCAGCCCCTTCTCGAGTTCGTCGATCCACAGGACGCAGGGCGCGACTCCCTCGGCGACCGACAACGCCTTGCGCATGCGCTCCTCGGATTCGCCGACCAGCCCGGCAAACACGCGTCCGAGGTCGAACTTGAGCAAGGGTTTCTGCCACTCGGCGGCCACCGCCTTCGCGCACAGGCTCTTGCCGCAGCCGGGAACTCCGACGAGCATCACGCCGCGCGGATTGGGCAGCCCGAAATCGCGCGCCCTCTGCGAAAAACCCTCGTTGCGCTGGCGCAGCCAGGTCTTCAGCTGTCCCAGACCGCCGATGCCGCTGAAGTTGTCCACCGCCGCCGTGTATTCGAGGATCCCGGACTTGCGGATGATCTGCTCCTTCTCGTCGAGGATCGAGCGGACATCGCGCCCGGACAGTCCCTGCCTGCTGACGATCGCCTTGGCCAGCGCGTTCTCCGCCTCCGAACGCGTCAGGCCCTGGCAGGCCTTGACGATCGCGTCGATCGCGTCCTCGTCGAGGTCGACGGTCACCGTCGGATTGCTCTTCACCTGCTCGACGAGCCGATCGAGCACCTGCCGGTATTCGTTCTCGGCGGGCAGGGGCAGATCGACGACCGTGACGTCCTTCTGCAGTTCGGGCGGGATCTGCAGCACCGGCGACAGCCAGAGCAGCGTCCGCGGCGACCCCTTCAGTTCGGGAACCAGGTCGCGCAACTGGCGGATCAGCAGCGCCGCGTTCGGCGCGCTGTCGCGCAGGTAGGGGTGGAAATCCTTGAACAGGAACAGCGCCCCCTCCGGGTACGCGGCGACGAAAGCCAGCGCCTGTTCCGGCCGGCGCGTATCGTCCTTGCCCGCCGGACGACCGCCGAGGTCGACGAAGCCGCGCGACACCGACCAGACGAACAGCTTCCGCGGGCGCTTCGACATCTCCTTCCCGCGGAGCAGTTCGTCGATCAGTTCGAGCGCGCGGTCCTCCTCGCTGGAAATGATCGTCACGATCGGGTAACCGGCACGAACATAGGTGCCGAGATCCCTGACGAAAGACTTGCTCATCGGCTACTCCCCGGCGCGGCACGCGCCGCTCGACAGTCTACAGGCCGCGTTCTTCCAGCTGCTCGCGGGTCTCGACCGCGAGCGTGTCGACGCTGTGGTAATCGGCGGTCAGTTGGCGCTCGGCGACCGTCCCGAGCGCGTTCTCGACCGCGCGCGTGAAGGCCAGGCAGTTATCGCCCTCGCCGCCCTCGACGCTGATGCGCGTCTGGCCGTCGCGGCCGATACGGATCTTCATTTTCTTGATGGTCATCGGAATCTCCTGGATCAGTCGAATGGATGAGGGGGAGCGGCGCCATGCGCAAGTTCCCGCGTGCGCGTACGGCCTCGCTCGCCTCGCCTGCCGGCGGGCGGCGCGCCGACGCGCACGCGGCTCCCATCCCGCTCGCTGGCCCCACCCAACCGCACTCCAACCCACGCGCCGCTCTCCCCTGCCGGGGCGGAGCGGACGCGAATGCTCCCCTCTCCCCTTGCGGGAGAGGGGAAGGGGGAGAGGGGGCGGAAGGCAAGGGTCACGAAGCCATCCTCACGAGACGCAAACCCTGGTTGTCGTTGCGGTCGCCGGGGTCGAGCCTGCGGTTCGCCGCCCGGAAGCCGCCCGGGCCGCCGCCCCCCCAGCCGCCGCCGCGGAGCACCCGGACCGAGCCCCCCGCCGGCCCACCCGGGTCCT
Source organism: Accumulibacter sp. (assembly GCF_023806625.1). GTDB lineage: Bacteria > Pseudomonadota > Gammaproteobacteria > Burkholderiales > Rhodocyclaceae > Accumulibacter. Next base: position 72,526 of record NZ_JAMTDX010000056.1, read on the forward strand.
TCCGCGGTGACCCGCCGTAGTATTTCTCGTCGTACCAGTCCGCACACCATTCCGACACGTTCCCGCTCTGGTTGTACGTACCGTAGCCCGACACCCCGCGCGGGTAACCCTGCACGGCGCTCGTCGTCTCGCTGCCCCTGTTCTTGTCGTTCCGGCATCGGCTCTCGTCCCATTCGTTCCCCCACGGATACGCCAGGCCCAGCGGGCCCCGGCACGCCTTCTCCCATTGCGCCTCGCTCGCCAGACCACACCCCGCCCAATTCGCGTAGGCGACCGCGTCGTCCCAACTGACGCAGACCACCGGGTGATCCGCCCTCTCCGCCGGGAAACGCCCGGCTTTCCACTCCGGTTCTCCGTAGTCAGCGTGCTCCGGCGGCCGGTGCCCCGTCGCCTGCACGAACTTCAGATACTGCGCGTTCGTCACCGCATACACCCCGATCCAGTAACCCGACAGCTCGACCCAGTGCCGCGGACGTTCGTTATCGAATCCCTCGCCTGCCGCCGAGCCCATCTCGAATTCGCCGCCCGGGACATACACCAGCACACTGCCGTCCCGGGCGTTCACGACGATCCGGTTGCGCACCGGCTCGAGCAGCAGCCTTTCCCAACGCTCCGGCATTCGGCCCATATCGCCCTCCTCGCTCGTCAGAACCGCTCGCAGACCACCAGCTCGATCTCGCCATTGTCGAGGACCCGCTCCTCCTCGATGATCAGCCCCTCCTGCAACACCTTGCGCTTCACCGCGAGGTGGGCGTAGGTCTGGTTGAGCTGCTGGGTGAAACTCTGCTCGCGGAGCGGCGTGTTGCCCTGCACGCCCCACCAGTCAGCGCAGACCGCGTAGCTCTCGTCGGCCTGGCGCTGGAAGCCGATGTCGTAGCGGCTGCCGGTGTCGACCACCACCTGGCCGTATTCGGTGTTGCCGGCGAAGCCACGAATCGGCACGCGCTCGCCGGACTGGAAGCGGTGATGCAACTGCCGCAGCGTGTCTTCGAGCAGCACGCGGTCGCGGATCACGGTCTGGACACGGGTGAAGTGCGACATGGTCTGGTTCTCCCTGGTTGTCGGTTGTTCGGCATGGCATTCGGCAAGCGACTGCTCGCCTGCCGCATCCTATTCCGCCTGTGCCGCGCGCGCGTTGTCCCTCGCCCATTCGTTCAGATAGGCGATGTCGGCCTTGCGCGACTGCGACAAGGGCGGGCTCTCGCCGAGCGCGGCCTTCAGGTCGGCGTCGGTCAGCTCGCGGCAGTCTTCGGAAAAGGCGCGATAGAGGCCGGCGACGACCGCCGCCTCGATCTCGGCGCCGGAGTAACCGGCGCTCGCTCCTGCCAGCGCGGCGAGGTCGAAGCGCGCCGGGTCGCGGCCACGCTTCTTCAGGTGCAGGCCGAAGATGCCGGCGCGCTCGCGCTCGCCCGGCAGGCCGACGAAGAACACCTCGTCGAAGCGGCCCTTGCGCGTAAACTCGGGCGGCAGCCGCTGGATGTCGTTGGCCGTCGCGGTGACGAAGACCGGCGCCTGGCGGTCCTCGAGCCAGGTCAGGAAGGTGCCGAACAGCCGCCGTGCGACGCCACTGTCGCGCGCCTGGCCGAGACCGCCGAACGCCTTCTCGAGTTCGTCGATCCACAGCACGCAGGGGCTCACCGCCTCGGCGGTATGCAGCGCGCGGCGCAGCCGGCCTTCGGATTCGCCGACCAGCGAGCCATAGACCTTGCCCAGGTCGAGGCGCAGCAGCGGCACTTCCCAGTCGGCGGCGAGGGCCTTGGCGGACAGGCTCTTGCCGCAACCCGGCACGCCGACGAGGACGACACCGCGCGGCGGACGCAAGCCGAAGCGCCGGGCGCCCATTTCGAAGGCCTGACGGCGGCGGACGAACCAGCGCTTGAGGACCACGAGGCCGCCGACATCGGTCAGGCTCACGCCCGGGCGGCAGAATTCGAGCACCCCTTCCTTGCGCACCGTCTGCTCCTTCTCGGCGAGTACGTCGCGCGCGCATTCGCCGTCGAAGACCCCGCGGCGCAACAGGCCGCGGCGCAGGACGCGTTCGGCCTCGCGCTCGCTCAGGCCGAGCAGCGAGCGCGCCAGCGTCTCCTTGAGCGGCGGGGCAGCCAGCGCCGCACCGGCCTCGAGCGCGACCTCGTCGACGATGCACTCCAGCTCCGCCGCTGCCGGCGGCGGGTAGAAGAGCATCGTCGTGTCGGCGATCAGCTCCTCGGGAACGCTCGCCGACGAGCCGACGAAGATCAGGCTCTTGCGCGAGCGCTTGACCGTCCACACCGCGTCGCGGATCAGGCGCACCGACACCGGCGTGAAGTGCCGGTGGATGTCGAGAAAGACGTAGATCGCCTCGGCCGGACCGCGGAAGACGTGCTCGAGCGCGAGCAGCGGGTCGCCGACCGTCTGCGTGGCGACGACGTGACCCTCGCGGTCGCGCAGCCCCTTCGTCGCGCTCCAGACGAAGAGGCCGATGTCCTTCTTCACCGCCATCGCCTCGCGCACCCGCCGCAGCGAAGCGAGCACCCGATCCTCCTCGAAGGTCTGCAGCCAGATCAGCGGAAAATGCGCGCGCAGATGCACCTCGATCAACCCCTCGACGTGATTCACCGTCGCTGCGTGGTGCTGCACGGCCTGCAGGTCGACGACGAATTCGGCGGCGCTCTGGTAGCGCTTGTCGGGGTCCTTCTCGAGCACTTTGGCCATCACCCGTGCCAGTCTTGGGTCGAAGGGCTCGGTGTCGAGTGGCGACAGGTCCGGCGGGTCGTAGAGGATCTGGCGCAGCAGGCTGCCCTCGTCGCGCGCCGGGAACGGCAGCGCGTTGGTCAGCAGCTGGTAGAGGGTGACGCCGAGACCCCAGAGGTCGGCGTTGAAGCCGGTCACCCCCTCGAACTGTTCGGGCGCCATGTAGGCCACCGAGCCGACGCGCGTCGCCGCCCGATACTGCGAATGCGCCATCAGCCGGGCGATGCCGAAGTCGAGGATCTTCACCGACCCGTCCGGCCGCCGGATCAGGTTCGCCGGCTTGATGTCGCGGTGGATCGCCAGCCCCTGATGCGCGTAGTCGAGCGCTTCGCCGACCTGGCGGACGATGTCCAGGGCCTCCTCCAGAGGCAGCGGCCCGCGCTCGGCGAGCAGGGCGTTGAGCGGCTGCCCGTCAACACGCTCGATGACCGCGAAGACCACCCCCTCGGCCTCGCCCAGACCGTATTCCTGGACGATCCCGGGGTGGCTGAGCGTGCGCACGACGCGCAGTTCGTTGGCCAGCAGCCCACGCGCCTCTTCGTCCTGCGCGTGCGGCACGCAGACGGCCACCGCTTCCGGCCAGCCGTTCGTCGCCGTGGCCAGATTGCGCGCCGCATAGACGGTCTTGAATCCGCCGCGGCCGAGCGCCCGCTCGATCAGGAAGTCGCCCAGCCGCTCGCCCGGGCGCAGGGTCCCGTCCGCTCTCATCGCCCGGCCACCGGCAGCGTGGCCGCAGTGCTGCGCGGCGCCAGGCCTGCCCATCGGCGCGGACGGCAGATCGCGCCTGCGCGGTCGCTGCTCCTCCGACTGCTGTCGCGCATCACCGTACCTCCTGCAGCTTCTTGAGCTTGTCGCGGTCCCGCGAGGATTCGGTCAGCTTGCGCTGCTCATCGAGCCAGGCGTCGATGTCGACCCGGCGGAAGCGCCATGCCGAACCGATCTTGATCCCCGGAATGATCCCCTTCTGGGCGTAGCCGTAGAGCGTCCGCTCGCTGATCTTGAGCCAGGCGGACAGTTCCTGCAAGGTGAGAATGTCTTCTTCGCTGATCATCGTTTGACTTGCCCGGGGCGATCTACGCGAGGTCGAGGAGGCGCTCGCCACGCACCTGGTCGACCCGCACCTCATCCGCCGCGGTGCGCTTCGAGGCGTTGCGCGCCTCGCCATTGACCACCAGCTGGCGCAGCTTCTCGATCCGCTCGCGGTGCGATCGGGCCAGCGGGACCATCGCGCCGGCGGCGCCGACCAGATCGTCGGTCTCTATTTCGCGCCGACCGTCCATGAAGGCGGGAAACATCGCGTCGTTCACCACCGCCTCCAGTTCGGCGCCGACGAAGCCCTCCGTCGCCCGCGCCACTTCCGACAGGACGAAGCGGTGACGGATCATCGTCAGGCCCTTGCGGCCAAGATGCACCTCGAGAATCTGCTCGCGCTCGCTGGCCGTCGGCAGGTCGAGGAAGAACACTTCGTCGAAGCGGCCCTTGCGCAGGAACTCCGGCGGCAGATGCTCGGTGTTGTTGGCGGTGGCGAAGACGAACACCGGCGCGCGCTTCTCCTGCATCCAGGTGAGGAAGGTGCCGAGGACGCGGCTCGAAGTCCCCGAGTCCCCCGCCGATCCGGCGAAGGCCTTCTCGATCTCGTCGACCCAGAGCACACAGGGAGCGATCACCTCGGCGATCTGCATCGCCTCGCGGATGTTCCTTTCCGACGCGCCGAGGAGGCCACCGAAGACGGCGCCCATGTCCAGCCGCAGCAGCGGCAGCTTCCACATGCCGGCGGCGACCTTGGCGCAGAGACTCTTGCCGGTTCCTGGTATGCCGATCAGCGCGACGCCGCGCGGCGCCTGCAGCCCGTAGTCGCGTGCCGCCTCGGAAAACGCCAGCTGGCGCTGCCCCAGCCACCCCTTCAGCACTTCCAGCCCGCCGACACGGTCGGCGCTCTCGACCAGCGGATGGAATTCGAGGGCTCCGCTCTCGCGGATGATCGCGCGCTTCTCGGCGCTCACCAGGTCGATCGCCCCGACGTCGATCTGGCCGCCGCGGCTGGTCACCACTGCTTTCTGGAAGGCGCGGCGCGCCTGGATGCTGGTCAGCCCGAGCGCCGCCTCGACGAGCTTGGCGCGCAGCTCGGGTTTCACCAGCCGCAGCGCGCCCGTACTGCCGACGCAGCGCTCGAGCAACGCGTCGATCTCGCGCGCGTCGGGCTTGGCCAGTTCGAGCACCGGCACGTCGTGCTTCAGCTCCACCGGCAGGCAGTGTTCCGGCGTGGTGATCACGATATTCTTGCGCGGGCTGGCTTCCGGCAGCCGCGCCACCAGATTGCGCAGACCGCGCAGCGCCCCGCGCTTGGCCTCCCAGACCTGGTGAAAGTCCTTGAGGACAAAGGTTGCGCTGCCGGGATAGTCGCGGATCATGCGCAGGATGGTATCGGGTGTCGCCTCGCGCTTGTCGTCGAAATTCACCCGCGCCGGTTTCAGACAGGTGAACTGGTCGGCGATATCCCAGGCATACAGCCCTTCGTCGGCCGGCCAGCCAGGCCCGCGCGCCAGTTCGCTCAATTCCTGCAGCACCCGCGCCTCCTCGCTGCTGACCACGTTGACCACCGCGATGCGGGCGTCGAAATGCAGCTTCAGTTCCTGTTGCAGCGACATGCTCTTCTCCTGAAAATCACGCTACCCACCTCCAGCCTTCCCCCGTTCCTGAGTCACCCCCCATCCCGTCGTTCCCCGACAAGTGGGGAAGGGGCAGTCTGTCCTGCGCCAATCTCCCGGCCCGCCGGAAACCCGGTCACCGCCACCACACCGTCGCTGCCGACGCGGAACTCCACGCGGCGCACCCCCGGATCCACACCGCGATAGCGCTCACTCAGGAACACCAGTTCCTGGTTGCTGCTCGCCAGCAGTGCATGGCTCTGCGCACGCTCGCGCTGGTACGGGCCGGCGACCAGCAGGTCGCTGGCGGCGAGCAGCCGCCGGACGCCGCGATCGCGGCGGCGGCGCAGCATTGCGGCCGCGAAACCGGTGAAGACCAGCACGCCCTTGCCCGCAGCCCGAACGGCTTCCGCCACCTCGGCCAGCGCCTCCGCCTGCGCGAAAGGCTCGCCGCCCGAGAAACTGACGCCTTCTGTTTGCGGCTCCGCGAGCATCCAGCCGGCGATCGCCGAAGGCGCTGCCTCGCGTCCGCCGACAAAGGGCACGAAATCGGGATTGAAACAGCCGGCGCAACGCAGTGGGCAACCCTGCACCCAGAGCACCGAGCGCAGCCCGGGCCCGTTGGCGCGCGAGCGCGGCAGGAAGGCAGCGATGCAAAGCGAGCGCTTCATGACCCGTTCGGCGAATCGCCGAAGTTGACGCGCCGGCCGGCAGGTTCCAAGATCACTGCATGCCCACCGTTGTCGACGACCTGCGCGGATATCGCCTGTTCTTCTTCAGCATCGATCGCGGCGAACCGATGCACATTCACGTTGCGAAGGGGCGCGGCTACGCCAAGTATTGGCTGCAACCGTTGACGCTGGCGCGTTCGCGCAACTTCCGTGGTCATGAACTCAACGAGATCGCCAGGCTCGTTGAAACGCAGCGCGATCAGATCGAGAGGAAATGGCATGAACACTTTGGCCGCGATGATTGAACCGCTGGCGGTAGATGTGACTTTCACCGCAGCCGGCCTGCATGTCGTTCTGGCCGACGGCCGCGAGGTTTCCGCTCCGCTGCAGTGGTTTCCGCGGCTGCTGCAGGCGACTGCCGAGCAACGGGCGCACTGGGAACTGATCGGTGATGGCATCGGCATCCATTGGCCGGAGCTTGACGAAGACATCGAGGTGGAGAGTTTGCTGGGCACGTGACTGGCGGCCGCCCCCTCCCCCCTCCGTGGGGGAGGGTTGGGGTGGGGGCAAGGTTCACGAAGCCATCCTCATGAGATGAAAACCCTGGGCGTCGAGGCGGCTCTCCAGGACCGAGCCGTCCCGAACATTCACCACCAGCGGCGACGGGCAGCCTGCATCGAGCCCCGCCTGCGTCCCGTACACGACCTTGCCTGCAGCGTCCCCGGCCATCTCACATTCCCTCCCCTTGCTCGCTCACAGCTTGACGAACGGCAGATCGCGCACCGGCAGATCGAGCCGCTCGCCGTTGCCCAGTTGCACGAAAGAGCGGTTGCCGGCGTGCAGGTCCTTCAGCGACAGCGTCAGCCGCTTGTTGGCGTCGACCCCGAAGCCGGCGACGAAACGCCTCTCGCCGATGGTGCATGCCGGCTCGGCGTGGATGAACTCGGTGTCGCCAGGGTTGAGTTCGCGCAGCGAGGTGTCCTCGCGCCGCTGCACGTTCACCGCCTTGAGGCTGCCGCCTTCCATCACGTAGATCGTCTCCGGCCGCAGCATCGCCGAGCGTTCGACGACCACCAGGCCGAGGCGGGTGGCGCCTTCGCAGGCGGCATTGACGTACTTCACCGAGACCGGTTTTTCGGTCGGGTAGCGGGTGCCCCTGGGCACCACCGGCACCAGCACGTAATCCTTGCTGTCGCGATCCCAGGCGCGCAGGCAGTAGTCGTGCACCAGCGCCAGGTTGATGTCTTCGCCGGCGTAGCGGCAGGCGCCGCGGGCGATCGCCTCGAAGGGATCTTCGCAATGCACCGGGCAATTGGGAAAGATGTCGCCGACGCGCGCCGCGACGCCGAGCAGCAGGCTCGAACCGCCGGCCATGAACACCGCGCGGACCTCCGACTTGCGCGTGCCGTACCGGCCCTGCGCCTGTTCGAGCGCGCGCTCGACGGTGCTCGCCACCAGCCGGTAGAGACTCAGGCCGCCGAACTCGGGCCGGGCGGCCTCGAGCGTGCGGCGCAGCCCTCCGGCAGTGTAGCTGTGGCTGATCAGGCGCCCGCTCAGGTCGTTGAACTGCTCGACCTCGCAGCGCTCGCTGCCGCCCGACAGATCCACCTTGGCGTCTTCGACGGCGCGCAGCAACGCCGTGCCGACGTCGGCGACGTCCTGGTCGGAGAGCTGCTGCGCCTGCTGCAGCTCGCGCAGCAGCCACTGGTCGACCAGCGAGCCGCCGATCTCCTCGCCGGCACGGCCGAGCACGTCGCAGGGACGAGTGTCGCCGGCGGAGAGATCGCGCGTCCTGACTACCGAGACGTCGAGCGTGCCGCCGCCGAAGTCGAAGACGACATAGACCTGCCCCTCGCGCACGTGCGTGTCGTAGCCGAGGATGCACGCGGTGGCCTCGTCGAGCATCCGCAGCGTGCCGCGGAAGCTCTGCAGCACGGCGCCCTGCAGCCAGTCGGTATATTTGTCGAAGGACTCGACCGGCAGCGTCACCACCAGATCCTCGCCGGCCTGCGCGCCGGCCGCGAGCAGCACCTCGCCGATCAGATCCTCGGCCGCCTGGCGCGGGGTGATCAGGTCGCCGTTGATCCGCCGCGCGCGGTTGTTGTCGCGCAGCAGGTCGAGCTTGACCCAGCGGAAAGTGCCGCGGTGGCTGGCCAGCCCGGCGTTCTCGACCTGCGCGCCGGTACGCAGCGTGTTGCCTTCGCCGTAATGGACCAGCGAGGGGATGACCGCCGATTCGCGCTCGCTCGCCGCCCCCGGCAGACGATAGCGATAAATCCTGCTCATTCCCTGCGGGCGCAGCGTCTCGACGCTCCGGGTGGCGGAGTTCCAGCGCGCGAGCACGGTGTTGCAGGTGCCGAAGTCGATGGCCAGCGTCATCAGCTTTCCCTTCCTGCCTGTTCGTCGAGACTGCTTTCGGATGCGGCGCCGGCGCGGCTGACCATCGCCTTGAGGAGGATCCTCTCGCCGAGGCGGTAGCCGACGAAGCGCACGCTGACCGGGTCGCCGTCATCGACGTCGGCACCGCTCATCCGCTGGTGGACGCGGGTGTCGAATCGCGTCTGCTCGCCGACTGCGCCGATCCGCGTCAGGCCCGCCTCGCCGAGCACGCGCTCGACCTTGGCGAAGAGTTTCAGCACGTCGTCGATGCGCAGCGCGCGTCCCCCTTCGGCGAGCGCCTGCATCGTGGCCAGTTGCGAAAGGAGCGGGGCAAGCCGTCGCGCCAGCGCGTCCAGACCGGCGCCCGCGGCGGCAGCGCGATCCGTCTCGGCCTGCGTGCGCAGGCGCTCGTACTCACCGCGCACGCGCGCGAGTTCGGCGTCGCGCTCGCGCAGATCCAGTTCGAGACCGGCGGCGCGGTTGCGCGGGTCCGCAGCGGGCCCGGCGGGCAAGGGAGCAGGCGGTGCCGTCCGCCCGCCGTCGCTTCCCACCAGTACGCGCCACGCCGCACCAACCCGCGACGAGAGGTCGTTGTATTGTGAGGTCATTGCCTAGTCCTCCGTTTCAGGCTGTTGGTTGTAGCGGGGTTGGGGGGAGGTGGCGGAGCGGCTTCAAGGCAAGGGGCATGAAGCGCTCCTCACGAGACGCAAACCCAGGAAGCCGTAGCGGACGCCGGGGACGTTCCAGTAGCGGCGCGCCGCCCGGAAGAAGCCCGGGTCGTCGAGCCCCCAGCCGCCGCCGCGGCCCACCCGGTTCGAGCCTCCCGCCGGCCCACCCGGGTCCTTCCGCGGCGACTCGCCGTAGTACTTCGCGTCGTACCAGTCCGCACACCATTCCCACACGTTCCCGGTCTGGTTGTACGTCCCGTAGCCCGACACCCCTCGCGGGTAACCCTGCACCGCACTCGTCGTCTCGTTGCGTCTGTTCCTGTCGTGCCGGCATCGGCTCGAGTCCCACTCGTTCCCCCACGGATACGCCAGGCCCAGCGGGCCCCGGCACGCCTTCTCCCATTGCGCCTCGCTCGCCAGACCACACCCCGCCCAATTCGCGTAGGCGACCGAGTCGTCCCAGTTGACATCCGTCACCGGATGCTCGGCCAGACCGCTCTCGCGGTGGCGCGTGTTGTCCGGCGCCCGATGCCCCGTCGCCTGCACGAACTTCAGATACTGCGCGTTCGTCACCGCATACACCCCGATCCAGTACCCCGACAGCTCGACTCGGTGCTTCGGGCAGTAGTTCTCCTGCCCATCGCCCATCTCGAATTCCCCCGCCGGAACGTAAACCAGCACACTGCCGTCCCGCGCGTTTACCACCAGCGGGTGTTCGACCCGGAAACGGCCGCGCTCGAACTCGCGCCAGAACTTCACCGCAGTCTCAGACATCGATCACGCTCCTGATCGCTGCGCCATACCCCAGGAAGCGTCTGGGTCCGCTGATTGCCCGCACGCAATCCTGCAACTGCCGGGCGCCGAGTTCACCGCGCAGGTAGGCGGCTTCGCGCCGGGCCAGCAGGCGGCGCTGCCGGCGCAGGCGCTGGCCCTGCTGGCGCAGCACGCCAGGATGGACGCGCCAGCCGAGGAAGGGCATGCCTTCGCTCACCGGCGCCACCTGCGTGCGTTCTTCCTTCAGTTGCAGGCCGAGCCGCTCGGCGAGAAAGACGCGCAGGTCGGCGGCGAGCGCAAAGAGTTGATCCTTGTCGTCCGCCCAGCAGGCGATGTCGTCCATGTAGCGCAGGTAACCGGGGATGCGCCGGGCTTCCTTCAGCCAGTGGTCCATTTCGTCGAGATAGAAGTTGGCGAACCACTGGCTGGTGAGGTTGCCGATCGGCAGACCCTTGCCGGCCGCCTGGCCGGGAATCGGATGCTCGATCAGCGTTGCCAGCAGCGACTGCAAGGCCGGCTCCCGGCACAGGCGCCCGAGCTTGCCGAGCAGGATGGCGTGATCGACCGAGTCGTAGTAGCGGCGAATGTCGGTCTTCAGGAACCAGCCGTGACGGCGCGCCAGCAGTTGCGCACGGAGCAGCGCGCGGTGGCTGCCCTTGCCGATCCGGCAGGCGTAGTTGTCGTCGATCAGCCGCCGGTCGATCAGCGGCGCCAGCACCGCGCAGACCGCATGGTGCACGACCCGGTCGCGGAAATCGGCGCAGCTGATCAGCCGCGGCTTCGGGTCGAGAACGCCGAACTGCGTGTAGGGCCGCGGCCGGTACTCGCCGCAGCGAATCTCGTTCGACAGTCGCTCGACGTTGGCCGCGCGATCGGCGAGGAAGCGCTGCACCCGGAGGCGCTCATGCTTACCGCGCGCCGCACGATCCACCGCCGCATCCAGCGTCCCGGGGGCGGCGATGCGCCCGAAGAGTCCCGAGTACGATTTCATGAACTCCTCTCTTCACCAGCAACTCCTGCCCCCTCGTTGAGGGCAGAGCGGGCGCCAACACTCCCTCCCCCGAACGTGGGGGAGGGCTGGGGTGGGGGGGTGGGAGGAGCCTCCGGCGCCTCAGTGGGCAGCAGCGCCAGGATCGCCGCGCCGTACCGGGTGCAGGTGGCTTCGCCGACGCCTTCGATCTCGCGCAGCGCTGCCAGCGAGCGCGGCAGGCGCCGGCAGATCTCGGCGAGTTGGACGTTGCGCAGAATGCTGTAGGAGGGGATGCCGACCTTCTTGGCCTCCTCGTTGCGCCACTCGCGCAGGCTGCGGTAGAGCGGGCGCAGCGCTTCGGCGAGTTGCAGTTCGGGGTTCTCCTCGGAGCGGTTCTGGCTGGCACGTGGCGCGCCGGCGCCGTTGCCGAGCAGCAGCACCAGCGCCAGGTGCGGTACGGCGCCATGGACGAAGAAGTGCTCGCGCACCTCCAGCACTTCGTGCCCGGCGATCGCCGCGCGCAGTGCCTCCTCGGGGAACCCCTGCAGGCCGTCGCTGTAGCGCAGGGTCAGGACGCGGACCTGCATGGCTCATTCCTCAGCAGGGGAGGGAAAACGACGCGGCGGGTCTCGCTGCGCTCGACCCGGCCCCCACACCCCAGCCCGTCCCGTGCCGGCGCTGCAGCGCGGGCCCGCTGGGGCGGCGCGGAGCAGTGCTCCGCGAAACCCCGCCTTCGTCCCCCACGTTGGGGGAGGGAGTGGACGGTAGGCAGCGCCGCGCGCAAGTTCCCGCGTGCGCGTGCGGCGCCGCTCGCCTCGCCTGCCGGCGGGCGGCGCGCCGACGCGCACGCGGCTCCGATCCCGCCAACGTGCCGTACCCAACCGCACTCCAACCCACGCGCCGCTCTCCCCTGCCGGGGCGGAGCGGGCGCGAATACTCCCTCCCCCCTGGCGGGGGAGGCTGGGACGGGAAAACTCCCTCCCCCCTTGTGGGGGAGGGTCGGGGTGGGGGGGCGGAAGGCAAGGGTCACGAAGCCATCCTCACGAGACGCAAACCCTGGAAGACGACGCGGCGGCCGGGGCCGCCCCAGTAGCGGTACGCCGCCCGGAAGCCGCCCGGGCCGCCGCCCCCCCAGCCGCCGCCGCGGAACACCCGGCCCGAGCCTCCCGCCGGCCCACCCGGGTCCTTCCGCGGCGACTCGCCGTAGTACTTCGCGTCGTACCAGTCCGCACACCATTCCCACACGTTCCCGGTCTGGTTGTACGTCCCGTAGCCCGACACCCCTCGCGGGTAACCCTGCACCGCACTCGTCGTCTCGTTGCGTCTGTTCCTGTCGTGCCGGCATCGGCTCGAGTCCCACTCGTTCCCCCACGGATACGCCAGGCCCAGCGGGCCCCGGCACGCCTTCTCCCATTGCGCCTCGCTCGCCAGACCACACCCCGCCCAATTCGCGTAGGCGACCGCGTCGTCCCAACTGACGCAGACCACCGGGTGATCCGCCCTCTCCGCCGGGAAACGCCCGGCTTTCCACTCCGGTTCTCCGTAGTCAGCGTGCTCCGGCGCCCGGTGCCCCGTCGCCTGCACGAACTTCAGATACTGCGCATTCGTCACCGCATACACCCCGATCCAGTACCCCGACAGCTCGACTCGGTGCCGCGGACGTTCGTCATCGCTCCCCTCGCCCGCCGCCGACCCCATCTCGAATTCGCCGCCCGGGACATACACCAGCACACTGCCGTCCTTGGCATTCACCACCAGCGGGTGCTCGACCCGGAAACGGCCGGGGGAGAGTTGCCGCAGCATTCCGCCTCTGCTCTGTGACATGGCCTGCTCTTCCTTTCTGCCGCGAGGGCCTTGCGGCCCCCGATTGACTCGATGCGCCGGGATCGGGCGCGGCGGCGACGGCGGGCCCGCGTCAAACGGGCTTACTGGCCGCAACCGGCCCTCCGGTTTCGTTCCCGCACATGCGGGACACGGGGTACGACGGCTGGGACAGCTTCGTGCCCTTGCCTTGAACCTGTGCTCACGAGACGCAAACCCTGGTTGTCGTTGCGGTTGCCGGGGTCGTTCCTGTTGCGGTTCGCCGCCCGGAAGTTGCCCGGGTCGTCGTTCCTCCAGCTGCCGCCGCGGTTCACCCGGTTCGAGCCTCATCGCCGTCGCCCCGGACACTGCCTATTGCTCAGGCGGCAAAATCGCCGCTAGAAATCCCCTTCCGGTGCGTCTTCGATCTCGACTGCGCGCCGGTCGGTGGCTTCGCCGCTCTTCTCGACCGTGATGCCGCTGCTGACGAAGACGCCCTGCAAGGCGCAGAGGATTTCGAGCAGCGCCTGGCTGCGGACGGCGGCCGCGCCGCGCGCCTTGCCCAGGCGCTCGGTGTTCCTCGCGTAGTCTTCGGGAGTGCCCCCGATCGGCTCGTTGAGCAGCGTGCCATCGCCGGCACAGGCCGCAACCCAGAGTACGTGATCCTCCGCTTTCTCTGCGTACAGCGCGGTGTCGGCGAGACGGGCGATCAGCCGCTCGGGCCAGTGCTCGCTGCGCGCCGCGGCGCCGAGACGGGTGGCGTCGACGAGCCCGCGCTCGTGGCCGAGATAGAGTCCGCGCGCCCTGCGGAAGGGATCGGCGGCGTCGAGGTCGGCACGCAGTTCGGCATCGCCCGGTTTCTCCCGGCGCCACCAGTCGAAGATGTCGACCAGACCCTCGGGCAATTCCGGACCGGCTTCGACCTTGAAATCGCCAAGCCGGCGATACGCCGTCAGCGCACGCTCGACAGCAGCCCGCTGGCGCGGAGCGCTGGGTCGCGCGTTGCTGGCCGCCCAGCGCTCACAGAGGTCGAGTGCCTCGGCCAGGCGCAGCGACCGGGCGAGTTCGAAAAGGCCGTCTTCGTCGCCGACGCGCTTGAGGTTGTCGAGGCTGCTCGCGGCGTCGACGCCGCTGCCGCCGGTCAGGGCGCGGCGGTAGGCTTCCTTGAGGCGTCGATCGGGACTCGCCGCGACCGCTCGCGCCAGGCGCTCGCGGAAGGGTTCTGGCGCCATCGCGAACGCCTGGACGACGAGCATGCCGTCTTCGTCGTCGAGCGCGGCGTAGCGCTCGAGCCGGCCGGTGACCAGCGCATGCAGCGCTTCCAGCGCCGGGCTGCCCGGCTGTCGCCCCTGCTCGGCGATCAGCTTTTCGAGATCGGCAGACTGGGAGCGGACCCAGGCACCGTAGATCGCGTCGTTGGTCGCTTCGTCGGCAACGGGCAGAGCACGCGCCAGGGCAGCGACTGCCGCTCGCACTTGCGGCGCCGCGTCCACCGTGGCGAAGCCCAGAACGTCTCGCGCGAATCTGCCATCGACCGCGTGCGACGGCGGCCAGCCCAGTCGGCCGAGCACCGCGGCGACCGGCGCCGTCGGCGAACGGGCCCAGGCGTCCCACAGCGCCCGCACCTTCTCCGCGTCGCGCTCCGCCGACAGCTGCAGCAACGCCTCCGAGAGATCCCTGGCGTTCGGATGGCCCTTCCCGAGAAACTCGGCAAGCACCAACGCGCCTTCGGTGTCGGGTGCGATGACCAGCGCCTTGAGCATCGGGGTGAAGCCGCTCACCGCCTGAAGGATTTCCGCTGGGGAGTCGGCGCGGGCGACAGCCAGTACCGCACGCGCTGCGCTGGCATCGACCGCGTGCGACGGCGGCCAGCCCAGTCGGCCGAGCACCGCGGCGACCGGCGCCGTCGGCGAACGGGCCCAGGCGTCCCACAGCGCCCGCACCTTGTCCGCGTCGCGCTCCGCCGAGAGCTGCAGCAACGCATGGGCAATGTGGTTCTGGTTCGGATGTCCGCCCTTGCCGAGTGCTTCGGCCAGCGCGACGGCGCCGGCCGGATCAGTCGATCCGGCAAGTTCCCTGAGCGCCGCACGGCGACGGAAGGTGCCGATCAGGAATGTCGTATCGTAAAGCCGGGCCTTCGCTTCGCTGAGGTTCACGAGTGGTCTCCCCCTTCTCCTGGATGGCGCAATATTGTCATGGATGCGTCCATATGTCAACAGATGTCAAAGCTTTGACGCATCACGCGCCCGGCTCGCCACCGTTTTCCCGGAGCCGCGGCTCCTGCCGGCGAGACGAACGGTTGGGCGAAGACGAGGCGCATGCGCTACCGATCGAGCCATCGGGCGCACGAACTGCGGTTGAAGGCGACGAGACCGCATGCGCGCAGGAGAACACGCGGCGATGCGCGTGGTGCGTTCCCTCCGTCTTCCGGAACGGCCACCAGGAAGGCGTGCGCTGATCACGCAAAGCGGCCCCCCGCGCACGCCTGAGCCGCCAGCCCAGGCGTGCGGACGCGCAACCGGCCAGCGATCGGGAACGGCCGCGCCGCACGCTTCAAACCAGCGTTGCGCTGCCTGGCCGGCCTGCCCGGGCTACTCGGAGTACGATTCGACCGGCCAGCGCCGATGGTGCCCGAGGGCCATCCGGCGATCGGCAACCGCGGCCGGGACGCTGCCCACCCGGAACCCGTCGGCGGGAAGCCAGTCAGCGACCTTGGAAATCGGGCCCACGGCAAGCCGCACGGTCACGGGTACGCCTGCGGCGGGCAACACCCGGCGGCCCTGCGCAGCGACGCGCTGCGGCTCGGCCGGGCGACCGCTGAACGGCCAACCGGGCGCGGCGTCCGCCGGCCGCATGGGCAGCCGCTGCACGCCGCTTCGCCACCCGCCGATCAATGCAGGACGATCGGTCGCGCGGCACCGGCGCAGTACTCGTCGAGCAGCGCATCGATCGAATCCTCGGTGCGCTCGCCGTCCGGGATCTCGTCGATCACCCGGCGCAGCTCGCGCGCGACGGCGCCCTGGACGAACAGGCTGCGCCGCCCGGCCTTGTCGAGCAGCTCGAATCCCTGCTGCACGGGATAGGCGACGATCGCGTAGTGGTCGCTGTTGTAGACGACGTTGATGAGCATCGGTCAAGCCTCCCTCATGGCTTTGTCTGGACCCTGTCGAACTTCATCACCCCGCCCTCGCAGCCGACGCGGATCGTCTCGCCGGCGGCGAAGCGGCCCTCGAGGATCGCCCTGGCCAGCGGGTCCTCGATCTGCGACTGGAGCGCTCGTTTCAGCGGCCGGGCACCGTACACCGGGTCGAAGCCGGCCCTGGCGAGCTCGGCGAGCGCGCTCTCGCCGACTTCGAGTTTCAGTTCGAGCTGCGCGAGACGACGCTCGAGATAGCCGATCTGGATCCGGGCGATCGACCGGATGTGCTGCTCTTCGAGCGCGTGGAAGACGATCACCTCGTCGATCCGGTTGATGAACTCGGGCCGGAAGTAGCTCTTCACCTCGGCCATCACGGCGAGCTTGATCAGCTGGTAGTCGTCGCCGGCCATCTGCTGGATCATCTGGCTGCCGAGGTTCGAGGTCATCACCACGACGGTGTTCTTGAAGTCGACGGTCCGGCCGTGTCCGTCGGTCATCCGGCCGTCGTCGAGCACCTGGAGCAGGACGTTGAACACGTCGGGGTGCGCCTTCTCGACCTCGTCGAGGAGGATCACCGAGTACGGCTTGCGGCGCACCGCCTCGGTCAGGTAACCGCCCTCCTCGTAACCGACGTAGCCCGGCGGCGCGCCGATCAGCCGGGAGACCGAATGCTTCTCCATGAACTCGCTCATGTCGACGCGGATCAGGTGCTCGTCGGAGTCGAACAGGAAGCCGGCCAGCGCCTTGCACAGTTCGGTCTTGCCGACCCCGGTCGGCCCGAGGAAGAGGAACGAACCGTACGGCCGGTTGGGGTCGGCGAGCCCGGCCCGCGACCGGCGGATCGCGTTGGCCACCAGCCGCACCGCTTCGTCCTGGCCGACGACCCGCTGATGCAGCCGCTCTTCCATGAGCAGCAGCTTCTCGCGCTCGCCCTGCATCATCTTCGCCACCGGGATGCCGGTCGCCCGCGAGACGACCTCGGCGATCTCCTCGGTGCCGACCTCGGTGCGCAGCAGCCGCTTGCGCTGCCCGCCGTCACCCGACTTCTCGGCGACACTGAGCTGCGCCTCGAGCTGCGGCAGCCGGCCGTACTGGATTTCGGCGACCTTGTCCCACTTGTTCTCGCGTTGCAGGTTGGCGAGCTCGAGCTTGAGCCGGTCGATCTCCTCCTTGATCTGGGCGCTGCCCTGGACCTGGGCCTTCTCGGCCTTCCAGATCTCTTCGAGGTCGTTGTACTCGCGCTCGAGCTTGACGAGTTCCTCCTCGATCAGATGCATGCGCTTCTTCGACGCGTCGTCGCGCTCCTTGCGCACCGCCTCGCGTTCGATCTTCAGCTGGATCATCCGCCGGTCGAGCCGGTCCATCTCCTCGGGCTTCGAGTCGATTTCCATCTTGATCCGTGCCGCCGCCTCGTCGACCAGGTCGATCGCCTTGTCGGGCAGGAAGCGGTCGGTGATGTAGCGGTGCGACAGTTCGGCCGCGGCGACGATCGCCGGGTCGGTAATGTCGACGCCGTGGTGCAGCTCGTACTTCTCGCGCAGGCCGCGCAGGATGGCGATCGTCGAATCGACGGTCGGCTCGTCGATGAGCACCTTCTGGAAGCGGCGCTCGAGCGCGGCGTCCTTCTCGATGTACTTGCGGTACTCGTCGAGCGTCGTCGCCCCGACGCAGTGCAGCTCGCCGCGCGCCAGCGCCGGCTTGAGCATGTTGCCGGCGTCGATCGCGCCTTCGGCCTTGCCGGCGCCGACCATCGTGTGCAGTTCGTCGATGAAGACGATGATCCGTCCCTCTTCCTGGGCGACCTCCTTGAGCACCGCCTTGAGCCGCTCCTCGAACTCGCCGCGGTACTTGGCGCCGGCGAGCAGCGCCGCGAGGTCGAGACTCAGCACCCGCTTGTTCTTCAGCGTCTCCGGCACCTCGCCATTGACGATGCGCTGCGCGAGCCCCTCGACGATCGCCGTCTTGCCGACTCCCGGCTCGCCGATCAGCACCGGGTTGTTCTTCGTCCGCCGCTGCAGGATCTGGATCGCCCGGCGGATCTCGTCGTCGCGGCCGATCACCGGGTCGAGCTTGCCGAGCCGCGCGCGTTCGGTCAGATCGATGCAGTACCTGGCCAGCGACTGCCGCTGCCCTTCGGCCTCCTGCGTGTCGACGGCCTGGCCGCCGCGAACCGCGTTGATCGCCTGTTCGAGCGACGCGCGGACGAGTCCGTGCTGCTTCGCCAGACGCCCGGCCTCGCCCTTGTCGTCACAGACGGCGAGCAGGAACATCTCCGAGGCGATGAACTGGTCGCCGCGCTTCTGCGCCTCCTTGTCGGTCAGGTTCAGGAGGTTGGCCAGGTCGCGACCGATCGCCACTTCGCCGCCCTGCCCCTGGACCTTCGGCAGGCGGCCGATCGCCTGACCGAGGGCGCTGCGCAGCGCCTGGACATTGACCCCGGCGCGCGCGAGCAGCGCCGACGACGACCCGTCGTCCTGCTGCAACAGCGCCAGCAGCAGATGCTGCGGTTCGATGTACGGGTTGTCGTGGCCGACGGCGAGGCTCTGGGCGTCGGCCAGAGCCTGCTGGAACTTGGTGGTCAGTTTGTCCAGACGCATGCTGCGCTCCTTGCATCAGTGAGTTCGATGCACGAAAGATGGGGACAGCGCGCGGCAGTTCAATGTTCGCCAGCGCCGACAGGGCAGAGAACCCGGCCGTTCGGAAGTTCAGGCGCTGCCCGGCGAATCGGTCGCTTCGCGAAGCGAGACCGTGAACCGCGTCAGCCTGTCGTCCGACGAGACGCTGATCTCGCCACCGTGCGCGCGAACGATCGAGCGCGCGATCGCCAGGCCGAGGCCGGAGCCTTCGCTGGTCCGATGGCGCGCGCCGTCGACACGATAGAATCGGTCGAAGAGCCGCGGCAGATGCTCCGCCGGGATCGCCGCCCCGGTATTGTCGATCGACACTTCGACCTTGCCGTGTGCGTCGCCGCCGATGTTCACGGCGACCCGCCCGCCGACCTGCGCGTGCCGGATGGCATTCGAGAGCAGGTTGCCGAGTGCCCGGCGGAGCATCAGCCGGTCTCCGGAAACGGTTCCGCGGCCGGCCAGCGACAGGCGCAGCCGTTTCTCTTCGGCGACGATGCCGAAGTAGTCGAGCAGCTCACCGGCCTCGGCGCGCAGATCGACCGGTTCGGGATGGGCGATCGTCCGGTCGTGATCGGTCCGCGCGAGAAAGAGCATGTCGGAGGTCATTCGCGAGAGGCGCTCGAACTCCTCGGCGTTCGACGCGAGGACCTCGCGGTACTCGTCGGCCGAACGCGCCCGCGCAAGCGTCACCTGAGTCTGGGTGAGCAGGTTGCAGAGCGGCGTGCGCAGTTCATGGGCGAGATCCGAGGAGAAGTTCGCCAGCCGCTCGAACGACTGCTCGAGCCGCGACAGCATCTCGTTGAGCTCTCCGGCGAGGTCCGCCAGTTCGCGCGGGATCGCCTCGGCCGGCAGGCGCGAATGCAGACGGTTGGCGGTGATTTCGGCGGCCTGCCGGCGGATCGCCTGCAACGGCGACAGGCCGCGGCGCACGGCGAACCAGCCGAGCAGACCCATGGCCATCGTCGCCGACCCGATGAACGCCCACAGGGTCCGCCGGAACGCGCTCATGAAGTGCTCGTGATGGGCGATGTCGAGTGCGATCGCCACCGTGTACCCGGGCAGCCGATCGCCCCCCGGAGCCGCCGTTCCGGCAATCGCGCGCCGCACGGTGCCGTCGTCGGCCACCCATTTCAGCGGTCGCTGGCGTTGGCCTGCGGCCGCGCTCTGCCAAAGGGCGGCCGGGAAGACCGTCCGGTCGCTTGCGTAGAGCACTCGCCCGTTCCGGTCGGCGATCGACAGCGAAAGCCCGTCGTAGCCGGCGAAGGCTTCGCCGAGTTGCCGCGCCAGGGCCGCGTCGGGCAGTCGGCCGGTGGCCCGCTCGAGCGCTTCGCGGACGATCAGCATCCGGCCCTCGAGGACCTCGATGTCCTGCTCGACGAAATGCTCCTCGACCGAGCGGCCGATCAGGATGCCGAGCAGGAACAGGACCAGCGCCGAGGCGAGGGCGAAGAGCAGCGTCAGTCGCCAGGTCAGCGATCGGCTGCGCGTGCTCGTCAATCGGCGACCTCGAGCACGTAGCCCATGCCGCGCACGGTGCGGATCAGACGGGGCGCGAATCCTTCGTCGACCTTGAGGCGCAGGCGCCTGATCGCCACCTCGACGACGTTGGTGTCGCTGTCGAAGTTCATGTCCCAGACCTGCGAAGCGATCAGCGAGCGCGGCAGGACCTCGCCCTGATGCCGCAGGAGCAGTTCGAGCAGGGCGAACTCCCTGGCCGTCAGGTCGAGCCGTTTGCCGGCGCGATGCACCCGCCGACGCAACAGGTCGAGTTCGAGATCGGCCGCGCACAGGACCACCGGTTCCCTGCTCCGCCTGCCACGACGCAGCAGCGTCCGCACACGGGCGAGCAGTTCGGAAAAGGCGAACGGCTTGACGAGGTAGTCGTCGGCCCCGAGTTCGAGACCCCTGACGCGATCCTCGACGTGGTCGCGGGCGGTCAGGAACATCACCGGCATTTCCCTGCCGGCGTGACGGATTCGCTGCAGCAGTTGCCAGCCGTCGATTCCGGGCAGC
Source organism: Accumulibacter sp. (assembly GCF_023806625.1). Lineage (GTDB taxonomy): Bacteria > Pseudomonadota > Gammaproteobacteria > Burkholderiales > Rhodocyclaceae > Accumulibacter. Next base: position 92,948 of record NZ_JAMTDX010000056.1, read on the forward strand.
ATGACGTCGACGATGGCCAGGTCGTAGGCTTCGGTCAGCGCGAGGTGCAGCCCGTCGACACCGTTGCCCGCCAGGTCGACGACGAAACCCGCCTCGACGAGCCCCTGTTTCAGGTAGCTGCCGGTCTTCGCCTCGTCTTCAACGATCAGGATCTTCATCGCTCTTCCCGGCTGTCGTCGACGGGTCCCGGCGACTTCCCGGCCGACCCGGTCGACTGTTCGCGAAGATTACAGAAAAGTAATCGGCGGGTCAGCTTCCCGTAGGCTTTCGCGCCAGATACTCCCGGCTGCCACGCCCGACGGAAGCCTTGCGGCGAGCAGCCGGCACTGGCCGTCCGCCGTTTCGCTGCGCCGCGCGCCCGGCTTGCGGGCGACGAGCAGCGCCTTCACCCGGAACCGGCGCTGGCCATCAGGAGAGAACCGATGAACAGGATGATCGTCACCTTGCTGCTGGGCTGCGTCGCGCTGCTCGCCGCCACACCGCTGCTGGCGACGAGCGATCATTCGGCTCAGCGCGGCAGCGCGGCGACGGGCTCTCTGGTCGACGGCGAGGTCAGGAAGGTCGACAAGGCCGCCGGCAAGGTGACCATCGCGCACGGCCCGCTGCCGAACCTGAACATGCCGGCGATGACCATGGCCTTCAGGGTGAGCAACGCTGCGTGGCTCGAGCAACTGAAGGCCGGCGACCGAATCCGCTTCGCCGCCGAAGACGTCAATGGGGTGCTGACCGTCGTCCGCTGGCAACCTTCCCCCCGGTGACCGTCGCGGCAGACCAGATCCGCGGCGCTGGCCAGCTGGCCAGCAGGTGGCTGCTCCGCTGCCTGCCGACGCTCGTCCTGGCCTGCGCGATCGCTCCCGGAGCACCGGCGCGAGCCCAGGATGCCGCGCTGGGCGCGGAGCTCGAGCCACTGCTCGCCTACGCGCGGACGCGTAATCCCGAGTTCGCTGCGCTGCAGGCCGAAGCCGACGCGTCGCACGAACGCATCGTTCCGGCCGGAGCGCTGCCCGATCCGAAGTTCGGCGTCGAGTTGCGCGACATCACCCGGTCGGGGGAGCAGAACCCGACGCTGTCGCCGGGTCGCACCGGCAGCACCCGTTATCTGCTGCTCCAGGAGATCCCCTGGTTCGGCAAGCGCGACCTGCGACGGGAGGTCGCCGAACTCGAAGCCGAAGGGGCCAGGGAACGCGCGCGGGGCAATTGGGCCGAGGTCGCCGGACGGATCAAGATCAACTTCGCCCAGCTCTACTACCTCTACCGCAGCGAGCGCCTGACCCGCCAGATCCTCGACCTGCTGGGCCGCCTCGAACGGATCGCTCTGGCCCGCTATGCGGGCGGGCTCGCTGCGCAGCAGGACGTGATCCGCGCGCAGGTCGAGCAGACCAGCCTGCGCAGCGAGCTGATCACCCTCGAAACCGAACGGCACCACGCGCACACCCGCCTCAATACGCTGCTCGCCCGGCCCGCCGACGCCCCTCTTCAGGAGCCGGCCCGGCTGCGCCCGCTGCCGCCCCCGGCGGCGCTCGACTACGCGGCGCTCGACGAGCGCGCACGCGCACGGAATCCGCAGCTGTTCGCCGACGAGGCGAAGCTCAGGGCAGCCGAGAAGACGCGCGAGCTGACTTACCGAAACCGCTACCCCGACTTCGCTTTCGGCGTCGCGCCGGTCCAGTACCAGAACTCGATCAGGGAATGGGAGCTGATCGTCGAGCTGAACATTCCGCTGCAGCAGTCGTCGCGCCGCGCCCAGGAGCGCGAAGCGGAGTCGCTGCTCGCCGCCGCCCGCGCGCGCAAGCAGGCGAGCACCAGCCAGGTCGGCGCGGAACTCGCCGAAAGCCTGTCGGCGATCGAAGCCGCGCGGCGCACCGAGAACCTGCTGGCCGGCAGCCTCCTGCCGCAGGCTGAGCTGACCTTCCAGGCAGCGCTGGCCGGCTACGAAACCGGCAAGGTCGACTTCGCGACGCTGCTCGACGCCCAGCGGCAGATTCGCCTGGCCAGGCAGAATCAGCTCAAGGCCCAGGTCGACGCGCGGATTCGTCTCGCCGAGGTCGAACGCCTGCTCGGGGGCGACCTGTGAGGACCGGCACGACGCTGGTCATCGGTGCTCTCGCCGTGGCCGTCGCCGCCGGCGGCGGTTACTGGCTGGGCAGCGGCCATGCGCCCTCGGGCGAACCAGCGGGAGCACCGGCAGCGGACGGTCCGACGGCGACAAGGCAGGCCAAGGTCCTCTACTACCGCAACCCGATGGGCCTGCCCGACACCTCGCCGGTGCCGAAGAAGGACCCGATGGGCATGGACTACATCCCGGTGTACGAGGGCGAGGGGAACGGCCAGGCGCTGGTCCCCGGCGAGATCCGGATCGGCGCCGAGAAGATCCAGAAGCTGGGCGTGCGCAGCGAAGCCGCCGAACTGCGCGTGCTCGACCAGGTGGTCCGCGCCGCCGGCCGGATCGAGCCCGACGAGCGACGGGTCTACGCGATCGCGCCGAAGTTCGAAGGCTACGTCGAGCGCCTGCACGTCAACGTCACCGGCCAGCCGGTCGGCAAGGGACAGGCGCTGTTCGACGTCTACAGCCCCGAACTGGTCTCCGCGCAGCGCGAGTACGCGATTGCCGCGCAGGGGGTCGATACGCTGGACGGCGCCGGGCAGGCGGCGCAGGAAGGGATGAAGGAACTCGCCGAATCGAGCCTCGCGCGCCTGCGCAACTGGGACATCTCCGAGGAGCAGGTCCGGGCGCTGGCCAAGTCGGGAGTTGCCCGGCGGACGCTGACCCTGCGCTCGCCGGTGAGCGGAATCGTCACCGGCAAGAAGGCTGTGCAGGGAATGCGCTTCATGCCCGGCGAGACGCTCTTCGAGGTCGCCGACCTCTCGTCGGTCTGGGTGGTCGCCGACGTCTTCGAGCAGGACATCGCTCTGCTGAGCCGCGGCACGAGCGCGAAGGTCCGGATCGACGCCTACCCGGACAGGGTTTTCGAGGGGAAGGTCGGCTACGTCTATCCGGCGCTCAGGCCGGAAACGCGTACGGTTCCGGTACGCGTCGAACTGCCCAATCCGGACCGGCTGCTGAAGCCGGCGATGTTCGCCGAGGTCGAGCTGTCGGTCGGCGGCAGACGGGCGGTGCTCAGCGTGCCGACTTCGGCGGTGATCGACAGCGGCAGGCGGCGGATCGTTTTCGTCGACGCCGGAGAGGGCCGCTTCGAGCCGCGCGAAGTCAGGCTCGGACGGCGCGACGACCGGCACGTCGAAGTGCTCGAGGGGCTTCGTCAAGGCGAGGCGGTGGTCGTCGCCGCCAACTTCCTGATCGACGCCGAGAGCAATCTGCAGGCTGCGTTCTCGGCCTTCGGCCATGGCCGACAGCCCGGGGACGGCCGCGGCAGGCCGGCAGTCGTCGCGCACCGCGCGTCGGGAACCATCGACGCGATCGACCTCGAGGCGGGAGTGGCGACGATCAGTCACGGCCCGGTGGCCAGCCTCGACTGGCCGGCGATGACCATGGACTTCCAGGCGACGACGCCCGCCCTGCTCGCCGGGCTGAAACCCGGCCTCGCGGTGAGCTTCGAGTTCGTCGAGCGCAAGCCGGGCGAATGGGTGATCACCGGCATCCAGCCCGCGGCTTCCGGCGGAGCTGGGGCCGCCGGACGACACGCGGGTCATTGACGGGTCGCGCATGCTCGCCAGAGTGATCGCCTGGTCGGCGGACAACCGTTTCCTCGTCCTGCTGGCGACGGCCTGTATCGTCGCCGCCGGGGTCGTCGCGGTGCTGCGCACGCCGCTCGACGCGCTGCCCGATCTGTCCGACGTGCAGGTGATCGTCTATACGGAGTACCCGGGCCAGGCACCGCAGGTCGTCGAGGACCAGGTGACCTACCCGCTGACCACGGCGATGCTCTCGGTGCCCGGATCGAAGGTCGTCCGCGGCTTCTCGTTTTTCGGCGTGTCGTTCGTCTACGTGATCTTCGACGACGGCACGGACATCTACTGGGCACGCTCGCGCGTCCTCGAGTACCTGAGCTTCGCCGCCGGGCGAATGCCGCGCGGGGTGACGCCGCAGTTGGGTCCGGATGCGACCGGCGTCGGCTGGGTCTATCAGTACGTGCTGCTGGCCAGCGACCGGACGCTCGCCGAACTGCGCACGCTGCAGGACTGGTACCTCCGTTACCAGCTGACCAAGGCCCACGGCGTCGCCGAGGTCGCTTCGCTCGGCGGCTTCGTCCAGACCTACCAGGTGACCGTCGATCCGGTCAGGCTGCGCGCCTACGGCATCCCGCTGGCGACGGTGGCGAAGGCGATTCGCGACTCGAACCGCGATGTCGGTGGCCGGGTCGTCGAAATGGCCGAGACCGAGTACATGGTTCGTAGCCGAGGCTACCTGCGCGGCGCCGCGGACATCGGCGACCTGGTCGTCAAGGCGATCGGCGGCACGCCGGTACGCGTGCGCGACGTGGCGCGTGTCGAACTGGCGCCCGACGAGCGGCGGGGAATCGCCGAACTCGACGGGGAGGGCGAAGTCGTCTCGGGAATCGCCATCGCCCGCTACGGCGAAAACGCGTTGCAGGTCATCGACCACCTCAAACGGAAGATCGGCGAGGTCTCGGCCGGACTTCCCGAGGGAGTGCGCATCGAGGCCGTCTATGATCGCTCGGAGCTGATCCACCGGGCGATCGACACGCTGAAGCGAACGCTGATCGAGGAGAGCGCGATCGTCGCACTGGTCTGCGTCGTCTTCCTGCTGCACCTGCGGAGCGCGCTGGTCGCCATCGTGATGCTCCCGGTCGGGGTGCTCGTCGCGTTCATCGCCATGCGTCTGATCGGCATCAACTCGAACCTGATGAGCCTCGGCGGCATCGCGATCGCCGTCGGCGCGATGATCGATGCGGCAATCGTGATCATCGAGAACGCGCACAAGCACCTCGAACGCCTGCCCGCGGACCACAGCCAGGGCCAGCGCAGAGAGGCAATGGTCGCCGCCGCCCGGGAAGTCGGACCGGCACTCTTCTTCTCGCTGCTGATCATCACCGTTTCGTTCCTGCCGGTATTCACGCTCGAGGCACAGGAGGGCCGCCTGTTCGCCCCGCTCGCCTACACCAAGACTTTCGCGATGGCGGGCGCGGCGCTGCTCTCGGTGACGCTGGTCCCGGCGCTGATGATCTTCTTCATTCGCGGCCGCATCCTGCCCGAGGCGAGGAACCCGGTGAACCGCGCGCTGATCCGAGCCTATCGCCCGGTGATTTCGACCGTCCTGCGGTGGAAGAAGACGACGATCGTCGTCGCCCTGGCGGTGCTCGCCGCGACGATCTATCCGGCAAGCCGACTGGGTTCGGAGTTCATGCCGACGCTCAACGAGGGCACGCTGTTCTACATGCCCACCTCGCTGCCCGGGATGTCGATCACCAAGGCCGCCGAGCTGCTGCAGACGCAAGACCGGATCATCCGGAGTTTCCCCGAAGTCGCCTCGGTCTATGGCAAGGCGGGTCGCGCGGGCACGGCGACCGATCCGGCGCCGACCGAGATGTTCGAGACGGTGATCAACCTCAGGCCCGAATCCGAGTGGCGACCGGAGATGACGATCGACCGGCTGATCGCCGCGATGGACCGCGCGCTGCAGTTCCCCGGCGTGGCGAATGCCTGGACGATGCCGATCAAGGCGCGCATCGACATGCTCTCGACGGGCATCCGTACGCCGGTGGGCATCAAGGTCTTCGGCAAGGACCTCGACGAACTCGAACGTCTGGCGCGGGAGATCGAAACCGTGGTCAGGGCCGTACCGGGAACGACTTCGGCGTTCGCCGAGCGAATCACCGGCGGCTACTACCTGGACATCGAGCCCGACCGGACACGGCTCGCACGCTACGGGCTGACCGTCGGCGACGTGCAGGAGGTGATCGGCCAGGCGCTCGGCGGCGAACTGGTGACGACCACCGTCGAGGGCCGCGAACGCTTCGCGGTGACCGTCCGCTACCCGCGCGAACTGCGCGCCGATCCGCAGCAGATTGCCCGCGAGGTGCTGGTCCCGGCGAGCGACGGCGCGATGATTCCGCTCGGTCAGCTCGCGCGCGTCGAAGTCGCCAGGGGAACGCCGGGGATCCGTACCGAGAACGCCTTGCTCGCGGCGTACATTTTCGTCGATCTCCGCGATCGCGACATCGGCGGTTACGTCGCCGACGCCAGGGAAGCGGTCGCCCGGCAGGTGAAGTTCCCGCCGGGTTACTACGCGACCTGGAGCGGCCAGTTCGAGCCGATGGAACGGGCGATCGAGCGCGTGAAAATCGTCGTGCCGCTGACCCTGCTGATCATCTTCGTTCTTCTCACCCTGAACTTCGGGCGACTGACCGAGGCGCTGATCGTCATGCTCTCGGTGCCCTTCGCGCTCGTCGGTGGCGTCTGGCTGATCTGGCTGCTCGGCTACAACCTGTCGGTGGCGGTCGCCGTCGGCTTCATCGCCCTCGCCGGCGTGGCGGCCGAAACCGGGGTGGTCATGCTGATCTACCTCGACCACGCCCGGCAGCGGCTCGCGGCCAGCTGTCTGGAAGAGCAGCGGCTGCCGACGCCGGACGAGATCCACGCCGCGATCGTCGAGGGCGCAGTCGAGCGCGTTCGCCCGAAGATGATGACCGTCGCGGCGATCATCGCCGGCCTGCTGCCGATCATGTGGGGCACCGGCACCGGCTCGGAAGTCATGCGCCGGATCGCTGCGCCGATGGTCGGCGGGATGATCTCCTCGACGCTGCTCACCCTGGCGGTGATTCCGGCGATCTACGCGCTCGTCGGGCAGTGGCGCCTGACCCGCGCCGGCCGGCGATGAGGCGGCGCCGCGCGGCGATCGGCAACGCGCGAGCGGCTCATCGCTCGCCCCAGCGTCCGGCCGCCGCGTCGTCGGCAGCATGCGCCTCGACCCAGCGCGCGCCCGCGCTGGTCACTTCGCGCTTCCAGAACGGCGCCCGTGTCTTGAGCGTGTCGATGATGAATTCGCCGGCGGCAAACGCCGCGCCGCGGTGAGCCGAGGCGACGCCGACGAAGACGATCCGCTCGCCGGGCAGCAGGCGCCCGACGCGATGGACGACGCGTACCGCGTTCAGCGGCCAGCGCCGACGCGCTTCGCCGGCGATCGCCGCGAGCGCCTTCTCGGTCATCCCCGGATAATGCTCGAGGCTCATTTCCGAGACCGCAGCGCCTCCACTGAGGTCACGAACGAGTCCGACGAACGAGACCAGCGCGCCTGCGCCCGCGCCACCGGCCTGCAGCTCGGCGAGTTCGGCGGCAACGTCGAAATCATCTTCCTGGACGCGGACGCTCATCTCAACCTCCGCTGACCGGCGGGAAGAAGGCGACTTCGTCACCGCCGGTGACCGGCGAGTCGGGCTTCGCCATTTCCTGATTGACCGCGCAGCGCAGGTTCCCGAGCGTGGCGAGTTGCTCCCACGGGCCGCCGCGCGCGGCGAGGAAAGCGATCAAGCCGGTGACGTCCCCGACCCCCGGCGGCAGTTCGATCTGCTCGCTGGCCCGACCGAGCGCTTCGCGCAGGCTCGCGAAATAGAGGATCTTCGGCATCGTGTCGGTCCTCTCAGGAGAGCAGTTCGGCGAAGGGCAGGAAGTCGACGACGTCGCCGCGATGGACGACGCGCCGCGGCGGGTTGTCGACCAGCCCATCGCCCCAGACGGCCGAAGTCAGCACGCCCGATCCCTGGTTCGGGAAGAGGTCGAGACCGCCTTCCGGGTTGCGACGGACGCGCAGGAACTCGCGCCGCGCATCGGGCTGCAGCCAGTCGAAGTCGGCGCGCAGCGCATACGCGGGCGGCGTGATCCACTGCGCGCCCTGCATCTTCAGCACGACCGGGCGGACGAAGACCAGGAAGCCGACCAGACTCGACACCGGGTTTCCCGGCAGACCGATCAACGGCACTTGCCGGCGGTCGCCGCCGATCCAGCCAGAGATCAGCGGCTTGCCCGGCTTGACGGCGATCTTCCAGATGTCAACCCGCCCTTCGCTCTCCAGAGCCGCCTTGACGTGATCTTCCTCGCCAACCGAGACGCCGCCCGAACAGAGCAGCAGATCGCTTTCCGCGGCCGCCGCGCAGAAGACCCGGCGCAGTTCGCTGAGGTCGTCGGGAACCTGGCCGAAATCGCTGACCACGCAGCCGAGCCGATCGAGCAACGAGCAGAGCAGAAAGCGATTGCTGTTGTAGATGGCGCCCGGGCGCAGGGCATCGCCGGGCATGGTCAGTTCGTCTCCGGTGAACGCGACCGCGACGCGCAGGCGGCGATAGACCGGCAGTCGAGCGATACCGACCGACGCGGCGAGCGCGACGTCTTGCGGGCGCAGGCGCTGGCCGACGGCGAGAATCGCCGAGCCGGCCATGATGTCGCTTCCGGCGCGGCGGATGTGCTCACCCGGCGATGGCCGGTGATCGATGCGCACCGCGTCGGGCGCGTGCTCGCAGAGTTCCTGGATGACCACCGCGTCCGCACCCGACGGGATCGGCGCGCCGGTGAAAATTCTCGCCGCGGTTCGCGGGCGCAGCGTAGTTCCGACCGTGCCTGCCGGGATGCGCTGCGACACCGGCAGCCAGGTTCCCGGCTCGGGCACGTCGGCGGTGGCCACCGCATAGCCGTCCATCGCCGAGTTGTCGAGCGGCGGCGAGTCTTCCGCAGCCACCTGTGTCTGGGCCAATACACGCCCCGCCGCATCGGCAATCGCTACGAGCTCGATCTGAGTGGCCGGCGGCGCACTGGCCAGCAAGCGGGCCAGTGCCTCGTCAACAGAGAGCATCGCTTGCTCCTTCCTCCCCGGCGCTCTGCCAGAAACCCCAAGGATCGACGATGAACCGGGCGATCGCCGGGACGTCGTCGAGATCGAGCCAGGCGATCCTCGCGGGCAATTCCGCGACTGGCGGCGCGTCCGAGGCCACGGCAGCGACGTGCGCGTCGTCCGGCCAGAGCAGCGGTCTGCCGAGCAGCGGTCGATGAACCTCGATCCGCGGGATCGCCTCCTGCTCGAAGCCCTCGACGAGGATGAGGCCGCACGGCGAAAAACGGCTCGCGCATTCGGCGAGCGTCGGCTCGCGCTCCCCGCACAGTTCGTGCAGTAGCGCCCAGCGCGCGCCAGCGGCAAGCAGGACCTCGGCCGCACCGGCCTGGCGATGGCGATACGAGTCCTTGCCCGGGCGATCGACATCGACGTCGTGATGCGCGTGCTTGAGCACGGAGACGCGCAACCCCTGCCCGTTGAGCAGCGCAATCGGCTTCTCGATCAGCGTCGTCTTGCCCGACCCTGAATGGCCAGCGATCCCGATGAGCTTCATCGAGCTTCTCCGCACGGCACGCCCGATGGCACCGCGACGACCCCCGCGAAGCCGCCGCCAGGGGTCCGGAAGTTGGTCGTCTGACCACGGTAGAGACGTGCGGCGACGAGTTGCACGACGCCCCGGTAAACGTAGTTGCGCAGGTCGAGCTTGAGATCCTGCTCGACTCCGTCGACGACCAGCCGTCGCTCGGATGGGGCAACGACCGCCTGGGCGACGTAACCACCCCGGGAAATCGCCGCAAACGCTCTCCGGGTCAGCTTGTCGCCACGGTACGCCGCCTTGCTGCCGAAACCGGCGAACGGTTTGAAGAACCACTGGCGCCGGGTCGCCCAATACTCTTCGGCGTTCTCGGGTCCGACCTCGCAAGTGCGGGGGATGCCCTCGGCGAGCAGCGCACGATCGGCCTCGTCGACGCCGATCTGCGCGAGCCAGCGCACATCGCCGAGCAGGCAGAGGTTGCGTTTGTCCGCGTAGAGCGCGTGCGTCCGCGGGTTGGGAGTCAGGACGACCGCTCCGGCGAGCCAGGCCGCCAGCAGAGCGGCGTTCGGCCCGTCGGCGAGGGCGAAATCGGTGAGCCGGTTGTAGACCAGGTCGACGACGCCGCTGCGATGCCACAAGCGTCGCCCGTCGAAGCTCAGGTCGGCCGGGTCGGCGATCACCGCGGCGATGCCGTGCGCCTCGAAGAGCTCGCGGAAGAGCGCGAACTCGGGCGCCAGATACTGCTCGTCGGGCCGCTCGTCGACGATCGCCACGCGGCCGGGCAGCCGCGAACCGGCTCCGCGCTCGAGCCGCCACTCGCTGCCGAACATGTCGACGAATCCTTGCTCGACCGGCCCGCGAGCGAAGCCCTTTCCGGTCCCCGCGCCGCAGGCCCGCCGGACATCGAGCAGCCGGGCGTTGAGCATCGCCCCACCGGCGTTCGAGTTGATCTCGATCAGTCGCGGCCCCTGCGGGCCGAGATGGAAATCGTAGCCGACGAAGACCCCGGCCGCCGCGCAGGGATGGCGGCCAGCCGCCGGCGCCCGGGCGAACGCCGTCTGGCGATACGCCGGACGCGCGACGACGCGCTCGACCACGTCGATGATCTGCACCATCCGCTGCAGATCCGCCTCGCTGACGAAAACCGTCGTCTCGGCGAAAAGATGCGGCCGGCTGGAAAACAGCTCGACGAGCGAGGCCGAACCGGTGTCCCCGGCGAGCGCCTGCGAGAGCGCGCGACGACTGGGCGAGTTGCTGCGGCAGTCGCGATTGAGCGCGTCTGCGGCCACCGGGCCATCTTCGCGATGCGCTCTGCCGATCGGCCGGGCGAAGGTTGCGTCCATCAGCGCCGGTCCGCGGCAGGCCCGGCGAAGAAGGCGAGCACCTCGGCGAGGTCGCGGGTCCGCTTCATCGGCGGCAGGCTGCGCCAGATGCACTTGCCGTAGGCCTTGCCGGTGAGCCGCGGGTCGCAGATCATCAGCACCCCGCGGTCGGTCTCGTCGCGGATCAGCCGGCCGGCCCCCTGCTTGACGCTGATCACCGCGCGCGGCAACTGGTAGTCGAGGAAGGCGTTGTGCCCCTCGCTCTTCAGTTTCTCGATGCGCGCGGCGAGCACCGGGTCGTCGGGCGGAGCGAAAGGCAGCTTGTCGATGACCACCAGCGAGAGCGCTTCGCCACGCACATCGACCCCTTCCCAGAAGCTCTGACTGCCGATCAGGATCGCGTTGCCCAACCTGCGGAAGCGGTCGAGCAGGTCATTCTTGCTCGATTCGCCCTGGATGAGCAGCGGCAGATCGAGTCCCTCACGCTGCAGGCGCGCGCTGAGCAACTCATGTGTCCGGCGCATCGCGCGCAGCGCCGTGCACAGGAAGAAGGCGCGGCCGCCGCTCGCCCGGAGAACCGGGAACGCCGCCTCCACGACCGCCTCCGGGTAGCCGGCGCTGTTCGGATCGGGCAGGCCCGGTGGCGCGTAGAGCAGGGCTTGGCGAGGGTAGTCGAATGGGCTCTCCCAGCGCGCCGCGCTCGCCTCGACGAGACCCATCTCGGCGCAGTAGTGGGCGAAGTCGTCCTGCACCGCAAGCGTTGCCGAAGTGAAGATCCACGCTCGCGGGTGGCCATCGATCTGCCGCCGCATGATGTCGGCGATCACCAGAGGCGTCACGTTGAGCTGCAACGCGTGCGTGTAGGTCTCGGCCCAGCGAACGAAGTCGGCCTGCGCGCCGCTTTCCCAAGCCTGCAGGCGGGCCAGCAGGTTACCGGCGCGCTGCCAGCAGTTGTCGAGTTCCTCGCTGCGCTGGGCCTGGGTGGCCAGCACGCCGGTCAACGCGTCGACTTCGCCGATCAGCGCGCCCAGCGCGGCGCCAAAGCCCGCCCGCGCAGCGAGCTGGGCGAGCGCGTAGCGGCCGGGCTCGACCGGCAGCGCGAGGCGCAGCTGGCGAGCCGCCTTGTCGACCGATGCGCAGCGCGCTGGCAGATCGAGGCAGTCGCGAGCGGCTGCCCGGGCCGCGAGCTGCGTGTCGCGCAACAGTTCGGCGACCTGCGCGGTCGAGACGCTCTCGCCGAAGAAGGCGCTGGCGATTTCGGGCAACTGATGCGCCTCGTCGAAGATCACCGTGTTGCAGGCTGGCAGCAGTTCGCTGACCCCCTCGTCGCGAAGCATCACGTCGGCGAAGAAGAGGTGGTGGTTGACGACGACCAGGTCGGCGACCAACGCCTCGCGCCGAGCGGCGAGAACGAAACAGTCCTTGTGCCTCGGGCAATCCTGACCGAGACAGTTGTCCCGGGTCGAGGTCACCGCCGTCCAGACGGTCGCCGTCTCGGGCACGTCGCTGCACTCGGCCTTGTCACCGCTGTGCGTCTGCCGGGCAAAGCGCGCGATCCTTCGCGCATGGGCGGCGTCTTCGCGCGAGAGAAAACGCCCGTCGGCCAGAGCGCGGTCGAGGTGGTGGTGACAGAGGTAATTCGACCGCCCCTTGAGCAGGGCGACGCGCAAAGGTACTCCGAGGGCCTTGCACACCGCCGGGATGTCGCGCGTGTAGAGCTGATCCTGGAGAGTGCGCGTGCCGGTCGAAACGATCACCTTTCCCCCGGAGAGCAGCGCCGGAACGAGGTATGCGTAGGTCTTGCCGGTGCCGGTTCCCGCCTCGGCGACGAGTACCCGATTCCCGGCGATCGCCGCGGCGATGCTCTCGGCGAACTCGACCTGCTGCCTCCGCTGGCGATACCCCGGCACACTGGCCGCCAGCGGGCCTGTCGCGGAGAAGACTTCGGATAGCGGGACGGTCATCGGCGGTCCATCGGCATCAGCGCGCATGCTACCAGATGCGGCTGATCAAGCGATGCATGCCGTCGGGTCGGTGGCCGGCCCGGGGGAGGCACGCTGCGTCGGCTGCCGGCGACCGGGGCTACGGGAACCACTGCGGACGCACCCTGCAGGAGCCAGCCGATGATCGCCGTCATCGAGCCAGTGCGCGTCGGGCCGATCGACATGCCAGAAGTTTCGAGGCTGATCCGCTACCGTCGGGGGAGTTCCGGGTGACCGCTTCGACGAGATCCGTCGGGCAAGACTGCGAGGCGTCTGGCGGCAGCCGTAGAAGCGAAGCGGGGGACCCGTGCGCGAACGTCGCTGCGCGCGACGTGGCTCGGCTGCGACTGGTAGGCTCGACGCCGCGCCGCTTCAGCAGACCAGCCGCTGCGCCTCGCTGAGCAGCGTCCTGCGCCGGATCAGCCCGCTGCGCGGGAAGCTGCAGGCGAGCAGGCTGACTACCGGAGCGCTCTTGACGACGACCAGCGGCAGCGCGATATCGACCGCCGGCTCGTCTGATCCTTCTGGCACGACGACGTTCATCTGGCTGAGCCGCAAGCGCAGAGTGCTGATGTGGATGTAGTCGGGGCCGTGCGTGAGCACCTGCTGGACGCGATCGATCGCGTTGTCCAGGACCTCTTCGGGCGTCGGACACACGGTCAGGGCTTCTTCGTTCTCCGCGAGGCGGGCCTCGACGTCCTCGACCTGCTGTCCCGCTCGCCCGCCGTGACCGAGCATCGTCTCGAGCCCGGCCCGCTGGCCCTTGAGGATCGTCAGCCGCGACTGGAGCATCGAGCGCTGGACTGCCAGGTCCTTGCAGCGCATGTCCGACGAGGCGATCTGCCTGAGCGCTTCGGTAGCCAGGAACTTGAACGCCCGCCGCCGGATCTCGATCCGCGCGTCGCGCTCAGACGCGCTCGGCAGGACGGCCTTCTTGTCGACAAACGAGATGCAGGTGCGCATCACGTCGTGCTGGACGACGTCGCCACGCGCGACGACGCCGAAGGATGTCTCCTCGCGGCGCAGGAAGCGCAGCGTGGCCCAGACCTGGTCGACCTCCGGCGCCTTCTCGAAAAAGTCCTGCACTGCGCGACTGCGGCTGAATACCGCGGGAATGTCGTGGGCGCTGGCGAAGACGGCGCGCAGCACCGGGTTTTCCGCCCAACCCCGCTCGGTCGCTTCGATCGTCGGGGGAATCTGCGACTCGATCTCCCGGCAGTAGAGCACGGCCTGCTCGACCGCCGGAGCGAGTTTGCGCCGGTAACCGGCGACAAGCTTGAGACGCGGATTGACGATGCCCACCACCTGTTCGATGCGCTGCGCGATCACTGCCGGGTCGACCGTCGTTCCGGTCGCATCGTCGTTGCCGCTGAAGAGCCAGTCGAGAATACCCATTCGCCCTCCCATCGATGTGTTCCGCCCCGATCCGGGGTACGGGAGAAATCAGACGCCGACACCAGCAGGCGAAGGATGCACGCGCGCCGGGCCGCCGTCAATTGGCATGCCGACGCAGCGCCAGTACTCCGGGAGAGCGTTCGGGCCGGCGCTTCAGGCTCGTAAAGCGGCGACGCGCGAGCGGATCGCGCCCATCGCCTCGGCTGCGCCGATCGGCAGATGGTAGGTGACGTGAGGCGTCAGGCGTGTGACCAGCGGGTTGATCTCGACGCTCGGGATTCCGGCCTCCGCCGCCCAGACCACCGGTGCGGCGATATACGGAAAGACCCCCGAGGTGCCGATCGTGAATACCATGTCCATTCCCTGCTCGAGCTCGGCCACCAGGCGACCGATCGCCGACTCCGGCAGGGCTTCGCCGAAAAGCACGACGAGCGGACGCAGAACTCCGCCGCAGGCCGGGCAGACCGGCGGCAATGGTCTTCCCGACAGGTCCTCGACGCTCTCGGCAAAGTCGCAGCTGGTGCACACGAGGTCGTGCAGGTTGCCGTGGATCTCGATCAGCCGCTTGCTGCCAGCCTTGCGGTGCAGTCCGTCGACGTTCTGGGTGAACACCAGGACGTGGTCGAGCGTCGCTTCGAGTTCGGCGATCGCCAGGTGAGCGGCGTTCGGCAGCGCGCCGCGGCAGTTGCGCTCGATCTGGGCGAGGTACTTCCAGGTGATGTCCGGACGGACGGAGAACATCGCCCCCGAGAGCACCGTCTCGATCGGCAAGCCCTCCTCGGTCACCTCACCGTCGTAGAGCCCGCCTACGCCGCGATAGGTCGGCAGGCCGGAATCGGCCGAGATGCCCGCGCCGGTGATGAACAGCACGCGACGAGCGCTGGCGAGACGGGCGGAGATTTCGTCGAGTACGCTGGCCAGGATCATCGGTCGAGGAGGTTTCGAGGGACGGTGTACTTTCCGCCATCCGCACGGAGTGTGGCCATCATACTCCGGAGAGGCCCCGGGAAACCAGCGGATCGTCGGCCGGGCAGAGCCCCGGCCGGCGCCCTCGCTCAGCGCACGGCGAGCTGCTCGGCGATGACTCCCGGTCGACCGCCACCGAGGGCACGCCAGAAGCGAGGAAGCCAGGCAATCGCCTGGCTTCCTCGCTTCTGGTCGCGGCGCGATCAGCTGGCCGCCGCTTCGGCCTCTGGTCGATCGAGCAGTTCGACGAAGGCCATCGGTGCATTGTCACCCTCGCGGAAGCCGCACTTCAGGATGCGCACGTAGCCCCCGTTGCGCGTCGCGTAACGCGGCCCGAGCTCGTCAAAGACCTTGACGACCATGTCCCGGTCGCGCAGGCGGCTGAAAGCGAGGCGCCGGTTGGCGACCGTCGGGGTCTTGCCGAGGGTGATGATCGGCTCGACCACCCGCCTGAGCTCCTTGGCCTTCGGCAGCGTGGTCCTGATCATCTCCTCGCGCAGCAGCGAGACGGTGATGTTGCGCAGCATCGCCAACCGGTGCGAGCTCGTACGGTTCAGTTTGCGAAGACCCAAACGGTGACGCATTTCAGTTCCTTCCTGTTCTTGTCCGGGGATTCACTTCTCGAGCCCGGCCGGCGGCCAGTTCTCGAGCTTCATGCCCAGCGTCAGGCCACGCGCGGCCAGCACTTCCTTGATTTCGTTGAGCGACTTCCGACCCAGGTTGGGCGTCTTGAGCAGTTCATTCTCGGTCCGCTGGATCAGGTCGCCGATGTAATAGATGTTCTCGGCTTTGAGGCAGTTGGCCGAGCGGACCGTCAGTTCGAGGTCGTCGACCGGACGGAGCAGCAGCGGATCCACCTGGACGGCCTTCTGGTACTCGATCGGCATCGAAGTGCCGGCGAGGTCGGCGAACACCGACAGCTGCTCCATGAGGATCCGCGCCGCCGAGCGAATCGCCTCCTCGGGCTCGATCGCACCGTTGGTCTCGATATCCATGATCAGCTTGTCGAGGTCGGTGCGCTGCTCGACGCGCGCGGCCTCGACGGCGTAGCTGACTCGCCGGACTGGACTGAACGAGGCGTCGAGCACGAGCTTGCCGATGTTCTTGCTGGTGTCGCTCAGATCGCGGAGATTGCCGGCGACGTAGCCGCGCGCGCGCTCGACTTTCATCTCCATGGCCAGCTTTCCGCCAGCGGAGAGGTGAGCGATGACGTGCTCGGGGTTGATGATCTCGACGTCGTGGGTGACCTCGATATCGCGTGCCAGGACGACGCCCTTGCCTTCCTTGCGCAGATGCAGCGTGACCTCATCGCGATTGTGCAGCTTGAACACCACGGCCTTGAGGTTGAGCAGGATATCGACGACGTCCTCCTGAACGCCATCGATCGTCGAGTACTCGTGGAGGACGCCGTCGATGCTGACCTCGGTCGGTGCGTAGCCAGGCATCGAGGAAAGCAGGATCCGCCGCAGCGCGTTCCCCAGAGTGTGCCCGAAACCGCGCTCGAACGGCTCCATGACCACCCGTGCATGCACTGGCGACACGCTCTGCACATCGATGATGCGTGGTTTAAGTAGTCCACTGCTTTGCATTTACAGTCCTCTTGCCCGAGCCGGCGACACCCCGCCGGGATTACTTCGAGTACAGTTCGATGACCAGGCTTTCGTTGATCGTCGGCGGCAGTTCGCTGCGTTCCGGGTGAGCCTTGTAGACCCCCTTGGCCTCCTTGGCGTCGACGTCGACCCATTGTGGGAAGCCCCGGGACTCGGCGGCGGCGAGTGCTGCCTTGATTCGCAGCTGCCCTCTGGCCTTCTCGCAGACTTCGATGACGTCACCCGGCCGCACCTGATAGGAGGGAATGTTCACCCGCCGGCCGTTGACCAGCACGCCATTGTGCCGGACGACCTGGCGCGATTCGGCACGCGAGCCGGCAAAGCCCATCCGGTAGCAGACGCTGTCGAGCCGGGATTCGAGAAGTTGCAGCAGAACTTCACCGGTCACCCCGCGGCGCCGGTCGGCTTCCTTGTAGACCTTGCGGAACTGCCCCTCGAGGACGCCATAGACGCGGCGGATTTTTTGCTTCTCGCGCAGATGAACGCCGTAATCGGAGAGGCGCTGGCCAGACTTCTGCCCGTGTTGACCAGGCGCATACGAACGACGCTCGATGGCGCACTTGTCCGTGAAGCACTTCTCCCCCTTGAGGAACAGCTTCTCTCCCTCGCGGCGGCACTGCCGGCATTTCGGATCGAGATTGCGAGCCACGTCTGTCCCTCCTAGATCCGGCGCCGCTTCGGCGGGCGGCAACCATTGTGCGGAATTGGCGTCACGTCGGTGATCGCGGTGATCTTCATGCCCAGCGCATTGAGCGCGCGCACCGAAGACTCGCGGCCAGGGCCCGGCCCCTTGATGCGCACCTCGAGGTTCTTTACGCCGCACTCGACGGCGACACGGCCGGCCGCCTCGGCGGCGACCTGCGCGGCGAACGGCGTGCTCTTGCGTGAGCCCTTGAAACCGGCGCCACCCGAAGTCGCCCAGGACAGCGCGTTGCCCTGCCGATCGGTAATGGTGATGATCGTGTTGTTGAACGACGCGTGGATGTGCGCGACACCCTCGGCGACGTTTTTCCTGATCTTGACTTTCTTGCGAACTCTAGTGGCAGTCTTGGCCATCCTCAGATCCCTGGTTACTCGTTATTTCTTGCCGGCGATCGGCTTGCGCGGGCCCTTGCGCGTGCGCGCGTTGGTTCGCGTGCGCTGCCCGCGAACCGGGAGGCCCTTGCGATGGCGCAGCCCGCGATAGCAGCCGAGGTCCATCAGCCGCTTGATGCTCATCGTGACTTCGCGGCGCAGGTCGCCTTCGACGGTGTACTTGCCGATCTCGTCGCGCAGGCGATCCAGTTCGGCCTCGGTCAGGTCCTTCATCTTCGTCGAACGCCGAACGCCGGCCGAATCGCAGATCTTCTGCGCGCGCGGACGCCCGATACCGTAGATCGCAGTCAGGGCAATCTCGGCATGCTGGTGATTAGGGAGGTTTACGCCTGCTATGCGGGCCATCGATTCACCCCGAAAAGTTGAGACTTGCTGTTATATGTCGAACCGCCGGCTGGCTGACCGCACGCGGCAGTCAACCCTGACGCTGCTTGTGGCGCTGATCCGGACAGATCACGCGGACGATGCCATGACGCCGGATGATCTTGCACTTCCGGCAGATGCGCTTCACCGATGCCTGTACTTTCATGTCCTGCTCCTGGTCCCTGTGGCGTCAGAACTGGTGAATCAATCAGCTGCCCGGCGCATTTGCAGCCTTGCCCACCCGCTCACTCCTCGCCTGCCCTAGTTCTGATATGTCTGGTCGTTCGCTCGCCTGGGTCGTACTTCCCGGCCGGCTCGCGGCGATTTCTCTACAACCTCCCGGGCCACGGCCGGCGGCCTCGGCTGAGCCCGGAGGTTTCCTACTTGGCGCGAAAGACGATCCGCGCTCGGCTCAGATCGTAAGGCGTCAGCTGTACCGTCACCCTGTCGCCCGGCAGGATGCGGATGTAATGCATGCGCATCTTCCCGGAGATGAATCCGAGTACGACGTGCCCGTTCTCCAGCTTCACCCGGAAGGTGGCATTCGGGAGGTTCTCGATGACCTCCCCCTGCATTTCGATCAGATCTTCCTTTGCCATCCTACTTGACCGGCATTCCGGTCCCCTTGAAATTGGCCTTTTTCAGCAGGCTCTCGTACTGGTGTGACATCGCGTAGGCCTGGACCTGGGTCATGAAGTCCATGGTCACGACGACGATGATCAGCAGCGACGTGCCGCCGAAGTAGAAGGGCACATTCCACTTGAGGATCAGGAATTCAGGCAGCAGACAGACCACCGTGATGTACGCGGCGCCGACCAGCGTCAGCCGCATCAGGATCTTGTCGATGTAACGCGCCGTCTGCTCTCCAGGCCTGATGCCCGGCACGAAGGCGCCGCTGCGCTTGAGGTTGTCAGCCGTTTCCTTCGAGTTGAAGACCAGCGCCGTGTAGAAGAAACAGAAGAAGATGATCGCCGCAGCGTAGAGCATCACGTAGATCGGCTGGCCCGGCGACAGCGCCGCGGCAATGTCCTTGAGCCAGCGGACCGATTCGCCAGATCCGAACCAGCCGGCGATCGTCGCCGGGAAGAGGATGATCGACGACGCGAAGATCGGCGGGATGACTCCCGACATGTTCAGCTTGAGCGGCAGATGCGAACTCTGCCCACCGTAGATCTTGTTGCCGACCTGGCGCTTGGCGTAGTTGACGAGAATCTTGCGCTGTCCGCGTTCGACGAAAACGACGAAGGCGGTGACGAGGACGACGAGGACGCTGATCACCAGCGCGGTCAACGGGTGCATCGCCCCCGTGCGTACCAGCTCGAGCAGTCCACCGATGGCATTCGGCAGCCCAGCGGCGATGCCGGCGAAGATGATGATCGAAATGCCATTGCCCAGGCCCCGCTCGGTCACCTGCTCGCCGAGCCACATCAGGAACATCGTCCCGGTGACCAGCGTGGTCACCGTGACCAGCCGGAAAAGAATTCCGGGTTCGAGTACCAGCCCGGGTTGCGACTCGACGGCGATGGCGATCCCGATGCCCTGGAAGAAGGCGAGGAAGACGGTGCCGTAACGGGTGTACTGGGTGATCTTGCGCCGGCCCGCTTCGCCTTCCTTCTTCAGCGCCTCGAGCTGCGGACTCGCGTGGGTCATCAGCTGCATGATGATCGACGCCGAGATGTAGGGCATGATGCCGAGGGCGAAGATCGTGAAGCGCGACAGCGCGCCACCCGAGAACATGTTGAACATGCCCAGGATTCCGCCCTGCTGCTTGTTGAACAGTTGGCTGAGCACCTGTGCGTCGATCCCGGGAACGGGGATGTGCGAACCGATCCGGTAGACCACCAGCGCACCGAGCAGGAACCACAGGCGACGCTTCAGGTCACCGAATTTCCCGCCCTTGCCAAGAGTCGTTGCGCTCGCTACCAAGAAAGTATCCCCCAGCCGAACGTGTTCAGTCCGCGACGGTCCCGCCGGCCGCCTCGATCGCCGCGCGTGCCCCGGCGGTGGCGCGGACGCCGTTGAGGACGACCTTGCGCGAAATTTCGCCGGAAAGGACGACCTTCGCCGATAGCGCCTGCTGCGGAACGACCCCCGCCTGTTTGAGCACAGAGAGGTCGACTTCCTCGACCGGCAGCGCAGCCAGTTCCTCCAGGCGAACCTCGACGTTGCGCTCGTTGGTCAGCGACTTGAAGCCACGCTTCGGCAAGCGCCGCTGCAGTGGCATCTGCCCGCCCTCGAAGCCGACCTTCTGGAAGCCACCGGCGCGCGACTTCTGTCCCTTGTGGCCGCGACCACAGGTCTTGCCGAAGCCCGATCCGATACCGCGCCCGACGCGCTTGCGGTCGCAGCGTGCGCCCTTTGCCGGCGCCACGGTGTTGAGTTTCATCTCAGCCCTCACACTTGAGCAGGTACGAGACCTTGTTGATCATCCCCCGCACCGCCGGCGTGTCTTCGAGGACTGCGCTGCTCTGCAGACGACGCAGGCCAAGCCCGCGGACGGTCGCGCGATGCGACTGCTTCGTACCGATCAGGCTTCTGACCAGGGTCACCTTGACTGTCTTCTGGGCCATCTCTTACCCCATGATCTCTTCGACGGTCTTGCCGCGCTTGGCGGCGACCTCGGCCGGCGTGTTCATCGAGCGCAGGCCGTTGATCGTCGCACGGACGATGTTGTAGGGGTTCGTCGAACCGTGCGCCTTGGCCACGACGTTGCTCATCCCCATGACATCGAACACCGCGCGCATCGCGCCACCGGCGATGATCCCGGTGCCTTCGGGCGCCGGTTGCATCATCACTCGCGACGCACCGTGACGGCCGATCACCGTGTGCTGGAGCGTTCCGCCGCGCAGGCTGACCTTGATCAGGTTGCGCCGCGCTTCTTCCATCGCCTTCTGCACGGCAACCGGCACCTCGCGGGACTTGCCCTTGCCCATGCCGATCCGCCCGTCGCCGTCACCGACGACGGTCAGCGCAGCGAAGCCAAGGATCCGACCGCCCTTGACGACCTTCGTGACGCGATTGATCGAGATCATCTTTTCGCGCATCCCGTCGTCGGGCTTGTCGGCCTGCTGCGGTTTTCTGCTTTGCGGTTTAGCCATTGCTCACTCCCACTCCGATTCCCTGCGCTCAGAACTTGAGACCGGCCTCGCGCGCGGCCTCGGCGAGCGCTTTGACGCGCCCGTGGTATTGAAAGCCCGAACGATCGAACGCCACCTGCTCGATCCCTGCCTTCTTCGCCCGCTCGGCGATCAGCTGTCCGACGGCCCTGGCTGCGTCGACATTCCCGCCACTCGGCAGCGCCTTGCGCATGTCCGGTTCGAGCGACGAAGCCGCGGCGAGGACCTTCGAGCCACACGGCGAGATCACCTGCGCGTAAATGTGACAATTGCTGCGATGCACAGAGAGCCTGATGCACTTCATTTCGGCGATCTTCGCCCGAGTCTTGCGGGCCCTGCGCACACGCGCTTCCTTCTTGACGTTCATCTCGGCTCCCTTACTTCTTCTTCTTGGTTTCCTTGATCACGATCACTTCGTCAGCGTAACGCACCCCTTTCCCCTTGTAAGGCTCGGGAGCACGATACGCGCGGACCTCGGCTGCGACCTGACCGACGAGTTGGCGATCGACGCCCTTGATCAGCACCTCGGTCTGGCTCGGGGTCTCGGCCTTGATCCCCGCTGGCAGCCTGTACGCGACCTGGTGTGAGAAACCCAGGCTGAGGTTCAGCATGCCGCCCTGCGCCTGGGCGCGATAGCCAACGCCGACGAGCGTCAGGCGACGTTCGAAGCCCTTGCTCACTCCGGTGACCATGTTCGCAACCACGGCGCGCATCGTTCCGGAAAGCGCGTTCGACAACGCGTGCCCGGCGACCGGGCGGCAGCGCAAGGCGCCGTCAGCCTGTTCGACGGTCACCGCCGGGCTGCCGGGTATTTCGAGTGCGCCGAGCGGCCCGCGGACCGAGATGCGCTCCGGCGAGACCTCTACGGTAACCCCCTGGGGGACGGCAATCGGGTTCTTAGCTACTCGGGACATGCTTACCCCTTACGCGACGATACACAGCACTTCGCCACCGACGTGGCTGGCCCGAGCCTTGCGGTCGGTCATCACGCCTCTCGGCGTGGACACGATCGCCACGCCGAGCCCGTTCATCACCTGCGGGATCTCGCCGGCGCCACGGTAGACGCGCAGGCCGGGCCGCGAAACGCGATCGATGCGCTCGATCACCGGCCGACCCGCGTAGTATTTCAAGCCAATTTCGAGCTGCGGCTTGCCCCCCTGAACGCTGACCGAGAAATCCTCGACGTAGCCTTCGTCCCTGAGCACTTGGGCGATGGCCACCTTGACCTTCGACGACGGCATGACGACCGACGCCTTGCTGGCCATCTGGGCATTGCGGATGCGCGTCAGCATGTCGCTGATCGGGTCGCTCATACTCATCTCGTTCCCTCCTGGCTACCAGCTGGCCTTGATCATTCCGGGGACCTCGCCGTGCATCACGAAGTCGCGCAGCTTTCCTCGACCGAGACCGAACTTGCGGAAGACACCACGGGGACGGCCAGTGAGCGCGCAGCGGTTGCGCAGCCTCACCGGGCTGGAGTTGCGCGGCAGCGCCTGGATCTTGAGTCGTGCTTCGTAGCGGTCTTCGATCGACCGACTCTGGTCATCGATGACCGCGATCAGCTCGGCACGCTTCCGGGCATACTTCTGAACAGTTTTTCGCCGCTTTTCACCGCGGTTGATCACAGCGAGTTTCGCCATTTCGTCTCAGTTCCTGAAAGGGAATTTGAACGCGCGCAGCAGGGCACGAGCTTCTTCGTCCGTCTTTGCCGTCGTCGTGACGCTGATGTTCATGCCGCGCAGGGCGTCGATCTTGTCGTACTCGATTTCCGGGAAGATGATCTGCTCCCTGAGCCCGAGGCTGTAATTGCCGCGACCGTCGAAGCCCTTGCCCGAAATTCCGCGGAAATCGCGTACCCGCGGCAGGGCAACGGTGACCAGCCGATCGATGAACTCGAACATCCGCGGACCACGCAGCGTCACCTTGCAGCCGATCGCGTAGCCGGTACGGATCTTGAAACCGGCGATCGACTTGCGCGCCTTGGTGATCACCGGCTTCTGTCCCGAGATCCGGCCGAGGTCGCTGACCGCGTTGTCGAGAATCTTCTTGTCGGCGACGGCTTCGCCGACGCCCATGTTCAGGGTGACCTTGGTGATCCTCGGCACTTCCATCCTCGACTTGTAGCCGAATTGCCTGGTCAGATCGGGAACAACCGTCGTCTTGTAGTAGTCAAGCAAACGCGCCATGGCTGCTCCTTAGCCCCCCAACACTTCGCCGTTCGACTTGAAGAAGCGGACCTTCGTGCCGTCATCGAGCGTCCTGAAGCCGACGCGGTCGGCCTTTTTCGTCACCGGGTTGTAGAGTGCGACATTCGATACGTGCAGCGGCATCTCCTTCTCGATGATGCCACCCACCTGTCCCTTGACCGGATTCGGCTTGACGTGCTTCTTGACGCGATTGACGCCTTCGACGACCACGTGCTCGTCGTCCGCGCGACGCAGGATGGTCCCGCGCTTGCCCTTGTCCTTCCCGGCAATGACGACGACGTCGTCGCCCTTACGAATCTTTTCCATGACCTTCCTTAGAGCACCTCGGGCGCCAGAGAGACGATCTTCATGAAGCGGTCGCCGCGCAGTTCCCGGGTGACCGGTCCGAAAATCCGAGTACCCAACGGCTCGAGCTTGTTGCTCAGCAGCACTGCGGCGTTGTGGTCGAAACGGACCAGCGAACCGTCGCCACGCCGCACACCCTTCGCCGTCCGCACGACGACCGCGTTGTAAACGTCGCCCTTCTTGACGCGTCCGCGCGGCGCGGCGTCCTTCACGCTGACCTTGATGATGTCGCCGATGCCGGCGTAGCGCCGTTTGGATCCACCCAACACCTTGATGCACATCAGCGAACGGGCGCCGGTGTTGTCGGCGACGTCGAGAAGCGTCTGGACCTGAATCATCTGTCACTCCAACTTGGCCCGCACCGGCGGTCAGTCTTGGAACCCGCGAGGGGGAGAACCGCCCGGACTGCCGGGCAGCCGCGCGTGGGAAAACGTGCGATTATAAACGAAGCCGCACGAAAGACAAGAGGCTAAATGGCGACCGCCTTCTCCACAAGCTTGCTGACGACCCAGGACTTGGTCTTGGACATCGGTCGGGCCTCCTGGATTTCGACGACGTCGCCGAGTTTCGCCTGGTTGCCCTCGTTGTGCGCGTGATACTTGCTCGAGCGGACGATGATCTTGTCGTACATCGGGTGCCTGACCCGCCGCTCGACGAGCACGGTGACCGTCTTGTCCATCCGGTCGCTGACCACGCGCCCGATCAGGGTGCGCTTGTTGGCGATGATCTCGTCGCTCATTTCTCGACTGCCTTTTCACGGAGAAGCGTACGTACGCGCGCGATCTGGCGGCGCACCTTGCCCATCTGACTGGTGTTGGTCAACTGCTGGGTGGCCAGTTGCATGCGCAACCCGAAATGCGCCTTCAACAGATCGAGCAACTCCTGGTTGAGCTCGTCAACGCTCTTTGCTCTCAGCTCACTGACTTTCATGTCTATCCCACCATCCGGGTAACGAACACGGTCGGAATCGGCAACTTGGCAGCGGCCAGCGCGAAAGCCTCCCGCGCCAGACCTTCGTGGACGCCGTCCATCTCGTAGAGCACCTTGCCCGGCTTGATCTCGGCGACGTAGTACTCGGGGCTGCCCTTGCCGCTCCCCATGCGCACCTCGGCCGGCTTCTTCGAGATCGGCTTGTCGGGGAAGATACGGATCCAGATCCGGCCGCCACGCTTGATGTGCCGCGTCATTGCGCGCCTGGCCGCCTCGATCTGGCGAGCCGTCAGCCGGCCCCGACCGATTGCCTTCAGCCCGTAGTCACCGAAGCTGACCTTTGCACCGCAGGTCGCAAGGCCGGTGTTACGGCCCTTTTGCTCCTTGCGGTATTTTCTTCTAGCTGGCTGCAGCATCTGTCGTTCCTGCCTTTCTGACTCGTTTCACGCCCCCCCTGACCTCGCCGGCAGCGCCCTCGGGCTTGGCGCTCTCCTCGGCGCCCTCAGCTCGTGGCTTCGCGGAGCGCGCGGGCCGTTCGCCGGGATCGCCCGGACGCGGGCCCCGCCTCGGCCTGCGCAACTGCTCCTCGGCGACCGTCTCCGTCGATGCCGTCGGCTGCTCGTGGCGATTGAGGATCTCGCCCTTGAACACCCACACCTTGACGCCGATCAACCCGTAAGTGGTCAGCGCCTCGGAGGTCGCGTAGTCGATGTCGGCGCGCAGGGTGTGCAGCGGGACCCGTCCTTCCCGGTACCATTCGCGGCGCGCGATCTCGGCTCCGTTCAGCCGGCCCGAACTCATGATCTTGATGCCCTGTGCGCCGAGCCGCATCGCGTTCTGCATCGCCCGCTTCATCGCGCGCCGGAACATGATCCGCTTCTCGAGCTGCTGGGTGATCGAATCGGCGATCAGTTGCGCATCGAGTTCCGGCTTCCTGATCTCCTCGATGCTCACGTGCACCGGGACGCCCATGATCTTCTGCAGCGCCGCGCGAAGGTTCTCGATCTCCTCTCCCTTCTTGCCGATCACCACCCCCGGCCTGGCCGAAAACACGGTGACCCGGGCGTTCTTGGCCGGACGCTCGATCAGAATCCGTCCCACCGACGCGTGCTTGAGCTTTTTTCTCAGGTACTCGCGGACGCGAACGTCCTCGTTGAGCATGCCGGCGAATTCCCGGTTGCCGGCGTACCACCTCGAAGACCAGTCACGCGTCACCGCCAGGCGAAAGCCAGCCGGATGAATCTTCTGTCCCATTGTCGTTCCTCAGTTGCCGACGGTCACGAAGACGTGGCAGGTCGGCTTGACGATCCGGTTTCCGCGCCCTTTCGCGCGTGCGGTGAAACGCCTGAGCACCGTGCCCTTCTCCACGCAGATGCTCCTGACCTTGAGCTCGTCGATGTCTGCGGCATCGTTGTGTTCGGCGTTGGCGATCGCCGACTCGAGCACCTTCTTGATGATCGACGCACCTTTCTTCGGGCTGAACGTCAGGATGTTCAGCGCCTTGTCGACCGGCAGACCGCGAATCTGATCGGCCACCAAGCGGCCCTTCTGGCTCGAAAGCCGGACGCCGCGCAAAACCGCACGAGTTTCCATTTCGACTCCCCTACTTCCTGGCCTTCTTGCCAGAGGTGTGCCCCTTGAAGGTACGGGTCAGCGAGAACTCGCCAAGTTTGTGCCCTACCATGTTCTCGGTGACGTAAACGGGAATGTGCTGCTTGCCGTTATGCACCGCGATCGTCAGTCCAACGAAATCGGGGAGCACCGTCGACCGGCGTGACCAAGTCTTGATCGGGCGTTTGTCACCGGTCGCACGGACCACGCTGACCTTCTTGATCAGATGGGCATCCGCGAAGGGCCCCTTCTTGATGGAACGTCCCATGCTTTCCTATTCCTTAGCGTTTTTGACGGCGCTGCACGATCATCGAACTCGTGCGCTTGTTGCGACGCGTGCGATAGCCCTTGGTCTGCGTGCCCCACGGGCTGACCGGATGCATGCCCGATGCGGTCTTGCCTTCTCCACCTCCGTGGGGATGGTCGATCGGGTTCATCGCCACGCCCCTGACCGTCGGACGGATTCCGCGCCAGCGATTGCCGCCAGCCTTGCCAATCGAGCGCAGGCTGTGCTCCTCGTTACCGACTTCACCGATCGTCGCTCGACACTCGACATGAACTCGCCGGATCTCGCCCGAGCGCAGCCGCAACTGGGCATGGACGCCTTCCCTGGCCAGCAGTTGAACCGACGTACCAGCCGAGCGCGCGAGTTGCGCGCCTTTTCCGGGAACCATTTCGACGCAGTGCAGCGTCGTACCCACCGGGATATTCCTGATCGGCAGAGCGTTGCCGACCTTGATCGGAGCCTCGGAGCCGCTCGACACCTGCTGCCCGACGGTCAGCCCTTTCGGTGCAATGATGTAGCGGCGTTCGCCGTCCGCGTAGCAGAGCAGGGCGATGTTCGCCGTACGGTTCGGATCGTACTCGAGCCGCTCGACCTTGGCCGGGACGCCGTCCTTGTTGCGCTTGAAGTCGACCAGCCGGTAGTGCTGCTTGTGCCCGCCGCCCTTGTGCCGGGTCGTCACGTGGCCTTCGTTGTTGCGACCCGCACGTTTCGATTGCGGCTCGACGAGGCTGGCCAGCGGCCGCCCCTTGTGGAGATTGGGATTGACGACGCGGACGACTGCGCGGCGACCTGGCGAGGTCGGCTTGACCTTGACGAGAGCCATCAGGCTGCCCCCCCATCGACGAAGTTGATCTCCTGGCCGGGCTTGAGGCAGACATAAGCCTTCTTCCAGTTGTTTCGCCGCCCCGTCAACCGACCGAAGCGCTTCTTCTTGCCCTTCACGTTGGCCACCTTGACCGACTCGACCGACACCTTGAAGAGCATTTCGACGGCGCCCTTGATCTCGGGCTTGGTCGCATCGGGCAGCACACGGAAGACCACCTGCTCGTGCCTGTCGGCAACGAAGGTCGCTTTCTCCGAGATTTGCGGGGCCAGCAGGATCTGCATCAGACGTTGCGGGTTCATGCCAGGACCTCCTCCAACTTGGCCACTGCGGCGCGGGTCATCAGCACGCGGTCGAAACGCAGCAGCGACACGGGGTCCGCCTGGTGCACCTCGACGACCAGGACATGCGGAAGATTGCGGGACGCCAGCAGGACGTTCTCGTCCAGCTCGTCGGTGATCACCAGCACCGAGTCGTAACCCATGTTCCTGATCTTGGCGGCAAACAGTCTGGTCTTCGGCGCGTCGATCGACAGATTGTCGACCACCGCGAGGCGGTCTTCACGGGCGAGTTGCGAGAGGATAGAAGCGAGACCGGCCCGGTACATCTTCCTGTTGAGCTTCTGCCCGAAGTTCTCGGTCGGCGAGTTCGGAAAAACCCGACCGCCGCCTCGCCAGATGGGCGACGAAGACATGCCCGCGCGCGCGCGGCCAGTTCCCTTCTGCCGCCAGGGCTTTTTCGTGGTGTGGCGGACGTCGTGGCGATCCTTCTGGGCGCGATCAGCGCTGCGCGCGTTCGCCTGATAGGCGACGAGAACCTGATGGATCAGCGCCTCGTTGTATTCGCGTCCGAAGAGGACGTCGGAGGCTTCGATGCGGCTCGATTCCTGGCCGTTTTCATTGATCAGCTTGAGTTCCATTTACGCCCCCGCCTTGACCGCCGGACGCACGATCACGTCGCCGCCCTTGGACCCGGGGACTGCGCCCTTGACCAGGAGCAGTTGGCGGTCGACATCGACGCGGACGATCTCGAGGTTCTGCTGGGTACGCCTGACCGCGCCCATGTGCCCGGACATCTTCTTGCCCGGAAACACCCGACCCGGATCCTGAGCCATGCCGGTCGAGCCCGGAGCCTTGTGCGAGACCGAGTTGCCGTGCGCGGCTCCCTGCGAGCTGAAGTTGTGCCGCTTGATCGAACCCGCGAAGCCCTTGCCGATCGTCTGGCCAGTGACGTCCACCTTCTGGCCGACATTGAACATCGTGACGCTCAGGCGTTCACCGGGCTGCACGGCGCTCAACTCTTCGCTGGACAGGGGGAATTCCCTGAGCACCCGACCGGGCTCGACCGCCGCCTTGGCGAGGTGACCAGCCAGGGGCTTGTTCACACGCGAAGGCCGCCGGCGACCGAAGGCCACCTGGACTGCCGAGTATCCGTCCTTTGCGGTTGTCTTTATCTGGGCGACCCGATTGTCCGACACGTCGAGCACCGTTACCGGGACGCTGAGACCGTCGTCAGTAAAGATGCGGGTCATGCCGACCTTGCGCCCGACAAGGCCTAGAGTCATGCTTATTCTCCTCTG
Source organism: Accumulibacter sp. (assembly GCF_023806625.1). Classification (GTDB taxonomy): domain Bacteria; phylum Pseudomonadota; class Gammaproteobacteria; order Burkholderiales; family Rhodocyclaceae; genus Accumulibacter. The sequence continues at coordinate 121,856 of NZ_JAMTDX010000056.1, forward strand.
TCCGGCTGCGATTGGCCGGCGAGCGCTGCAAAAAACGGGCAGCGTACGACCCCGGCTGCCCGACGAAAGGCGGCGATTATAGCCGCACCCGGAGTGTTACTGCAACTTTATTTCCACGTCGACGCCCGCGGGCAGATCGAGTTTCATCAGCGCATCGACCGTCTTGTCGGTCGGATCGATGATGTCCATCAGGCGCAGGTGCGTGCGAATCTCGAACTGGTCGCGCGAGATCTTGTCCACGTGCGGAGAACGCAGGATGTCGAAGCGCTGGATCCGGGTCGGCAAGGGGACCGGGCCACGGACCACCGCGCCAGTGCGTTTCGCGGTATCGACGATCTGCTGCGCCGACTGATCGATCAGGCGATAGTCGAAGGCTTTCAGGCGGATTCGGATTTTCTGGTTTTGCATGTCTCATTCCAAAGAGCGATCGGCAGAGCGCTGCTCCACCGGGTTATCCGGAACTACTCGATGATTTTCGCGACGACGCCGGCGCCGACGGTTCGCCCACCCTCGCGGATCGCGAAGCGCAGGCCTTCTTCCATGGCAATCGGCGAAATCAGCTTCACCGTTATCTGCACGTTGTCGCCCGGCATGATCATCTCGACCCCTTCCGGCAGCGCGATCGCCCCGGTCACGTCCGTCGTC
>NZ_JAMTDX010000057.1 GCF_023806625.1 Accumulibacter sp.
ATCGCCCCCTCGTTTCAGATCCTATCGAGGCGGCAACTAGTCTGACACAGAGGGGAACCGGCAAGGCTCCGCCTTGTCCAGGATCTCTTTCTGTCCAAACAGGCGGGGCCACCTCTCACCGGCCTCACGATCAAATGACCGCTACATTCTTCCGTCGCCAAACGGCGGGAGAAGACCCGGACCAGCGCCGGAAGGCTCGCGCAAAAGCCGTAACGTCGGCGTAGCCCAGCCTGTTGGCGACGTCTTCCAGCGATACGGCGGAACCCCGAAGGAGCACCCGTGCCGCATCGAAGCGAACCGCATCGAGAAGCTCCCTGAAAGTTGTTCCGTTTTCCTGCAAACGCCGGGCGAAGGTCCGCCGGTTCATGCCGAAGGCCCGCGCAACCTCATCCTGGCTGATGCAATCCGTTGCCAGTAGTGTCCGCATGACCCGTTGAATTCGATCTCTTGCAACTTCCCCTTCCCCAAGTCGCTCCTTCTCCCGAATTTGCGACGCGAGGAAGTCACGGAGAGGGGCGTTCGCGCCGGCAATCGGACGCCCAAGGAATCCGGCGTCGAACACCACGGCATTGCGATCGGCATCGAAGCGAACCGGCGCGGCGAAGTGGGCAGCAAATGCCGATGTGTCCGACGGTGCGCGGTGCGCAAAATTCACTTCGCGCAGTGCGAAGCCAACGCCGCAAATCTCGCGCAAGAGATTGGCGGCAATGGCGAGCGCTCCGAAAACGATCTGCTCGGCTCCTATCAGGTCAGGTTCCAGCACCTCGTAGCCCAGAATGGCGAGTCGGTTCTCGAGTTGGACATAGGGTGCGGCTCCCTCGTCGTGTAGATGCAGATAGGACTGCAGGCTCGCCAATCCCGCCCCTACCGTTTCGGCGTTGGCCACCAGGCAACCGACGGTGCCGAGCGTTACGGGACCTGTCTGCATGCAGATTCGCAAGCCGATGTCCGACAGCCCCGTGCGCTCGGCGGCGAGATGGGCCAGTTCCCCCAGTTTGGCGAACGGGATCACGTTGTCGGCATGGTCGAAGACCGCCACTGGAAGACCGGCCTCGGCGAAAAGCGCGTCAGCGTCGACGCCACGTTCGCGAAGCATGGCGGGCAAGGCGATGGCGCCGCCCACCCGGATGACCCGGGTGCTGATTGGCGGGCGGCCACGGCTGGTTGATATCGAATTTGCCACGGCAGATCCTGGCCGGAATGGGAGAGGAATTTTGGCATGAAATGTCAGGAAACTGAAAGATCTGTCGCGCGCTCGGCGCTGTCGTCTTCTATACTCGACCCGGTGTGAATCGGATCCTCGTGACTTGCCAAACAACGACCCAGGGCCCGGCACCCGAACGCTTTCCGCCCAGGGCTGCGCCCTCCGAAAGCGAATTCCCTCCGCGCCCTGGAAATCGACAGGAGAAACAAATGCAACGAAAGAATCTTTGTTGGGTGACCATGGCGGCGATGTGTGCGCTGACTCTCGGCGCCTGCGGCAAGCAAGCCGAGACGCCGCCTGACCGGGTTGCGATGGAAGCCAAGGCAAAGGCCGAGGCGGAGGCAAAGGCGGTCGACGCTGCGGCGAAGGAAGCCGAGGCACGTGCAATCGCCATCGAGAGCTACGTCTACGCCTACCCGCTGGTCACCATGGAGATGACGCGCCGGGTCATGACCAATGTCGCCGAACCCGAGGCAAACCGCGCGCCGATGGGGCAGTTCATCCGCAAACGCACCTATCCGGATGCCTCGTACCGCGACTTCACCGCACCGAACGCCGACACGCTGTACACGACCACCTGGATCGACGTTTCCAAGGAGCCCTACATCCTCAGCATTCCGGACATGAAGGGCCGTTATGCGCTGTTCCCGATGCTCGATGGCTGGACCAACGTGTTCCAGGTCCCCGGCAAGCGGACCACGGGCACGAAGGCGCAAACCTACGCCATCACCGGCCCGGGCTGGTCCGGCGAGCTGCCGGCCGGCGTGACCGAGTACAAGTCGCCGACCGGCCTGGTCTGGATTCTCGGCCGCATCTACAGCACCGGCACCGCGCAGGACTACAAGGAAGTGCACGCCTTGCAGGACAAGATCTCCGTCGTGCCGCTGTCTGCCTACGGCAAGCCCTACACGCCGCCGGCGGGTACGGTCGACCCAACAATCGACATGAAAACCGCCGTGCGCGATCAGGTCAACGCGCTCGACGCCAATGCCTTCTTCAAGCTTTTCGCCGAATTGCTGAAAACCAACCCGCCGTCCGCCGACGATGCCCCGATGCTGGCCAAGCTGGCCAAGATCGGCGTCGTTCCGGGGCAGGATTTCGATGCAGCCACGCTCGATCCGGCCGTCGCCAAGGGCCTGGCCGGCGCCCCCAAGCCGGCCCAGGACGCGATCATGGACTGGATGAAGGCGGGCATCGTCGCCGGCGACCTCAAGCTCGAGAACGGATGGCTGTTCACGACAAAGACGGGCCTGTACGGAACGAGCTACGTGCAGCGCGCGTTGATCACCGCGATCGGCCTCGGTGCCAACCGGCCCCAGGACGCGGTCTATCCGACCTCGGAGGGGCCGGACGTCGCCGCCAAGTACAGTGGCGAGAAGAAGTACGTCATGCGCTTCGAGAAAGGCCAGCTGCCGCCCGTCAATGGCTTCTGGTCGCTGACGATGTACGACGCGGACTACTTCTTCGTCGATAACCCGCTGAACCGCTATACCCTGAGCCAGCGCAACAAGTTGAAGGTCAACCCGGACGGGTCGGTCGATCTCTACATACAGAACGAATCGCCGGGCAAGGACAAGGAATCCAACTGGCTCCCGGCTCCGAAGGGACCGTTCGTGCTGATGATGCGCTTGTACTGGCCGAAGGAACAGGCGCCGTCGATCCTCGATGGCAGCTGGAAAGTACCGCCCGTCAAGGAAGCCAGCTGAACTCCTGAAGTCATCGACGAGGGCCTGAAACAAGGCCGAATCTCGGGCTTTCGCGGTGTCGACCGCAACATTGCCTGAATCGGCCCCCGACTTTGTAGACACTTGGCGACCACTCTGGCCGCTGCACTTCCGATGGCCATGAGGCCGGTTCCGGAGTGGAGCGGCCTCGCGCCCCGCTGCTCCAGCAGAACGCCGATTTGATCCCCCGCCGGGGGTCCTCTGTGTTCAGACTGGTGGTCGCCTCGAGGCAACGAGTTTCAGTCCCTGCCGCTGCGCATTTTCTGCCGACACCTCAAACAGGTGATCTTTCCGCCACGCTGCCCGGAGCCCGGCTTCCTGAACGAGCCTGAGTGCCGAGCCGAGGCGCGTGCTGCTCCGCATCGCCGACCTGTAGGCCATCGAGGCGACGGTCATCGGAGGACTCCAGTGGTTGAGGGAGTCACATGAACGCGCCTGGGCGCCGGGAAGCCCAGCGAAGCTTCGCTTGGAGAAGGCCGGTTGGCGTGCAGGCGTGCAACGGTGGGCGCGTGCAGGGAGGCGATCTCGGCAACGCGCTCGCCGGGCGACATCGTTTCGGGTAGAGTCAGTTCCTGGGTGATTCCGGTTCGCTGGGTGTCCGGCACCGGCCGGGCGTTGATCGAGAACAGCTTTCAGGGGAGTTGGGTGCTCATGAAGACACGCGCAGCAGTGGCATTCGCGGTGGGCCAGCCGCTGGAGATCGTCGAGGTGGACCTCGAAGGGCCGAAGGCGGGAGAGGTGATGGTCGAGATCAAGGCGACCGGTGTCTGCCATACGGACGCCTTCACGCTGTCGGGAGACGACCCGGAGGGCGTTTTCCCGGCGATCCTTGGCCATGAAGGCGCGGGAATCGTCGTCGAGGTGGGCGCCGGCGTGAAGTCGGTCGCCCCCGGCGATCACGTGATCCCGCTGTACACGCCGGAATGTCGAGAGTGCGAGTTCTGCCTGCATCCGAAAACCAACCTCTGCCAGGCGATCCGCTCGACGCAGGGGCAGGGCGTAATGCCGGACGGCAGCAGCCGCTTTTCCTATCAGGGACGAAAGCTCCTGCACTACATGGGGTGCTCGACGTTTTCCAACTACACCGTGCTGCCCGAGATCGCCGTGGCCAGGATCCGCAAGGACGCGCCGTTCGACAAGGTCTGCTATATCGGCTGCGGGGTGACCACCGGCGTCGGCGCGGTCGCCTTCACGATGAAGGTCGAGCCGGGCTCGACGGTGGCCGTGTTCGGCCTGGGCGGCATCGGCCTCAACGTGATCCAGGGCGCGAAGATGGTCGGCGCGACGCGGATCATCGGCATCGACGTCAATCCGGCCAAGGCTGCTCTCGCCCGGAGCTTCGGCATGACCGATTTCATCGCCCCCCGTGACGTCAAGGACGTGACCCAGGCGGTGATCGACCTGACCAACGGTGGCGTCGATTACAGTTTCGAGTGCATCGGCAACGTGGCGACGATGCGCCAGGCTCTGGAGTGCTGCCACAAGGGCTGGGGTCAGAGTTGCATCATCGGCGTGGCCGGCGCCGGGCAGGAGATTGCCACGCGTCCGTTCCAGCTGGTGACCGGTCGCGTGTGGCGTGGTTCGGCTTTTGGCGGCGCGCGCGGGCGCACCGACGTTCCGAGAATCGTCGACTGGTACATGGACGGGCGGATCCGAATCGACGAGCTGATCACCCACACGATGCCGCTCGAAGACATCAACCGCGCGTTCGACCTGATGCACGCCGGCGAGAGCATCCGGTCGGTCGTTCTCTATTGATCTGCGGTGGTGGAGCAGATCGAGTCGCACCGCTGCTTCGGCGGCCGACAGCTTCGTTTCCGACACCGCTCGGAGGCGCTCGACTGCGATATGGTGTTCGCCCCCTGCCTGCCGCTGCTCCACTGGCTCTCGGGGCTGACCTGCACCGACGAGAACTTGGTCACCAAGGCCGGCCTGCAGCGCTACGCGGCGGAGCACGGCATCGCGATTCTCGTTCCCGACACCAGTCCGCGCACAGAGGGGATGGGGTCAGATCTGGACTTTTGCCAGCGCGCCGCACCACGCGGTTGGCCGAGGCTGAGCCCTTCTTCCTGCCGGACGCTTTCGGTGTGCCGCGCGGCAGCGGTGCGCCTCGCTTCGTGGATCGGGACCAGGGCGGGAAGCACGATCATCCTGCTGCGACCGGGGAAGAAGACAAAGCTCAGCCCCAGTCTGGCAAACGGTACTCTGCTCTGACGATGAGCGCATAGGGCAGTTGTGCCGGTCCGACTGCCTCCTCGATCGCCAGTTCGCGGCCCGGGACCATCCGCTCCCGGATCCGTCCGACATGTCGTGGTCTAAGGTTGCCCTTGGTTACCCTGATGATCTGACGGCGCTGGCGAACAGGAAGACGCAGCATCTGGCCGCCCTGCACACGCTTGCCGCGAAGGAATCGTCGCATATCCGGGCCTACGCGAATCCATTCCTGCTGCCCGCCAACGAACTCGGTTTCGGCTCGTGGACGCTCCGAGGAGACAGCTTCGTTGCGCTCCGAACATTGGCCGACAGACAGGATCGCCTGCGTGGTCACGTTCCGGCCAGGGTCGCCGGCCGGGATCAACGCCAGCACCTGTCCCTGTTCGGCGATGCAGAAATCCGCAGCGTTCCAGGCCGCCGTCGCTCAGAGTCCCCGGGCGCGCCAGGCCTGGTCGTCGGACAGAACTTCGGCCAACGGCTGGTTCGCGCCTCGGGCCTCGTCCAGTGCGGCGATGAACTCGCCACGGAAGACGCGTGACACCGCGCCGGGGGCACGCCAGCAGGACCGAGGTGCGGATCATGGCCTTCGTGGACACCGGCCCCCCGGAGTTGCTGCGGATGTAGGACACGCGCCACCGCCGCTACCGGGCGATGGGGTATCGGATCGCGGCTGAGGGCCTCCCGTATGAAGGCCTCCTTTGAGGGTTCAATCGGGCTTGAATTGGAGCGAGCGGAAAGGTCTGTATCAGCCGAGGCAGCATGGAAATCGGTATTGATGTTGTATATACTTCTCGACTATGTTCTATCCCGGAGCCGGACATGCCCAAAGAAGCCGTGTTCACGATGAAGCTGGAGCCCGAGCTGCGCGACGCCTTTATGGCCGAGGCCGAGGCCAGCCACCGCCCGGCGTCGCAGGTGGTGCGGGAACTGATGCGCGAGTTCATCGAGCGTCAACGGCAGGCACGCGAGTACGACGCGTTCCTGCGTGCCAAGGTCGACACCGCACGGGCGCAGATCGCCTCCGGCCAGGTCGCCAGTGACGCCGACGTCGAGGTACGCTTTACGGCCCGTCGCGCCGCGCTGCGGGCCCAGGCAGGCGGCGCTGATGCATGAGGGTCTTGTGGACCCTAGCCGCCGAGCAGGACCGCGCCGACATTGTCGACTTCATCGCACAGGACAACCCGCTCGCGGCCATCCGTATGGATGAGCTTTTCGGGGCAGCCGTCGGCGGACTGGCCAAGCACCCCCTGATGGGACGGCCCGGACAAATCGCGGGCACTCGCGAGTGGATCCCGCACGAGAGCTACCGGCTGGTCTACGAGGTGCAGGCCGACACGGTGTGGATCTTGGCCCTGGTGCATAGCGCACGCCTGTGGCCGCCCACCCGGTCGTGATCGGAGGTGGCAGTCGAAGGCGTTCTACCCACAAGTCCGCAGGTGCCCCCGCTACTCCTCGGAAGTCCCACGAGCGAGTTTTGTCGCCGTCAACCAACCACCACCAGACAACGAAGCCCCGGCCGTTCTCGGCCGGGTTTTTTTTTCGCCATAAGCGCATGTTTTCGGAGCACTTGTTTCTGGATGCGTTGGCTACCGGCCCCGCCGGAAGCGAATTTTCGCGCCCCGCAGGGCGCAAATTCCTCTCTTTTCTCCGTCTGACCATTGGGCGACCAATGCATCCGGTCGTTGATTGCATTGGGTTTTTTGGGCGGTCAGTGGTGAAATTGTATTGCCACCCAAGCGAAATACGAACTCGATCCGCGGCCTGGAGCGAAATCGGTGCTCGGGAGGACTTCAGCGGGCTCGCGAGGAGGCCAGCGGCTGACGAAGCTGGCCTCTTGGCGGCGAGTGCCGGTGTCGCACACGCCGGGACAGCGTCCGAGCGGGTACTCGAGATCGCCCGTCGCCTTCAGTACCACCAGGTCACGGTGCACCAATGCCAGTCGCTATCCGGCCTGTCTACCATCACACCCCAACAGAAGGAGCTGTTCGAAACCGTCGACCTGCCCGAGCCCTCCGCCAGACGCGTGTAGTGCCAATTCCGCAAGGGTGAATTGTTCATAAACAATCACTTAGACGTATTTTTGTCGAACTCGGGCGTCCAGCGCGGCGATGAGCTGGCCGCGGAAGACGCGTGACAGCGCGTGGACCGGAAAGAGGAAGCCGCGTTGGCGACCGGCATCCGCCTGCGGGCGTCAACGCCCCGCCGGCGATTCATTCAACTCGTAATGGGTGCTGCGCCCGCCCGCGGCGGCCTTGCGCAGCACGCCCTGTGTGACAAGCTCGTGGATGTCGCGCAGCGCCGTGTCCGGCGAGCACCTGGCAATCGCCGCCCACTTGCTGGTGGTGAGTTTGCCTTCGAAACCCTCGAGCATTCGATTGAGCAGCTTCACCTGGCGCTCGTTCAACGGCGTGCCGGCGAAGCGCTGCCAGAAGCGCGCCTTGTCCAGCACCGCGTCGAGGGTGTGCTGCGCCTGATCGACGGCGCGGTGCAGGACGTCGAGGAACCAGGCGAGCCACGCCGTGACGTCGAGCGTGCCTTTCTGGGTGCGCTCCAGGATGTCGTAGTAGGCCTTGCGCTCCTGCTGGATCTGCGCCGAAAGGCTGTAGAAGCGCTGCGGGCTGCCATCGGCCCGGGCCAGCAGGAGGTCGCCAATGGCCCGGGCGATCCGGCCGTTGCCGTCGTCCAGGGGGTGCAGGGTCACGAACCACAGATGGGCGAGGCCGGCCTTGGTGAGCGGCGGCTCGCCCGTTTCACGATTGACCCAGTCGAGAAAGCGCCTCGTCTCGGTCTCCAGGCGATCGGCGGGCGGCGCTTCGAAATGCACCCGCTGGCGCCCGAGAGGACCGGACACCACCTGCATCGGGCCGCCGGCATCGTCGCGCCAGGCGCCGACCTCGATCTTCGAAAGACCGGAGTAACCGGTCGGAAAGAGCGCCGCATGCCAGCCGAACAAGCGCTCCCGCGAGACCGGCGCGTGGCAGTTGCTCGTGGCATCGAGCACCATCTCGACCACGCCCTCCACATGCCGATCCACTGGCGCCAGCGCTCCGATGTCCACCCCCAGACGGCGGGCGATCGACGAGCGCACGGATTCGAGGTTGAGTTGCTCGCCCTCGATCTCGCTGGTCTTGACCACGTCCTCGGCAAGCGCCGACAGGCTGGCCTGGTTGCGCAGGGCCATGCCAACATCCGCGAGGCGCCCCATCAGCAGGCCCTGGGCGCGGCTGACCTCGGCCAACGGGCCGGCAAGGGCTGCCAGGTCGTAGCGCCAGTCCGGCCATTCGTCGGCCTGCCAGATGTAGGTGCTATCTCCGCTATACATGCGGAGATTATGGCACCCATTCGCCGCAGGCACGAGCAATTCTCCGCGTTTCGTGCGGGTATTGGCGAGTACGTGTGCGAGCTGATCCGCAAGGATCAGGATCGGCAGCAACTGCGCGCCCTGCTCCCCGAGGGGGAGGTTCCGCTCCCGGTGCCCCCGCCGGCACCGTCTGCTTCGACGCCTTGCGTGAGCGCGTTCGCCGGCGTGCCGGCGGTTGAAGACCAGGGCGGTCATCCCGCGCGAGGCGGCCGATCGGGACGTGGACGAGGCGGTCGGGTGTTACTTGGCCGAAGGCCCGGAACACGCCGCGCTCGGCTTCATCGATGCCCGGGAGCAGGCCTGTGGCCACATCGGCCGCCATCCGGCGACCGGCCCGCCGCGCTACGCCCACGCACCCGACCTCCCGGGACTTCGCGTCTGGCCGCTGAAGCGCCATCCGCATCTGGTCTTCTGCGTGGAGCGCGAGGATCAGATCGACGTTTGGCGCGTTCTGCATGGCCAGCGAGACATCCCGGCCTGGATGCACGAACCCGTCGAGTCCTGAGGTTCGTCTCCGCAGAGCGATCGAGCGACATTGCCGACGGCCAAGTGCTGACCAAGGCATTGATAGGGAACGCTTCGCTGTCGTGTTCGACCGTGCCCGATGGCGACCGCGGTGTACGGTTCGTGCGGTCGCCTTTTCGCTACCAGACAAGGAAGCCCTGGCCGTCATCGGCCAGGGCCTTTCCTTTCATGATTGGCAACGATCGTCAGACGGGCGCGAAACCGGTGCACGATTCGCCCGCCGGTCTGTTCAGCAAGCAGCGGCGGCTTCCTCGGCCTGCTGCAGCGCCCACATCTGGGCGTAGAGCCCGCCAGCGTCGAGCAACCGCGAATGCGAACCGCGCTCGACGATCCGGCCGCGATCCATGACCAGGATCTCGTCCGCGTTCATGATCGTCGACAGGCGGTGGGCGATGACCAGCGTGGTCCGGCCGCGCGCGGCGTTGTCGAGACTCGCCTGGATCGCCTTCTCGGTCTTCGAGTCGAGCGCCGAGGTTGCTTCGTCGAAGATCAGCACGGGAGGGTTCTTGAGCAGCGCCCGGGCGATCGCCACGCGCTGCTTCTCACCGCCGGAGAGCTTGAGCCCGCGTTCGCCGACTCGCGTCTCGTAGCCGTCGGGTAGCTGCTCGATGAATCCGCCGAGCTGCGCGGCTTCGGCAGCGGCGACGACATCCCCGCGGCTGGCCGTGGTTCGGCCGTACTGGATGTTGTAATGAATGCTGTCGTTGAACAGAACGGTGTCCTGCGGGACGATGCCGATCGCCGCGCGCAGGCTCGACTGGGTCAGTCGCCGGATGTCCTCGCCGTTGACCAGGATGCTTCCGGCGCTGACGTCGTAGAAGCGGTAGAGCAGGCGCGCGAGCGTCGACTTCCCGGATCCGGACTCGCCGACCACGGCGACGGTCGCGCCGGCGGCGATCGTGAAGTCGACGTGGCTGAGAATCTGCCGGTCCGGCTCGTAGGCGAAATCGACCGCCGCGAAGCGGATCGACAGGGGGCCGGGGGGCAGCGCGACGGCGTCGGGCGAGTCGGCGACCTCGCGGTTGACCGCGAGCAGCGCGAATAGCCGCTCGATGTCGGTCAGCGCCTGGCGGATCTCGCGATACACGACGCCGAGGAAGTTGAGCGGCATGTACAGCTGGATCAGGAAAGCGTTGACCAGCACGAGGTCGCCGATGGTCATCGTTCCTTCGACGACGCCGCTCGCCGCCCGCCACATCAGCGCCGTGACGCCGACGGCGATGATCATCTGCTGGCCCAGATTGAGCCACGACAGCGAGACCTGGCTCCGCGTCGCGGCTTCTTCCCAGCTCTGCATCTGCTGATCGTAGCGCCGGGCTTCGTAGTCCTCGTTGTTGAAGTACTTGACCGTCTCGTAGTTCAGCAGACTGTCGATCGCCCGCGTGTTGGCCGCCGAGTCGGCGTCGTTGACCCGCCGCCGGATGGCGATCCGCCAGTCGCTGACCCGGACCGTGAACACGATGTACGCGCCGAGCGAGGTCAGCGTGATGAGCACGAAGGCCGGGTCGTAGCGGACGAGCAGGACGGCCAGGACGAGGCCGATCTCGACGAGCGTCGGCAGGATCGAATACAGCGAGTAGCTGATCAGGCTCGAGATCGCCCGGGTACCGCGTTCGATGTCCCGCGACACGCCGCCGGTCTGTCGCTGCAGGTGAAAGCGCAGGGCCAACTCGTGCAGGTGGCGGAAGACCTCGAGTGCGATCCGCCGGACGGCCCGTTGCGTCACTCGCGCGAAGAGAATCTCGCGCAGTTCGGTGAATAGCGAGGTCGAGAAGCGCAGCGCGCCGTAGAGGACGAGCAGCAGGACCGGGAGGACGAGCAGCGCCTGCGGGCCGCCGAGCCCGTCGATCATCTCCTTGAAGACGAGCGGCACGGCGACGTTGGCCATCTTGGCGCCGATCAGGCACGACAGCGCGAGAACGACCCGCCACCGGTATTGCCAGAGATAGGGGATCAACTTGCCGAGCGTCGGCCAGAGAGCGCTGTCGGTCGCCGGCGGCGAGGTGGGGGAGGAGAGGGAAGAACGGCGCATGCGGGTCGGCGATCGGGGGGGTTGATTGGCCGAGTATGCCCTGACCCGCACCATCGTCTCAAGAAGCAGGGAAAAGATTCGCGGAAGGCTTGCATTTCGCCGCCAATCGCCCTAAGATTAAAACGAACGTTTGAACGAGTCCGAGCGAGTCGCGCGGCGTTCAGCTAGCCAGGGTCACCGATTCCGCATGTCCGAACACAGAGCCAACCACGATACCCGCGAGCGCATCCTCGACGTCGCCGAACGCCTGTTCATGGAGAACGGCTACGAGGCGACTTCGATGCGCTTGATCACCGGCGCTGCCGAAGTCAATCTCGCGGCCGTCAACTACCACTTCGGGTCCAAGGAGGCGCTGCTGCGCGAAGTCTTCAGGCGGCGTCTCGAGTGGCTGAACCGCGAGCGGCTCGCCGCGCTCGATCGCCTCGAGCAGCAGGCCGCAGGCGGGCCGCTCAAGCCGTCGCAGATCCTCGAGGCCTTCTTCGGCACGCTGCTGCGCATGGGCGAGGACGAATCGCTCGGCGGAATGACCTTCCTGCGCCTGCTCGGCCGCACGCTGACCGAGCCGGCGGAGTTCATCCGTACCTTCTTCGCCGGCGAGTACGAGCAGGTCATCGACCGCTACAAGCTCGCGCTGTTTCGCGCGCTGCCCGACGTTCCACGCGCCGAGATCGTCTGGCGCCTGCATTTCATGCTCGGCGCGATGTCGTACGCGATCGCCGGTACCGACGTCCTGCAGGTGGTCACCGGCTGTGGCCTGCGCGATCTGGCCGGCGAGGGCAGCGCGGAAGGCGAGCCGGGCGACAACGTCGTCGCCCGGCGGCTCGCCCGCAGGCTGATGCCTTTCCTGCTTGGTGGCCTGCGCGCGCCGCTGCCTCAGCCGGACGACACCTCGGGCCAGACGCAGCACAGAACTCCGCCAGCGAAGCGCTGAGTCGACGCGCGGCGGCCAGGACCAGACCAACTTCCAGCAACCCCCAGACCTCAACCACATAATCAGAGACAGGAGAAACAGCAATGATTCCGACGATCATCTCGGTCCTCATCGGCGCCAGCCTGGTGAGCCTGGTCGCGGTGTTCGGCATTCGTCCTCTGCGACGGGCGCTGATCAGCCGATCGATCTTCAGGACGTACAAGCGGATACTGCCGCAGATGTCCGACACCGAGCGCGAGGCGCTCGAGGCCGGCACCGTCTGGTGGGACGGCGAACTGTTCCGCGGCGACCCCGACTGGAAAAGGTTGCTCTCGTACCCGGTGCCGAAGCTGACCGCCGAGGAGCAGTCGTTCCTCGACAACGAGACCGAGCAGGCCTGCGCGCTGGTCGACGACTGGCAGGTGACCAGCGAACTCTACGACCTCAGCCCCGAAGCGTGGCAGTTCATCAAGGAGAAGGGCTTCCTCGGCATGATCATCCCGAAGAAGTACGGCGGTCTCGAGTTCTCCGCCTACGCGCACTCGCAGATCGTCACCAAGCTGTCGACGCGCTGCTCGGCGCTGTCGGTTTCGGTGATGGTCCCGAACTCGCTCGGGCCGGCCGAGCTGCTGCTGCATTACGGCACCGAAGCGCAGAAGAACCACTACCTGCCGCGCCTGGCCAAGGGCCTCGAAATCCCGGCCTTCGCGCTGACCAGCCCGTGGGCGGGTTCCGACGCCGCGTCGATTCCCGACATCGGCATCGTCTGCAAGGGAATCTGGCAGGGCAGGGAAGTGATCGGCATGCGCGTCACCTGGGACAAGCGCTACATCACGCTCGGCCCGGTGTGCACGATCCTCGGTCTGGCGTTCCATCTCTACGACCCGGATGGCCTGCTCGGCGGCAAGAAGCACGTCGGGATCACCTGCGCGCTGGTGCCGCGTGACACGCCCGGCGCCGAGATCGGTCGCCGCCATTTCCCGCTCAACGCGATGTTCATGAACGGCCCGACGCGCGGCAAGGACGTCTTCATGCCGCTCGACTACGTGATCGGGGGCCCGGCGATGGTCGGCCAGGGCTGGCGGATGCTCATGGAGTGCCTCGCCGCCGGCCGCTCGATCTCGCTGCCGTCGTCGAACACCGGCATGGCGCAGCTGACCGCGCGTACCGTCGGCGCCTACGCGCGAGTGCGCAGCCAGTTCAAGACGGCGATCGGCCGCTTCGAGGGAGTCGAGGAGCCGCTGACCCGGATCGGTGCCTACACCTACATGATGGACGCCGTGCGCAAGATGACCGCCGGGGCGATCGACCTCGGCGAGAAGCCTTCGGTCGTCTCGGCGATCGCCAAGTATCACGTCACCGAGCGCGCCCGCCAGGTGGTCAACGACGGAATGGACATCGTCGGCGGCAAGGGGATCTGCCTCGGTCCGTCGAACTTCCTCGGCCGCGCGTATCAGCAGATTCCGATCGGGATCACCGTCGAGGGGGCGAACATCCTGACGCGAAGCATGATCCTTTTCGGTCAGGGGGCGATCCGCTGCCATCCGTACGTGCTCCGCGAGATGAAGTCGGCGTTCAACCCCGACGCCGCGCAGGGGCTGCGCGACTTCGACGAGGCGCTGTTCGGACACCTGGTGTTCACCATCCGGCACGGCTTTGGCGCCTTCTGGAAGGGCCTGACCGGTTCGCACTTCGTCGCCGTTCCGACCGACGTCGCTCCGGAGACGCGGCGCTACTACCAGCAGCTGACGCGCTTCTCGGCGGCCTTCGCTTTCCTCTCGGACATCTCGATGCTCGTCCTCGGCGGCGAACTCAAGCGGCGCGAGAAGCTCTCGGCGCGCCTCGGCGACATCCTGTCGATGCTCTACCTGTGCTCGGCGACGCTCAAGCGCTACGAGTCGGAAGGTCGCCAGCAGGCCGATGCCCCGCTGATGCACTGGGCGATCTGGGACGCGATGTACAAGGCGCAAATGGCCTTCGACGGAGCGATCGCCAACTTCCCGATTCGCTGGATCGGCCGCACGCTCTACCGGATCGTCTTCCCGCTCGGCCATCCCTACGACGTTCCGTCGGACCGGATCGGCCATCGCGTCGCCAAGCTGCTGATCGAGCCCTCGGCTTCGCGTGACCGGCTGACTGCCGAAGCCTACGTGCCGAAGACCGAGGCCGAAATCGTTGGTGCGCTCGAACTGGCGCTCGCCGCGACGATCGAAGCCGAGCCGATCGAGGCGAAGATCCGCGCTGCCGAGAAGAGCGGCGCGCTGGCCAACAATCCGGAGGCCAACGTGCGCGACCTGGCTCACGCCGCCTTCACCGCGGGCATCGTCACCGCCGCCGAATACGGAGTGCTCAAGCGGCGCAACGAACTGCGCGACATCGTCATCCGCGTCGACGACTTTCCGCACGACCTCGGCCGCGGCCGCCAGCAGCAGCCAGTGCTGCACAAGGCCGCCGCCTAGACTTCCAGCCGACCCGATCGCGGAGGCGCAGGCCGATCCCCTGCGTCTCCGTCTTCGTTGCGGAACCGCCCCGATCAAGGAGAAGAAGTGGGATTCGAGCCCGTTTATGTCGTCGATGGCGCACGCACGCCATTCCTCAAGGGACGCAACGCCCCCGGTCCGTTCGCCGCCAGCGATCTGGCCGTGCACGCCGGGCGTGCGCTGCTGATTCGCCAGCCGTTCGCGCCGACCGACCTCGACGAGGTCATCCTCGGCTGCGCGAGCCCTTCGCCCGACGAGGTCAACATCGGACGAGTCGTCGCGCTGCGCCTCGGCTGTGGTCACAAGGTGCCGGGCTGGACGGTGATGCGCAACTGCGCGAGCGGCATGCAGGCGCTCGATTCGGCGATCGTCAATATCCGCAGCGGCCGCTCGCAGCTCGTCCTCGCCGGTGGCGTCGACGCGCTCTCGCATGCGCCGCTGCTCTATTCGCCGGCGATGGTTCGCTGGTTCGCGCAGATGATGCAGGCGAAGACGATCGGCCAGAAGGCCGGCGTTTTTGCGAAGCTGCGGCCGGCGGCGCTGTTCTCGCCGGTGATCGGGCTGCTCAAGGGACTGACCGACCCGGTCGTCGGGCTGCTGATGGGACAGACCGCCGAGAACCTCGCCTGGCGCTTCGGCATCTCGCGCGAGGCGATGGACGCGTTCAGCGTGCGCAGCCATCAGCGTGCGCTCGCCGGCCGCGCCGCCGGTCATTATGCGGAGATCGTCCCGCTGGTCGATACGCAGGGCCGCGTCTACCCGGAAGACGACGGCGTGCGCGCCGATTCGAGCCTCGCAGGCCTGGCGAAGCTCAAGCCGTTCTTCGACCGGCGCTACGGGAAGATCACGCCGGGCAACAGTTCGCAGATCACCGACGGCGCTGCCTGGCTGATCCTCGCTTCGCAGGCCGCCGTAGACCGCTGGCGGCTCGAGCCGCTCGGGCGAATCAGCGACAGCGAGTGGGCCGGCCTCGACCCGGCACAGATGGGACTCGGCCCGGTGCATGCGGCGACGCCGATCCTCGGGCGCCATGGCCTCGGACTCGCCGACGTCGACCTCTGGGAGATCAACGAAGCCTTCGCGGCGCAGGTGCTCGGCTGCCTGGCCGCCTGGGAGTCGGACGAATACTGCCGCGAGAACCTCGGCTTGCCGGCTGCGCTCGGTTCGCTGCCGCAGGATCGACTGAACGTCGACGGCGGGGCGATCGCCGTCGGTCACCCGGTCGGCGCTTCGGGCGCACGGATCGTCCTGCATCTGCTGCACGCGCTGCGCCGCGCCAAAGCCCGGCGAGGGATCGCGGCGATCTGCATCGGCGGCGGGCAGGGCGGAGCGATGCTGATCGAAACGGTCTGAGACAAGGCAAGAGAGAGCGAAAACGATGCACATGAAAGACCGGATCTACACCAACTGGCGTTGCGAGATCGGCGCCGACGGCCTCGCCTGGGTAACCCTCGACAAACCGGGCGAGTCGACCAATTCGCTGTCGAGCTCGGTGATCGATGAACTTGCCCGGCTGCTCGACGATTTCGAAAGCCAGCCGCCGAAGGCGGTGATCTTTCGCTCGGGCAAGGCCGCAGGCTTTATCGCCGGGGCCGACATCGGCGAGTTCTCCGGCCTCGACACGGCCGAGAAGGGCATCGAGCTCGTCGGCCGCGGCTGGCACCTGTTCAACCGCCTGGCGTCGGTGTCCTACCCGACGCTGGCGCTGGTTCGCGGACACTGCCTCGGCGGCGGCCTCGAACTCGCGCTCGCCTGTCGCCATCTGCTCGTCGTCGACGAGCCTTCGACGCGCCTCGGCCTGCCCGAAGTCATGCTCGGCATCTTCCCGGGCTGGGGCGGGATGCTCCGCCTGCCCGAGCGGATCGGCCCGCAGGCGGCCCTCGACCTGATGCTCACCGGTCGGACGATCGACGCCAGGAAGGCGAAGCGCCTCGGTCTGGCCGACGAGTGCGTTCCCCCGCGGGTGATGGACAGCGCCGCCGCGCAGCTGGTCAGCTCGGGGCAGGCGCGCCGCCGCCTGCCACTGCTGCAGCGCCTGCTCGATGGCCCGGGCCGCGCGCTGGTCGCCAGCGGAGCGCGGAAGCAGGTCGCCAGGCGCGCGCGCATCGAGCACTACCCGGCGCCGTACGCGATCATCGACATCTGGGAGCGGCACCGGGGCAACGCTCTCGCCGCGCCCGAACTGATCGACGGTATCGTTCGTTCGCCGACCGCGCGCAACCTCGTGCGCGTCTTCTTCCTGCAGGAGAGGCTCAAGGCCTTCGGGAAGGGCAGCAGCTTCGAGGCGAAGCGCGTGCATGTCGTCGGCGCCGGCGTGATGGGCGGCGACATCGCCGCGTGGTGCGCGCAGCGCGGGCTCACCGTCACGCTGCAGGACCAGGGGATCGAGCGCATCGCACCGGCGCTGAAGCGCGCCTACTCGGTCTGGGGCCAGCGGATCCGCGACGAGCGCGAGCGACGCGCGCTGATCGACCGGCTGATTCCCGACCCCGAAGGGCACGGCGCGCGGATCGCCGACGTGGTCATCGAAGCGATCTCCGAGGATCTCGAGGCCAAGCGCGCGCTGCTCGCCAGGCTCGACGGCGAGATCAGGCCGGACGCGGTTCTCGCGACGAACACCTCGAGCCTGTCGATCGAGGAACTGAGTCCGGTGCTCGCGCGGCCGGAGCGCCTCGTCGGCATCCACTTCTTCAACCCGGTGGCCAGGATGCCGCTCGTCGAGGTCGTCTCGGCCGAGGGGACGGATCCCGAGATGACCCAGCGCAGCCTGGCCTTCGTCCGGCAGATCGACCGGCTGCCGCTGCCGGTCAGGAGCGCCCCGGGTTTCCTGGTCAACGCGGTCCTCGGGCCGTACATGCTCGAGGCGATGCGTGCCGTCGATGACGGGATCGCCCCGGAGACCGTCGACGAAGCGATGCGTGCGTTCGGCATGCCGATGGGGCCGATCGAACTCGTCGACATGGTCGGCCTGGACGTAGCGATGGCTGCCGGCCGGAGCCTGGCCGGCAAGACGGCCGAGCCGCCGCGCTGCCTCGCCGAGCGCTTCGCCGCCGGGCATCTCGGCAAGAAGAGCGGCAAGGGCTTCTACGACTATACTTCGGGGCGGGCGAACAAGGCCGCTGCCGGAGCGATTCCCGCGGGGCTCGCCGAGCGCCTCGTCCGCCCGCTGCTCGAGCGCACGCAGCAACTCGTCGACCGGGGGATCGTCGCCGACACCGATCTGGCCGATGCCGGGGTGATCTTCGGCACCGGTTTCGCGCCGTTCACCGGCGGCCCGCTCAATTACCTGAGGAGCCAGCATGGCTGAACGGATCGGCGAGCTGCCTGACCGGCAGCCGATCCTGCGCGTCGTGCCGATGCCTTCGGACGTCAATCCCCAGGGCGACGTCTTCGGCGGCTGGATCATGGCCCAGGTCGACGTCGCCGGAGCGATCCCGGCGATGCATCGCGCGCGCGGTCGGGTGACCACGGTGACGGTCAATTCGTTCCTCTTCAGACAGCCGGTTTCGGTCGGCGACGTCGTCAGTTTCTACGCCGAGGTCGTCGCGACCGGCCGCACCTCGATCACCGTCAAGGTCGAGGTCTACGCCGAGCGCCACCCGGCCGAGCCGATCATCGTCAAGGTGACCGAGGCCGTCCTGACCTATGTTGCAATAAACCAACAGGGCGAGAAGCGGCAGCTCCCTGATGGCCCCTGAGATACACACTCTTCTTCGACAATCGGTTTAGGATTACCGTTGAAGTCGTAATCGGTGAGTGGCGGAAATGCCACATTGGAAGAGGTTCTTGGGGGAGCTCAACATGTCACAGAACAAGGTTTCGATGCGCGTCATCCCGGCGTTACTCCTCGCCGGTCTGTCAGGGTCTGCAGCCGCGTCCGGCTTTCAGCTGCTCGAGCAGGGTAGCGGGCTCGGCAACGCCTACGCTGGTTCGGCGGCCAAGGCGAACGACGCCAGCACGATCTTCTGGAACCCCGCCGGAATGACGCAGCTGCAGGGAATCGCGCTGTCCGGGGGGGTCACGGCCGTCCGGCCGAGCTTCTCATTCGGCAACCAGGGGTCGCAGGTGGGTCCGACCTTCGGCGCTGCCGGGGATGGGGGAGATGCCGGTGGCTGGGCCTTTGTTCCGAATCTCTATGCGTCGTGGGCGGTGACGCCCGACCTGTATCTGGGGCTTGGAATCGGTGCCCCGTTTGGCAACGCGACGAAGTACGACAAGCCGTGGAAGGGTAGCGCGCAGTCGGATGAATTCGATATCAAGACGATCAACATCAATCCGTCGATCGCCTATCGGGTCAACGACGTCGTGTCGCTCGGTGCAGGGGTGAGTTGGCAGAAGATCAAGGCCGACTACTATCGTCAGGCAGCCATCGCTCCAGTGGCGTTTACCGGCGTCGAGGCGCACATGGAGATCGACGACTGGGCGTGGGGCTGGAACATCGGTGCGCTGTTCACGATCTCGCCAACGACGAAGGTCGGCGTCTCCTACCGTTCGGCGATCCAGTACGATACCAGCGGCAGCATTTCCCTGGCCGGCAATGGCACGCCGGCCGCCAGTGCCGCCGTGCAACTTCTCTCCGCCGCCGGGCGGGCGAGCAACGTGCAGGCAGACCTCAAGGTTCCCGCTACTGCCATCGTCAGCGTCGTGCAGCAACTGAGCGACCGCTGGGAGATGCTCGGTGACGTGTCCTGGACCGGCTGGAGTTCGATCCAGAACGTCAATATCATCCGCACGTCGGGGCCGCAGGCCGGGCGGACGGCAGAAGTCCTGCCGGCGTTGTTCGACGACACGTGGCGTTTCGCTCTTGGTGCGAACTACCGCTATGCGGACGACCTCAAGTTCATGTTCGGCATCGCCTACGACCAGACGCCGGTCAAGAACGCCGAGACTCGGCTCAGTTCGCTGCCCGACAACGATCGAACCTGGTTTACCGTCGGTGCCCAGTGGAATCCGGCGAAGGAACAGACCCTCGAATTCGGTCTGGCCTATCTGTACATCAAGAACACCCCGATCAACCACAATTCGGCTGCCGAAGGTCGGGGAATCCTGGTTGGGGACTACGATTCGAACATCTGGATCCTGGGTGCCCAGTACTCGATCAAGTTCTGAGCGATCCCTTCGATCTGCAAGAAAGGCCCCGGTCTCCGGGGCTTTTTTTTTCGCCCGAGAAAAGCCCTCCCCGGGGAGTCTGCTCCACTTGACGCAAAGTCCAGCAAGCGTATAATTCAAACGTTCGTTTGAGCGCTCACCGCAGAGCTGCTCCGGGGTGCAGCCCGACGAACACGGATCAGCCAACATCAGGAGGACAGCTTGAGCAACTTCATCGTACGCAAGGCCGCCGTACTCGGGGCGGGCGTGATGGGCGCGCAGATCGCCGCGCACCTCGCGAATGCCGAAGTTCCGGTGGTGCTTTTCGACCTTCCGGCAAAGGAGGGCGACGCCAACGGGATCGTCCGCAAGGCCATCGACGCGCTCCGCAAACTCGAGCCGTCGCCGCTGGCCACGAAGGATCGGGTCGCTTACATCGACGCCGCCAACTACGCGCAGCATCTCGATCGCCTGCGGGGCTGCGATCTGATCATCGAGGCGATCGCCGAGAAGACGGAATGGAAGGACGACCTCTACCGGAAGATCGCTCCCTTCGTTTCGCCCGACGCGATCATCGCCTCGAATACTTCGGGCCTGTCGATCAACCGGCTCGCCGAGGCGCTTCCCGAGGCGCTGCGCCCGCGCTTCTGCGGGATCCATTTCTTCAACCCGCCGCGCTACATGCACCTCGTCGAGCTGATCGCGACGCGCAACACCGAGCCGGCGCTGCTCGACGACCTCGAGTCCTGGCTCGTTTCGCGCCTTGGCAAGGGCATCGTTCGCGCGCTCGACACGCCGAACTTCGTCGCCAACCGGGTCGGCGTCTTCTCGATGCTCGCGGTGATGCACCACACCGAGCGGCTGGGCCTCGGCTTCGACGTCGTCGACGCGCTGACCGGGCCGATCATCGGCCGTCCGAAGAGCGCGACGTACCGCACCGCCGACGTCGTGGGGCTCGACACGCTGGCCCACGTGGTCAAGACGATGCAGGACACGCTGGCCGGCGATCCGTGGCACCGTCACTATGGCGTTCCGGGCTGGCTCGCGGCACTGATCGCCAAGGGTGCTCTCGGACAGAAGACGCGCGGTGGCATCTTCCGCAAGGACGGGCGGACGATCCGCGTGCTCGACCTCGCTCTCCAGGATTACCGCGACAGCGCCGGCGAAATCGACCCGGCGGTCCTGGCGATCCTCAAGAACCGCAATCCGGCCGAGAAGTTCGCCCAACTGCGCGCCAGCGAGCATCCGCAAGCGCAGTTCCTCTGGGCGATCTTCCGCGACATCTTCCACTACACGGCGTTCCATCTCGCGGAGATCGCCAGCAATGCCCGCGATCTCGACTTCGCCATGCGCTGGGGGTTCGGCTGGGCGCAAGGGCCTTTCGAGACCTGGCAGGCGGCGGGCTGGCCGGTGATCGCCGAGGCCGTCAGGGCCGACGTCGAAGCCGGCAGGGCGATGAGCGACGCGCCGCTGCCGGCGTGGGTCTTCGGGCGGGTCGCGGCGGAAGGCGTGCACACCGCGCAGGGTTCGTATTCGGCGAGCCGCGACGCGTTCGAACCGCGCTCGGCGCTGCCGGTCTATCAGCGCCAGATCTTCCCCGAGCGGGTGCTCGGCGAGAAGGCCGTCGCCGGTGCGACCGTCTGGGAGAACGAGGGCGTCCGGCTGTGGACCTTGCCGCAGATCGACGCGGAGATCGCCATCGTCAGCGTCAAATCGCGCAACCACACGCTCGGCCGTGAGGTGATCGTCGGCATGCAGGAAGCCGTCGCGCGCGCCGAGGCCGGTTTCAAGGGGCTGGTCCTCTGGCACGAGGCGCCGTTCGCGTTCGGGGCGAACCTCAAGGAGGTCGCCGAGGCGATCGCCGTGGGCGACTTCGAACTGCTCGAGCAGTACGTCGCCGAGTTCCAGAACACGTCGATGGCGCTCAAGTACGCCAGCGTACCGGTGATCGCCGCGGTCCAGGGGATGGCCCTTGGTGGCGGCTGCGAGTTCCTGATGCACGCCGCCAAGCGGGTCATCGCGCTCGAGAGCTACATCGGTCTCGTCGAGGCCGGAGTCGGCCTGATTCCCGCCGGAGGGGGCTGCAAGGAGTTCGCGGTTCGCGCCGCGCAGCTGGCGGCGAAGACCGCGGGCAACGACCCCTTCGAGTTCATCCAGCCGGCGTTTACGACGATCGCCATGGCCACGGTCTCGAAGAGCGGTGCCGAAGCCAGGGAACTCGGTTTCGCCGTCGACACCGACCGGATCGTCTTCAATGCCAACGAACTGCTCTACGTCGCGCTGCGCGAGGCACGCGGCCTCGCCGAGGCGGGTTACTACCCGCGCCTTTCGCCGCGCGGGATCAAGGTCGCGGGAAGAACCGGGATTGCCAACTGCGAACTGATGCTCGCCAACATGAAGGAAGGCGGGATGATTTCGGCGCACGATTACGCCGTGGCCAGGGCGGCGGCGACGGCGCTGTGCGGTGGCGACGTCGAGACCGGATCGCTGGTCGATGAACAGTGGCTGCTGACCGTCGAGCGCAAGCTCTTCGTCGACCTGCTGAAGAACCCAAAAACCCAGCAGCGAATCCGGCACATGCTGGAAACCGGCAAGCCGTTGCGCAACTGAGCGAGCAAGGAGAACAGAGGATGAGCAAACAGATTCAGGAAGCGTATATCGTCGCCGCGACCCGTCTACCGGTCGGGCGGCGCAAGGGGATGCTCGGGCACGTCCGGCCCGACGACATGCTCGTGCACGCGATCCGTTCGGTGATCGCGCAGGCGCCCGGGCTGGACCCCGCGCTCGTCGAGGACGTGATCGTCGGCTGCGCGATGCCCGAAGCCGAGCAGGGGATGAACGTCGCGCGGATCAGCGTGCTGCTCGCCGGCTTGCCGAACAGCGTTCCGGGAATGACCGTCAACCGCTTCTGCGCTTCCGGGCTGCAGACCGTGGCGATGGCCGCCGACCGGATCCGCCTTGGCGAAGCCGACGTGATGATTGCCGGTGGCACCGAGACGATGTCGCTGATGAACCAGATGATGGGCAACAAGATCGCCTTCAACCCGGCGATCTTCGCGAAGGAAGAAAACCACGCGATCGGCTTCGGGATGGGCATAACCGCCGAGAAGGTCGCCGAGCAGTGGAAGGTCTCGCGCGAGGACCAGGACGCCTTTGCCGTCGCTTCGCACCGGAAGGCGTGTGCGGCGATCGACGCCGGCCACTTCAGCGCCGAGATCTCGCCGTATCCGGTCAGCGCGCGGGTGCCGAATCTGGCCACCGGCGAAGTCAGCGTCAGGGAATACCTGGCCAGGGACGACGAGGGACCGCGCCGCGACAGCAGCGTCGAGGGGCTCGCCAGGCTGCGTCCGGTGTTTGCCGCGCGCGGAACGGTGACCGCCGGCAACAGTTCGCAGATGTCCGACGGAGCCGCCGCCGTCCTCGTCGTTTCGGAGAAGATCCTCCGTCAGTTCGACCTCCGGCCGCTGGCGCGCTTTGCCGGCTTCTCGGTGGCTGGTGTCGCGCCCGAGATCATGGGCATCGGTCCGGTCGAGGCGATTCCCAGGGTTCTCGGCAAGGCCGGGATCCGCCAGGACGAAGTCGACTGGATCGAGCTCAACGAGGCTTTCGCGGCGCAGGCGTTAGCGGTGATCCGGACGCTCGACCTCGATCCGGCGAAGGTCAATCCGCTCGGCGGAGCGATCGCGCTGGGCCATCCGCTCGGCGCGACCGGCGCGATCCGTACCGCGACGCTGGTCCACGGCCTGCAGCGTACGCGGCAGCGCTGGGGAATGGTGACCATGTGCATCGGCACCGGCATGGGTGCGGCCGGGTTGTTCGAGGCGCTCCACTGATCCGTCCCCGGCAGTGAAGGGGGCCTCGTCCGGTGTCCGGGCGAGGCCCTTTTTGCCGTGTCGGTCGAGACGCTTCGCCGGCTACCGGCGCACCCCACGCTGGCGGTTTCCGGCCCGCCTCACGGCGTCCCCTGCGGCCGCTGCGCAGGCGCCAGTCTGGCATAATGTCCGCGGGAAAACCGCCACCAGGGCAGCTCATGGATCCGGAGATACTTGGCAGTCCGGGCTGGCGCGAAGGTCTGCTGGCGATCATCGCGCTGCTCGTGCTGTACATCGTCGTGCTCTACGTGCGCATGCGGCGCCTGCAGCGTCGGGCCGAGCCGAGGCCGTCGCTCGCTGCGCAGTCGGCCGTGGCCGCCTACGCGGCGATCCAGCAGCCCGAAGCGCCGGCGGCATCGCCGGACCAGCCGTCTGAAGCCGCGTTCCCGGCAGGATCGTCCGCGGCTCCGACGGCCGCCGATTTGCCACCGCCAGTCGCCGAACCCGCGCGCACCGACTTCCCCTGGAACGAGCCGCCGCCCGAAGTGCCCGGGAAGGCGGTGATCGACGCGCTGCAGCGCGAACTCTACCTGCTGCGCGGTGAGGTCGACGAACTGCGCGGCGAAGTGCTCGCCGCGCGCGAGGACCTGCGGCGCCAGGCAGCCCAGGTGGCCAGTTCGACACAGGGCGCTTCGCCGTTGTACAAGGAGGCGATGCACATGGCCATCCAGGGACACGACGCGACGGCGATCGCCCACCGCTGCGGGATCGCCCGCGCCGAGGCCGACCTCGTCGTGGCGCTGGCGCGCAACCGCCGCGAGGGTTTCGAGAGCGGTTCGCGCTAGGCGATGGAGACGGGTGCGGTGAGGAAGCCCCGATGGCTGCGCGCATGGGCCGACGTCTTACCGGCTCGCCCCCTTTCTCAACGGGCCGGCGGCGATGACGGGGGCTTGTCCGAACTCAGACGGCGTCTGCTCGGGCGGATGGCCGCGGCCGGCGTACTGGCCAGCGCGCTGCTGGTCGTCGTGCTGCTCGTCGAAGACCCGGGTTCGGGTCAGGAGCCCGCCGTTGCCCGCGAATTCACCGAGCCAGTACCGGTCAGGAAGAAGGAGCCTGCGAGCGGCCCGGTCGAGTCGGCCGTTGCGGACGCGGCGAGCACTGGCGCGGCGCCTGCACCGCAAGCGGTTCCAGCGGTCAGCGATGCGCGATCGGCGGTTGCCGAGTCCAGCGCCGCCACGGCGGCGCAGCCGGCCACCGCTGTGCCACGCCCGTTGTCGGGACACACGCTGCAGTCGGGCGTCGTCGGCGACGCGAGCCGCGCTCAGGAGCTCCAGGCGAGCCTGGCCAGCGAAGGGATTCCGTCGAACGTCGAAGCACTGCTGCAGATCGGTCCGTTCCGGACCCGTGCCGAGGCCGACGAGGTTCGCCGCAAGCTCAAGGCACAGGGGATCGAGACGACAGTCCAGAAGCTGCGCCCGGCACAACCCTGAGCCCGTCGGGCGGCTCTCGCGTGCCGTCGCGCTGCTTCCCCGCGACCTGCTGCCAGAGCTCCGGCTCAGGAGCCGGCTTCGGACAGTTGCCGGCGCAGGCGTCGGGCAAAGACGCTCATTTCGCGGGCTGCCTGCAGGTCCCCCTTCGCTTCGGCAACCTCGATGCCCTGCTCGTAGGCGCGCAGCGCCTCGCCGGGCTGTCCGCTTTCAGCCAGCGCCTTGCCGAGCAGCTTCCACGCTGCCGAGTAGTGAGGGTCCCGTTCGAGCGCTTCGCGCAGGCGCGCGACGGCGCGTCCCGGGTCGCCGGCCTTGAGGTGTTCGTTGCCCAGCGAATAGCGCAGCAGCGCCCCGTCGCGCGAGCCGCCGATGAGCTTCTCGAGATTGGCGATCAGCGCAGCGCTCATTTAATATTCTCCTTCGTTGACAGAGACATTCCAGGGGACAGGATGATGACCAGAACGATCATTTCGACGCCGCACGCGCCGGCGGCAATCGGCACCTACTCGCAGGCAGTCAGGGTCGGCGATACCGTGTACATCTCGGGTCAGCTCGGCCTCGATCCGGCGACGATGAAAATGGTCGACGGCATCGACGCGCAGATCGTTCGCGTCTTCGAGAACCTCAAGGCGGTCGCCGAGGCGGCCGGCGGTACGCTGGCCGACGTCGTCAAGCTCAACGTCTATCTTACCGACCTCGTCAACTTCACGACGTTCAACGAAGTGATGGCCTGCTACTTTTTCGAGCCGTTCCCGGCCCGTGCGGCGGTGGGGGTCGCTGCGCTGCCGCGCGGCGCGCTGGTCGAGGCCGACGCGGTGATGGTCCTCGACGGCTGATGCCCGACGGGGAGGAGATCGCAGCGCCGCCGGCGATCCTCAAACGGCTGTACAAGCTGGGCCTGCAGCGGCGCGACGATCTCGTCCTCCACCTGCCGCTGCGCTACGAAGACGAGACGCAGCTCACTCCGATCGCCGAAGCGCCTGCCGGCGGGCCGGTCCAGGTCGAGGGCCGGATCGTCGACGTGGTCACCCGCAGCGCGCGCCGGCGAGAACTCGTCGTGCGCATCGACGACGGCAGCGGGCTGCTCGACTTGCGCTTCCTGAGCTTCTACGGCAGCCAGCAGCGGGCGCTCGAAACGGCCCGCGACCAAGGGTCGGGCGTGCGCGCCTTCGGCGAGGTGCGCTTTGGCGTCCGCGGGCCGGAGATGATCCATCCGCGACTGCGTATCGTCGCCGGCGACTCCCCGCTGCCGGAGGCGCTGACGCCGGTCTACCCGACGACGGCCGGCCTCGGCCAGACGGCGCTGCGCAGCCTGATCGCTCGCGCGCTGGCCGAGGCGGACCTCGGCGACTCGCTCGACGCCGACTGGTGCCGCGAGCATTCGCTGCCGGCGCTGGCCGATGCGCTGCGCCTCGTCCATTCGCCACCGCCGGAGACGCCGCCGATCGCGCTCGGCGAACGCAGCCACCCGGCGTGGCGACGGATCAAGCTCGACGAGCTCCTCGCGCAGCAGATCGCCTTGCGCCGGGGCTACCTTTCGCGCCGCGAGCAACTCGCGCCGGCGCTGCAGGGCAGTGGCCGGCTGGCTTCACGCCTGCGCGCGGCGCTGCCTTTCGCGCTGACCGCCGCGCAGCAGCGCGTGGTCGACGAGATCGCTGCCGACCTCGCCTGCCGCTCGCCGATGCAGCGTCTGCTGCAGGGCGACGTCGGTTGCGGCAAGACGATCGTCGCGGCGATCACCGCATGCCAGGCGATCGAAGCCGGCTACCAGACGGCGTTCATGGCGCCGACCGAGATCCTCGCCGCGCAGCACTTCGCGAAGCTCAGTGCCTGGCTCGAACCGCTGGACGTCGGCGTGCTGCTGCTCACCGGCGAGGGCGGCGGCAGGGCCAAGCGCGAGCGCCAGCGGGAGGCTGCGCGGGCCGCCGACCTCGTCGTCGGTACGCACGCGCTGATCCAGGACAGCGTCGATTTTTCGCGCCTCGGGCTGGTGATCATCGACGAGCAGCATCGCTTCGGCGTCGCGCAACGGCTCGAACTGCGGCGCAAGGGGGACCATCCGCACCAGCTGATGATGTCCGCGACCCCGATTCCGCGGACTCTGGCGATGAGCTACTGTGGTGACCTCGACGTGTCGGTGATCGACGAGTTGCCGCCGGGCCGGTCGCCGGTGCGCACGCGGCTGTTTTCGGACGGCCGCCGCGGCGAAGTGATCGCCGCGCTGCGCTCGGTCGCCGCGGCCGGGCGTCAGGCGTACTGGGTGTGCCCGCTGATCGAGGAATCGGCGGCGCTCGATCTGCAGCCGGCGCTCGACACGCACGCGGTGCTCAGCGAGGAACTGTCCGAACTGCGCATCGGGCTCGTTCATGGCCGCCTGCACGCCGATGAGAAGGCGGCGGTGATGGACGCCTTCTCGGCCGGCGGGATCGACGTGCTCGTCGCGACGACGGTGATCGAAGTCGGCGTCGATGTGCCGAACGCCAGCCTGATGGTCATCGAGCACGCCGAGCGCTTCGGCCTCGCGCAACTGCATCAGCTGCGCGGCCGTGTCGGGCGCGGTGCCGGCGAGTCGCTTTGCGTGCTGCTCTACCAGCCGCCGCTGTCGGCGGCGGCGAGGGCGCGGCTGAGGGTGATCTTCGAACACGCCGATGGCTTCGAGATCGCCCGCCAGGACCTGCGGCTGCGCGGCCCGGGCGAGTTCATCGGGAGCCGGCAGGCCGGGGTTCCACTCCTGCGCTACGCCGACCTCGAAGCCGACGCCGACCTCGTCGACCTGGCGCGGGCGACCGCGGTGCAGCTGCTGCGCGAGGAGCCCGAACGTGCGACGCGCCATCTGCGGCGCTGGCTCGGCACACGTGAGGAACTGCTCGGCGCTTGAGAAGACCGGCCGGCTCAGCCGACCCTTCGGCGATCGACGGAGGGCCTCTCCTCGGCGCTCGCCGAGGGCCTGCCGGCGACCAGGCCCGAAGCAGCCCCGAGCGCGCAGCGCGTGCCGACGCTGGTCTCGCCGAGCGGGACCAGCGTCGGGCTTGACAGGTCGGGTCATATAACTACACTTGTCGTCATATCGCCCGGTGCGTCGCCGATCGTCAGATGAGGCCGACAATGAAATTCGAATTCGGAGAGGCAATCCCCGCTGAATGGCGGGGGACTTCGCAGGTCTTCGCGGCACTCGGCGACGAGCATCGCCAGCGCATCCTGCTGCTCTTCGAGCCCGGCGAACGTCTCAACGTCGCGCAGATCGCCGGCGCCGGCACGCTCGCCCGGTCGACGGTCGCACATCACCTGAAGACGCTCCGTGATTCGGGCGTGCTGCTCTCCGAGAAAGTCGGCCGGGAAGTGTATTTCTGGATCGACAAGGCGCTGCTCGCCGATTCGCTGCGCCGGGTGCTCGACTATCTCGAGGAGCATGCATGACGCGGGGCGTGCCTTGCGCGCCGGGCACGGGGACGACAGCCAGGTCGAGCGGATGGGCAACTTCGTCGCCCGGCTGAAGCGCGGGGCGAAGTTGCTGCTCCTTGGCTTCGCCCGCGTCCACGGCGAGGACGGCCGGTCCGACGCTTCCGTGCTTCGAGCCGATTCGTCGGCCCGACCCGCTGGTCTTCGATTTCGTGCTCGGGCGACACCTGTCCTCGGGGGGCACCGCTTCGCCCCTGCGATCTTCGAGACCAGCGCCTTCCTTGAAAGGAGAACCGCATGAGTTCCCAGTTCAGCCTGCTCAGGACCCGCCGCTTTGCCCCGTTCTTCGCCACCCAGTTCCTCGGCGCATTCAACGACAACCTGTTCAAGAATGCGCTCGTCGTTCTGCTGACCTTCCAGGCGGCGAGCTGGACGGAGCTGCGCCCCGAGGTGCTCACCAACCTGGCTGCCGGCATCTTCATCCTGCCGTTCTTCCTTTTCTCGGCGACCTGCGGGCAACTCGCCGACAAGTACGACAAGGCGAGGCTCGCGCGCCTCGTCAAGTTGCTCGAGATGGTCATCATGGCCGTCGCCTGGTGCGGCTTCTCGCTGCACAGTCTGCCACTGCTGCTCGCTGGGCTGTTCCTGCTCGGGCTGCACTCGACGCTCTTCGGGCCGGTCAAGTACGCGATCCTGCCGCAGCACCTGCGCGAGGACGAACTCGTCGGCGGCAACGCGCTCGTCGAGGCCGGCACCTTCGTCGCGATTCTCGTCGGCACGCTTTGCGGCGGGCTGCTCGCCGGCGCCGCGGGGCATCCGAACTGGGTCGCCTACGCCGGCCTCGTCGTCGCGGGACTCGGTTACCTGTGCAGTCGCGGGATTCCGGCTGCCCCGGCTCCGGTCCCCGACCTCGTCGTCGGCCTCAACCCCCTCGCGGAGACCTGGCGGAACATCGGCTTCGCGCGCGAGAACCGCACGGTCTTCCTGTCGATTCTCGGCATCTCCTGGTTCTGGCTCTACGGGGCGCTATTTCTCGCCCAGTTTCCGGCCTACGCGAAGAACGTCCTCGGCGGCAGCGAGAGTTCGGTGACCCTGCTGCTCGCCGTGTTCACCGTCGGCGTCGGCCTCGGCTCGCTGCTCTGCGAGAGGCTTTCCTCGGGGCACGTCGAGATCGGTCTCGTCCCTTTCGGGTCGATCGGCCTGACGCTGTTCGGCATCGACATCGCGTTCGCGTCGCCCGGCGTGCTGCCCGCAGGAGCGCCTCTGCAGCTGGTCGACCTGCTCGCCCGGCACGAGACCTGGCGGGTGCTGTTCGACCTGCTCGCGCTCGGGTTGTTCGGCGGCTTCTTCATCGTTCCGCTGTACGCGCTGATCCAGTTGCGCAGCGCGCCCGAACAGCGCGCGCGGATCATCGCCGCGAACAACATCCTCAACGCGCTGTTCATGGTCGTCGGATCGCTGGCCGCCGCCGGACTGCTCGGCGACGGCCTGACGATTCCGGCGCTGTTCGGCGTCGCCGCGGTGTGCAACGCGGCCGTGGCGATCTACATCTACAGCCTCGTTCCCGAGTTCATGCTGCGCTTCGTCGCCTGGCTGCTGGTGCACTCGTTCTACCGGCTCAGGAACAGCGGTATCGAGAACATCCCCGACGAAGGCCCGGCGATCCTGATCTGCAACCACGTCAGCTTCGTCGATCCGCTGGTCATCGCCGCAGCGAGCCGGCGGCCGATCCGCTTCGTGATGGATCACCGGATCTACCGCACCCCGCTGATCGGCATCGTCTTCCGCCACATGCACGCGATTCCGATCGCTCCGGCCAGGCAAGACGCGGCGATGATGGAGGCGGCGTTCGAGGAGGTCGCCCGTGCTCTCGAAGCCGGCGAACTCGTGGCGATCTTCCCCGAAGGGCGGATCACCGACACCGGCGAGCTCTATCCGTTCCGCCCGGGCGTCCAGCGGATCGTCGAGCGCACACCGGTGCCGGTGATCCCGATGGCTCTGCAGGGCCTGTGGGGCAGCTTCTTCAGCCGCAAGGACGGGCCGGCGATGACCCGGCCGCTGCGTCGCGGGATGTTCTCGAAGATCGCGCTCGTCGTGGGCCCGCCGGTCGCGCCGCCGATGGCCACCCCCGAAAACCTGCAGCAGATCGTCGCCGGGCTCA
This sequence comes from Accumulibacter sp., assembly GCF_023806625.1. Lineage (GTDB taxonomy): Bacteria > Pseudomonadota > Gammaproteobacteria > Burkholderiales > Rhodocyclaceae > Accumulibacter. The sequence continues at coordinate 30,398 of NZ_JAMTDX010000057.1, forward strand.
GGGGCGACTGGCGGTAGCCGGCCGGCGGTTTCCGGATGGCCTCAGAGCGCAAAGGCGACGGCCGACCCGACGGCGAGCTGCAGCGTTGCCGCCGCGCTGCCGCGAGCGACCGCGATCTCGACCAGGCCGATGCTGTTCGCGTACCAGAAGGGCTGGCCCGGTGCCGCCTCGGCGAAGACGCGCGCGTGCGCGATGCGCGCCGCGCCGAAGACCAGGGCGTTCTCGCAAGGAAGCCGTTCGGCCCTGATTCCGGTCATCGCGTTCCCGTAATGGTCGATGTAGATGACCTCGGGCAGGTCGGCAGCGGGCAGGACGCATTCCAGCCCGTGGCGTTCCTCGAGCGCCGCTGCCGGCCATTCGCCGGCGGCGATGCGCGCGGCCAGTGGCGCGAACAGGTCGCGGCCGTGGAACGAGGCGGACAGCGAGTCGGGTCGCCAGACGATACGCCAGACGCGCAGTGCCCCGGCGCGCGCGGCGACGACGGCGAGCAGGCCGTTGTCCGGACCGACGAAGATCCTTCCATCGGCTTCGACGACGACCGCTGGCCGGTCGCCACCGACTCCGGGGTCGACGACGGCGAGGAAGACCGTCCCCGGATCGAAGCTCTGCTGCAGCGCGGCGAGGAGGTGCGCGCCGGCCCGCTGAGCGAAGTCCGGCACGCGGTGCAGCAGGTCGACGATCGGCACACTGCGCTTGCCGTGGCGCAGCAGCGACGCCTTCATCTGCCCGACGTAGGGGTCGTCGATCCCGAAATCAGTGAACAGGACGATCATCGGTGGGGGATCGATTGCTGAAAGGGTTGCACGGCCGGCCGGCAGCGTGGCGCCCGGCAGGAACGCGGTCATCGCGATCCCTGCGGCGCGAGGCCTGATTCCGGTCAACGTGCCTGCGGCAATCGTAGCACTCCTGGCCGGCTTCGACCACGGCCAGTCGGGGTAGAATGCTGGCCATGAGACTTTCGGGGAAATCCCTGCGCGAGCGGATCGACCTCTATGAGCGCCTGATGCGTCTCGACAAGCCGATCGGCATCCTGCTGCTGCTCTGGCCGACGCTCTGGGCGTTGTGGCTGTCGGCACTCGGCCGGCCGGACTGGCTCGTCGTCTGGATCTTCACACTCGGGACGGTGCTGATGCGCTCGGCGGGGTGCGTGATCAACGACTTCGCCGACCGTCGTTTCGACCCTCACGTCGCGCGGACCAGCGACCGGCCGCTGGCCGCGCGCCGCGTTTCGCCGCGCGAGGCACTGGTCCTCTTTTTCGTTCTCGTCGTCTGCGCGGCGCTCGTCGTCTGGCCGTTGCGCAGCGCGCTGATGGCCGGGCTCTGCGGGGCGGCGCTGTTCCTCGCGGTCAGCTACCCGCTGACCAAGCGTTTCCTGGCCGTTCCGCAGGCCTATCTTGGAGTCGCCTTCGGCTTCGGCATCCCGATGGCCTACGCGGCCGAACTCGGCAAGGTGCCCGCCGAAGCCGGGTGGCTGCTGCTCGCCAACGTCTTCTGGGCGATCGCCTACGACACCGAGTACGCGATGGTCGACCGCGCCGACGACCTGAGGATCGGCATCCGGACTTCGGCGATCACCTTCGGTCGCGCCGACGTCGCCGCGGTGATGATCTGCTATGTGCTGGCGCTCGCACTGATCGGCTGGACCGGCAGTCGCGTCGGTCTCGGCGTGCCTTTCCATGCCGGGCTGGCGGTCGCCGCGGCGATCGCCGGCTACCATTACACGCTGATCCGCGACCGCGATCCGCAGCGCTGCTTCACGGCTTTCCGGCACAACAACTGGTTCGGTGCCAGCGTCTTCGCCGGGATTGCCGCCGATTTCCTCATGAGCCACGGAGTCGTCCAATGAAAGCCTGGCTTTTTCTCTCGTCGATCGTCCTTGCCGGCGCCGTGCCGGCCGCCGAGGACACGCGCCAGCTCGCGCCGCTTTCGGCCGAGGCCGCAGCGACGCTGCGCGCCGATATGCGCGCAAACCTGCTCGCGATCAACGGGATCCTCGACCTGGTCGCCGCTGGGAAGCTCAAGGAAGCCGGCGAACTGGCCGAAAAGGAACTGGGTTTCGCGGCGATGGGCAAGCACCGCACGCTGCCGTTCGACGCGCGACCCGGACCGCAGATGCCGCCGGAGATGCACCGGATCGGCATCGAGGGACACCAGGCGGCGAATGACTTCGCGCGCATTGCGGCGACTGGCGACCGGGAAAGGACGATCGCCGCGCTGCCCTCGCTGACCGCGCCCTGTGTCGCCTGCCATTACGCGTATCGCCTCCGATAGGCCGGCTCCAGCCGCTGCCCATGAACTACCGCGACCTGCGCGACTTCATCGCCCAACTCGAGACGATCGGCGAACTTCGGCGCGTCGCCCGTGAGGTCGATCCGCGTCTAGAGATGACCGAGATCTGCGATCGCGTGCTGCGCGCCGGCGGGCCGGCACTGCTCTTCGAGAAGCCGCGCGGTCACGCCATTCCGGTGCTCGGCAATCTGTTCGGCACGGCGCGGAGGGTGGCCCTCGGCATGGGGCAGGAGTCGGTCGCCGCGCTGCGCGAGGTGGGCAAGCTGCTCGCCTATCTCAAGGAGCCCGAACCGCCCAGGGGGCTCAGGGACGCCTGGGAGAAGTTGCCGGTCCTCCGGCAGGTGCTGCACATGGCCCCACGCCTGCGCTCGTCGGCGCCGTGCCAGGAGGTGGTTCGCGAGGGACGCGACGTCGATCTCGCCAGCCTGCCGATCCAGACCTGCTGGCCGGGCGACGCGGCGCCGCTGATCACCTGGGGGCTGACGGTCACCCGCGGTCCGCACAAGCCGCGCCAGAATCTCGGCATCTACCGACAGCAGCTGCTCGGGCCGAACCGCCTGATCATGCGCTGGCTGGCGCATCGTGGCGGTGCGCTCGACTTCCGCGATCACTGCCTGCAGCGACCGGGCGAGCGTTTTCCGGTCGCCGTGGCGCTTGGCGCCGATCCGGCGACGATGCTCGCGGCGGTGACGCCGGTTCCCGACACGCTCGGCGAGTACCAGTTCGCCGGCCTGCTGCGCGGCGCGAAGACCGAGGTCGTGAACTGCCTCGGCTGCGACCTGCAGGTGCCGGCGTCGGCGGAGATCGTCCTCGAAGGCTTCATCGATCCGTCCGAGACCGCGCTCGAGGGCCCGTACGGCGATCACACGGGGTATTACAACGAACAGGCGCGCTTTCCGGTGTTCACCGTCGAGCGGCTGACGATGCGCGCCAGCCCGATCTATCACAGCACCTATACCGGCAAGCCACCCGACGAACCGGCGATGCTCGGCGTCGCGCTCAACGAGGTGTTCGTGCCGCTGCTGCAGAAGCAGTTTCCGGAGATCGTCGACTTCTACCTGCCGCCCGAGGGCTGCTCGTACCGGCTGGCGACGGTGAGCATCCGCAAGCAGTACCCGGGGCACGCGAAACGCGTGATGTTCGGCGTCTGGGGCTTCCTGCGCCAGTTCATGTACACGAAGTTGATCATCGTCGTCGACGACGACGTCGATGTCCGCGACTGGAAGGAAGTGATCTGGGCGATGACCACGCGCGTCGATGCGGCGCGCGACACGCTGATCGCCGAGAGCACGCCGATCGACTATCTCGACTTCGCCAGCCCGGTAGCCGGTCTGGGGAGCAAGATGGGCATCGACGCGACCAACAAGTGGCCTGGCGAGACGAGTCGCGAATGGGGCCGGCCGATCGTCATGGATCCGGCGGTCCGCCAGCGTGTCGATTCGCTGTGGGGAGAACTCGGCCTGTGATCGACCGGGCGGACGGGGCCGGCTGCTCGAACCCTTCCGGAGGGTAGCGAAATGCGCGATGGGGGAGGAGGAGATGGGCAACGATCTGATTCCGGAGCGTGATCTCGAGGGCGCTCGCGCCTGGTGCCACGTGATCTACGGCCTGCACGCGCTCGCCGTCCTCGTCGGAGTGCTCGGCGCGGCGACGGTCGCCGGCGCCTTCGTCTTCGGCGTTCCGTCGCTGGTCGCCGTCGTGCTGAATTACTGGAAACGCGGCGAAGTCGAGGGAAGCTGGCTCGACAGTCATTTCCGCTGGCAGATTCGCACCTTCTGGTTCACCTTCGCTTGGCTTGTGGTCTATGGCCTGCTGATCGTCACGCTCATCGGCATCCCGCTCGCCTGGTTGCTGATCGTGGTGCTCGGGCTGTGGGTCGCCTATCGGGTGATTCGTGGCTGGCTCGCGCTCGCCGATCGCCGGCCGGTCGGGGTTCGCTGAAGCGGCCGCCGCGATCCCGCCGGATCGTTGCCCGCCGGGGACCTGCCGGGCTGCCGCGATGACCTCCCGATTGCGCCGCTTCGCCGGGGGCCTGCTCGTTTCGCTGGTCCTGCTGCTGGCTGGCGTCCCCGCGACCGCGGCGAGGCCGGCGGTGCTCACCGTGGCCATCGATGACAACTACCCGCCGTTCGTCTACAGGGACGGCGACGGCGGGCTCGCCGGCTATCTCGTCGACCTCTGGGATCTCTGGGCGCGGAAGACCGGGGTGCGCGTCAAGCTGCTCGGCAGCGACTGGCTGATCGCCCAGCAGCGGATCGCCGACCGGCAGGCGGAAGTCATCGATACGGTCTTCAGGACCCCATCGCGCGAGCAGACGCTCGACTTCTCGCCTCCGTACGAGAAGATCCCGGTGTCGATCTACACGCATTCGAGCGTCGGCGGGATCGTCGATCTGGCCACCTTGCGCGGCTTTCTGGTAGGCGCCAAGGCCGGCGACGCCTGCGTCGAGAGGCTCGCCGGCGGCGGAATCCATACCGTCGAGACCTTCCCGAGCTACGAGTCGCTGGTCGCCGCTGCGCTCGAAGGCAGTGTCCGCGTGTTCTGCCTCGACGACCCTCCGGCGCGTTACCTCCTCTATCGGAAGAACGCCGAGCAGGTCTTCAACCGGGCGTTCATCCTGTACACCGGCGAATTCCATCGGGCCGTGCGCAAGGGCGATGAGCAGACGATGGCCCTGCTGAGCGAGGGTTTCGCGAGCATCGGCGCCGACGAGGAACGCGCGCTGCGCGACAAGTGGATGGGAACTTCGCTGACTTCACTGCCGCTCGCTCGCCACCTCGGCTACGCGCTCTTGGCCGGCAGCGTTATCGGCATGCTGCTGCTGCTCTGGGTGCTGACCCTGCGGCGGGTCGTCCGCCAGCGCACCGAGCAGCTCGCCGCGACGCTCGGGGCGATTCCCGACCTGATCTTCGAGGTCGGGCTCGACGGACGCTACTACGCCTATCATTCACCGAAGAGCGAGGTGCTGCTCGGAGTTTCGCTCGACGAGCTGATCGGCCGGCGCCTGTCCGAGTTCCTCCCGCCCGAGGCCGCCACGGTCTGCTTCGAGGCCTTGAACGAGGCGCACGAGCACGGTCATTCGGTCGGCCGCCAGGTGCGCCTTCGCCTGCCCGACGGGCGGCACTGGTTCGAGCTGTCGATTGCCCGGAAGGCGGCGCGCCGTGGCGATGGCCCGCGCTTCATCACCCTGGTCCGCGACATCACCGAGCGCAAGAGCGCCGAGGCCCGGCTGCGCATGGCGACCCAAGCGACGCAACTCGTCTTCTGGGAGCTGGATATCGCGAACGATCGCCTGCGCTACGATGCGACGATGCTCCAGTTGCTCGGGTTGGCTCACGGCGAAGGCCCCGCGGATTCGGGCGAGTTGATGGAACTCGTTCATCCCGACGATCGGGCGGCGCTGATCGAGCGCTTCCGGGAAGCGCTGCGACCCGGCGATGCGGTGTTCGGCTTCGAGCACCAGATCGTCAATCGCGCCGGAGAAGGCATCTGGCTGCAGACCCGTGGCCGGGTGGCACAACGCGATGCGAGTGGGCGAGCCGTGCTCGCGGTCGGTACGGCGATGAACATCAGTGAGCGCAAGAAGGCCGAGGAGGCGCTCCTGCGGCGCAGCCAGCAGCTGGAAATGCTCTCCGGAGCGACGCAGGAGATCAACCGGGAACTGGACATCCCGGTCGTCCTGAGCGGGCTCGTCGATTCGGCGCTGAAGATCACAGGCGCGACCGGCGGTGGTGCCGGGCGTCTCGAGAACGGGGAAATCGTCTTCGACGAATACCGGCGCGGCGAGCGCCTGCTGGCTGTCGACTACCGCTTTCCGCCGGGTCGTGGTGTGCCCGGGCGGGTGCTGCAGACCAGGCAGTTTCATCTGAGCAACGACGCCGCACACGATCCGCTGGTGATTCCCGAGGTGCGTCAGGCGGTCGGTTTCGGGAATCTGCTCGACGTGCCGATCGTCAACCGCCGAGGTGAACTGCTCGGCTGTCTCGAAATCCACGACAAGCCCGGTGGCTTCGACGAGACCGACGTCTGCCTGCTGCAGGGCCTGGCGGCGAGCGCGGCGATCGCCCTGGAGAACACGGCGCTGCTCGCCGCTCGCCGGAAAGCTGCGCAGGCCCTGCGCGAGAGCGAGGCGCTCAAGGCCTCGGTGCTGGCCAGTGCAGCCTGCGGCATCGTCGCGACCGACCGGGCGGGAATGATCACCGTGTTCAATCCCTGCGCCGAGGCGATCCTCGGCTACCGGTCCGACGAAGTCGTCGGCAAGGTGACGCCGGAGATCTTCCACGACGCCGGCGAGGTCGTGGCGATGGCCCGGCAGGTCCCGGGGACTTCCGGTGAGCCGAAGGCGGCGGGTTTCGCGGCGCTCGTCTACAAGGTGCGGACGACCGGGGTGACCGACCAGCGCGAGGTCACTCTGGTGCGCAGGGACGGCCGGCGAATTGCCGCCCGGCTCGCGGTGACGGTGATGCGCGATGCGCAGGGCCAGATCGACGGTTACCTCGGGACGGTCGTGGACATCAGCGCCGAAAAGGCGGCCGCAGAACAGCTCCGGCTCGCGGCAAAGGTTTTCGAGCAGGGCGGCGAGGGGATTGCGATCACCGACGCCGCATACCGGATCGTCATGGTCAATCAGGCCTTCGTGCGGATCACCGGGTACTCGGCCGAAGAGGCGTTGGGGAGCAATCCGCGGCTGCTGGCGTCGGGCCGACACGACCGGAGTTTCTACCAGGCGATGTGGGCGGCGATCGAGGCGCAGGGGCACTGGCAAGGGGAAATCTGGAATCGCCGCAAGGATGGCAGCGTGTATCCCGAATGGCTGTCGATCAGCCGGGTGCAGAGCGAAGGCGTGACGACTCATTACATTGGTACGTTCATCGACATCACCCAGCACAAGGAAGCGGAAGCGAGCATCCAGCGCCTCGCTCACTATGATCCGCTGACCGGTCTGCCGAACCGCAGTCTGCTCGACGAGCGCTTCCGTCACGACCTGAGTCGCGCGCATCGTGGACGCGAGCCGTTGGCGCTGATGTTCCTCGACCTCGACCGTTTCAAGAACATCAATGATTCTCTGGGTCATCGCGTCGGCGATGAACTGCTGATCCAGGTCGGCCAGCGCCTGCGCCACGCGATACGCGACGAAGACACCGTATCGCGCCTGGGCGGCGACGAGTTCATTCTCGTCCTGCCGAAAACCGATGCCGATGGCGCCGCACACGTTGCCGCCAAGCTGCTCGAGATCACCGCGCCGCCGTACCGCATCGAGCAACACGAGCTCACCGTGACCGCGTCGGTTGGCATCGCCATGTATCCGGCCGACGGCGACAGCTTCGAAGTGCTCTCGATGTGCGCCGATACGGCGATGTATCGCGCCAAGCAGAGCGGGCGCAACGGTTACTGCTTCTTCACCGCCGAGATGCAGGAGCGCTCGGCGCGCATGCTTCAGATCGAGAACGATCTGCGCAGGGCGCTCGACAACGACGAGTTGCGCCTGCACTTCCAGCCGCAGTTCGCGATCGCCGACCGTCGGCTGGTCGGTGCAGAAGCCCTCCTGCGCTGGCAGCACCCCGAACTCGGGACGGTACCGCCGGCCGAGTTCGTGCCGATCGCCGAGGAGTCGGGCTTGATCCTGCCGATTGGCGAGTGGGTGCTGCGCACGGCGGTTCGTCAGTTGCGCATTTGGTAACGGGCCGGGCTGCCCCTGGCGAGCGTCGCGGTGAATCTTTCTGCGGTACAGTTCCGTCAGGCGAGTCTCACCCAGATGGTTTCGCGAATCCTCGACGAGGAGGAACTGTCGGCTGGATGTCTCGAGCTCGAACTGACCGAGAGCGTGGCGATGGACAACCCGCTGGCCGCGATCGAGACGATGGACAAGCTCCGCGAGCGCGGAGTGCGCATGTCGATCGACGACTTCGGAACCGACTACTCGTCGATGAGCTACCTCAAGCGCTTCCGCGTGCACAAGCTGAAGATCGACCGCTCCTTCGTCGCCGACCTGTCGACCGACCCCGACGACGAGGCGATCGTCTCGGCGATGATCAGCCTGGCTCACAACCTCGGCCTGCAGACGATCGCCGAGGGGGTCGAAAGCGAAGCACAGCTCGCGTTCCTGCGCGCCAGAGGCTGCGACGAAGCGCAGGGCTATCTCTTCGGGCCGCCGATGACTGCCGATCGCTTCGGAGCTTTCCTGCGCAGCGTCGCCGTCGAGACACCTGGCGGCTGAAGGCGCGGCTGCGGAAGAGGACGGGGATCGGGCTAAAGCCGCGCGCTGCCGTGCCGTTAAGCGGTTGAACTGGAGAGCCACGGGCGATCGTCTCGAGCAACGGGGCGGCCGACGGAAAAGGCGAGGCGATGGCAGCCGGAGGTCGATGAGTGGCCAGCCGGATCGATCACGGAGCTTCGGATGAAGGACGGCAAACGGCAGTGGTGCGAGGCGGAAAAGGCGATCGACCGGCTGGTGTGCTGTGTGCGCGCTGGCGACCTCGATGCACTACGCGAGCTGGTGGGCAGCGGCTTCGACCTCAATGGCTGCGATCAGCTTGGCGAGACGATTCTCGAACGGGTGATCGGTGAACTCGAATTCTGTCCGGGGAAGCAGCGCTACGCGGTCATCAGGGAGATGCTGCGGCTGGGCGCCAACCCGGGCGTCGTCGGCAGCGACGGGTCTACCCCGCTGTTCACGGCGGTGGTCAACATGGACACGCGAATGATCGGCATCCTGCTCGACGCCGGAGCCGATCCGAACGCGAGCCTGCGCATCCTGCGCGGCACCGGCAGCGAAGCCGACACGGCCGGGAGTCGGGCGGTCGCCGAGTCGCTCTACGACTGGGCCAAGTTCGCCTATCGTTACGAGGTCTGGGAGACCCGCCTGCCCGAGGACGCGCGGACTGCCGACCAATCCGACGAGGACGCCTGGCTCGGTCAGGTGGATCGACTGGCGGTCGAGTACGGCAAGCGGCGTCCCGACCATCTGCGTCTGTTGCGCGAACGCGGAGCGCAGTCGACGCTCGAACTTTGCCGCGCAGCACGGGCGCTCGATGATGACGATCATCCGGACCCAGGGGGGCACGCGGTGCGTGCGCTCTGGCCATCCGGGCGCTCGTCGCCGAAGCGCTGAAGGAATCGCCGGTCGGGCATCGTCTGCCGGGCGGGCGCGGGCGGTCAGCCGATCCCCAGTCGGCTGCGACGACTGCCCGGGAATCGCCGCCGATCAGTGCTGGGCCAGCCAGAGCAGCAGGGCATCGATCGCCGGCTTGCCGAGTCTGGCTTTCGGGTCGTTGATCAGGAAGACGGCGATCCAGCGCCTGCCCCTCTGGTCGAGGAGGTAACCGGCGATCGAGCGCACGCCTTCGAGGTAGCCGGTCTTGAGGTGCGCACGTCCGTTTGCTCCGCCCTCGTTGAGGCGCTTGCGCAGCGTTCCATCGACTCCCGCCAGCGGCAGCGAAGCGATCAGTTCGGGCATCACCGGGCTTCGCCAGGCGGCACGCAGCAGTTGCGCCAGCCCATCGGCCGAGATGCGCTCGCTGCGCGACAGCCCCGAGCCGTTGTCGAGAACGAGTTCGGGCAGATTCAGTCCCTTGGCCTGCGACCAGGCAGCGATCTGCCGGCGCGCTCCGTCGGGAGTTGCCGGTCGCTGGCCGTCGAGGCTCAGGAAGAGCTGGCGGGCCATCACGTTGTTGCTGTGCTTGTTGATGTCGCGGACGATCTCGCCGAGCGCAGGGGAGTCCTGCGCGGCGAGCAGCTGCGCTTCCGGCGGTACGCGGCCTTCGCGCACCTGGCCGGCGAAGGCGCCGCCGAGTTCTCGCCAGAGCGCGCGGAAGAGGCTGTCGACCTGCACGTCCGCAGGCCATGGCGCGAGGTGCAGCACCTTCTCTCCACAGGCTGCAGCAAGGCTTCCCGCGAGCTGGATCGTCCGCCCGCTGACCGACGGCCTGATCTGTTCGCGCCAGTCGCCGCAGGCCTCACGGCCGGCGACCAGGCGGTTGTCGATGCGCAGGCCTTCGGCCGGCGTGCTGGCGAGCACCTCGACGGTCTGCCGGATCGGATCGGGCAGCAGCGTCAGGCTGATGCTTCTGAAGTTGATGAGCAGCGCGTCGGGGCCGGCGTTGTACGGACGCAGTGGCTCGTTGTCGAACTCGCCTGGGTCATGCTGTGGCAGCGCGAAAGCGCTGCGGTCAAGGACCAGATCGCCGCCGATCTCGCTGACGCCGCGTGAGCGGACCTGGCGGAGCAGCTGCCAGAACTTCTCGAGATCGAGGCGGGGATCGCCGCTGCCGCGCAGGTACAGGTTGCCGGCGAGCCGGCCTCCTGCCGGTCGGCCGTCGGCATACACCTCGGTCCGCCAGGTGTAGGCCGGCCCGAGGATGTCCAGCGCGGCGTAGGTGGTGACCAGTTTCATCACCGACGCCGGATTCATCGCCTGCCGCGGGTTGTGGCTGAGCAGCGGCGGGCCGCCCTCGACGTTCTGCACGACGATCGACACTGAGCGCGTCGGGATCCCGGCGTCGGCCAGTGCGCGACTCACCGCAAGCGGCAGCTCGCTGGCCGACGCCGGCGACTTGCCGAGGGCGAGCAGGGCGAGGGCCAGCAGCGCGGCGGGCGCCCCTCGGGTTCGCGCGTCTCCGCTTCGCGGCTGGCGTTCGGGATTCGCGCGTGCGCGGGGCGACCGCGGCCGAACGGCGATCAGCCGTGGTTGCTCGTGCCGGACCTGCGCACCCTCTTCAGTCCTGCCTGGACGCGCTGTTGGCCTGCTCAGCCAGCCTCCCACGGCGGCTGATGGTCGAGGAACTCGCGCAGCAGCCCTTCGAGCTGGCCGAGCATCAGGTCGGTCCGTCCGGCGAGCCAGGCGCGGACGAGATCGCTGTGGTGACCCGGCAGGGCCTGAACGACGAGCTGCTCGGCGACGGCCATGTCGTTCATTCTGCCGAGCAGGTCGAGCAGTCCGGCCGCGCTCTGATGGTAGCGCTGCATCCGCCGCGCCGGGAACAGCGGGGCAAAGAACTCGAGCGCGTAGCGCAGGCGCTTGAGCGCGACGCGCAGCGCGTGACGGGCCTCCGGGTTCGAGTCCCGGGTTTCTATGGCCAGCGCCGCGACGCGCTTGGCACGTTTGTTGAGCGAGCGGGGGACGAAGGCGGCGAGCGGCGGCTTCTTGCTTTCCGCAAGTCCGACGGTGGCCCCGGTAAACTCGAGGAGCAACTGCGAATAGGTCGGAGCGGTCAGCGCCGCCTGAGCCTGCTTGCGGCAGCTGGCCAGATGGTTCCTGGCCTGCACGGCGAGTTTCTGCACGTCCGCATGCTCAGGAAACGCCTTGACGATCGGCGGGAGGATCTCGGTGATGAACACGTCCCAGTTGCGCGTGTCGCCCATCGCGTTGGCCACGTCGCGCCAGCGTGGGTCGAAGTTGCCGACGTAGTCTTCGGGCAGTAGTGGCCGCCAGAGACGGATCGCCGAACGGAGGCGGCGGATCGCCACCCGCGCCTGGTGGATGAACTCGGGGGCATCGCTGTCGCGCACCCCGCGTTCATTGCCCTGCAGTTGTGCCAGGCAGGAGAAGACCGTCGTGCGGAAGACGCCGACGCTGGTCATCCCGGCCTGCAACGGCACGTTGCCGGCTCTCGCCGGTTGCAGGCCGGCGTCGCTGGCCAGGAGGTAGCCGCGTTCGGCCTTGCTGCTTGTTTCGGGGTGCAGCGGGAGGTCGGCCTGCAGCGCCAGAGCGGTCGTGAAAAGATCGGCGACCTGTCCCTCGCGAAGCTCGAGTTCGAGTTCGCAGATGGCCTCGCTGCGCTGGCCGGCGACGATCTTGCCGCGGTCCAGGGCCACCTCGATCCGTGTTCCTTCCTGCGGGGTCAAGGTCCACAGGCTGCGCGTGAAATCGGTGACGAAAACCGGCGCCAGGCTGGGCATCGCCTCTTCGAGGAAGCGTCGCAGTTTGGGGCTGTCGACCACCGAAAAATCGAACTCGCCGGGAGTTCCGGGCTCCTCCCACTCGCGGCGCTGGGCGAGTCCGCCTGGCGCGGACGCTTCGTTCTTGATCGTCAGCAGCCATTCCTCGCCGATCTGGCGGTAGCGGACCGCCAGGCGCTTGCGCTGGAGGCGCCGGTCGGGCGTGTCGTAATAGGTGCTGACGAGTTTCTGCCGTAGCGCCTTGCTGCCGGCAAGCAGCCGGTGCGTCGGCACGCGCCGGGCCGCTCCCGCCGGCAGGGTGAGCTTGATCTCGGTTTCCAGTGCCATGGGCGTTGTCTCCTCTCCATGTGTTTGCTTGTGCAGGCCTGTCGTTCAGCGGTCGAGGCGGCGCAGCCTCTCGACGTCCGGAATATGGATCCTGCGGCCTTCGACGACGATCAGGCCTCGCCCGGACAGTTCGTGGAGTATGCGCGAGAAATGCTCCTGAGTCAGGTTGAGACGCGAAGCGATGATCCCCTTGTTCGTCGGCAGCGTAACGGTGACTCCTCTTGCCCCGCCCGGCGGGGTATCGCGCAGCAGATAGCCGATGATCCGTTCGCGACCCGACTGCAACGAGTACGACTCGACGTCACCGATCAGGTGGTGGAGGCGCATCGACAGGCCGGCGATCATCTTGCGACCGAGCCGCGGGTCCCGGTCGAGTTCGCCGAGGATCGCCATCCGGGAAATATGCAGCAGAGACGAGTCGGCGAGTGCCTGAGCATAAACCATGAACGGCTTGTCCATGAACATCACCGCCTCGCCGAAGGTCTGGCCCTGACTGACGATGTCGACGACCTTTTCGCCGCCTTGCGCAGACGTGAACGCCAGTTTCACCTGCCCGTAGAGGATCAGGTAGAAACCGGTTGGCATGTCGCCCTTGTGAAACAGGATCTCTCCGCGCGCGACGCTGATTTCGCGCGAACCGCGGGCCAGTCGGGCAATTTCGTCGGCGTCGAGCTCGTTGAACAAGGGAACGCGGGCGAGCAACGCCTCGATGTCTATGCCCTGCTGGATTACCTGCATGCGCCTCTTCCGGAATGGTCAGCCAGTGCCTGGTCGACGGCCGGCAATGTTCGCACTTGTCCCAGCTTCGAGCAAGTGGCTTGCCGGCGATCACGGGAGGCCGTTTTCCTGACGATCGCCCGCTGCCGTGGCGATCTCAGCTCGCGCTTCCCCGCGGGAATGCCGATCGCCGCGAAGCGCTGTGGACGATCGAATGCGCCATTCGCCGGCTCGCTCGCCGCGGACGGCTGATTGCCGGGGCTGCCTTGAGAACGCCGGCGAGGACGGTGGAATGAGGTCGAAAGGCGGTTCTCGCCGCACTGCCCTTCGGGAGCGAGACCGGCCGCGAATCACGCCGCTCGGAGCGCGGCAATCCGTTCCTCGATCGGCGGGTGGCTGGCGAACAGCGCGAGCCAGCCCGGGCGGCCGCTGATTCCGGCGGTGGCGACGTTCTGCGGCAACGCTCCGGCCTCGAGGCTGCCCAGGCGACGCAGGGCGCGGACCATCGGGACGGGTGATCCCATCAGTTGCGCTGCTCCCGCGTCGGCACGGAACTCACGCTGACGAGAAAAGTACATGACGATGATGCTGGCCAGCATGCCGAAGACGATGTCACAGAGCACGACGGTCACCGTGTACGCGAGGCCGGGCCCCTGTTCACCGTCTTGCCGGCGTAACGCCGAATCGACGAGCCAGCCGATCACCCGGGCGACGAATACCACGAAGGTGTTGACCACACCCTGGATCAGGGTCAGCGTGACCATGTCGCCATTGGCGATGTGCGCGACCTCGTGCGCGATCACCGCTTCGGCTTCTTCCCGGGTCATGTTCTCGAGCAGGCCCGTGGACACGGCGACCAGCGAACTGCGGCGCGTCGCGCCGGTGGCGAAGGCATTGGCTTCGCCCTCGTAGATCGCCACTTCGGGCATCGGCAGGTCGGCCCTTTCCGAGTAACGGCGGACCGTGTCGACGAGCCAGTACTCGGTCGAACTCGCCGGAGATTCGATGACCCGGGCGCCGGTGCTCCATTTGGCGATGGTCCTGGACAGCAACAGCGAGATGAATGCTCCACCAAAGCCCATGATCGCAGCGAAGAGCAGCAGCTTGCCGAGGTCGAGACCGCTGCCGGTGAAGAAGCGGTGCGCGCCGGTCAGCGTGCTGAAGATTCCGAGGACGACGACGATGGCCAGATTGGTGGCGATGAGCAGGACGATGCGTTTCATGGCGGACTTCCGGTAACTCGTTGGGCAGCAGGTGCTTCAGAGAGTGGCCGGCTGGCGGGCGACTTCTCCGACGTCCAGGGCGTGCCACGAGACTCCGTCGCGGGCGGAGGCAAGGTCGGGATTCCGGTATTCGCGCTGCCGCGCCAGCCGGCGGGCGAGCGTCCTGGCCGCGCGGTCCGCAGCCCGGTCGATGGCCACGTAGAGATCGGTCTCGGTATCCTCGATGACCATCCGTGGCATCCCGGGAACGGTGAGCAGCATCCGACAGCGCTTGTCGTCGCCACCCCGCGGGCCGTTCAGGTCGGCGAGCAGGATCGAAACCTTGCTGAGTTGATGGTCGGCCCAGTCGAAAGCGAAGTGTGCGCGCCGCTCGACGTGTTCACGGAGGGCAGCGCTGATCTCCAGGCCCTGGCTGCGGATGACGATCTTCATTTCGAGACTCTCCTGAGGAATGACCCGGGTCACTGTAGGACAGCCTCAGACTTCTGACAAATCGAATATAATGAGGTGACAATTCCAGATTCCAGATGTTTTTCGCCGATGCCCGCACTCAACTACAAGCACTTGCGCTATTTCTGGATGGTCGCCCGATGTGGCGCGATCGCCCGCGCGGGCGAACAGCTGCACCTCACTCCGCAGGCGATCAGCGGGCAGTTGCGCGAATTCGAGGAGTCGCTCGGTGTCGAATTGTTGCGGCGCGCCGGCCGCGGCCTCGAACTGACCGAGGCCGGGCGGAGGATCCTCAGCTACGCCGAGGAAATCTTCGCGCTCGGTGACGAACTGCTGGAAGTGGCGCGCGATCAGACAGCGAGGAAGAGTCTGCGCTTCACGGTGGGGGTTGCCGATTCGGTGGCCAAGTCGGTGGCCCATCGCCTCGTCGAGCCGGCCCTGCTCCTGCCCGAGGCACTGCGCCTCGTCTGCCGGGAAGGACGCCTGACCGCCTTGCTCGCCGACCTCGCCGTGCATCGTCTGGATCTGGTCATCGCCGACCGTCCGATGCCTGCCAACCTGAACGTCCGCGGATACAGCCACCTGCTCGGAGAAAGCGACCTGACGGTTTTCGGCGCCCCCGCTCTGGTCGCCACGCTGCCGGGAATCTTTCCTGATCTGCTCAATGGTGCGCCGTTCCTGATGCCCGGTGACGACGTGGCGATCCGCTCGCGGCTCGAACAGTGGCTCGATGCGCGCCGCTTGTACCCGCGAGTCGTCGGCGAGTTCGACGACAGTGCCTTGCTCAAGGCATTCGGGCAGGAAGGGGCGGGGTTGTTCGTCGCGCCGACGGCGATCGCCGGCTACGTCGCCGCGCAGTACCGGGTCATCGCCGTCGGGCGGATCGATTCGATCAGCGAGCAGCTCTTCGCGATCACCACCGAACGGCGGCTGAGTCATCCGGCGATCGTCGCGATCAGCGAGGCCGCACGCGACCACGTCTTTGCTCCGTCCGGAGGCGAGGCCTCCCCGGCGGTTCCCAGGCGCAATCCGGGCAATCCGGCCGGGACGCGGACGCGTGCTCGCTCGCGGTCGACGACGGGGACGGCGTGAGCCGTACACAGCTCCGTACAGCCTTCGATTTTTTTGAAGTGTAGCCACCGTTATTTCTGCTTTTCCGATGGGTCGACTGCGTTTATATTGCCCGGCGTATCACTCAACCATCAGGAGACAATCATGAAATCCTTCGCAATGTTGACTGCCGTCCTGGCTCTCGGCCTGACGCTGGTCGCCGGCGACGCCGAGGCCGCGAAGCGTCTGGGCGGCGGCAAGTCTTCGGGCATGCAGCGCGAGTCAGTGACCATGGACAGGTCGGCTTCGCCGGCGAGTCCGGCGAATGCCTCGCGGATGCAGCCTGCGGCGACGACGCCGCAGGCCGGTGCAGCGGCTGCTCAGGCCCAGCCCAAACGTTCTTGGATGGGCCCGCTCGCCGGTCTCGCCGCCGGTCTCGGTCTGGCGGCTCTGGCTTCACATTTCGGCTTTGGCGAGGAACTGGCCTCGCTGCTGATGATCGGCCTGCTCGTTCTGGTGGTCATGGTGGTGATCGGCTTCGTCATGCGTCGGCGGTCGGCGGCACAGGGGCTGGGCGCAAACAGCAACCTGCAGTACGCCGGCGCCGGTTACGGGGGCCTGGCGGGTCAGCGCGTCGAGGAACCGCTGCTGCCGGCTTCGGGATCGAGCGCGCCGGCGGCGGCCGGGACTGCCGCGCCGAGCATCCCTGCCGACTTCGACGTCGAGGGCTTCGTCCGCAACGCCAAGGTCAACTTCATTCGCCTCCAGGCGGCGAACGACGCGGGCAACCTCGACGATCTGCGCGAGTTTACGACTCCGGAGATGTTTGCCGAACTGCGCATGAACATCAACGAGCGAGGCGGTGCCACGCAGCAGACGGACGTCGTGACGATCAATGCCGAGGTGCTCGAGGTCGCCGAGGAGGCCACCCGCTACGTGGTCAGCGTCCGCTTCACCGGGCTGATCCGTGAAGACCGTGACGCGGCTGCCGAACCGATAGACGAAGTCTGGCACATGGTCAAGCCACGCGAGGGGCGGGGCGGCTGGGTGCTCGCCGGGATCCAGCAACTCTCGTAAACGATCCGCGCCGGTGGCCAGGTCGCGAGGCATGGCCGCAACGCGACACTGGCCGATGGCTTCGCTGCCGGGAAGAAAGCCTTCCCGGCAGTTTGTCGCTGGGACGTCGACCCGCTGCCACCGATCATCGCGACGACGTTGCGACAGCCTTGCGCTGCCCCCCTTGCCTCGTATAATCCACGGTTCTGCCGGGATGTTGATCCGGCGGGCACTGCGGGAGCGGGAATGAAAGGGATCCTGAATCTGCTGGCCAGGGCCAGGCTGGTCGAGCTCTCCGACGACGAGCGCCCCGATCCGCGCGCAGAGTCGCAGGCCGGCGACGCGCCGGGGCCGTTTGCCGTGCCGCCGGTGCAACCAGAGCGGTTGCCAGCGCCGGCAGACCGCCAACTGGCTGCGGCAGCGACGCAGCAGGCGTCTCTGCCGGAGACCGGTGAGGATCTCGTCGGCCAGGCATTTACCGAGATCTACGCGGCGGCCGGTGTGCCGCCTTCACCCTACCCGGCCGAGAAGCTGTTGCGCCTGCTCGACGGCCTGCGCGCGATGGATGCCGCAACGCGCCGGACGGCGATCCTGGCGATGGACGAGGCCGACGATAACTGGCAGATTGGCGATTGCCTACGCGACGCCGATCTGAAGATCGCTGCACTCGCCGAGCACAAGCGGCTACTCGCCGGGCAGCTGGGGAACCGCGAGGCGCAGTCAGCCGAACTCGTCGAGCAGATCGGGCGTACGCTGGAGGCGGCGAGCGAGGCGATCCGCCAGCAGATCGCGGAGCTCCAGCAACTGCTCGAGCGTGAGGTGACCCGTGCCGCACAGGAGCGGAGCCGCGTCGAGGCTGGCCTGCGCGCAGCGCGTGAGGCAGCGGAGCGAGAGACGCGCCGAGTCGACGCCGAGATCGAGCGCTTGCGCGAGATCCCGAATACCTTTTCGGCAGCCGGCGCCGCGAACTGAGTGTCCATTCCGAGGAGGCAAACATGGCTCAACTGACCCCGCTGGCCAAGGGGCTGATCACGGTGATCGTCATCGGTGTGGCCGGGTCGCTGGCCTGGAACTTCGGCCTCAAGGATCGTTTCGGGGTGGGCGGCGAAGCGGTGAAGGCTCCCGCGCAGTCGTCGTCAGGCGAAGCGGTCACGGCCGCGAGACAGGCGCCACCGGCAAGGCCGGCGACGGCCGACGACCGGAACGCTCCGCTGGGCAGTGCGGCCAACCCGCTCAAGGTCAGTCTGGTCAGCTTCCACGGTTATGCGCCGGCGCTGGTCGCCAATGGCAACAATCTCAACACACAGCCGGGTTCGATCTACGCGAAGCTCGGCGTCAATGTGCGCTTCGTGATTCAGGACGACATCCCGACGCTGGCGACGATCTTCGAGTCGGGCGCCGCGCAATGCGCCTGGCGGACGTCGGACTTCTGGGCGCAGGAGCAGCCCAATCTGCGCAACGCGGGTCTCGACGGTCGGGCAGTGATGATCGTGGACAATACCCAGGGCGGTGACGCGGTGATTGCCCGTGACCCGTCGGTCAAGGCGATCGAAGACCTCGCCGGCCGTTCGGTGGCCCTGCTCCAGTTCACTCCCTCGCACGGCATGCTGATCGATGCGCTGGACAACTCGTCGTTGACCGCGCGCCGCAAGGACAGCGTGAAGATGGTCTTCATCAACGCCGAGGAGGGCGCCGCCGGTGTTCGGGCGGCCATCGAATCGGGGGCCGTGGACGCGGCCGTGCTCTGGGACCCCGACCTCTCGCTGGCCTTGCGCAACGTTCGCGGGGCGCACGTCGTTTACTCGACGAAGACGGCGACCAATCTGATCTTCGACGTGATGGTCTGCGACTCGCGCGTGCTCGGCAAGCCGGAAGGTCAGGCGGTCGTGCAGAAGTTCGTCGAGGGCTGGATGGATGGAGTTCTCGCTGCGCGTGCGAATCCCGACAGCGCCGTCGACGCGCTGGTCAGAACGCAGGAATTCTTCAGGCTGCTCGCCGACAAGGAAGGCAAGGCCTTCGTGCGGAGCCTGTTCGCCAACCTGGTGTGGACGGGGGTCGAGGACAACGCCCGAATCCTCGGTCTGGCTGGCGGCACGAATCACTACGAACGTGTCTACAGGCGCTTCGACGAGATCTACCGCAAGGCCGGTGCGCTGGCCAATCCCAAGTCGCCGGTCATTCCGGCCCAGGACAGCTTCGACTACCGCTTCATCAAGGCGATGCTGGCCAGGAACAGCGCCGCGGTCGAGGCGGCAGCCCGGCCACAGGAGACTTTCAGCCAGTCGGCACTCAAGGAGGCGACACAGAAGGAAGCGATGGTCACCAAGCCGGTAATGGTCGGCTTCGCCTCGGGCAGCGCCGAACTGACCAAGCGCGCTCAGAAGACCGTCGACGGCGAGATCGTTCCGTTCATCGAAAACAACGGCAAGGCCTATTTCGAGGTCAGCGGCAATTCCGACTCGACGGGTTCGCGCGAGGTCAACCTCCGGCTCTCGGCAGTTCGCGCGCGCGCCGTCGTCGATTATCTGGTCACCCAGTGGGAGTTCCCACGAGAGCGTTTCAAGATCGTCGGTAATGGCCCTGACCGGCCGCTCTGCGTCGAGGCCAACGTCGTCGGCGAGGGCCTGTCGATCGAGGAATGCCGGGCGATGAACCGGACGACGAGGGTCGCCGTCTTCGGCGGTCGCTGAGTCGTCGCACATGGAACCCGCACCGGGCCGATGAGCGACTTCTGGAACCCCTACGCGGCGCTGACCAGTGGCCGGCGCCGCCTGCTCGGCGCTGGCTCGGTGCTCGCCGTGCTGCTGCTCTGGGGGCTGATTGCGGCGTCGGGGCTGGTCAGCGCGACGAAACTCCCGGGGCCGTGGGACGTTCTCGCCGCGCTCGCCTACCTCGGCTGGCACGAAGGCGAGAGCATGCTGCTCACCGCGACGCTCTGGTCGGTTGGCCGTCTGTTCGTCGCCGGCGCTCTGGTGGTCGCCGTCGGCATCCCGATCGGCATCGTCATGGGTGCCGCACCGCGGGTCAACGCGGCCTTGTCGCCACTCGTCGATCCCTTCCGCTCGGCACCGGTCGTCGCCCTGCTGCCCATCCTGGTGATGTGGCTGGGGATCGGCGAGACGATGAAGATCGCCTTCCTCTTCGTCGGCGCGGTCGTCTATCTGATTCCGATGGTCCGCGACGCGATCCAGGCCGTGCCTCAGAGTTACTGGATCGGCGCACGCGACCTCGGCGCGACTCCCTGGGAGTGCATTCAGCGGTCGGTCGTTCCGATGGCCATGCCGCGGATTGCCGATGCGGTGATCGTCGCGTTTTCGGTGATGTGGACGTACATCACCGTCGCCGAGTACGTCAACGCCCGCCAGGGGCTCGGCCAGCTGATCCAGAACGCACGGCGCTTCAGCGCCTGGGATCAGGTCTTCGCCGGAATCATCGTGATCATCGCGCTGGCCCTGGCGACCTATCAGTCGATGGTCTGGCTCAAGCGCCGGCTGTATCCGTGGGAGACGCAGCAGTGAGCACGGCGGATCAGCGTCCCGAGTCCGCGGGTTCCGCGCAGGAAGCGGCCAAGCCGATCTCCGTCGTCCTGCGCGACATCGTCCAGGAATACCCGGTCGTCGACGGTGGAGTCACCCGGGTCATCGACCGCGTATCGCTGACTTTCGACCGGCCGGGGATCGCCATGCTTCTCGGTCCTTCGGGCTGCGGCAAGAGCACCCTGCTGCAGATGCTCGGCGGCGTTCGGCCGATGGGGGTGGTCACGCCGAGTTCGGGCAGCGTGCTGATCGACGGGGTCGAGTGCACCGGTCCGCACGACGACGCGGTGATGGTTTTCCAGCGCTACGCCAACCGGCCGGACCTGACGGTGTTCGACAACGTCGCCTTTCCGTTTCGGCTGAAGCTCTGGCGTTCGCGGGTGCCCGAGAGCGAATGGCGCCAGCGCGTCGCCGACATGCTCGCCGCGGTCGGTCTGTCGGACAAGCTCGGTCTGCTCCCGGCGCAGCTTTCGGGCGGCCAGAACCAGCGCGTCGCCCTGGCGCGCGCGCTGGTCCTTCGCCCGCGAATCCTGCTGATGGACGAGCCTTTCGGGGCGCTCGACGCGCAGACGCGCGACGAGATGCAGCGCCTGCTGATCGACCTCTACCGGAGCTGGCCGTGCCTGGTCGTCTTCGTCACCCACGATGTGACCGAGGCGCTGGTTCTCGGTGACCGGGTGATCGTCCTGTCGACGCAGCCGGCACGCGTCGCCGACGACTTCGTGATCGACGAACCCAGGCCGCGCCCGGCCGTCTGGCAGCGGTCTCGCGAAGCGCAGGCCCTCGAGGAGCGGATCCTGCGTCAACTGCACCAGGCCAGTCCGGGCCGCGGGCAGGTCAGGGTCACCGTCTAGGCATGGCCGGCGAGAGACCATCGTACGTCAGGGAGGCGCTGACCAGTCAGACCAACCTGTACGCTTTCCTCGGCTCGCTCGCCGCCGGCGCGCTGCTGTCGATCCCCTTCGGCTTCGGTGTCGGAGCGATCCCGCTGATCGCCTTCGTTGCCGGTGACCTCCTCGCAGCGCTTCACGTGCCCTCGCTGCCCGGGTTTCGCGAGCGCGTCGACCGGCGCTGGCGCGAGCGGACACGTCAGGCCTCGCGTGAGCAACTGATCGCCGAGATCCAGAAGCGCGTCGGCAAGCGGGCAACGCCTTCGACGACGCTGCGCACCTATCAGCGGATGGTCGAGCGCGTGCAGTCGCTCTACGCACGCGTCGGCAGCGGAGTGGGGCGCCTGGCCTGGCGTGATGTCGAGCAACTCGACGACGTGACGCTCGAATACCTCGCTCTGTGGCTTGCTCTGCTGGTCATGGACGACCGCGCCGAGTCGGTCGACCTGAGCGCGGTCCAGGCCAGCATCGCGGCGATCGACCGCGAACTGGCTTCGCCGCCTCAGGGCACCGACCTGCGGCAGCTGCAGAGGGCGCGTGCCGATTACCTGGCGATCGTCGAGCGGCACAATCGGATGTTGAGCCGGCGCCGGGCACTCGAGGCGGCGATGCTCTCGATGCCCGACCAGGTCGATGAGATCTACCAGATGATCATGACCCTGCCGGCGGGCGAAGAGCTCGGCAGCCGGCTCGACGAGGCGATCGGCAAGCTGCGGTTGCAGGAGGACCTCGAAGCGGACCTGGCGAGCGATCTCGCCGAGGCGCTGCCCGGCGTGCCGGTACCGAGGCCGGCGACCGACGCCGTGCGGCAGGCGCGGCTGGTCGCCGTCGGTGGCGCCCGGCGGGCGATTTGATTGCGAACGAAAGGAAGAAGGCGATGGCCGACATCAATTTTCTTGGGCGTCTGTCGAACCTCTGGTCGGGGTTCGTTTCACTGTGGATCACCGACGTCGAGAAGCGGCATCCGGAAATCGCTTACCAGAACGCGATCGATTCGATGATCGACAAGTACGGCAGGCTGAAGAGCGCCACCGCGGCGATCATGCGCCGCCGGGAGGACATCTCGGCGCGCCTGGCCAATGAACGCAGCGAGCTGGCGGCGATCTCGGCCGACCTCAACGCGGCGCTGGCGACCAGCCAGGACGAACTGGGCATCGTGCTGATCCAGAAGAAGAACGCGCTCGAGGCGAGCATCCGGACGCTCGAGCAGGAACTCGACCAGGCGAGCAACGACGCTCAGGAAGCGAAGGATTCACTGATTCAGGTCAAGGCCGAGATCCAGAAGCTCAGGGACGAGAAGGACCGGATGCTCGCGCAGATGCACAGCGCGCAGGCCAGGCTGAAGATTCAGAATCAGCTGGAGGGCCTTTCGGTCGATGCCGAAGTCCGGGCGCTCGACAACGTCCGCGAGCACATCCGGAATACCGTCGCCGAGGCGAAGATGGGCAGCGAACTGCGTGACTCCGACCTCGACGTCAAGCTTGCCCGCCTGCGCCAGAGCAGCGGCGCGATCACCGCTCGCCAGCAGCTCGAGGAAATGAAGAGGGTCCGCGGCACGCAGGCGGAATCGACGGGCAAGTCGATGTAGCCTGGCCGGCCAATCGGGCGATGCTCATCTCCGAGAGCGGCATTCGGACGCCGCTGCCGTTCTGGGCCGAAACCCTGCGCCAGAAGTATCTCGCGGGCGAGGCGTCGATCTTCGTGCTCTACCGCAACGTCTTCGACCGCTATCCGGCCGCAGGCCGCTACTGGACGATGCAGCCCTTGCTCGGCGAGGTGCTGCTCAAGGACAACAAACGGCAGATCTACGAGCTGAGCATCGACCGCGGCGTGCGCGTCGTCCAGGGCGGGGGAGTCGAGGAACGGGCCGAGCTCTATCGCCATCTCGAGGGGAAAGGGCTGGCCGGGATCTTCGAGTCGCTCGAAAGGCAGATGCGCGAGCAGCGGTCGAGCGCGCTGTTGATCCCCTATGCGGGAACGATCTTTCCGGCCGGCGAACTCCATCTGCTCTCGCTCGACGAACGCGGCGCCTTTGCGGCGCTGCACCGCTGGTCGCTCGATGAACAGTTCGCCGATCGTGACAACGTGGTGATCCTGGTCAGCGAATCGCTGTCCGAGGTCAGCTCGGCTCTGCTGACCAGTCCGCGGGTGGTGGCCATCGAGGTGCCGGTTCCCGACCACGCCGCCCGGCTGGCAGCGATTCGCCATTACGCGTCGCAAATGCCGGCCGACCAGGCCGACCAGCTGGCCAGCCAGACGGCGGGCCTGCGTGTCATCCAGCTGGCGAGTATCGTGGCCAGCGAGGCACCGCAGGCGCTGAACGAGGCGCAGCGCCGGACACTGATCGCCGGTCTCCTCGAGGGCAGCCCGCTGGCCGTCGAGAGGGCCGAGAAGCTGGCGGCGATCACCGCTGGAATGACGCCGGCCGAGATTCGCCAGCTCGTCGATCCGACACGCCAGCTTCCGCAGAGCCTCGACCCGGCGAGCGAGATGATCGCCGTCGTCCGGCAGCGCAAGCGCGAACTGATCGAGAAGGAATGCGCCGGACTGATCGAGTTCATCGAGCCGCGGCACGGTCTCGACTCGGTCGGTGGCAACGCGCAGATCAAGGGCGAACTGCTCGAACTCGCCCGAATGATCCGCGACGGTGACCGGACGCGTGCGCCGATGGGGCTGCTCGCGGTTGGTCCGATGGGTTCAGGAAAGACCTTCGTGATTCGCGCGTTTCTTGCCGAGGCCGGGCTTTCCGGGATCGCCCTGAAGAACTTCCGCTCGAAGTGGGTTGGCTCGACCGAAGCGAATCTCGAGCGCGTTCTCGCGACGGTCAAGGCGATGGGGCCGATCGCGCTGGTCATCGACGAAGGCGACCGCAGCTTCGGCAGGCAGAGCGAGGATTCGGACAGCGGCACGAGCTCGCGGGTCATCGCCCGCCTCAAGGAATTCATGTCCGACCCCGAGAACCGCGGCCAGGTTCTGTTCATCCTGATGACCAACCGCCCCGACAAGCTGGACACCGACATCAAGCGGCCAGGCCGGCTCGACCGCAAGATACCGTTCTTCTACGCCGAGACCGCAGACGAACGGGCGGCGATCGTCGACGCCGTATTTCGGCGCTACCGCGTGCTCAGCACGATCCCGGACGAGGCGCTCGTCGCTGCCTGCACGGCGCTCGACGGCTACTCGAATGCCGACCTCGAAGCCGTCGTCCTGCTCGCCGCCGAACTGGCCCAGCGCCAGCAGGCCACGGAACCGTCCAGCGGGCGCGCGGAGGTCCGTGCACCGCAGGTGACGGTCAGCGAGGAGCTCTTCGCCGAGGCTTGCGCGGATTTCATGCCGCCGCAGGAAACCGCCATGGTGCGCTACATGGAGATGCTCGCCGTCGCCGAGACCTCGCGGCGGTCGCTGCTGCCGCCACGCTTCAGCTCACTTTCGGCGGGCGAGATCCAGCGGCAGCTCGCCGAATTGCGCTCCCGGATACAACCCTGAAGGAGGAGTCCCTGATGCTCTCGATCTTCGCAGACCCCAGCCTCGACGCTGACCAGACCATCGCCGCCACGCGGCTGCTCCTGCGCATCGCGCACGTGGACGGCGCCAGGACCGACGAGGAAGTCACGTTGATCCGGCAGTTCTACGAGAGCGGTCGCACGTCGGCCGCTGGCTGGCCGGACTTCGCCAGTCTCGGGGAGGGTGCTGGCGATGGCGAAGCAGGCGCGACGTTCGCCGAGCCCGAACAGCGTGATCTGGTCCTGGCGACCTGCCTGCTGGTCGGCTACGCCGACGGGACGCTGAGCGATGACGAACTCGCCGCCGTGCGGGCGGTTGCGCAAGAGATCGGCGCCGAGGCGACTCGGGTCGACGAGTTGCTCGCCCTGGTCAAGGACTACATGCTCGCGCAACTCGCGCGTCTGCCCGACGCCGCGTCGGTCGCCGTGGTGGCCAGCGAACTCGGCTGAGAGGTTGTTCAGTAATCGTCGCGAGCAGGCGCAAATGCCCGGCGCGAGCGAGCAAACGACGAGAGATATCAGATAGATAGGCGGGAAGCAAGCGAGCGGGCAACAGCGCAGATTGGCCGCGCCGCAGATTCATCCACAACCTCTGATTGGCGCGCACCGGCGGGCCCCGCCACCGGTCGGTTGCCGTCTGCCCTTGTTGGTGCCACTGTCCGATGCAGGCAATCCGGCTGGCCTGGCGAGCGTCGACGATCAGCTGCTCGTCGGACGCCTCTCGGCTTGTCTGCCCTCGGCGATCGACGCCGCCGGTGAGTTCAGTCGGTGCGCAGCGACTCGACGACCAGCCTGACCGTATCGTCGGCCGACTTCGCTGACAGCCGGACCTGGACGGCCCGGCCGGCGAGTTCGACGGGTACGCCGGGCTCGAAGGTCCGGTAGAGACCGGCGACCGAGACGAGTTCGGCTTCGAAGCGCGTGCACAGGATGCGCGCTTCGCTCGATCCGCTGGCGCCGGCGAGTGCGCGGCCGCGCAGCGGTGCGTAGATGTGGATGTTGCCGTCGGCGATCACTTCGGCGCCGGGGTTGACCGCCGCGAGAACGACCAGATCGGCGCCACGTGCGTAGACCTGCTGGCCCGAGCGCAGCGGCCGGTCGATGTACACCGTTGTCGGGGCAGCTGGTTGCGTCGCGGGTGTCGGTGTTTGCGCAGGTTTCGGCTCGATGGGCGGTGGAGGCGATGCCACGGTCGGCTCGGGTTCTGCAGGCAGCGGCACCGGTCGATCTGCGAGATCGTAGGTCGGCAGGCCGGCGAACGCCGCGCTGTAACGCAACTGCTCGCTGCCGCCGCGGACTCCCATGGCGTTCAGGCCGTGGCTCATCAGGATTTGCTTGACCCTTCGCCAGTCGGCCTCGGGTACGTCGACGATCTGCGAAAGGTCGAGCAGCGCGGCATCCCCGTCGAAAAAGGACTCGCCGCCGAGCAGCACGCGAGCTGCGTCGGCGAGCTCATCAGGCTTCACGGAGCGCAGCGTGACGACGACGACGGGCATCGTCGTTCCCTTGAAGTCGATCAATGGAAGCGGCCTGTTCGTTCGCGGCATGGCGTCAAAGTCCGAGCCAGTAGCTGGAAAGCCCAGCAGTCTATCGGAATCGGCAGCAAAGCGGAACAGGCTGGCGCTTGACAGGCAGCTTCACGCTCGCGGCCCGGGGGTGATTTCGTCGCCGATTCGGTGACTGCGGCCTAGGGCCAGGCCCTGGCTCCCCAGATCATCCGCCGGGCGACGAAGTGGCGCAGCGGTGGAAGGAGGTCGAGGGCGAGCAGACCGGCTCCGCGGGCGAGGCGCAGTGGACCAAGGTCGTTGGAGAAGATGCGCACGATGCTGTCGGTGAACGTCACTCCGCCGATCCGGTCGAAACACCTGTTGCGCGCGTAGGAAGCGAGAAGCGAGTGATCGCCGGGATCCGCGTCGGGTCGGCTGGAGAGCAACTCGGCGAGTACCCGGGCATCGCGCAGGCCGAGGTTCAGACCCTGCCCCGAGACCGGGTGAAGAGTCTGCGCGGCGTTGCCGATCCACAGCTGGCGCGGAGTGGTCAGCTGGTTGCGCCAGCGCAGCGCGAGCGGGAAAGCGGCTCGCGGGCCGCAGCGCGAGAAGTCGAGGCGACCGCCAAACTGCTTGCGCAAGGCCGCGAGGAATCCCTGCTCGTCGCAGGCCAGCAGTTCGTCCGCCTGCTCCGACGGGACCGTGCGGACCACCGAATAGTCCTGACCGAGCGGGAGCAGGGCGACCGGCCCGTCGGCCGTGAAACGCTCCCACGCGCGGCGGCGATGCGCCGCCACCGGGCTGACTTCGCTGACCACCGCATGCTGCCGGTAGTCGCAGACTCTGACGCTGGAGTCGTTGGCTGGCGACCCTTCGGCATGCACGACCAAGCGGGCGTCGATCCGGTGAATGTCGCCGTGGCAGTCGACGGCGAGATGGACGGCGTCGTGACCCTGTTTCAGGTCGACGACACGCGAATCGTCGAGCAGGCGGCCGGTTCCGATCTGCTCGTCGAGCGCAGCCGCGAGATCGCGATAACGCATGACGTAGCCGAGAGCGGGGATCGCGTAATCGGCGGCCTCGATCAGCGTTCGACCGAAGCCGTCGCGCTGTGAGACGTGGATGCTCTCGATCGGCGTCGCAGCCGACGCCCGCCACGCGCCGAGGGTCTCGAGGATCTGCCTCGATCCGTGCGCGAGGGCCAATGCGCGCGGATCGGCGGACCAGGCGCCACGCGGACGATGATCGATCAGCAGGACCTGGTACGGCGAGTCTGCGATTGCCCGGGCGAGCGTCATCCCGACCGGACCGGCTCCGATGATCACGATGTCGGCGCGTTCGACCGGCTCAGTCATGCCGCATCACCTCCTCGATCTCGTCGATCGTCCTCGGGGCGGTCGTGTAGACGGTGCTACCGTCGTCACTGACGAGCAGGTCATCCTCGATGCGCACGCCAACCCCGTGCAGGTGCTCGGGGACGGCGCTGTCCGGGCGGAAGTAGAGCCCCGGCTCGACGGTCAAGGTCATTCCCGGAGCCAGCGTCGTCCAGGCGTCCGGGTCGGCGTCCGCACGGTAGTCGCCGGCGTCATGCACGTCGAGTCCCAGCCAGTGGCCAGTCCGATGCATGTACCATGGCCGGTACGCGCCGCTTTCGATCGCACCATCGACACTGCCCGAGATCAGGCGCAAGTCGACCAGGCCCTGCGTCAGAACGCGCAGTGCGGCCTGATGGTAGTCGATGAACGAGGCACCGGGACGGACGGCAGCGATCGCCGCCTCCTGCGCGGCGAGGACGATTCCGTAGACCTCGCGTTGAATCGCGGTGAACCGTCCGTCGACAGGAAAGCTTCGCGTGATGTCCGAAGCATAGCCGCCGACTTCACAGCCCGCGTCGATGAGGACCAGCGAATGGGCAGGGAGCAGCTTGTCGTTCTCGACATAGTGGAGGATGCAGGCGTTCACACCGCCGGCGACGATCGGCGCATAGGCGTGTCCATCCGCTCCGCGGCGGCGAAACTCGTAGCTCAGTTCGGCCTCGAGTTCGTATTCGGCCATTCCCGGACGGCAGGCATGCATCGCCCGCGCGTGGCCGGCCGAGGCGATCTCTGCGGCGCGGCGCATCAGGGCGATTTCGTGGGCATCCTTGATCAGGCGCATCGAATCGAGCAGCCCGCGCAGGTCGTGAATCTCGCGCGGCGCCCGCACGCCGCTCCGGCTGTCCGCGCGCAACGCGGCGAGCGCCGCGGCGATGCGGCGGTCCCATTCGGCGTCGTGACCCAGAGAATGCCAGAGCGCCCGGCGATTGGCGAGCAACTCGGGCAGCTTCGCGTCGAGACTCGAGATCGGGTGCGCTTCGCTGAAAGCGAAGGCCTCGGCGGCCATCTCGGGTCCGTAGCGGAAGCCGTCCCAGATTTCGCGCTCCTCGTTCTTCTCGCGGCAGAAGAGAATCGATCGCGGCGTGTCGCCGCCGACGAGTACGATCACCGCGTCGGGTTCAGGGAAGCCGCTGAGGTACCAGAAGTAGCTGTCGAAGCGATAGGGGTAGTGCGAGTCGCGGTTGCGGACGCGTTCGGGAGCGGTGGGAATCAGCGCGACTGCGTCGCCGATGCGGCTGAGCACGGCCTGGCGTCGTCGGGCATGAAAATCGTGGCTCATGAGCTGGCGGTCAGTTGGCTGTCGAGTTCGGCGAGACGCTGCGGAGTGCCGACGTCGACCCATCGGCCGGCGTGTCGCTGACCGGTGACCAAGCCGTGGGCGATCGCGGTCTCGAGCAGGGGCCGCAGCTTGATCACCGCTCCGGCGGGAACTTCGGCGAAGAACGCCGGCCAGAAGACCGCAATGCCGGAAAAGGTCAGCGTCGTGCCGCCGCCGGCGGCCAATTGGACGCGGTTCCCCGAGAGGCAGAAATCGCCCTCGGGATGATGTGGCGGATTATCGACGAGGACGAGATGCGCGAGCCGGCCGTCGCTGGCCAGGGCGACGGTCCGGGCCTCGCCGAGGGTCCAGTCGCACCAGACGTCGGCGCTGATCGTCAAGAAGGGCTGGTCACCGAGCAGCGGCAGCGCCGCGCGGATTCCGCCAGCGGTTTCGAGGGCCCTGGTGGGCTCGGGCGAGTAGGCGATCGAGAGACCGAACGAGCGGCCATTTCCCAGGGCGGCCTCGATTCTCTCGCCGAGGTGGGCGTGATTGATCACCACCTCACGCCAGCCAGCTCCGGCGAGCCGCTCGAGATGCCAGGCGATCAGCGCCTTGCCGCCGACCGGGAGAAGCGGCTTCGGGATCGTGTCGGTCAGTGGCCGCAGGCGCTCACCACGGCCGGCCGCAAGGATCATCGCCTTCATCAGAACGTGTAGCCGACGTCGGAGCTTCTCTCGTCGAGTGTGTCGAGCAGCAGGGCGAGCGGCTGCAATTCCCGGTAGCGCCGGCTGGTGCGCCGGAGATAGCCGATCACCCGCGGCATGTCCTTGAGATAGTCGTCCTTGCCGTCCCGGTGGCAGAGCCTGGCGAAGATGCCGAGAACCTTGATCTGCCGCTGTGCACCCATCCATTCGTAGTCGCGATAGAAGTCGTGGAAATCACTCTGCACCGGGAGCCCCGCCTTTCTGGCCATCTCCCAGTAGCGGATCACGTGATCGAGTTCCACTTCCTCCGGCCACTCGATGTAAGCGTCGCGATAGAGGGAGACCAGGTCGTAGGTCAGCGGGCCGTAGACCGCGTCCTGAAAGTCGAGGATTCCCGGGTTGGCGAGCGAGTGTTCGCTCGATCCGGCGACGACCATCAGGTTGCGCGAATGGTAGTCGCGGTGTACGAAGACCTGCTTCTGGCTCAGGTTGTTGTCGAGGATCGTCGAAAAGACCGCCAGCAGCGTCTGGCGGGTCGCATCGTCCGGAGTCTGCCCGAGGTGACGGACCAGGTACCAGTCGGGGAAGAGGCACATCTCGCGGTAGAGTAGCGAGCGATCATAGTCGGGCAGCTGGCCTTCACGGCTGGCGAGCTGAATCGCGACCAGCGCCCGGTTGGCGTCTTCGTAGAGCCTCGGTGCCTGGCGCCGGTCCTGCAGCGCAGCGAGATAAGTCGTGCTGCCGAGGTCTGAGAGCAGAAGAAAACCCTGCTCGAGATCCTCGGCAAGCACATCCGGGACATGCACCCCAGCTTCGCGGAAGAGCGCCGCGATGGTCAGGAAGGGGCGGCAGTCCTCCTTCTCGGGGGGGGCATCCATGACGATCCGCGTCGTATCGTCAGCCAGCCGTACGCGAAAGTAACGCCGGAAACTGGCGTCGGCCGACGCCGGCTCAATGGCCACGACCTCGCCGGGGAACTGCCCGGCGAAGAGCTCGCGGACCCAGCACTCGAGCTGGGCTGTGCGCCGCATCCCGCTTCTCCTTGGATGATGGTGCTAGAATGCCGCGATTTTAGCACCCGGCCTAGCCTCGGATTCGCGCCGGAGTGGGACTTCCTTTTTCTGTTCTGCCTGACAGAAGCACCCGGAATGAAGCGTCTACGGCGCAGACCATTGCCCCTGATCCTCTGTTGCAGCTTTGCCGGCTCCCTGGCGGCGGGTTTTGCCGGCCAGGCCGACGCGCAGGGGATGGCGCCGTTGCGGGTCGATCCGCTACTGCTCGGCCTGCCGCCGGCAAAGCCGGCGCCGCCGGCCGCGGCAACCGGCCGGCCGGCTGCTGAAGCGAAGCCTGTCGAGTCGGCTCCGGTCGAGTCGAGGCCGCTTGCTGGCAGTCCCCCGGAGCGAAGAGACCAGCCAGCGGTTCAGGCAGGAGAAGCGGACGCCGTGTCAGCGCAGGCCGTCCCGGTGCCACCGCCGGGAGAGTCGCCGGTCACCGGGGAACCGGCCGCAGTCGTGCCGAGGGCAGTGCGCACCGCACCGGTATCGGCAGGCGCCGAGGAAGGAGCACCCGAAGCCGAACTGTCTTCCCAGGCTCCGGCACGGCAGACTGGAGCCGGTGGGGTGTCGGGTGCGGCGACTCGGTCGACGACTGACCAGATAGGGACGCCAGTTACCGTTCCGCCGGAGGCTGTTGCGGATCGGTCGGATCTGTCGCGCCCGGTTCCCGGAAAATCCAGCGCCGCCGCCGCTGCAAGGCCCGGATCTGCGGTGGCACCCCAGGGGCCTGAAATCGGTGCGGTGGGTGCTGAAGGCAGTCTGGCACTGCGTCTGGCGAGGCGCATGACCGACCAGGCTCCACAGAGCGCAACGCCCCGCCCGGTTTTCGTGAGCGCCTTGAGCATCTCGGGGATCATCGACCGCGAACTGCTCGCCGAAGGGGATGCCGAGTTGCGCAGGATCGGCCGGGTGCTGACCGCCGACCGCCTGACTTACTGGCCGGTCGAGGACGAGGCAGAGGCTCTCGGTAACGTTCGCCTGGAACAGGGAGACGACGTCTTCCTTGGCACGCACGGGCGGCTCAAGATAGAGGATCAGGTCGGTTTCCTGGACCAGGCCTCGTACTTTCTGAAGCGCAAACCGCTTGCGGGCAGCGCGGCCGGTGGATCGACGGTCGTTCGAGGAATGGCCGTTGAAGACGAAAGCGGTGAACCCGAGACCGGCTTCGCCACACCGCGTGCGCTGACCATCAAGCCGGGTCAGACTGAAATCAAGGTCTCGCGCAAGCAGAGGACCCTGATCGGCGAAGCGCGCGGCGATGCGGATCGCGTCGATCTCGAAGGAGAGAATCAGTATCATCTGACGCGCGCGACCTTCACGACCTGCAAGCCGGGCAACGACGACTGGTATCTGAGCGCCGAGGATCTCAGGCTCGACTACGACAACGAAGTCGGTACGGGCGATGACGCGACGCTACGCTTCCTCGGGGTGCCGATCCTGCATTCGCCGTGGGTTTCGTTTTCGTTGAGCGACGAGCCCAAGTCGGGCTTCCTGATCCCCACCTACGGGACCTCGAGCCGGAGCGGCCTGGAAGTTGCCGTGCCATATTACTGGCGGATCGCACCGAACATGGACTCGACGATCGAGCCAACGATTCTCTCGAAACGGGGCCTCCTGCTCGGCGCAGACTTCCGCTATCTCGATCTGCTCGACGGTTGGCCTTATCGCGGCCGGGTGCACGTCGCGTTCCTGCCCAATGACCGGCAAACGAACACCAACCGCTGGGCATTCAACCTGATGCACACCCAGCCCACAACCGCGAGCGGCTTCTCAGGGAGCATCAACTACACGAAGGTGTCGGACAACGACTACTACACCGACTTGTCGAACCAGATTACCAGCACCTCGCAGACCCAACTCCTGCAGCAGGGAGTGATCAGCTATGGTGGAATGGGATGGTGGACGGCAACCACCAACGTCCAGTCGTTCCAGACCCTCCAGCCCGATCCCCAGAATCCGGTTTCCAAGCCCTACCGTCTCTATCCGCAGTTCACCCTCAACGCCCGGCAGCCTGACCTGTTCGCCACCGACAGCGCCTTCTTCGGGCAGTATACGCACTTCGTGCACCCTGACCCGAACATGGTCGAGGGACAGCGCACGGTTCTCCAGCCACAGGTCTCGCTGCCCTACGTGACTCCCGGCTGGTACGTCACGCCACGGGCGGGGGTGAACGTGACCCACTACTCGCTGGTCCAGCCGGTTTCCGCGGTTGGCGCTCCGGACTCGATCAATCGTACGCTGCCGATCATGAGCGTCGATTCGGGAATGACCTTCGAACGGTCGACGAACCTCTTCGGCCGCGAATACGCCCAGACGCTGGAGCCGCGGCTGATGTATCTGTACATCCCGTATACGGACCAAAACGACATCCCGGTTTTCGACACGGCGCTGGCGGACTTCAATTTTACGCAGATCTTCGCCGACAACCGCTTCTCGGGCTGGGACCGGATCAACAATGCAAATCAGCTCACTGCCGCTCTGTCCTCACGGCTGATCGACCCGGCGAGCGGCGCGGAGATCATGCGCGGGATGATCGGGGAGATTTTCTACTTCACCCCCAACAAGGTCGTGCTCCCCGGAACGACCACCGCGCAGTCGGACAGGTCGGACTTTCTGGCCGCGTTCTCGGGGCAGGTGTACCCCAAAGTCTACGCGGATGCCGCGCTCCAGTACAACTTCGCTGACCAGCAGTTTCAGCGCTATGCGCTCGGTGCACGCTACGTGCCAGAGCTTGGCAAGATACTCAGCGCGCTTTACAGCTACAACAACCAGACCTCGCCCCAGATCAACCAGGTGGACATTTCCGGCCAGTGGCCGATCACCGGTCACTGGCAGGCGGTGGGTCGGTACAACTATTCTTTCGTCAATGACAACCCGGTCGAGATCATCGGCGGGCTCGAGTACAACGCCGGCTGTTGGGCGCTGCGGACGGTTGCCCACCGGGTGCAGACGACTCAGTCCAGTTCTTCGACACAGTTCTTCGTCCAGCTCGAACTGACCGGACTCGCCGGTCTGGGGAACAATCCGCTGAACTTCCTGCAGCGAAGGATCCCCGGTTATGCGGTCGGTCCAGTCCAGACGGACCGGGCTCTCGGTGACTAGCGGGATCCAGCATGGTGTATCCGATTCGCGTCTTTCTTCTCATCCTTGGTCTGGTCGGGGTAGCGCTGGCTCAGGCCGGGACGGCAGGCCAGCCTGTACCGGTGGACCGGATCGTCGCCGTGGTCAATGACGAGGTGATCACGCAGTACGACCTGCGCGGGCGCCTCGATTCGGCACTGGCTCAGCTCAAGCGGCAGGGCATGACGCCGCCGCCTGCCGACGTACTCGAACGGCAGGTGCTCGAGCGCCTGGTATTTGACAAGGTTCAGCTCCAGCTGGCCAGGGAGGCAGGGCTGCGCGTGGACGACGCGCAGCTCGAGCAGGCGCTGCAGCGTATCGCCACTGCCAACAACATGTCACTGGCCCAGTTCAGGGCGGCTCTCGAAAAGGACGGCGTCACTTTTGCGAGTTTTCGCGAGGAGATTCGCTCCGAGATGATCATCGCGCGTTTGCGTGAACGCGAGGTCGACAGCAAGATCTTCATTTCCGACGGGGAAATAGACAACTACCTGACGCTTGTCGCGGGTCAGGGGAGTGCCGGTGAGGAATACCGCCTGGCGCACATCCTGCTGCGCGCGCCCGAGTCGGCGAACCCTGACCAGATCCAGAAGCTGCGCGGAAAGGCGGAGCAGATCCTCGAGCGTCTTCGCAAGGGCGAGGACTTTGCCCAACTCGCCGCCGCGTATTCCGATGCTCCTGACGGGATGCGGGGTGGCGATCTCGGATGGCGGCCCGCGGACCGGCTGCCTTCGCTCTTCGCCGAGGCTGGCCAGAAACTGAAAGTCGGTGAGGTTTCACCGATTCTGCGTAGTTCGAACGGCTTTCACCTCGTCAAGCTGCTCGGCAAACGAGGTGGCGCTGCCGGAGCCCAGGCAGTTGAACAGACCCACGCGCGGCACATCCTGATCAAGGTCAATGAACTCGTCTCGGAGTCGGAAGCGCGGCACAAAGTGGAGGGTCTGCGCGAGCGGATCAGACACGGCGAGAGTTTTGCCGAACTGGCCAAGCTCTTCTCACAGGATGCGTCGGCGGCGAAGGGCGGCGACCTCGGCTGGATCTACCCAGGCGATACCGTTCCGGAATTTGAAACAGCGATGAATCAGCTCGCCCCGGGCGAACTCAGCCAGCCAGTCCAGTCACCGTTTGGTTACCATCTGATCGAGGTCATCGAGCGCCGGGTCCAGGATGTCTCCAACGAGCGCCAGCGTGCGGCAGCGCGCCAGACCTTGCGCGAGCGAAAGCGCGACGAGGCCTATCAGGACTGGTTGCGCCAGGCGCGCGATCGGGCTTATGTCGAACTTCGCCTCGATGAACGCTGATCTCTCTGCAGCGGTCCCGACGATCGCGGTCACCGTCGGCGAGCCGGCTGGCATCGGTCCGGATATCTGTCTTCGTCTCGCCGAACGGGAGTTTCCGGGGCGCCTCGTGGTCCTCGCCGACCGGTCGCTGCTCGAGGAGAGAGCGGCGGCGACGCGGCTGCAGGTCCGCCTTCGCGACTGGCCATCGGCCCAGCCTGGCGAGCTGGGCGTGCTCGAGGTCGCTCACCTGCCGCTAGCCGTGCCAGCCTGTCCTGGCCGACCCGATCCGGCGAATGCCGCGCCAGTTCTGGCTCTGCTCGACCGCGCGCTCGCCGGTTGCCAGACGGGAGAATTCGCGGCGATGGTCACCGGTCCGGTGCACAAGGGGGTGATCAACGACGCCGGGATCGCCTTCTCCGGTCATACGGAATACCTTGCCGCGCGCACGAACACGTCGCGAGTGGTGATGATGCTCGCGGGCGGCGGTTTGCGCGTGGCGCTGGTGACCACGCATCTGCCGCTCAGGGATGTCCCGGACGCCGTGACGGGTGCCGCAGTCGAAGCGACGCTGCGCATTCTGCACCGTGAGCTGAGGAGCCGATTCGGAATTCCGCAACCACGAATCCTCGTCGCCGGGCTCAACCCGCACGCTGGCGAGGGTGGCTACCTCGGCCGCGAGGAGATCGAGGTCATCAGCCCGGTGCTCGAGCGCCTGCGTGGCGAAGATGGCATGGAACTGCTTGGTCCTCTGCCGGCCGATACGATCTTCTCGGCGCCGGTCCTCAAGCGCGGCGATTGTGTCTTGGCCATGTACCACGATCAGGGACTCACCGCGCTGAAGTTTGCCAGTTTCGGTCACGGCATCAACGTGACGCTCGGCCTGCCGATCATCCGTACCTCGGTCGATCACGGCACTGCGCTCGAGATTGCCGGAAGCGGCGCGGCCGACCCGGGCAGTCTGTTCGCCGCCGTCGACCAGGCGATCGACATGGTCAGAGTTGCCAGGCGCAAGTGAGGGAGCACGTCCCGCGCAAGCGTTTTGGCCAGCACTTCCTGATCGATGCGCGTGTCGTTGACGAGATTCTGAGCTGCCTCTCGCTCCGGGGGGACGACCTCGTCGTCGAAGTCGGTCCGGGGCTCGGAGCCCTGACCGGGCCGCTGCTGCGCAGCGTCGAACACCTGCACGTCGTCGAAAT
This sequence comes from Accumulibacter sp., assembly GCF_023806625.1. Taxonomy (GTDB): domain Bacteria; phylum Pseudomonadota; class Gammaproteobacteria; order Burkholderiales; family Rhodocyclaceae; genus Accumulibacter. The sequence goes on from NZ_JAMTDX010000057.1 coordinate 66,815, forward strand.
CGACCGCGACATCGTCGCTCGCCTGCGGCAGCGCTACGCTGCGGACCGATTGACCATCCATGCCGGGGACGCGCTGCTCTTCGATTTTCGACGGGTGGCGGGCGACGCAGTTCGAGCCCTGCGAATCGTCGGCAACCTGCCCTACAACATCTCGACGCCGTTGCTCTTCCATCTGCTCGACTCGGCGGAGTGCATCAGAGACATGCACTTCATGCTGCAGAGGGAGGTCGTCGACCGCATGGTCGCCGATCCGGCGACCCGCGACTACGGGCGGCTATCAGTCATGCTCCAGCGTCACTTCGTGATTGAAAGAGTGCTCGACGTTCCTCCCGAGGCGTTCTCGCCGCGGCCAAAGGTGCACTCGGCCGTTGTTCGCCTGTTGCCCCGTGGGCTGGAGCGAGAGTCTGCGACTGACGGGGAGCGATTCGCCATCGTCGTCAGGGCGGCCTTCGCACAGCGTCGCAAGACGCTGCGCAACAGTCTCGGCGGCCTGATCGATGAGCATCGCCTGGCCAGCCTGGGCATCTCGCCGACGTGTCGGGCGGAGGAACTGTCGGTCGAAGACTACGTCCGCCTGGCCAGAGATTCGGCTCGGTAGCTGCTGCCGGCGGGTGGGAATGCCGGCTGGGAGCGAACGGCCAAGCCGATACGGGAAACGGACGAGCGCTGAGAGGTGGTCAAGGAGTCGTCGCGAGCAGGACCGGATGCCCGGCGCGAGCGAGCCAACGAGACATGTCCAATAGATGGGCGAAAAGTGGGCGAGCGGGCAATAGCGAAGATCGGTCGCGCCGACGATTTATTCACAGCGTCTGAGCAAGCACCGCTGGCTACTGTTTGCGTCGCTGCCTGATGCGCAACCCCGGGCGGTGCGGCAGCGGCGAGTCGTCGCCTGGAGCGCTGCGCCCACAGACAGCGCCCGGCTTCGCTCACGAAGTCTTCCTGACCCCGCAGGTGTTCACTCCAAGCAGCGAATAGGCCGGGCAAACACCAAACAGGCCGGTCGCCAGGGGCACGACGCCGATCCAGCCCCATGCGCCTATCATGCCCAAGGCCGTTGCGGCGATCAGGGCGATGCCGACCACGATGCGCAGGATCTTGTCTATCCCGCCGACGTTGCTTTTCATGGCGCGTTCCTTGAAGAGTTGCGATGAGCTGACAGATTACGCGGGTACGCGTGCCAGGTCTGTAACTGCGGTCACAGAGGCGGCCGGGCCGCCCCGCCGGTTGCCAGCGATTCCGGCAGTCCGTCTCAATCGGGCACTCTGGCGATTTCCTTGAGGCCCCGCTCGTCGATCACCTTGATCTGCTCGCGGCCGAGGGTCACCAGGTGCTGGAGCGCAAAGCCCTTGAGCAGGCGGCTGATGATCTCGCGTACGCTGCCGAGTTCCTCGGCGAGAGCCTGGTGCGTCGCACGGACAGTCGGTCCTTTGGCGAGCAGCAGCCTGGCGAGACGCTGATCCAGCCGGTGAAAGGCAACCTCCTCGACGAGTTGCATCAGTTCGGCAATACGCTCGGCGAAGAGGTGGAAGACAAAGGCGCGGAAGTCAGCGTTCTCGGCAACGAGTCGGGCGAAAAGCGTCGTCGGTAGCAGCGAGAGGGAGATCGGGGTCTCGGCGATCCCGCGCGCCGAGCAGGCGCTTCCGCCGAGCAGGCAGCCTGAAGTGATGATGCACGAGCCACCTGGCTCGACGCGGTAGAGAATCATTTCGCGTCCAGCAGCGGTGTTCTTCACGATCTTGATCGTGCCCTCGAGGACCAACGGGAAACCAAGGCAGTTCTGCCCTTCAGCAAATATCTGGGCCCCCGCCGGCATTCTCAGCAGGCTCATCGCCTGACAGGCCGTGGCCCACTGTTCGGCCGAGAGCGAGCGTAGCGACGGGTAAAGAGCGAGAACGGCCTGACCAACGCTATCCGGGCCCACGCGCATCACTCACTCTCCGAGCACCACCGTTACCGCCGCGTGGTCGGATGGACGCTCCAGCTTGCGCAGGCTCCGGTTGATCGTCGCCGCGACGCAGCGCGCGGCGAGTGGCCTGGAAAGCAGGATGTGGTCAATGCGCAGGCCGCGGTTCTTCTGAAATCCAAGCATCCGGTAGTCCCACCACGAGAAGCTCCCGGCAGGCTGCTCGAAGAGGCGGAAGCTGTCGTGGAAGCCGAGCGCGAGCAAGCGGCGAAATGCGGCGCGTTCGGCGTCGGAGCAGAGGATCTGACCGGTCCAGGCAGCCGGATCGTAGACGTCACGGTCCTCCGGGGCAATGTTGAAGTCGCCAGCCACGGCGATCTGCGCATCGACTGCAAGTCGGCCGGCAAGCCAGCGCCCAAGGGCGTCGAACCAGTCGAGCTTGTACGCGTACTTGTCGCTGCCGACCGACTGACCGTTGGGCACGTAGACGCAGACGACGCAGATTCCGCCGACGGTTGCCGCCAGGAAACGCCGCTGCTCGTCAGGATAGAGCGGATTGCCGACGACGACCTCGCCAGGCGTCTCGCGCGCCAGCAGGGCGACACCATTGTAGGTCTTCTGGCCGGAAAAGACCGCGTGATATCCGGCGGATTCGATCTCCCGGGTAGGAAACCGGTCATCCTCCACTTTCGTCTCCTGAAGACAGACGACGTCCGGTTGCTCGGCTTCGAGCCAGCCGATGAGCTGGGGCAAGCGAACGTTGAGCGAGTTGACGTTCCAGCTGGCGAGTTTCATGGCTTCGGGGCGTCGATCGGTTTGCGCGGCGCAACCGGACGTCCTTGGATGACCTCGGCGGATCGCGCACGGTGGCATCCGGAATCATACCAGCCGGCAGCCGGGAAGAAGCGGGCTGCGCCGCGGTGGCGGTGCGTTCCGGTACGCCTGGCGGTTGGCGAAATGTCGCCTCGTTGCAACGTGGTATCGTGTGCGTCCGGCTCTGGCGCGTGGCGGGCTAAAGAAATCGGCTGCGGCGTGCGTTATTTCCGCTGTTCGGGCGGTTGCAGTCGCTATCCTTCCACGGTCGATGGTCGTCGGGCAACCAGCGGACGCAAGGGCGAACTCCCGGAGTTTTGGCGGTACCGGGCAATTCAACTATACTGTGCCGCGTTTCGCGTCCGGTGCCGCTGTACGGTCCCCGAGCCTTTTTCGGTGGTTACGGGTTACCAAGCTGGCGACTAGAAAAGGAGAGCATTATGTTTACCCGCCTGCAGGATTTGTTTCGCGTCTCGTTCCACTGGGCCGGTGTCGGTGTGCTGGGGGCTCTCGCAGCTGGTTGCGCGTCCTATCATCCACCGGCGCCTCCATCGGCTGCTTCGGCAGACTACCGCTACATCATCGGGCCTGGCGACAACGTCAATATCATCGTCTGGCGGAATCCGGAACTGTCGATGGCCGTCCCGGTGCGCCCTGACGGAATGATCGCCGGGCCGCTGATCGAGGACATGCCGGCGATGGGCAAGACGCCGACGGCGCTCGCCCGGGATATGGAGAAGGCCCTCGCGACGTTCATCCGTGACCCAATCGTGACAGTGGTGGTCACCGGCTTCGTGGGCACGCAGAGCGAGCAGATACGCGTCGTCGGCGAGGCGGCCAAGCCGCAGGCGCTGCCCTATCGGCAGAACATGACGGTGCTCGACGTGATGATCGCCGTCGGAGGGCTGACCGACTTCGCCGACGGGAACGCGGCGACGATTGTGCGCAATTCGTCCGAAGGGAGGCAGCAGTACAGCGTTCGTCTCACCGACCTGATCCGTCGTGGCGAGGTGTCGGCCAACGTCGACATGAAGCCAGGCGACGTGCTGATCATCCCGCAAAGCTGGTTCTGACCTTCAGGCCAGCAAACTCGACTGCTCGCCGACCGCCTCGTGATGGCGCGACGGTCGCTCCCGAACCTGCTAGACATAGGGGCTGACTCTGATGGATGAACTGCTGCGACAAGTGACGGCTGTCCTGCGCGGGATGTGGCGGCGTCGCTGGCTGGGAGTCATCGTCGCCTGGGTGGTCGGTGTCGCCAGCGTCGTCGCGGTGCTGGCCATCCCCGACAAGTACGAGGCTTCCGCGCGGATTTACGTCGATACGCAGTCGATCCTCAGACCGCTGATGTCCGGCCTGGTGACCCAGCCGAACATGGACCAGCAGGTGATGATGCTGAGCCGGACGCTGATCACGCGCCCGAACGTCGAGAAGCTGATCCGCATGGCGGATCTCGACCTCAAGATTCGCTCGAAGGAGGATCGCGACGCGTTGGCCGAGACGCTGATGTCATCGCTGAAGATCAACAATACCACGAGAGACAACATCTACACGATCACCTACCGCGATACTCAGCCGGAGAGTGCCAAGCGGGTCGTCCAGTCCCTGGTATCGATCTTCGTCGAATCGAATCTGGGTGACGCGCGCAAGGATACCGAATCGGCGCGCAAGTTCCTCGACAAGGAGATTGCGGCCTACGAGAAAAGGCTCGAGGAGGCCGAGGCGCGACTGAAGGATTTCAAGCTGCGCAACCTGGGCACGCAGGGCACCGATGGCAAGGATCACCTGAGCCGGATGTCTGCCGCTGCAGCACAGATCGAGGAAACTCAGCTCGCGCTGCGTGAGGCGGAGCAGACGCGCGACGCGATCAGGCGGCAGATCGTCGGCGACGAGCCGTCGCGCTCGTCGGGAGCCGCACAGCAATCGATTGCTGGCTTGTCCGTCCCGGAGATCGATGCGCGGATCGACGCCGTACAGCGCAACCTCGATGCCATGCTGCTGCGCTACACCGAGCAGCATCCCGACGTGATCAGCACGCGCCGAGTGATCAAGGAACTCGAGGAGCAGAAGCGCGAGGAACTGGCTGCCCGGCGGAAGACCGCACTGACCGATCCCGCCTCTTCAGTCAATACGAACCCGGTGAGCCAGCGGCTCAAGATGGCGCTGGCGGAGGCGGAAGCGAAGGTGGCCGCGTTGCGGACACGGCTGGCCGAGTATCAGGCGCGTTACAGTCGTCTCGCCGAGTCGGGGAAGATGATGCCGCAGATCGAAGCCGAGTTCGCTCAGCTCAACCGCGACTACGAGATCAACAAGAAGAACTACGAGCAACTCGTCCAGCGGCGCGAGTCGGCCAGCATGGGCAGCGAGATGGAGAGCACGGCAGGAGTCGACTTCCGGCTGATCGATCCACCGAGGGTTTCGCCCAAGCCGGTGGCGCCCAATCGTACGCTCTTCCTCCCGCTGACGCTGCTTCTCGCGGTTGCCGCGGGCATCGCCGCATCGTTTGCCGCGAGTCAGCTGCGTCCGGTCTTCTTCGAGTCCCGTTCCTTGCGCGAAGCCTGCGGCCTGCCGTTGCTCGGCACGGTTTCGCTGCTCGTCGACGAGACCGTCAAGCGCCGCGACAAGAAGGATTTGTGGCGTTTTGTCGCTGCCTGCGTCTCGCTTCTCGGGGCCTATGGAGCGGGACTGCTTGCCCTGTTCCTCCTTTCTGCCCGTACAGTCTGAGGAAAGTCGATGAGCCTCATTGAACAAGCAGCCAAACGCCTGGAACAGTTGCGCAGAGCAGGTGTGGACCTGTCTCGCCCGGCGAAGGACAGTGGCCAGCCCATCGTCGCGGCGATGCCCGCGATCGAGCCTGTTTCGGCTGTTCCTCTGGCCGGTTCGGACGGCGTGCCGGTCGTGCCATCTCCCTCTCCAGCCGCTGCTCAGATGTCTCGCCGGGTCGACCTCGATTTGAACGCGCTGGCCGTCGCCGGATTGATCAGCCCCGATGCTCCCCGATCGCAGCTGGCCGATCAATACCGGGTGATCAAGCGTCCGCTGATCGCCAATGCAATGGGCAGGGGGGCCACACCGATCAAGCGGGGGAACCTGATCATGGTCACCAGTGCGCTGTCCGGCGAGGGCAAGACTTTTTCGGCGGTCAATCTGGCGATGAGCATCGCCATGGAACTCGACAACACGGTGATGCTCGTCGATGCGGACGTGCCCAAGCCTTCGGTGCTCAAGATGCTTGGGCTCCCCGCCGCCCCGGGTTTGCTCGACGTCCTGACCGACGAGTCGACGAGTCTTTCGCAGGTGATCCTGCGCACCAACGTAGACAAGCTGAGCCTCCTGCCAAGCGGCACCCAGCATCCGCGTGCGACCGAACTTCTGGCCAGCGAGATGATGGCCAAGCTTCTTGACGAGATGGCCAGCCGTTACCCCGACCGGATCATCATCTTCGATTCCCCGCCACTGCTGATGACCACCGAGTCAAGGGTGCTGGCCACTCACATGGGCCAGGTAGTCGTCGTGGTCAAGGCCGAAAGCACCGTCCGCGGCGACGTCAAGCATGCGCTGTCGGCGATCGAAGCCTGCCCCGTGAAACTGCTGCTTCTCAATCAAGCCAGGGCGTCGAGCCAGGACGGCTATGGTTACGGCTACGGCTATGGGTATGGCTACGGCTATGGCTATGGTTATGGTTCGGATGGGACCTGAGCGCGTGCGCCGGGTGTCGTATCGAGAGAGGTCGGAGTTGCCGGGGTCAGTATCGTTGAAGGCGCTGGCTGACGCTCGTGGTCCGGGCGACGCTCGCCTGAAGTCCTCGCTCGTCGGCATCTCGCTGCTCTCGGTGTTCTTCCCGGTGCACGCGGAGAACTGGCAGATCACCCCGAGCATCAGCGTCAGCGAAACGCTGACCAACAACCTTTTCCTCTCCTCGAGCAACCGGACCGGTGACTTGGTGACCGGCATCACGCCCGGGATCTCGATCAACGGACAGGGAGCGCGCGCGAGACTGAACCTCAATTACGGGCTCACTCAGCAGCTCTATGCCCGTGAGTCCTCGCAGAACAATCGTCAGAACGCACTGACCGCGTCGGGCACGCTCGAGGCCATCGAGGACTTCCTGTTCCTCGACGCCTCGGGAGTCATCTCTCAGCAGTACCTGAGTGCCTTTGGCCCCACTTCGCCAAGCATCGCCAACATCGACAACAACCGTACGGAGACCTCGAGCTACTCGATCTCCCCATACGTCAAGGGGCGTTTTCTCTCCTCCACCGAGTACTTCCTGCGCTACTCGACGAGCACGACGAGTTCGCAGTCCTCACTCGCCTCGGACATGACGATGAGTCAGTGGGTGGGTCGGATAAACGGAACGACGCGCTGGAGTTCCCTCGGCTGGTCGCTCGACGCGAGCCGCGTGAGCACCAACTACGATCTGGGCAGGGACCGCACCGACACGCGTTACGGACTGACGCTGCCGTATCGTTTCACGCCGCAGTTCCAGCTGTCGGCGATTCTCGGCCGCGAAACGACGAACATGGTCAGCCTGCAGGACAAGACTTACAACGATTCGGGTTTCGGCCTCGTGTGGTCGCCGAGTCCGCGGACCAAGCTCGAAGGGACCATGACCCGGCGTTACTTCGGCAACGGCTATCAGGTCGCCTTCAGTCACCGAATGCGGCGCTCGCTGATCCGCTACTCGGCCAGTCGGGACGTGTCCTATCAGCCGGCAGGCGTGAACTACACCGGTCAGGGCAGCAACTACGACGCCTATTACGCGATCGTGGCGGCCAACAATCCGGGTGCATCGCCGCAAGACATTCGCGCGCAGGTGAGTCAGATTCTCCAGGGAAGAGGGGTTCCCGCAGACGGGACGGTGGTCAACGGCTTTCTGAACAACCGTCCAACGCTGTCCACCGGGCAGCAGCTGTCGCTCGCCCTGCTCGGTGTGCGCAACACGGTGACCTTCAACGCCAGCGAAGTCAAGCAGCAGCCACTCGGTCTGGTCAGCGGCGTGACCGACGATTTCTCGCTGGCCAACCAGATCACCCAGCGTGGCGCCGGGGTCGTCTGGGGACACCAACTGACCGGGTTCACGTCGCTCTCGCTCTCGCTCAATCAGTCGCGCAGCCTCAGCCAGCTCGCCAGCCAGGTGGACAACAAGACGACCGGCGCATACTTCCTGCTGACGACCCAGGTTTCACCGAATGCGACGGCGAACATCGGCGCGCGGCGGGTCATCTACGATGGGGCAGTCAATACCAGCTATACGGAAAGTGCGCTGACCGGGGTCCTCTCATACCGTTTCTGACCGCCGCTCATGTATGAATCCTTCTATGGCTTGACCAGCAAGCCTTTCCAGCTCAATCCCGATCCCTCGTTCTATTTCGCCAGCAAGCAGCACCGGCGCGCGATGGCTTATCTGGAATACGGGCTGAACCAGAACGAAGGATTCATCGTCGTCACGGGCGAAGTCGGTGCCGGCAAGACGACGATCGTTCGCGGCCTGCTCAACGATCTGGACCCGGACAAGGTCGTGGCCGCTCAGCTGGTCAGCACCCAGCTCGACGCCGAGGATACCCTGCGCATGGTGGCCGCGGCTTTCGGTGTGGGGATGAAGAATCTCGGCAAGTCCGAAATGCTGCTCGCCCTCGAGGCCTTCCTGGTCGATGTGACCCGCCAGGGCAAGCGTTGCCTGCTGATCGTCGATGAAGCGCAGAACCTCACCGCGCGTGCCGTCGAGGAACTGCGCATGCTGTCGAACTTCCAGTTCGGAACCCAGGCTCTGCTGCAGAGCTTCCTGATCGGTCAGCCGGAGTTCCGCAAGATCATGCAGAGCCCGCAGATGCAGCAGTTGCGGCAACGCGTGATCGCCGCCTGCCACATTGGTCCGATGGACCAGGACGAGACCCAGGCGTATATCGAGCATCGACTCAAGTGTGCTGGTTCGAAGGGTTCTCCGCACTTCGACGCTGGCGCATTCGAGGCGATCTATGAAGCCAGTGGCGGGATTCCGAGGCGAATCAATGCGCACTGCGATCGCCTGCTGCTCTCGGGCTTTCTCAACGGCCGGAGCGAGTTTACACGGGCCGACGTCGAGGAAGTAGCCAGGGAACTTCGGGAGGAGACGCATTCCTCCCCGCCGGGAAATGCCGCCAGTGCCGAGCGCGCGACCGACGAGGGTCCGTCGGGAGGGACTTCCCAGCTGACCGACAGCGGCCTGCTCGACGTGGACGTGAGCAGGCTGGCGCTCGACGCCAGTACTGCCGACCAGGCCTCGCGGGTCATTGCCGATCTGAGGACTGGTCAGGCGGAGCAGAGGATGATCCGCATCGAGCGCAGCATGTTTCGCCTCGAACGCAACAACGCGGCCCTGCTGAGCCTGCTGCAGCAACTCGTCGATGCCGTAAGGGCCCGGTCCTGAAAGGAGGGCGGAAGCTTGAGTGAGCAAGAGTGGCCGGCCGCACTCGGCCCGGTGATCTGTGTCGTCGGGGCGCGTCCGAACTTCATGAAGATCGCGCCCATCCTGCGGGCCTTCGCGGCGCATCGTCCGGCGATCCCGGCGCTGCTCGTCCATACCGGCCAACACTACGATCGGGAGATGAACGATCGTCTGTTTTCGGATCTGCGCCTGCCGCACCCGGATATCAACCTTGGCGTCGGTTCAGCCAGCCATGCCGTGCAGACCGCGGAAGTGATGCGGCGCTTCGAGCCCATCGTGGACGCCAATCGACCATCCTGCGTCCTGGTCGTCGGCGATGTCAATTCGACGCTCGCGTGTACGCTGGTCTGTGCCAAGAAAGCTGTCCCGGTCGTCCATGTCGAGGCCGGTCTGCGCAGTTTCGACCGCACGATGCCGGAGGAGATCAACCGCCTGTTGACCGACCAGATTGCGGATCGGCTGTACACCACTGAAAGAAGCGCCGAGACCAATCTGGCGCGCGAGGGAGTGGATCCCGCCCGGGTATGCTTCGTCGGCAACGTGATGATCGACTCGTTGCTCTTCAATCGCGAGTTTGCGTTGCCGCCCTCGGCGACCCTGCAGGCAGCGGGCATCGATCGGGCTTTTCTCGCTGAGCGGCAGGTTTATGGCGTGGTGACCCTTCATCGCCCTGCCAACGTGGACCAGGTCGAGACCTTGCGTCCGTTGCTCGTCGTTCTGCGCGAGGTTTCCGGAAAGGTGCCGCTGGTGATGGCGCTGCATCCGCGGACGCGCAGCAACATCGAACGCTTCGCGCTCGACGAACTGCTGGTCAGCCCACGGATTGCGGTTCTGCCTCCACAGGGCTACCTGGAGATGCTCGGCCTGCTCGCCGGGGCGAGCGTCGTGCTGTCGGATTCGGGCGGTCTGCAGGAAGAAACCACCGCTCTGGGTGTGCCGTGTCTCACGATCAGGGAGAACACCGAACGCCCGATCACCGTCGAGCAGGGAACCAACACCCTGGTCGGCCGTGACCCCGAGGCGATCACGAAGGCGGTCGACGAGATCGTCGCCGGCGGGGGCAAGACGGGCCGCGTTCCGGAGTTCTGGGACGGGCGGGCTGCAGAGCGGATCGCCGCCGACCTGGCTCGATGGCTGACCAGCGGCCAGTCGCAGTGCAGCCAGCAAGAGTCGGAGGCTCGGTCATGCCCGGTGGGCAAGTAACCAACGCCCTGACGATCGACGTCGAGGACTATTTCCAGGTTTCTGCCCTGGCTCCCTACATAGCACGCGGCGAGTGGGATTCGCGCGAATGTCGGGTCGAGGCCAACGTCGAGCGGATCCTGCTGATGCTCGACGAAAAGCGGATCAGGGCCACTTTCTTCACACTCGGCTGGATCGCCGAGCGCTATCCTGCACTCGTGCGCCGCCTCGTTGACTGCGGGCACGAGGTGGCGAGTCATGGGTACGGACACCAGCGAGCCAACGAATTGAGCGAGAGCGATTTCCTTTCCGACATCGTCATGGCCAAGAAACTGCTGGAAGACATTTCGGGGTGCGAGGTGAGAGGCTATCGGGCGCCGAGCTTTTCGATCGGAGAAAGCAATCCCTGGGCTTTCGACTGCATCGAACGCGCCGGCTATCGCTACAGTTCGAGCGTCTATCCGATCCGGCATGACCATTACGGCGTCCCCGACGCGCCACGCTTTGCCCATCAGGTCAGACCGGGACTGCTGGAATTGCCGGTGAGCACGGCGCGGATCCTGGAGCGCAACTGGCCGGCGAGCGGCGGGGGCTATTTCCGCCTGCTCCCGTACGGGGTGTCGCGCTGGCTGCTGCGTCGGGTCAATGAGCTCGACGGCCGGCCGGCGATCTTCTATTTCCACCCGTGGGAGATCGACGACGGTCAGCCGCGGATTGGCGGAATCACTCCCCGGACGCGCTTTCGCCACTACGTCAATTTGCGGCACACCGAGGCCAAGCTGCGCCGCCTGCTCGCCGATTTCAGCTGGGCAAGAGTTGACGAGGTATTCCTGGGCCCGACGCTGCGCGGAGCGGCGGTGACGGCATGACTGCCCGCGCGCACGAGCCGTCCAGGCCGGGCACGGGAGGGGGACGGGTGGTCGTCAGGCGACTCGACCCGGGCGACGCCGCGGCTGAGTCGCGATGGGAGGCATTCGTGACGGCGTGTCCGGAAGCCACCTTCTTCCATCGGGCCGGCTGGCAGCGAATCATCGGCCGGGTCTTCCGCCATCGTACCCATTACCTGTACGCGGAGAGTGCCGGCCAGATCGTCGGCGTTCTGCCGATGGCGCAGGTCAGCAGCCTGCTCTTCGGCCACTCGCTCGTTTCCCTGCCCTTTGCCGTTTACGGTGGCGTCGCGGCTTCGAAGCCGGACGCCGTTGAAGCGCTCGAGATCGAGGCCCAGGCCGAGGCCCGGCGCCTCGGTGTGGAGCACCTCGAACTGCGCAACGTCCGACAGCGCCATCCCGAATGGCCTCGACAGGATCTCTACGTGAGGTTTCGCAAGGAACTCGCCGCGGATGCCGAAGCCAACCTGCTGGCCATTCCGCGCAAGCAGCGGGCCATGGTCCGCAAGGGGATCAGGAACGGGTTGCGCGGCGAGATCGACTACGATGCCGGACGATTCTTCGCTCTCTACGCGGATAACGTGCACCGCCACGGAACGCCAGCGTTTCCGAAGCGGTACTTCGAGGTGCTGCAGCACGAGTTCGCCGACGACTGCGAGATTCTGACCGTCGTCGACGCCGCCGGTCGACCAGTGAGCAGCGTGTTGAGCTTCTACTTCCGTGACGAAGTCCTGCCCTATTATGCAGGCGATCACCTCGCAGCACGCGACCTCGCGGCGAATGACTTCAAGTACTGGGAACTGATGCGCCGCGCCTGCGAAAGGGGCTGTCGCACTTTCGATTACGGACGCAGCAAACAGGGGACCGGCTCGTTCTCGTTCAAGAAGAACTGGGGCTTCGTGCCCGAGCCCCTGTCATACGAGTACTGCCTCTACCGTCGCGCGTCGGTTCCCCAGAACAACCCAGCGAACGCCAGATACCGGCTGCTGATCAACGCCTGGCGCCGGATGCCGATTGGTCTGGCCAACTGGCTGGGACCGCTGATCGTGCGCAACGTCGGATGATCTGCGCGATGTTTGCGCTCGTCGATCGTCGCTCCGCGGCCGGTGATCGGCGCTGAACTGACCTGTTAGCCAGTGGCCCACGCAATGAATCGATCCCTGCCTATGTCCGTCTCTCCCGTGGCCAGTTCGGGCTGGCGCATGGCCCTGCCAGCGCTCGCCGTCGCTCTGGTGGCTGCGCTGATCCTGTTCCACGAGACGGCGCTGGCGATGGTGGCGATCTGGGCGAGGTCGGATACCTACGCCCACGGCATGCTCGTGCCGGCGATCTCGCTCTGGCTGGTCTGGCGGGTTCGCGCAAGTGTCGGTGCGGTGACACCGAGAGGCAGCTACCTGGCCTTGCCGCTGCTCGCTGCTGCCGGTCTTGCCTGGCTCCTCGGCCAGGTGGCTGCGGTCAACGCCCTCACACAGTTCGCCTTCGTGGCGATCCTCGTGCTGACCGTGCCGGCAGTGGTCGGCTGGGAGGTCGTCCGGACGATCGCCTTCCCGCTGGCTTTCCTGTTCTTTGCCGTGCCTTTCGGTGATTTCACCCAGCCCAAGTTGATGGAGTGGACCGCGCACGCGACGGTCTTCGGACTGAGGCTTTCCGGGGTGCCGGTCTTCCACGAGGGACAGCATCTGGTCATCCCATCGGGCAGCTGGTCGGTTGTCGAAGCGTGTAGTGGCGTCCGCTATCTGATCGCCTCGGTGACCGTCGGTACGCTCTTCGCCTATCTCACCTATCGTTCTCTGAGCCGACGGCTGCTCTTCGTGGGCGTCTCGATTCTCGTGCCCATCGTCGCCAACTGGCTGCGTGCCTACATGATCGTCATGCTCGGGCATCTGTCGGGCAATCGGCTGGCGGTCGGCGTCGATCACCTGATCTATGGCTGGGCGTTCTTTGGCGTGGTCATTCTGGCGATGTTCTGGATTGGCGCACGCTGGCGCGAGGACGAGGACGTTCCGATGCACGGAACTGGCGCACAGGACACTGCGCGCGTTGCCGCGCGGCCCACGGTGCCTTCCACAGCAGGACCGCTGGCGGTGACCACTCTGCTCAGCGTGTTGACCATGGCGATCTGGCCGCTGGCCGACAGGGAACTGGCGCGCCCGACGGTGCCACAGGTCGATCAGATCGCTCCGCTCGGAACGGTTCCCGGCTGGCAGCGCGATGAACAGGGGTTTACCGACTGGCGTCCGGCATTCGAGGGTGATTCAGCCAGCACGCAGCTGTACTTCGAGAGGGACGGCACGCAGGTCGGGGTCTTCCTCGCTTACTATCAGAACCAGCGCGAGAACCGCAAGCTGGTCAGCTCGACGAATGCGCTGGCGCGCAGTGACGACGCCAGGTGGGCGAGGATTGGCGGTGGAACGCACGAGATCGCTGTCGACGGTGGTGTCGTCCAGGTGCGTACGGCCGACCTGCGTGAACACGCAGGAACCGGTCTGAGGGTCTGGCAATGGTACTGGATCAACGGCCGATGGACGGCGAGCGACTTCGTCGCCAAGGCGTATACTGCGCTGTCCCGTCTGACGGCGCGGGGGGACGACTCGGCAGTGATCATCGTATTTGCGGCGAGGCGTGCAGACGGCGGGGCGGATGCCGTACTCGGAGACTTTGTCGGGGCGGCAGGTCCGGCTCTGGCCGAGAGCCTCGAGAGGACCCGCAAGCGGTGATCCAAGGCGTTGGGAACCCGCTTGAGCACGGAGCATGGCGGTGAGGCGGGGATGGCGAAGAGGTTGTCGATCAGCGGAGCGTTTCGTCTCGTCACAGACCGTGAGTGCGCCGCTCCCCGGGCGCCCGGCGTAGCCCTGGCCCATCGTCACGGCGTCCTCCGGGTCTTTCCAGGGGCAATGAGAATGGTCTGTAGTGACCGCGAATGATGGCGGAGGATTGGCCCGTGTTGGTAGCTGACGATGTCCGTAGCACAGCCCTTGCCGGCGACGTCAGGCCGCTGATTCTCCATGTCATCCATCAGTTGCGGACCGGTGGTCTGGAGAACGGCCTGGTCAATCTGATCAATTGCCTTCCGGAGTCGCGTTTCCGGCACGCAGTGGTCTGTATCGAGGACTTCTCTGATTTTCGCCACCGCCTCGAACGTGGGGACGCGCCGGTGATCGCCCTGCATCGTTCGCAGATCGGCGTGTGGCGCCTGCGCAAGGCCCTGTTCTCGCTCTGCCGCAGGTTGCGGCCGACGATCGTTCACTCGCGCAACCAGTCGGGACTCGATGCTCTGTTGCCGGCACGTCTTGCCGGCGTTCGTCGCTGCATACACGGTGAACACGGCTGGGACGTCAACGATCTCGAAGGTCGGCAGGTCAAGCCGGCCATGCTGCGTCGCCTGCATTCGCCGCTCGTCGATCGTTACATCACGGTGTCCGATCATCTTCGCGACTATCTGGTCGAGCGTGTCCGCATTGCTCCGCAGCGAGTCGTACAGATCGTCAATGGTGTGGACACCGCACGTTTCTGTCCGTCTGCGGAGCCGGGGCGCAGCGGGCTTCCCGACGGTTTCCGCGGTCGCGACGCGCTAGTGGTGTGTACCGTCGGGCGACTGCAACCGGTCAAAGACCAGGAGACCCTGCTGCGCGCCTTTGCGCTCTTGGTTGCCGGCGGACGACCAGAGGCAAGACTCGTCGTCGCCGGCGACGGGCCCATGCGGACGGCGCTCGTCGAACTCGCCGCGTCGTTGGGCATCGCCGATCGTTGCTGGTTTCCGGGCACCGTCAGCAACGTTGCCGGCCTCCTGCGGAACTGCGACGTATTCGTCCTGCCGTCTCTGGCCGAGGGCATCTCGAACACGCTGCTCGAAGCCATGGCTTCCGGCCTTCCGGTCCTCGCCACCGCAGTCGGCGGCAACCGGGAACTGATCACCGAGGGTGAGAACGGCTGGCTGTTCGAACCGCGCGACGTGGCTACGCTCGTCCGACTGCTGAGCCGCTACGTCGACGAACCGGCGATGCTTCGCGATCAGGGCAGGCGGGCTCGTGAGATGGCCGTGACGCGTTTCAGTCTGCCGACGATGGTGGGCCGCTACCAGGCAGTGTATGAAGAACTCTGCAACCGGACCTAGCCTGTCTGGCCCGAGGCCGGAGCGCTGGCGATGCCTTCCGGCCGCGGGCTTGGCACGCCTCGATCGGCCTCCTGGCCTCAGTTCAGGCAGCGCGGCGTGACGCTCTCCCTCGACTGACCGACCAAAGAAGACGAAAACCAAATATGTGCGGTATTACCGGAATTCTTGATACCAGGGGGCATCGCGACATCGATCGGGCCGTTCTCGTGCGGATGAACGAGTCGCAGTACCATCGCGGTCCCGACGAAGGCGGGTTGCACGTCGAGGCTGGATTGGGCCTCGGCCATCGGCGACTGTCGATCATCGACCTGTCGACCGGCCAGCAACCGCTGTACAACGAAGATGGCAGCGTTTGCGTCGTCTTCAACGGAGAGATCTACAACTACCAGGAACTGATTCCGGAACTGCTGGCACTCGGGCATGTGTTTCACACGCGCAGCGACACGGAAGTCATCGTCCACGCGTGGGAGGCCTGGGGAGCGGAGTGCGTGAAGCGTTTTCGCGGCATGTTTGCCTTCGCACTCTGGGATGGCCACCGCGAGACCCTGTTTCTGGCACGCGACAGGCTCGGGGTCAAGCCGCTGTACTATGCCTTCCTGCCCGACGGGATGTTCCTGTTCGGGTCGGAACTCAAGTCGCTGCTCGCGCACGGCGGTCTCGAAAGAGCCATCGACCCGCTCGCGGTCGAGGAGTACTTCGCTCTCGGCTATGTCGCCGAGCCGAGGACGATCTTTCGTCAGGCGAGGAAGCTGCCGCCGGGACACACGCTGACCCTGCGCCGCGGACAACCCTCGCCGGAGCCCAGCCAGTACTGGGACGTCCGCTTTACCACCGACAACGACTGCTCGCTGGCGGAGGCCTGCGCACAACTCGACGAGAGGCTTCGCGAGTCGATTCGGCTGCGGATGATCTCGGACGTGCCGCTCGGTGCCTTCCTGTCGGGAGGCGTCGATTCGAGTGCGGTGGTCGCCCTGATGGCCGGGCTTTCGGCCGAACCGGTCAACACCTGTTCGATCGCCTTCGACGTTCCGGCATTCAACGAGTCGACCTTCGCGCAGAAGGTTGCCGACAGCTATCGAACGAATCACCATTGCGACGTCGTGGCCAGTGACGACTTCGACCTCATCGACACCCTGGCGAGACTGTACGACGAGCCTTACGCCGACAGTTCGGCGATCCCGACCTACCGTGTCTGCCAGCTGGCGCGCAGGCATGTCACGGTGGCGCTCTCGGGCGACGGCGGCGACGAGACCTTCGGCGGCTATCGGCGCTATCGCCTGCACCTGATGGAAGAGCGCCTGCGCTCGGCGATTCCCTACGGCCTGCGCCGGCGCGTGTTCGGCTTTCTCGGACGTCTCTATCCCAAGGCCGACTGGGCGCCGCGTGTCTTTCGCGCCAAGACGACCTTCGAGGGCATGGGCCGAAATTCGGTCGAAGCCTATTTCCATTCGATGTCGATTCTTCGTGGTCCGATGCGCACGGCCCTGTTTTCCGAGCGCTTCCGCCGGGAGATCGACGGCTACAGTGCGGAAGATGTCTTCCGTTTTCATGCCGCCCGCGCCGATACCGACGATCCACTGGCGTTGATCCAGTATCTCGACCTCAACACCTACCTCGTCGGCGACATCAACACCAAGGTCGATCGCGCGAGCATGGCGCATTCGCTCGAAGTGCGCGAACCGCTGATGGACCATGAACTCGTCGAATGGATGGCGCGTCTGCCTTCGTCGCTCAAGGTCCGCGGGCAGGAAGGCAAGTTCCTGCTCAAGCGGGCCATGGAGAAGCGCCTACCCGTGGACATTCTCTATCGCCCGAAAATGGGCTTCGCCGTCCCGCTGGCCCGCTGGTTCCGCGGGCCACTGCGCGAACGCGTTCGGCAGTCGGTTCTCGGTCCGCGGCTCGCCGAGACCGGCTGGTTCAGTCCAGGCTACCTGCGTCGCCTCGTGGACACCCATCAGTCGGGGGCCTACGACCACAGTGCGGCGCTATGGACGGTGTTGATGTTCGAGTCCTTCCTGCGCAATGTACTCGACGCCCCGGTCGAGGCGACGGCGTCGTCAGGGACACCGATCCCGGGGACCGGACAATGAGCCTGCGCGTCCTGCACATTCTCGATCATTCGCTTCCCCTGCACAGCGGATACTCCTTCCGTACCGTCTCGATCCTGCGTGAGCAGCGGGCTCTGGGCTGGGAGACGTTTCATCTGACGACGCCGAAGCAGGGCAGCGGTGCCGCCCTTCAGGAAGAGGCAGACGGGTGGACCTTTTACCGCACACCGGCCGCGGCTGGTGTGGGCATGCCGTCGCAAATGCGCTTGACTGCTGCCCGGCTGAATGAGATCGTCGAGGCGGTCAGGCCTGACCTGTTGCACGCCCATTCGCCGGTCCTCAACGCCCTGCCCGCGCTATGGGTAGGGCGGCGGCATCGGCTGCCGGTGGTCTATGAGATTCGCGCTTTCTGGGAAGATGCCGCCGTCGACCACGGTTCGACGACCGAAGGCAGTCTTCGCTATCGCGCATCGAGGGCGATCGAGACCTTTGCGGCCAAGCGCGCGGATCAGCTGACGACGATCTGCGAAGGTTTGCGCCGCGACCTGATCGACCGGGGCATCCCGCCGGAGCGCATCACGGTGATTCCGAATGCGGTGGACGTGGCCCGTTTCCGCTTTGGCGCCGAGCCCGATCCTGAATTGCGCCGCTCGCTGGGGCTGGAAGGGGCCACGGTGATCGGTTTTGCGGGTTCGTTTTACGGCTATGAGGGACTCGGGCTGCTGGTCGAAGCGCTGCGCGTGATGCTGCCGAGGTACCCACGGCTGCGACTGTTGCTGGTCGGCGGCGGACCGCAGGAGAGCAGTCTGCGCGCTCAGGTTGCGGCTTGCGGGCTCGCGGAACAGGTCGTATTCACGGGCCGGGTTCCCCATGGCGAGGTGCCGCGCTACTACGAACTGGTCGACCTGCTGGCCTATCCGCGTCTGCCGATGCGCCTGACCGAGCTGGTCACGCCGCTCAAGCCGCTCGAAGCGATGGCCCTCGGAAGGGTTCTGATCGCCTCCGACGTCGGTGGTCATCGGGAGCTGATCCGCGACCGCGAAACCGGGTTCCTCTTCCGTGCTGGGAACGCAGCCTCGCTGGCCGGAGCACTCGCCGATGCGCTGGCGAAAAGGTCGGACTGGCCGGCAATCCGCGCGCGAGCTCGCCGTTACGTCGAGGTCGAAAGGACCTGGGCGAGCAGTGCGGCTCACTATCGCGAAGTCTACGCCAAGGCACTGGCATCCCTGGGGCGACGTGTCGACCACTGAC
The DNA here is from genome assembly GCF_023806625.1 of Accumulibacter sp. GTDB lineage: Bacteria > Pseudomonadota > Gammaproteobacteria > Burkholderiales > Rhodocyclaceae > Accumulibacter. Next base: position 85,440 of record NZ_JAMTDX010000057.1, read on the forward strand.
CGACCCAGGGTGAGCGCCAGCGCTTGGGCTCCTCGGCCAGGAGTCGCAAGGTCTCCTGGCCAGTCCGGCTCCTCGTCGGTCGCGCCACTGTCCCGGAATGGCCGAATCCTCGGTCACTGCGACCAGGCAGAGGCAGCCTGCCGGCTGACTGTCCTGGTCCGGTCAGGCTTCTGGCAGGCGGCATGACTGCGGCAACGGGCACCAGGCGGCTGGTCGAGGTCGATGCCCTGCGTGGCATCGCCGCGCTGTCGGTCGTTCTGTTCCACTACACGACCCGCTTCAACGAACTCTTCGGAGAACTGCCGCTACCCATGCTGTCGTTTGCCCACGGTCATCTGGGTGTCAATCTCTTTTTCATCATCAGCGGCTTCGTCATTTTCATGACGCTCGAAAGAACCTTGCGGCCGATGGATTTCGTGATCTCGCGTTTCAGCCGGCTGTTTCCTGCCTACTGGTTCGCCATCCTGCTGACCTTTTTGATCACCCACGCCCTGGGTCTGCCCGGAAAGCTCGTCGGCGTCGGCACGGCGGTGGGCAACATGCTGATGTTCCACGGGGTTTTCGGCATGGCGCATGTCGATGGCGTCTACTGGACGCTCGAAGTGGAGTTGCTGTTCTATTGCGGCATGTTCCTGCTCTACCGGGTCCAGCGCCTCGATCTGGTCAACAAGGTCCTCCTGGCGATGTTGCTGTTGCGCGTCGGCTATTTCATCAGCGAACGGGTTTTTGGTGTCGACCTCCCCTGGATGATTTTCCGGTTTCTGATCCTGAGGTACATCCCGTGGTTTGCGATCGGGATTTCGATCTACCAGCTGGTGAGCCGCGGCGACACGGCCGGGTGGGCGCCGCTGGTGACCATTTTCTGCGCCTTGGCCACCCTGTTGCTTGTCGAGCCGCCCGTTCTGGCGTTGATCGCCGCTGCTCTGGGAGCTTTGGTCTATCTCGCAGCAAGCGGGCGGGCGCCGGTTCTGCGCATCGGCCCGCTGGTTTGGCTGGGCAGCATTTCATATCCGCTCTACCTGCTCCACGAGAACATCGGCTGGAGCATGCAGTTGCGGCTGCGGGCCTATGGCCTGGATCCCGACCAGACCGTCGTAGTCGTCGTGCTGTTCAGCCTTGGTCTGGCCTGGGCAGTCACTGCGTGGATCGAACAGCCGGCGATGCGCTGGATTCGACAAGCCTATGGCCGGCGGAGGGCCCTGGCGTGATTGGCCGCAGCGTCCGCCTGGTCCTCGGCGCTCTCGTTCTCATCGCCTGTGGCGCGGCCGTGTTCTTCGCCCAACGCTACCGGGAAGATCAGCGTGCGGAAGCGTCATTGCGGATGAGAATCGAGGGGATCGTTACGGCTTCTGGACGCGAGGAGTTGGCCTGCGCCGACGTTGCCGCGGACCAGCCGTTGGTCCTGCTCGCTCTCGGCCAGTCGAACGCCGGGAATCATGGCTCGCCCGCGTCGGTGAAGCGCATGGTTACGGTCGTTGTCGACGGCAGGTGCTTCCGGAGCATCGCTCCGCTGCCCGGCGGAACAGGAACCGGCGGGAGCATCTGGGAGCGCTTGCCCGAAAGTCTGGCTGCCGGAGGTTACCGGCGTCCGGTGGTGGTCTCGGTTCTCGCCGTAGACGCGAGCCACATCGGGGACTGGGTCGACGAGGGCAGCCCACTGAGGCAGCGTCTGGCCGCGCATGTCAAGTCGATGCTCGCCGCGGGACTGCCGCCGCAGTTCGTCCTCTGGCAGCAGGGGGAAGCTGACGCCAAGGCCGGCAACGCGGACGAGAGCTACGCCTCGTCGCTCGACAGGCTGGCCACCCTGCTCGGCGAAGCCGGTGCAGACGCGCCCATCCTTCTTGCCCGTTCGACTGTCTGCCGTTCCACGCCGAATGCAGCGATCAGAAGCGCGATCGACGGTCTGATCGCCAAAGACAGGCGATTTCGGTCTGGTCCGGATACGGATCGACTTTCGGGAGAAGAGTATCGCGACGGTTGCCATCTGACGGTTGCCGGGCTCGACGGCGCGGCTGGACTCTGGGCCGAGGCCATCGGCCATCTCGTGGCCCCAGGGTCGGCGAAGCAGGAATGAGCTCTGTCTTCGGTCTGACGGTGACCGGCCTGCCACGATACGGCCTCCGTAATGGCAATGTGGGCAGCCGCCCAAGCCGATCAAGGTTCACCAGGCTGATGCCGGGAGGCTGGCCGCTTCGCGGTCGCTGTCGCCGGGGGAATCGTCGATGCTCTGGGAGTGCCCTCAAACCACCGGAGACATCCTGTTGACCACGGTCCGTCGCTCGCTTGCCTATTCGATTGCCGACAGCTACGTGGCGCTGCCGCTGCAGCTTATCGGCACGATGATCATTTCTCGTCTGTTGACCCCCCAGGAAGCGGGCGTCTTTGCCGTCGCAGCCGTTTTTGCCGCTTTCGCCAGCACCTTCCGTGACTTCGGGGTGGCCGAGTACCTGATCCAGGAGACCGAACTGGGGCCGGAACACATCCGCGCAGCGTTTACGGTCAATATCGCCGTCTCCTGGGTGATGGGTCTGCTCCTCTTCGTTGGGTCACCATTTGCCGCCGAGTTCTACCGGGATCCGGGCGTCGGCGAGGTGATGCGCGTGCAGGCGGTCAATTTTCTGCTGATCCCCTTCGGCGCCGTGACGATGGCCTATTTCAGGCGCCAGCTCGATTTCAGGCCGATCTTCCTGGCCGGCCTGCTGACCAACCTGACAACCTTCACCGTGTCGACGCTCGGCGCACTCAACGGGCTCAGCTACATGAGCCTCGCCTGGTCGTCTCTGGCCGGCGTCGTGGTGACCGTTGCCACATCGCTCTGGTTTCGGCCGCCAGGGTTTCCGCGATGGCCGGGCCTTCGTGGCGTCGGCAGGGTCGTCCAGTTCGGGAAGTTCGCCAGCGGGATCTACGTCTTCGGACAACTCGGCAAGGGCGCTCCGGAAATGATCATCGGCCGAGCGGAGGACATGGCGGCGGTGGCCATGTTCAGCCGGGCGAGTGGACTGGTCGAACTGTTCAACCGGACCGTACTGAGAGCGGTGACCCCGGTGTGCCTGCCATATTTCGCCAAGAGCAACCGCGAGACCGGGAGCCTGATCAGTGGTTATCTGACCAGCGTATCGTACCTCACGGCGATCGGATGGACCTTCCTCGGTTTCGTGGGTATAGCGGCCTATTCTGCCGTGCGTATCTTTTATGGCCCGCAGTGGACCGAATCGGCGCCTCTCGCGCAGGTGCTCTGCGTGGTCGGGGCGGTGGAACTGGTTCACTACCTGGCCAAGGAAGCGCTCGTCGCGGTCGGTGAGATCAAACGCAGCAACCTGTTGCAGATCGGCATTCAGACGAGCCGGATTGCCGGCTTGCTGGCCGTCGTGCCCTTCGGTCTCGTGGGCGCGTGCTGGGGTCTTCTCGGTGCCTCCGTCTTCGGTCTTTTTCTGTCCCAGTCGTTTCTTTCCCGCGCCCTCGGACTGCATGCGCGGGACGTTCTGCGCAGCTGCCTGCCGAGTCTCTGCGTCGCCTTGTTCTCCACTGCGCCGCTGGCATGCTGGGCGGTCGTCGAGCGTATAGCGGAGGACAATTTCGTGCGCTTCGCCGTGGTTGGAGGAGGGATCGTCCCCGTGCTCTGGTTGCTTGCCCTCCGAGCCGCTCGGCATCCGTTGTGGAGCGAAATCCTGGAACTCTCCGGCAAGGTCGCCGGAGTCCTTCGCTCGCGGGGAAACTAGCCCTTCGCCATGTACGGCAAGAACGAGACTGTCGCTGTGGCGGGACGGGCGATTCTCGCCACCACGGGGGTGATCCGTAGGGTGTCCGAGAGCACCGGGATTCTCCTCGCGAGCCGATGAGCCTGGTCGCAGACCTTTCGCGCGACGATCCGATGGCCGTGGTCAGGCTGTTCGTTCAGCATCTGTCGGTGTCGTCCGCGGGTGCCGAGGTCAGGCTCGATGGACCGGTCAGCGTGCGGCCGAACTCGCGGGTTTTTCGCGCCGTCGTCCACGCGGATCCGCCTTTCCGGGTAGCGGTCAAGCACTGTCTCAATCCGCAAACGGGGCTCGCCGATGTCGCTGCGGCAAGCCAACAGTATGCTGCCCTGAAAAGCGTGTACGAGGCGCTCGGCGGTTGCCGCTCCCACAGCTACCTGGTCGCTCGCCCGTTGTGTCACGTTCCCGACTTGGCCACCTATGCCATGTCGTGGATCGACGGAGAGTCACTGACCAGCAAGCTGCGAATTCCGGGCGTCGTGCGTGATGGCCTGCGATGGTTTGGCAACGTGGGGGCGTGGCTCGGCCGCTTTCATTCCGCAGGCCCGGTCGCCGAGAGGACGGTGAATCTCGACGAGCGCCTGGCTGTCGTCGAGAGCCTACGGGGGATTGGTCTGACGCACCCGGCTTTCGGCAGGGGGCTGGATGTCCTTCGCCGTAGTTCGTCCGCACTGCGCACGCTCAAGGTGCGGATCAGTTGGCTGCATGGGGACTGCAAGACCGACAATTTCCTCCTCTGCGGAGACGACACGTTCGGCATCGATATCGGGCTCGCCTACGAGAATGCGGTCGAATACGACTTGGCGATGTGGCTCAACAACTTCCACCTGGTCCTGAGCGCCCCGGCGAAGCTGCACGTCTCCTGGCTCCAGGGTGACCTCGAAGAAGCCTTCTGGAATGGCTACCGCTCGACGGGGCCGGGCGTATCGCCAGAATACGTCGACTGGCTGCGGCTGTCGTTGATCCTGCCCTTCTGGTATTCGACGATGACCGGTTCGCACAGCGGGATTCGCAAGTGGTTGCTGAACCGGATCTTCGCCAGCCTGAGCAGGCGCCTGATACTGAGGATCGAGGACAGGTGACGGAGTGGTTGCGCTGGGGCTGAGGTGAGTCGCTGGGAGACGGGAACTGGCTGCTCAGACAGCGTGCGAAGACGAAGGGACAGTGATGGCGGTCGCGCCGGGCTCGTCCCGGCGGCGCACCCGCTGCGCTTGCTGGTAGAATCGCCGCCAGCCAGGGATTCCGGTGTATGGGATGCAGGCGGCAGGGAGCATGCAGCGGGCAGGGAGCATGGCCTCCCGGAGCGTTTCGCTGGGGGTGCCAGCGTTTGCAGGAGGCGGGAATGACGCATACGGCTTTTCGCCTGCAGGGCAGCACAAGGGAGCCTGACGCTGCACACCGCGGCACCGGTCTGCTGATGACCGCGACACTCGTCCCGCCGGCGGGGGCCGTGGCGCGCAATGATCCGGAAGAGCGCCTGAAGGACTACCTCGATGCGCTCGACTTCTATCTATCCTTGCCGCGGGACGTTGTCGATCGCATCCTGTTCGTGGACAACTCGAACGCTGATCTGAATCCGTTGCTCAGCTTCGTCAGTGCCCGTGAGCACGACAAGGATGTCGAACTGATCAGTTTCGCGGGCAACGATCACCCGGTGCAGCGAGGCAAGGCCTACGGCGAGTTCCGGCTGATGGACTTCGGGCTGGCGCAGACCAGTCTGTTTGCGCCAGACGACCTGATCTGGAAGACGACCGGTCGCCTGAGGTTCCTCAACCTTGCCGAAATGTCCCGGCAGTGCAGCGGAATGGAATTCGACATCCTGTGCGACCTGCGCAACGTGCCATGGGTCAATGCGCGTAAGTGGCGGGACCACGAGAACATGGATCTGCGCGTCTTTGCCTTCCGACGGCGTGCCTACGACGCCGTATTCCGCGGTCTCTGGCAGGATCATGAGGAGGGTTTCGACGCAAACTTCCTGTTTCATCGTGTGCGTGAGAGCTTCCCCGGGCTGAGGATCATCCACCGCTTTCCGGTTCAGCCTGTCCTTCAGGGAATCAGCGGTCGGCACCTGCACGATTACCTCTCGCCGCAACAGCAGAGCAAGGATGCGATTCGCCGGTTTCTGCGCATGGCTGCCCCGTGGCTATGGCTGTGAGACGGTTGCCGACCCTTCCGTTCCGGGTACTCGGGATCTCAGACGTTGTGCCTTGACGCCGAGCATATCGGCCTCAGGCGACGCACGACGACATCTCAGGAAGCGACCGTCGTCGCGTAGCGTGTCCTGGTCTGGCTTAGCGTCAGTTGCGTTGCCCACTTCCAGAGTGGGTCGCCCCACGGCGTAAACCGCGGCAGCTGAAAGACGTCGTCGCCTGGTCGGGCGACGCCTTGGGCGGTGCTGACCGCCCCCCTGAAACCAAGGCGCCGGACGATGTCGACATGGGTCTGGTCGAAATCCCGGAAAGGTCTGCCGTTCGGGTAGGCGAAAAGATCGACCGGCGCGTCGATGATTTCCTCGAGACGCCGGCGACCGGCGGCAATCTCCCGTTCAGCCTCGTGAGGACCCAGCGCGGTCAATATCGGGTGGCTCACGGTGTGGGCACCGATTTCCATCCCGGCCCGGTGCAGCACCCGGACCTGCTCTGCCGCCATCATCAGGCAGCCGGGCAATTCACGCACCCGGCAGAGTTCCTGGACGCGCGAGACCGCTGCGTTCCGCTCTTCTGGGCCAAGGTACTTGATCCGCGCGAGCAGGGTGTCGATCGCTGCTCGCCGGTCGGGCAGGCTGGTCAGCGGGCGGCGCCCCAGTCCGAGAAAACCCAGGTCCAACTCGTTGAGCGGGGAGGTTCTGACCGACTCGATCAGCGAGTCATTCCACATGCGGCCGCCGTCGAGAAACCCGGTCGTCACGAAGAAACTGGCCACCAGACCGTGGCGCGCGAGGATTGGCAGGGCGATCTCGGCGTTGTCCCGGTAACCGTCGTCGAAAGTGATCACCAGCGACCTTGGCGGCAGATCGCCGGCGGCGATCTGTGACACGGCCGTGCCGAGCGGGAGCACTGTGAAGCTCTTGCCGACCAGGCGCATCAGCCTTTCGAAGCGCCTCGCGTCTGGTTCATTGGGAAAGAGCGGATCAGGCTGCGCACGCACGCGATGGAAGATGAGGATCGAAAGCCGCGCTCCGAGCGCCGCGTGCGTCAGCCCGACGGCGGCCCTGCTGGCCGCCGCAATCACGGCATCCACGATTCCCTCCTGTCTCGCGACGGCCGGCGCGTCCATGGCTTCAGGCCGGCGCGCGCCGCTGTTCGCGCAAGCTTGCATCGACCAGAACGATCAGCGAGATGATGTAATAGATCAGGTCGAAGTGTGCCAGACTCAGAAAAGCTCCTCCGGCGGCGAATCCGACAAGGCTGACCTGAACCATGCGCATCAGCATCGGCGCCCATGAGCTGTACTCCGGATGGCGCTCGGCTTCCTTGGCCAGCGTGCCGGCCCTGCGCCAGCTGCTGATGCCGAGAAGGACGTAAAGGATCAGACCCGGAAAGCCGTGTTCGCCGAGCATCTGAAAGTAGATGCTGTGTGCCACCAGGACGGTGCCGCCGCCCTTGTAAGAGCCCACTTCGCCTGGCGAGTAGAGGGCATAGACCTGTGGGGTATCGACGACGAATCCGCCGCCGACGATCGGCCGGTCGACGGCGAGATTCCACATCGTCAGCCAGGCGTAGAGGCGAGACATCGCCGACGAGTCCTCCTCGTAACTCTGGATCGTCTGCATCCGGCCGCTCCAAGAGTCGGGCATGAACGCCACCGCTGCAGCGACCACGGTAGCGATCAGGATGGTCGTCAGCACCGGGCGTTTGCCCTTCAGTCCGAGCAGGGTTGCCATGCTGATCAGCGCGAGAAGCGCTCCTCTCGACTGGGTTCCGAGGATCGCGAAAGGAAGAGTCACCAGGCAGCCGATGAGGGCCAGACGTATCACACGGCGGGTGGCCACCTGATAGAGATAGTAGAACAGTGGCAGAAGGATCACCAGTGAGAGGCCGAAGGTATTGTTCTCCGACGCAAATCCTCCGGGTGGCCCCCAAACTCTCCCGCCGCCGCCCGTGAACATCGTCCACAGCCCGCCCTTGACCCCGTACAGACCGATGGACAGCGCGATGACCCAGACCAGTCGCTCGATTGACTGACGGCCGCGGAGGAGCATCAGGGTGAGAAAGATCATCAGATGGATCTTGAGTACGAAGAGCCAGCGATCGAGTACGATGGACCATGCGTTCAGCGCAAAGAACGAGGTGATGGTCATCCACAGCAGCAACAGCAGGTAGAGTACCGTAATCGTGTTGATCGGGAATGGCCGCCGCTCGCGGGAAAAGGGGAACGCGATCAGCGTCGCGATGCCCACCATCTGGGAAAACGGCAGCGAGGTGGCGAACCCGTAGGCACTCTTGTGCGGATTCATCATCCCCAGCCAGGCCCAGACGTAGGTGCCCACTGACGGGCGGTAGAGGATGAACGGCAGGGTACCGACGATGATCAGCGTGATCAGGATGTCGCGCATCTGGTTCCTCTCGGGACACCCGCCGCGCAATGCCGGGAGTGCGCGGTGTCAGCGTGGGGCGTTGGCGCTGGCGCCGGGTATGGCAATATGCGAGGCTGTCCCGGCGCGGCCTCTGGCCGCCGGGCTGGTCGTTGTCCTGTCCGCGGCGAGCGACGCCGAAGAAGCGGTTTGCTACGGTTGATGCGGCAATCAGCCACGGGCGTTGTCTCCTTCGACGGCGAAGGCCTTGACCCGGCTGACGACGTAGCGATACTTGCCCGAAGATTCGTTGACGATTTCCGGAACCCGTTCGATCCCGATGTCGACCGACTCGCCCAGCCGGGCCTTGAAATCGCGGACGATTCGTTCTTCGGCCGAGCGATCGAATGCGGGTCCGGCGACGAGTCGGACCACCGTACGGTCGAGTGACAACTGTTCGATCCGGAAGCGCTCGACGCCGGGAAGGTCGCGAACGGTGTAAATCAGCGCCAGACCATGCATGACCGTGCCGTCGCGGGCGACGACGAAGTCGGTCGTCCGGCCCTGCACCTCGTCGAGTACCGGCAGCCCCCGGCCACAGGCACAGCGCCGGGTGCCGAGGATTCCCACGTCGCCCGTTCGATAACGGACGAACGGAAAATCGGCGGTGGCCAGGTGGGTGACGACGATCTCGCCGGCGTCGCCGGGCGCCGTCGGCTGGCCGTCCGGGCGAAGCGTCTCGACGACGATGTCCTCGGCGCTGACGTGCAGGCTGCCGGCCGGGCACTGGTGGGCGATGAATCCGGCATCACGCGCTCCGTAACCGTTGGCCACGGGGCAGCCGAAAACCTCGCCGATCAGTTGTCGCTGCTCGTCGTAGAGCTTTTCGGACGTGACGAAGGCGACGCGGATGCCCAGACCGCTCATCTCGATTCCACGGTCGCGGGCGTGCCGGGCGATCAGCGAAAGGCTCGATGGATAGCCGAAGAGCATCGCTGGCCGCAAGGCGCGAATCGTCTCGACGAAGCGGTCGAGATTGTTCGCCGACATTTCGAAGGCTGGCAGAAGATGACTCCTGAGCAGCGCGTCGCGCAGTCGCCGGACCCGGTCCTGGGCGCCGAGTTCGATCGGACTGCCCCAGACGACGAGTTCCCGGTCGCCGATATCGACGTTCCACCAGCGCGTCGCACGCCACTTGGCGGCCACGTCGTGGCTCTTGCGTCCCTTGCCCATGAAGAAGATCAGCGGCTCGCCCGACGAACCGCCGGTGTTGTAGCGGGTCAGTGGGCCGTGTCCCTCGGCCTTGAGGCGCTCGACGTTGGCGCGGATCGCCGGCTTGTCTAGCAGAGGCAGTGCCTGGAGGTCGGCCGTGGCGCGCACCGACTGTGGGTCGAAGCCGGTGCTGCGGAAGAGGTCACGGTAATAGGGAACGCGCCGGCCGACTTCGCCGAGGAAGGCCCGCAGTCGCCGCTTGCGATCTTCCTCGATGCGTTCGGCCGGCCACCACTGGCTCTGCTCGAGCCGCTTGAGGACGGCCACGGTCTGGTGTCCCTTGAGGCGCTCGTGCAGGGGAAACAGGAGGTGCGAACAGACGGCCGTATACAGGTTCAAGCTTAGCTCCCGATTGCCGCGGCGCGGCGGTAGGCCCCGAGCCATTGCTCGCGGACCGTCGGCCAGGCGTAGCGTGCGGCCTGCTGCAGGCCGACGTTGCGCAGACCCTCGGCGAGGTGGCGGTCGCGAAGGACGCGCAGCGCTTCGCGGGCCATCGCCTCTTCGTCGCCGACCGGTACCAGCAGGCCGGACACGCCGTGGGTGACGATATCCGGAATTCCTCCTGCGGACGTGCTGACCACCGGAACGCCGCTGGCAAAGGCTTCGAGTATCGATATGGGCATGTTGTCGACGGTGCTCGGGTTGAGCATGCAGTCCGCCGATGCGTAGAGGGCCGGGATCGCCTCGTTGGCGATCCGCCCCGCGAAGTGCACGCTGTCCTGCAGATCCAGCGCTCGAACCAGCGCCTGCAGGCGTGCGAGTTCCGGTCCGCTGCCGGCGATCGTCAGGCGTGCTCGCGGGAACACGACACGGATGCGCTTGAACGCGCGGATCGCCGTCGGCACGTCGTATATCGATTCGAGGTTGCGCGTGATGACGAGGTGGGGGGCGTCGCCGAACGAGCGCTCGGGGGACGGTGCAAAACGGGTCAGATCGATGATGTTCGGAATGACTTCCGCGGGGAGACCGTGGCGCGCAAAGACGCGCTCGAGGAACGGCGAAGGCGTGACGCGCAACGCAGCGGCGCCGAGCAGCGACCGGACATGACGCGGCGCGCGGGCGAGAAACGAGTCAGCCTGACCGCCACGGTAATTGACGATCACCGGGGTCTTCCTGATCTGCGCGACGAGTATCGCCGGGGAAGCGAAGAGATGCCAGGACCACCCGGAGTTGGCGAAGAGGTGCATCACCCCAGCTTGGCCGCTTGCCCGCCAGAGCGCCCGCAGGTAAGGAACGAGGCGGAAGCCGGCGCGGACCACCGGCAGCTGGCCGATCCAGGCCGGCCGGTACGGCGGATTGGTGCGCACCAGCTGCACAGCGCAGCCTTCTTCGCACAGCAGACGGACGAGTTGCTCACACTGATTGGCCATGCCGCCAGACGGCGGCGGCAGCGGGCCGACCACGCAGACCGACGGGACTGCGGATCGGTCGACGGGCGATTCGCTGCTGGCGTGGTCCGTGCTCGAGGTCTCGTCGCTTCTGACGGTCCTTCGCTCGTCGTCCCGAGAGGCACGCCTGCCTTCGGCATCGCCGGCCAGCGAGTTGGGGCCAGGCGTCACAGTGAGCAGGCAGGAGCCCATGCTAGGCATCGAGATGCCGGTCGATCCGCGACAGATGGGCATTCCAGCTGTAGCGGGCAAGCACGCATTCGCGGGCGGCACTGCCGATCGCTGCCGCCCGCTGCCGGTCTGAGAGCAGCAGTCCGACCTCGGCGACGTACTCGTCGGCCGCCCCTGCGGCCAGGAAATCCCAACCCGGGACGGCGTCGATCGCTCCCGCGCACTGCTTCGAAGCGACGACCGGCAGGCCCATGGCCATCGCTTCGAGAATCTTGTTCTGCACCCCGCGCGCCAGTCGCAGCGGCGCGACGACGGCCGCCGCATGACGCAGATAGGGGCGCACATCCGGAACCGTTCCGGTCACCGAGATCCCCGGCCCGGCGAGCGCCTGGACGGCCGGCGCCGGGCTGCGCCCGACGACGTTAAAACGCAGGGTCGGCCAGTCGGTCTGCAGGCGAGGGAGCACCTCGGCAGCGAACCAGGTCACGGCATCGACGTTCGGCCAGTAGTCCATTGCTCCGGTAAACACGAGCGGGATCTCGTTTTCGGCGAAAGGGGAGGGGAACTCATGAGCCGGCGAGAAATAGTCGGCATCGACACCGTTGCCGATCGCTTCGACCTTGTCCGCGCAGTCGGGCGCGAGGTGGCGAAAGAGGTCGGCTTCGGGCTCGGTGACGAAGAAGCAACGCTCGGCACCGAGAGCGACGGAGCGCTCGAAACTCAGCAGTCGCTCGCCCTCGCGGCGATAGAGCCAGGACAGCGGCCAGCAATGGTTGGTCGCGTACTGCGTCCACTTGGCCGAGTCGACGTCGACGAAATCGACGAGCCGGCGCAGACGCGGGGACCCCTCGACGAACTGGGCCATCGCCGACGAGAAGACCACCGCGGCGTCGATCCGGTGTTCGCTGAGGACTCGATCGACCCAGCGCTGAAGCTCGCCGCTGCGATAGTAGGGGAGAGTCAGCGGACTACGGCGGGCCAGACCGCTGAGGCTGCGGATCCTCGCCGCCGCCGGAACGAGGCGCGCCGCGTGCATTTCCGCGCAGTAGCCGGCCACGGTGTCGAGGTAAGCGTCGTCCTGCGGATCATCGATGAAAGTGGCGAGGAACACGCGATGTCGCTCGGCGAGGTGCTTGAGCAGGTGGAACGAGCGGACCTTGTCCCCCTTGTTCGGCGGATACGGAAGTCGATGCACCAGATAGAGAAGGTTGCTCATTCGCGGGCTAGCAAAGGAAGGTTGTGTCCGGGCCAAGGCATGACCGGCTCGTGCACATGGTGGCGCGCCGGGAATCAGGACGTTCAACGGCCAGCCGAGGCGGAAACTGTAGCACGGCGCCCGGGCTCGAGTCCGACCTCCGGTCTTGGGGCGATCGGCGACCGGACTCGGACGAGGCTGCTGCTGGACCTCTCTGTCGGCAAGACATCAGAACCATGTCCCTTTCTTGGCCATTCGGGAACTGTGCTGCGCCTCGAATCCTGGAGCGCAGGTTGCAGAGTAGCGCACTTGCGCGAGCTGTTTTGCCAACTACTGCGCGAAGCCCCTGCCCTCGACTTCGGAATTCCTGTTGATGGGCGATGGGCGGCCGGCAGGATTCGTGTTCGCCAGAGCTTGCCGCGCAGACATTCGGAAACAGAGCGCCTCGCTGATCTGACGGCCGCAAAAAGACAACGGGCGCCCAAGGCGCCCGTTGCTCTTTTGCGGTCGGGTGGCCAATCAGAAACTGTGGGTGATGCCGGCGCCAATTGCGTAGTTGTTCTCGCCGGCCGCTCCGACCACACCCGGGACGGCAATCACCTGTCCCGGGACGAACACGGTGCTGTTGTTGTTGAAGTAGCTGTAAGCACCATAGAGGGACGTGCGCTTGGACAACGGATAGGTGTACATCGTGCCCGCGCCCCAGCTCACGCCGTCCGAGACGCCGCTCTGATAGTCAGCGGTCAGCCTGCCGTAGCTCAGGCCCAGCGTGCCACGACCAAGCGGCGCGCTGACGCCGAGAGTCCACAGGTTGCTGCGGTCCAGACCGCCGGTGACGCGCACGTCGTTGTCGTTGTTCAGTGCCTGATAGCTCGCGAAAAGCTTGACGACCTGGAAGTCCCAACTGCCGCCGGCGTACCATTCGCTGATGTTCCCACCGAAGCCGGGGAGCTTGACACCCAGCGGGCTGAATTCGGTCACGCTGATCCTCTGCTGAAAGAGCAGGTCAAGGTTCAGCGGGCCGTTGGCGTAGTTCACGCCGATCCCCCATTTGCTGTTGTCGTCGGGGCTCACCGTGTTGCTGTTGTAGATGCCCCTATTGACGCCTTCGCTACCGGTTTCGCCAAAACCGTAAATCGCGCTGACCTGCAGGCCCGACCAGTTGGGGCTGGTGTAGGTCACCGCGTTGTTGAAACGAGCGGGACTGTTGGGGGTGATCGTGTAGCCGTTGAGCGCGCTCAAGCTCGACTGGATGCTCATGTCGCTGGCGTCGAGTGCGTCGTTCCGGGCGGTGGCGTTGAAGCCCGGCGCGTACTGGCGGCCAAGGGCGACGGTACCGAAGCCGCCGGCGAGGCCGACGAACTGCTGCCGGGCGTTGAGACCGCAGGTCCCGACGCCGCAGTTGATGTCGGGGTCGAGACCGTACTCGAGCGTGAACACCGCTTTCAGCCCGTTGCCGAGTGCCTCTTCGCCCCTGAAACCGAGGCGGCTTCCGGCGCCGACGCCGCTGATGCCGCTGAAGGTGTTCTGGCCGCCGTTGGCTCCGTTGCCCGAACTGTACAGATACGCGAGGTCGAGAACGCCGTAGAGGGTGACGTTGCTTTGCGCCGACGCGCTTCCCGACGCACACGCGGCAATCGCCAGCGCAATGATTTTCTTGTGCATTTTTGCAAGCTCCCAAGTAACCGCAACACTGTTCCGCAGAGACTGACCGCTGCCCGGTCGGCTCGGTCGAGCGAGCCAAGTCCGCGGACGCGATTCTGGCAGACGCGGGGAACTCGGCGCAACGGCGAGAGAGGCATGACGTCCGCTCCGTAGCCGTTCGTTGCGTCGACGCCACGCTCCGGCAGCGATTGCCTTCCGGGTCGCGGCGGCGCGCTGGTTGGATTTCCGGGGGCAGGCGCTTTGCCGGCCTTCCTGGGTGCATCCCCGAAGATCGGTGGTGTCAGGAGCCTCGAGTCAGGTCAACAAAAAAAAGCGGGCGCCGAAGCGCCCGCCGGGGAGACTGCGCGAGACGAACTCGCTCAGAAGGTGTGACGCAGGCCAGCGAGGAAGGTATTGTTGTCCTGGTTGACCGCACCGACACCGGCGACCGGACCTGCGTTGAGCGCCCAGTTGTCGTTGCCGTTCCACACATAGCCAGCGTAGAAGGTCGTGCGCTTCGACAGGTTGGTCGTCCAGGCGATCATCGCCGAGTCGTTGTTGTTCACCAGCCAGTCTCTGCCGAGCAGGTGTCCGCCGTCCCACATCAGCTGGGCATAGGCGAGATGGATGTTGCTGTTGCCGAGGACCGGGATGACCGCGCCGATCGACCAGAGCTGGTTGTCGAGGTTGACGGCGTTCTTGTCGTTCTGCGCCTGGTAGCTACCCATGATCTTGACGACCTTGAAGTCGTAGCTCGCGCCGACGTACCACTCGTTGATGTTCTGGCCGTTGGCGCCGAAGACGGCGAAGCCGGGCGTGCTGAGGATCGAACCGCCGGTGACGAGCCCGCGCTGCTGATAGACCAGGTCGGCGTTGAACGGCCCACTCGCGAAGTTGAAGCCGACCGCCCACTTGCCGTTGACGTCCGGGTTCGTTCCCGCGCACGCTCCCGCAGGAGCCGCCGCTGGGTCGCAGGTCTGGCTGCTGAACGTGCCGTTGGCGTTCGCGGTCTCGCCGAAGCCATAGATCGCTTTCGCGCTGAAGCCGCCCCAGTTCGGGCTGGTATAGGCGATCGCGTTGTTCCAGCGGGCCGCGTTGTTCGGCGTGATCGTGTTCCCACCCTGCGCCGACAGATAGGACTGCGGCTCGAACGCTGCGCCGGCGGCCGGATCGTTGTTGGCCGTGGCCTGATAGCCCGGCGAGTACTGGCGGCCGAGGGTCAGCGAACCCCAGTTGTTGTGAGCCAGACCGACGAACGTCTGCCGCGCGTTGGGGCCGTACGAGGCGTTGCCAATACCGCTGTTGGTGTCGGGGGTGATGCCATATTCGAGCGTGAAGATCGCCTTCAGGCCGTTGCCAAGCGCTTCCTCACCCTTGAAGCCGATGCGCGAACCGCTGAGCAGGCCCGACTGGATGCCGCTGAACTGGTTGCTGCCGCCGATGGCCAGAATGGGCGGATTGGTGCCCCCCGGGAGGCCGTTGTCGCCCTTGCTATAGACATAGCCGAGGTCGGCGATGCCGTAGAGCGTGACGTTGGTCTGGGCAACGGCAGCGCCCGAGGCGAGGCCGGCGACCGCCAGTGCGATGAGTTTCTTTTGCATGGTGAATCTCCTCTAGGTTTGAGATCGGTGAGCGTGGCTGCTGCCTCACCAAACTGTACCTCTCGAAAGGAAAACGAGAAGTTGGGGCGATTCTGGCAAAGGGCGCTGGGCTGAGCAAGTTCCCCGCACGTTTTCGTGTGTTGCCGGGCAGTGGTTGTTGTGTTTTTGCAACGGGCGTCGCAAATCGTCATACAGCCGTGTCGTGCCCGGTTTCGGAAGTCGCTGCAGGTCCCCGCGGCGCGTCCGCAGGGCCGGGCAGCGATCGCCCGAAAAGCCCGGCCAGAGCGGCGCCCGGGTCGGCGGCGCGCATGAATGCCTCGCCGACGAGAAAGGCGTGGACGCCGTTCCCGCGCATCCTGTGTACGTCGGCCGGCGCGAGGATTCCACTCTCGGTGACGACGGTGCGCGCGGAGGGTATTCGCGGTAGCAGCTCGACGGTCGTCTGCAGGTCGACACTGAAGCTGCGCAGATTCCGGTTGTTGATCCCGACCAGCGGCGTGCGCAGTTGCAGCGCGCGGTCGAGTTCGTCGGCGTCGTGGACCTCGACGAGCACGGCCATGCCGAGTTCGCCGGCCAGCGCTTCGAGGTCGCGCATCTCGGGCAGGTCGAGCGCGGCGGCGATCAGCAGGATCGCGTCGGCGCCGATCGCCCGCGCCTCGTACACCTGATAGGCGTCGACGATGAAGTCCTTGCGCAGCACCGGCAGCTCGCAGGCCGCACGCGCCGCCTCGAGATACGCCGGATGGCCCTGGAAGAACTGCCGGTCGGTGAGCACCGAAAGACAGGTCGCGCCGTGCCTCTGGTAGCTGCCGGCGATCGCCGGCGGATCGAAGTCGGCACGCAGCACGCCACGTGAAGGGCTGGCCTTCTTGATCTCGGCGATGACCGCTACCCGGCCGGCGGCAATCCGCTGGCGGATCGCGCCAACGAAGTCTCGCGCTGCGGGCTGGGCCTCGGCGAGCTCGCGCAGTGCGGCGGCAGGAGTCGCGGCGATCGCCTCGGCGACCTCGTCGCGCTTTACGGCGAGAATTCGCTGCAGGATGTCGCTCATCGTTCCCCCGCGATCTCGGCGCTCCCGGCGTCCTCGAGTGTGTCGGCGAGCAGCTCGGCAACGCCGAGGCGCACGCCGAGCGAAGGCAGTTCGATCTCGTCGTCCGGCGAGTAGTCGTAGAGGACCCAGTGGTTTTCCGGATCGCGGCGAAAGACCTCGATCCGTTGCGCGGCCAGGTCGACGAGGACGTACTCGCGCAGACTGTCGAGCTTGCGATACGCCGCGAACTTGCCGCCGCGATCGAACGCCGCCGTCGACTCGGACAGCACTTCGGCGACGAGGACCGGGTGGCTGACGTAGTCGGGAGTCAGGCGGTCGCGCGGATCACAGGTGACGGTCACGTCGGGGTAGAAGAAGCAGTCGGCGGCCTCGACGCGCAGCTTGATCGCCTCGATGAACACGCGGCAAGGACTGCCGCGCAGTTCACGGCGCAGGGCCGTGTAGAGATTGCCTGTCGCCACGTTGTGCGACTGGCGAACGCCGACCATCGCGAGCACTTCGCCGGCGAGGTATTCGTGCCGCCCGGTCTGGGTTTCCTCCCAGGCGAGGTAGGCTGCGGCATCGAAACGCGCTTCGCGCTGGGGCAGGGCCATCAGCGAATCGCCGTCGTGCGGTCGTTCAGCCGGCGAGGCGGCAGGTCAGCGCAGCGAACTCGTCGACCCGTGCGCGGGCGGCGCCCGAGGCGATGACCTCGAAAGCACGGTCGACGCCGTCCTCGAGCGTCCCGGCCAGGCCGCTGACGTAGATGCTCGCCCCGGCATTGAGCGCGACGATGTCGCGTGCCGCGCCGCCGCGATCCTCGAGCGCGGCGAGCAGCATCGCCTTCGACTCCTCGACGTTGGCCACACGCAACACTTTCGGGTCATGCACCGGCAGGTTGAACTGCTCGGGATGGATCACGTACTCGGCCACGCGACCGTCCTTGAGTTCGCCGACCAGCGTTTCGCCCGAGATCGAGATTTCGTCGAGCCCTTCGCGGCCGAAGACCGACAGCGCGCGCGAACTGCCGAGCCTCTGCAGCACGCGCACCTGGATGCCGACGAGGTCGGGATGGAAGACGCCGAGTACCTGGCTCGGTGCTCCGGCCGGGTTGGTCAGTGGTCCGAGGATGTTGAACAGCGTGCGCACGCCGAGTTCGCGGCGAACCGGGGCGGCGTGCTTCATCGCGCTGTGATGGTTCGGCGCGAACATGAAGCCGATGCCGATCTCATCGACGCAGCGCCCGACCTGTTCGGGCGTCAGGTTGATGTTCGCGCCGAGCGCTTCGAGCACGTCGGCGCTGCCCGACTGCGAAGACACCGATCGCCCGCCGTGCTTGGCGACGCGTGCGCCAGCGGCAGCGGCGACGAACATAGCGGCGGTCGAGATGTTGAAGGTCTGCGCGCCGTCGCCGCCGGTCCCACAGGTGTCGACGAGGTGCGTCCGGTCGGCGACCTCGACCTTCGTCGACAGTTCGCGCATCACCTGCGCCGCCGCCGAGATTTCGCCGATGGTTTCCTTCTTGACCCGCAGGCCGACGATGATCGCCGCGATCATCACCGGCGAGACCTCGCCTCCCATGATCTGGCGCATCAGCGAGATCATTTCGTCGTGGAAGATTTCGCGGTGTTCGATGACCCGCGCGAGTGCATCCTGGGGCTTCATCGACTGTGCTCCTCGAGAAAGTTCTTCAACAGGTCGTGGCCGTGCTCGGTGAGGATCGACTCGGGATGGAACTGCACACCCTCGACGGCGAGTGTTCGGTGGCGCAGGCCCATGATCTCGCCGTCGTCGGTCCACGCGGTGACTTCGAGACAGTCCGGCAGCGAACTCCGCTCGACGGCCAGCGAGTGATAACGCGTGCACTGAAGCGGACTCGGCAGGCCGCGAAAGACTCCCTGGCCGGCGTGATGAACAGGCGACACCTTGCCGTGCATCAGTTTCCTGGCGTGGACGACGCGGCCGCCGAAGGCTTCGCCGATCGCCTGATGCCCGAGGCAGACGCCGAGCAAGGGGATCCTGCCGGCGAATTCGCGGATCGCGGTCAGCGAGATGCCTGCCTGCGCCGGCGCGCAGGGACCCGGAGAGATGACCAGCAGCGCAGGCTTGAGTCTGGCGATGTCGGCGATGCCGATCGCGTCGTTGCGAAAGACCTGGACCTCTTGTCCCAATTCGCCGAAATATTGGACGAGATTGTAGGTGAACGAGTCGTAGTTATCGATCATCAGCAGCATGAACGCGATACCCCTCTGTTCGGCAGCGGTCGATTGGCCGTTTTCGCCATCTGACATCCGCTTTGCCGGTCGATGGCCGCTCGTGCCGACGGCGCGGAATCGAACGGGCGAGAGGCCCTATTCTCCCGCAGATCGCTCCCGGTTCAAAGTCGCCATCGTCCAGGGCATCGGCTCACGCCAGAGCATCGACGAGGCGTGTTCTCGGGGCGCTCGGTGCGCAGGGTCATGGTCTTCCCCTGTTCGTCCGGCCGGTGCGCTGTGCTGTTGCGCCGGGATGCCGATCAGGAGGGCGGGCTGCGCAGGCGAGTGCGTCAGTCTGGTTCAGTTGCGCCGGCGGCCGTAGAGGCGGGCGAACTCGTCGAGACGCCGGGCGTGCCACGGCTCGACCTGGCGCCAGTCGAAACGCCATTCCCACGAGCCTTCGCCGAGCCGCGGGTCGTTCATCCGGTGCGCCGAGTCGAGGCCGAGCACGTCCTGCAGTGGAATCACGCAGGTCGCGGCGACTGAAGCGCAGGCCAGGCGGATCAGTGTCCAGTGGATGCCTTCGTCGTCCTCGTCGCCGACGCCGAGGTAGGCGCGTACGTACGCCTGTTCGCCGTGGCTCAGCGATTCCCACCAGCCGCGGGTCGTGTCGTTGTCGTGAGTGCCCGTATAGACGACCGTGTGGGCATCGTAGTTGTGCGGCAGGTACGGGTTGGCCGGGCTGCCGTCGAAGGCGAACTGCAGGATGCGCATCCCGGGCAGACCGATGGCCTCGCGCAGCGCATTGACTTCGGGGGTGATGATCCCGAGATCCTCGGCGATGATCCGCAGCGGGCCCTGTGCGTCGCCGAGTTCGCGGCGCATCGCGTCGAAGACGGCGATTCCCGGGCCGGGTTGCCAGCGGCCGTCGATCGCCGTCTCGGCTTCGGCCGGGATCTCCCAGAACGACTCGAAGCCCCGGAAATGGTCGATGCGCACGAGGTCGCAGAGCTTCATCGTCTGACGCATGCGCTCGACCCACCAGCGATAATCCTCGGCGGCATGGGCCGGCCAGCGGTAGAGCGGGTTGCCCCAGCGCTGCCCGGTGGCGCTGAAATAGTCCGGAGGAACGCCGGCGACGACGCGTGGCCGACCGTTCCGGTCGAGGTCGAACAGTTCGCGGTTCGCCCAGACGTCGGCGCTGTGCGCGGCGACGAAGATCGGCAGGTCGCCGATGATCTCGACGTGCCGCGAATGCGCGTAGGCCTTGACTGCGGCCCATTGTTCGGCGAAGCGCCACTGACAGAACTTCCAGAAGTCCACCTCGTCGGCGTGCTTGCGCCGGGCTTCGCGCAGCGCGTCGCGCTTGCGCAGCGCCAGCGGTGCGGGCCAGTCCTGCCATAGCCGTCCTTCGCCGCCGTACGCGTGGTCGAGGGCCATGAATAGCGCGTAGTCGTCGAGCCACGCCTTCTCCTGAGCGCAGAAGTCTGCGAAGTCGTCGCGGCCCGGAGACTGCTTGCGCGCGAAGAAGTGCCGGGCTGCACGGCGCAGATGAGCGATCCGGAAGCGTCGAACCGCGCCATAGTCGACCCGCCCCGCTGGAAAATCGGGCACTTCGGCGAGTTCGGCTTCGCCGAGCCAGCCGGCTTCGCGCAGCTGCTCGAGGTCGATCAGCAGTTCGCTGCCGGCGAAAGCCGACGGGCTGATGTACGGCGAGTTGCCCGGGCCGACGCTGCCCAGGGGCAGCACCTGCCAGAACGACTGGCCGGCGGCGGCGAGCCAGTCGACGAAGTGGCGAGCCGCGGGTCCGAGATCGCCCGATCCGTGCGGACCGGGCAGCGAGGTCGGGTGAAGAAGAACGCCGTTTCGGCGGGGCTGGGCAGTCATGGGGTCCTCAGTGTCGATCCGTGGGCGCCGGGAAGCGAAGGACTCGTGGTCGACCGTCTTCCGCGAAGCGAACAACCATAATCGTAACGCGCAACGCGGCTCAGCGGCATCGCCGCGCGGCCGCCGGGTCGCGGCGGGTGCTCGGAGGCCTCGCCCGGCGGTCGGCGTTCCACCTGCCGATTGACCCCCTGCAGGCGGATCTCCGATACTCTCGCCAGCGGTGGAGGCCTTTCCGCCGTACTGCTGATCAGGATTGCGCGGACAGTGAGAACAATCGGATCGCCGGGTGCCGGGTTCGCGTCGCAGAGGCGATCGCTGCCGGGTCCCCGCCTGGTGTACGTGGTGGCCGGTCGACATGGCTAGCCGGCTGCTCCTCGCCAGGCGGGCTCTGCGTCCCGCGCGCCTCCCGGCATGGCTGATCCTGCTCACCTACGTGGTCCTGACGCTGATCTGCGGGATCGTCCTGCCGCGCGTCGAGCAGCAGTACTTCGCCGGCTTCAGTCACGAAGCGTCGGCCAGTGCCGCACTGGCGGTGCTGTCGACGATCGCCTCGGGGATGATGGCGCTCGCTGGTGTCGTCTTCGCGCTCGGCTTCGTCGTCGTCCAGTTCAGCGCGGCGGCCTATTCGCCACGCCTGATCGCTGCCGTTCGCCGCGAAGTGCAGCTCGTCCACGGGCTGGGCCTGATCGTCGCCACCTTCGGCTACGCGATCGCGACGATGGCCTGGACCGATCGCGGCGGGAGCGGGCGGGTTCCCCTGCTTTCGCTGCTCGTCGTGATTGTCCTGCTCGGCCTGAGTCTGCTGGCTTTCTCGCGCGTCGTCCTGCGCCTCGAGGCCTTGCAGGTCGGCAATGTCCTGCGCTTCATCGGCCACCAGGGCCGCGAAGTCATCGACGCCCTCTTCCCGCCGCTCGATCCGCAGGCCGCGACGGCGCCAGGCGGATTTGCCGCAGCCCTCGATCAGGCCCGGCAGCGACCGGTCCTGCAGGAGCTGCACCACGGCGGTGAGCCGGTGAGCGTGACCGGCTTCGACAAGGCCAGACTCGTCGAGCTTGCCGAGAGCGTCGATGCGGTGATCGCCATGGAGTGTGCGGTGGGCGACACGCTCGTCGAGAACACGGTGATCCTGCGCGTTCACGGCGGTAGGCGGCGCCTTTCCGAAAGCCTCCTCCTGGAGACGGTGGGTCTCGCCGCGCAGCGCACTTTCGACCAGGACCCGAAGTATGCGCTGCGGTTGCTCGTCGACGTGGCGATCAAGGCCCTCTCGCCGGCGATCAACGACCCGACGACGGCCGTTCAGGCGATCGACCAGATCGAGGACCTGCTCCGCCGCCTCGGGCGGCGGACGCTCGATGCCGGTCTGGCCAGCGATCGCCACGGCGTCCTGCGCCTGGTCTTTCCGACCCCCTCGTGGGCCGATTACCTGACCCTGGCCTTCGACGAGATCCGCCAGTACGGTTCCGGCTCGCTGCAGGTGATGCGGCGCCTGCGCTCGGCGCTACTCGATCTCGCCGACTCGGTTATCGGGGCGGACCGGCAGGAGACCGTCCGGCGTTATCTGCATCATCTGGACCTAGCCGTCGAACAATCGCACTTCGACGCCGAAGACCAGGCGATGGCGCTGCAGGGCGACCGGCAGGGCCTCGGCCTTTCCCGCGGCCGTGGGTGACCCGGTGCGCCGCCCACTCCTTCTCTCTGGACTTCGCGATGCCGAATGAACCGACGCCCGGCACCGCTCACCCGGGGGCCGCTCGGCTGATGCGCGCCCCGCGCGCTGCGGCGATCGCCGGCATCCTCTTTTCCGTGCTGCTGATCGGCAGCCTGTGGCTGCTTCGCGAAGCAGTTCCCGAGGACCCGCTCGACGCCGGCGCGTGGCTCAAGACGCAGGCGTCGACGGTCGTCACGGCGCTGAACCTGGTGCCCTTCGCCGGAATCGCCTTCCTCTGGTTCGTCGGCGTCCTGCGCGATCGGCTCGGCGCTCTCGAGGACCGCCTGTTCTCGACGGTCTTTTTCGGCAGCGGGCTGCTCTTCCTTGCTCTGCTCTTCCACTCGGCAGCAGTCGCCGGTGGCCTGATCATTTCCTATACCGTCGATCCGGCACGCCTGCTCGGTTCGCCGGCGTTCACTCTCGGGCGGGCGATCGTCTATGAGGTGATGAACATCTACGCGGTCAGGATGGCCGGCGTGTTCATGATCGTCACCTCGACGGTGGCCCTGCGCACGCGTTTCATCGCTCGCTGGATCGCCTTCGTCGGCTACGCGCTGGCCCTGGTGCTGCTGCTCAGCAACCGCCATATCGAAAGGATCATTCTCGTCTTCCCGCTCTGGGTGATGCTGGTCAGCGTGTTCATCCTGATCGACGAGTGGCGCCGGCCATCGCCTGCTGAGCGCGACGCTGCGTGTCGGGAAGATGGCTGATGTCGGCCTGGCCCGCCCGTATCGGCTAGCCCCCCGGCTGTTCGTCGCTGCGCAGGATCAACGCTGTTTTCGGATTGCCCATTGACGAAAGGAGTCCCGTGGTGAATTTCCCCGCAAAAGTCGATCCCGAACTCGAAAATCGCCTCTTCGGACGCCTGCTCGACGTCTTCATTCGTGCCGGCCTGATCCTCGTCCTGGCGATCCTCTGCTACCGCATCTTCGCCCCGTTCATCGCGCTGATGGCCTGGGCGGTGATCCTGGCGATCAACCTCTACCCGATCCAGCGCAGTCTGGCCGCGAATCTGGGGGGTCGGCAGGGCCTGGCGGCGACGCTGATCACGCTCGCCGGCGTTGCGCTGGTCGTCGTGCCGACGGCCGTCCTGGTCGGCGCGATGGGCGATTCGCTCAACGCGACGATCGACGCGGTGAGGAACGACACGCTGTCGATCCCGGCGCCGAAAGCCTCGGTCGCCGACTGGCCGCTGGTCGGCAAGAGGGTTTATGAGACCTGGGCCAAGGCACACGAGGATTTGCCGGGATTCATCCAGAGCCTGCAGCCGAAGATCGGCGAGCTGGCCAAACGGATTCTCGGCGTCGTCGCAGCGATCGGCGGTGAAGTGCTGATGTTTCTCGGCTCGTTCATCGTCGCCGGAATCATCATGGCTTTTGGCGAATCCGGCGGGAGGAGCAGCCAGGCGATCTTCGAGCGGATCGTTGGCGTCGAGCGTGGCCAGGAGTTCTGTGAGCTGGCGACGGCGACGATTCGCGCGGTCGCCCAGGGCGTCATCGGCATTGCCTTCATCCAGGCGATCCTCATCGGGCTCGCGCTGCTCGTCGCCGGCGTGCCGTTCTTCGGCCCCCTGGCGGTGGTCGTGCTGGTCATCGGCATCGCCCAGCTGCCGGCGCTGATCGTGACGCTGCCAGCGATCGGCTACATCTGGTCGAGCGGCGAGTACGGGACGTCGGCGGCGATCGGCTATACCGTCCTGCTGCTCGTCTCGGGGATGGCCGACAACGTGCTCAAGCCGCTCCTGCTCGGGCGCGGGGTCCACGCGCCGATGCCTGTCGTGCTCATCGGCGCACTCGGCGGGATGGCGACCACCGGGATCATCGGCATGTTCGTCGGCTCGACGCTGCTCGCCCTCGGCTACCAGATCTTCATGGGCTGGGTGGCGGCCAATCCTGATCGGCCGGTAGAATAGACCCCGGAGGGAAGCGATCGACCTTGCGCATCCTGACTCGAGAACGCCAGGATGCCTGTGCGCAAGCAGTCCGGTTTCGCGTGCAACGACAAGGTCACCGACGATCTCAGGAATATTGACGGGCACGAATGCACAAACTGATCATCGGTCCGCTGATCGCCTACCTCTCGGGGCTGCGCTTTCCGACCCTGTTCGCGATCACCGTCGCGCTGTTCCTGATCGACCTCGCGATCCCCGACGTGATTCCCTTCGCCGACGAGATCCTGCTCGGGCTCGGCGCCGCCCTGCTCGGCGCCTGGAAGAAGCGCTAGCCAGGCGACTGTGCGAAGGCCTGCCCTGCTGCGCTGCGCACGCTGGATCGCTTCGGCGATTGGCGCGGCCCGACGGGCCTTCCCTGCCGTGTCGGAGGATTTGACACGACCAGTCTTCCGGGATCCTCCGGTCGCGGCATCCGGCTGATTTATCGTGGCCATCGCAGGTCGGCACGTTCATTGCTCGTCAACGTCCGACCATTCCGAGTCTTGCCTGTCACACCATGAACCTCGACGACCCATTCGCTGCGCGCATGCGGGAACAGATCCGGCTGATCGAGCGCTATCGGCAGCGTGTCCTGAGCCGCGAGGGTCGCCAGCTCGACGGTGACACGGCCGCCTTCGAGTGGATCGCACGCCATGCGGCGAGCTTTCCGTCGCCCGAACGCTACGCCGCTTCTCCCGCCCGGCGCCGGCGGCCAACGGCAGGCAGCTGAGCTGCGCACCGTCAGGCCGCTGCCCTGCTGGGGAGCTGCCGGCGGCTGCCGGCAGCTGGTGCGGAAGGCTTGCAGGCAAGCTCGGGCATCGTCTATGCTGCGTGCAGCGAGTCGCTGGCGATGGCCTGACTCTCTGGCTGGCAGGCGGAAGAAGAGCGAGCCGCGCCGCGTAGCACCGGGAAGCCATGGCCGCGATGCGCGGCGACAACGCCCATCGATGAATCTGCGTCTGAAGATCTACGAACTGGTCGCCACCTACCGGCTCGATGCCGCCGCGACGCGGCGACTGCAGGAACTGGCCGGGCTCGGAGACGAACCTCCCGGTCTGCCGACACGGGTCGCACGGGCCGTCGCGGTGCTCGCTGCGGCCCTGGGCGGTTTCGGAGTTCTCCTCTGGGTCGCGGCGAACTGGGAGTCGCTCGGTCGTTTGGGGCGGTTCGCGTTGCTCCAGGCATTCGTCGTCACGATGTGCGCAGGCGCTTTCTGGAGCCTCGCTGCGCGCCTGCCGCTGGCCCTGCTCGCGCTTCTCGGCATCGGCGGACTGCTGGCGTTCTTCGGTCAGACGTACCAGACGGGGGCCGATCCGTGGCCACTGTTTGCGTTCTGGGCGGCGCTGGCCCTGCCACTGTGTCTTGCTGCGCGCAGCGATGTGCTCTGGCTGCCCTGGACGCTGGTGACGATGACGGCGATCGCGCTATGGGCACACGCCCACACCGGCCATCGCTGGCGTGTTCTGCCTGACGATCTGTTGGCCCACACGCTGGCCTGGGGGGCCGCGGTCGGGGTCACCGTCCTGCTGTCGCCGGCCGCTCGGAAACTGACCGGTGCCGGTCGGCCGTCGATGCACGGCGCGGTCGCGCTGGCTACGACGATGATCACCCTGAACGCACTGGGCGGCCTGCTGTCCGGCGACCGGGTCGCCGTGCAGTACCCGCTGGGACTGCTCGTCCTGTCGGCAGCGGCGGCCTGCTTCGCCCGGCGTCGAAGCTTCGATGTCTTTGCCCTGAGCACGCTGGCCCTCGGAATCGACGTGCTGCTGATCGCCGGTCTGGGTCACCGCCTTCTTCGGAACGTCCATGGCGAGGTCGGTGTCCTGCTGATCATTGGCGCTGCGGCCGCGTGCCTTCTGGCTGCATCGGTGAGCGCGATCCTGCACCTGTCGAAACGATACGCCGGGACCGGGACGGCATGATGACCGAGCGCTTCGATCGGCTGCTGGACGCAGCCGTCGCCGAGGGCCTGCTGCCGGCGGACGCCAGGCGCCGGCCGATCGAAGGTCGGCCCTGGCCGGTCGTCGTGCTGATCGCCATCGGTGCCTGGCTGGCGGCGCTGCCTTTGCTCGTCGCAGTCGGCATCTTTTTCGGCGACTTCCTGACCCGCGGAGCCGGACCCTACGTCGTCGGCTCGTTGCTGCTCAGCGCTGCGGTGATCGTCCTGCGCGCACGGGAAGTGCCGCCATTTGTCGAACAACTGGTCGTCCCCGTGCTGCTGGTCGGTGCCGGGACGATCGGCTTCGGGATCTTCCGGGATCTGCACGAACGTGCCGGCTGTGCGGCCCTCGCCGGGCTGGCGCTGGCCGTCGGCTTCGGCATTCCACGAGCGTGGCTGCGCAACCTGGTCGGTTTCGCGGCCGCCGGACTGACCACCGTGTCGCTGACTCCGGCCAGCGGGTTCCTGTGGACCCGTTCTCCCGCCGGCCCGTGGCTGGCGGTGCACACGGTGCTGGCCATCTGGCTGGGGACCCTGTGGCTGCAGCGCGCGGCTCCTGGCGACGGCTCGCGGGCCCATGCGGCGTCCGCCGTCGAGTCGCTCGCCGCGGGCTGGTTGCTCGGCGCGATTGCCTGTCTCGCCGTGCTCTCCGGAATGAGCTTTCTCGTCGGCAGCATGTTGGGCGCCGGCGCGACCGGTGACATCGTGCGTGAACTGGGTCAGCGTCAGGGGGCCAGCTGGCAGTCGATTGCCATGCAGGCGGGGTCTGCGCTGCTCGCGGCATTGGCCACCGGCGTCTGTGCTTATCGATGGGTGGGGTTGCGACGCGCGGCGAACGCGCCGGTCGCCGTCGTGCTCGTCGTCCTCGGCTGGTTCATTCCGCAGCTCGGCGGGGCGTTGCTTGCCCTCGCAGTCAGCGCCACGACGCAGCGCTATCGCCTGGCCGATGCGGCCGGCTTCGCCGTCGTCTGGATCGTCGGCAGCTTCTACTATCAGCTGCACTGGCCTCTGGCGACCAAGGCTGTGGTGCTGACCGCGTGCGGCGCGCTGCTCGGCGGCCTGGCGTGGCTGACGCACCGGCGTGGCGAGAGATCCTCAGCCGGATCTCCGGCACGCCTGGCTCGCTCCCGCGAATCCTGGGTCTTTGTGGTTGTCGCGGCGCTCACTCTGGCCGTGGTCAACGCCGGCATCTGGCAGAAGGAGACGCTGATCGCCACGGGTCAGCCCATCTTCGTCGAACTGGCGCCGGTCGACCCGCGCTCGCTGATGCAGGGCGACTACATGCGCCTGAACTTCCGGATACCCGGAGAAGTCATCAGCGAAGCCCAGTCGCTCCTGACGAGCGATCGGCCGCGGGTCGTCGGGCGGCGCGGTCCGGGCGGCGTCCTGACCCTGCTGCGCCTCTATCGCGCGAACGAAGCGCTGGCTGCGGACGAGATGATCGTCGAACTGACACCGAAAGACGGGCGCTGGATCCTGGTCAGCGATGCGTGGTTCTTCAGGGAGGGCGACGCGAAGCGCTGGGCTGCCGCCCGCTTCGGCGAGTTTCGCGTGGCCCCCGATGGCCAGGCGCTCCTCGTCGGACTCGCCGACGCCAATCTCGAACCTCTGCGTCCGTGAGCTTGGAGCTTGGGGTCAGGTCTTGACTTTTGCATTTGCCTGGCACCTCCCGGCTGTCTTCGGGACAGGGCGAGGCGCTGGTCATGCGACAACCGGCGACCGATGACCGGGCAGCAGGCTTGCCAGTTGATCGGGATCGGATGAAGCGAGTGCTCGTGATCGGTGGTGGGGTGATCGGACTGACCACAGCTTGGGAACTACTCGTGGCCGGTTTCGAGGTCCTGCTCGTCGAAGCAGCCGACTCGGTCGCCACTGGCGCGAGCCAAGCGAACGGCGGGCAACTCAGCTACCGTTATGTGTCGCCGATCGCCGACGCAGGCGTTGCGCTCAAGGCCCTGCGCTGGATGTTCGAACGCGACAGTCCGCAGCAGCTGCGTCTGGAGCCCTCGATTCGTCAGTGGTCGTGGCTTGTGCGTTTTCTGGCCAATTGCAGCCGGTCGGCGAATCGCCGGACGACGCTTCGCCTGCTGAGGCTCGGCGAACTGAGTCGGGCGGCTTTCGGGCAACTCGCCAAGCAGGTGAGGCCGGAGAGCATTGCATTGCGTACGCCCGGCAAGCTGGTGATTTTCCGCCAGGCGCGCGAACTTGCCCGGGCGGTCCGCGCCATGCCGACGAATGAACCGCCGAACGCGATGGGCGAATTCAGCATCCTCGACGCTGACGGGTGCGTGGCGCGCGAGCCGGCGCTCGACGGTGCGCAGTGCCTCATTGCCGGTGGTATCTTCACTGGTGGCGAGGCGGTTGCTGATTGCCGCCTGTTCTGTCTGCGCCTGCTCGAGCAACTGTCCCAAAGTCGCGACTTTCGCGTGCTCCTCCGGACGCGCGTTGCGGGTTTCGTCCGCGACCAGGGTCGCGCAGTCGCGGTCAGGGCTGGGGACGACGAGATCCCGGCCGACGAGTTCGTCGTCGCCGCCGGCCTGCACAGTTCGTCTCTGGCTCGGAACATCGGCGTTCGGCTGCCGATCTACCCGGTCAAGGGCTACAGCCTGACCGCGCCGATCGGTCGAGCGCATCGCGCGCCTGAGGTCAGTGTCACCGATTTCGAGAGAAAGGTGCTCTACGCCCGGATCGGCGAAGACCTGCGAATTGCCGCGCTCGCCGACCTCGTCGGAGCCGACCCGCGTGTCGATCCACGGCGTGTCGCATCACTGCTGCGCGTCGTCCGTGCGACACTCCCCGAAGCGGCTGATTACGGCCGGGCGGTGTCCTGGGCCGGCCTGCGTCCGGCGACGCCGCACGGGGCGCCGATTCTCGGTCCTTCCGGAGTTCCGGGGATCTGGCTGAACGTCGGACATGGCGCGCTCGGGTTCACGCTGGCCACCGGTTCGGCCCGGGTGCTCGCGGCGATGCTTGCCGGACGCGAGGCCCCCGTGCCGCTCGACGGCCTGACGCTGGTCTAGATCGTCCCGCGCGCACCGCGGCCATTGCGTTCAGCCGCCAAGCGATTCCGCGACGCTGGCGATGGCCTGCTCGTGGATCGGGACATCCTCTTCGCTGGTTTGCCAGTTGTCGCAAGCGACAGGGATCGCGGCGCGTCCGTTGAAGGCCCTGCCGGTGACGTCGGCGCCGCCAGCGAAGAACGCTTCCCGGAGCGCCGTGACATCGGGCAAGAAAGCGAAGTCGCAGTCGTAAGGGACGTTCAGCCACCTGTGCTGGTCGGCGGCGACCGTGTCGGCTGCTCGATTCCGTGGCACAGGTGGGCGAGCTCTTGTGAGAGCGTGGCGAACAGCCGGAACGCGCCGTCGACCGGCGGCCAGGTACCGCTGGGGTGAACGTCGAGCAGGTCGGCGAGTGTGCCGAGACGCGTCAGCGCGCCGAGGGGAACCCCGGTGCCCGAGAGGACGGTGGTCGGCGGATGGCCGGACAGGCCTTCGTCGGCCGCGTCGAAGCCGAGGCGGCCGACCCACTGGCGCGCCGCGGCGAGGTCGACGAGGTTGGCCATCGTCGGGGGCCGCTGGTCAGGGCTCCCGCCCAGTCGGCCGGCAGTCCTTGCCGCGACGTTGCCGCGTGGTCGATCATCGCCGCTGGCGCTGTGCAGCGGCGAACGAGCGGCGATGGAGGAGGGACGATCAGCTCCTCGGGGATTCGCCGAGCAGGAGCCGCTCGATCTCGGCGAGCCGTTCGGCGCGGACGCCTTCGGGCTTGTCGACGGCGCTTACGACGCTGCGGATCGTCTTGACGATCTCGCCGGCGATCGAAGCGTCGTTGCCGACGATCTTCGGGATCGCCGCGAGCGCCCCCTTCTGGTCGAGGAGCAGCGAGAAAAATCTGCTCGCGGACCAGCGCCTGGAACTCGGGGAGGCTAAGCGCCTGCTCCTGCCTGGCGCGAATCCGGCGTAGCACTTCGCAAGCACGCTCATCGACTCCGGGTGCGGCGAGACCGATGTACAACAGGCTGCGGATCGCCGTAACTGGTCAGGAAGATCCGTTCGACGCTCTGGTCGCGAAGGTTGCGCCCCCGACGATCGCCGTTGGCGGGGGAGGAAGAAGCGGGCGAGGGGCTGCGGCGACGTTCCTTGACCGCGCCTCGCCGCCTCGCCATACTGATCGACGGGCTGAAGACGTTCGCCGATGAGCCTTCGGATGCTCGAGCAACGAACGCCGGCAGGCGCCAGATTTTCTTGGCCCCGCCTCGATGGCCGGTGGCGGGGCGCGGATCCCCAGTACAGAGAGGAGAATTCAGATGGCTGACCCGATGATCGATCCTGCCGACCCGGTGCTCGTGCCGATTGGCGTTCCTGAGCGGCCGCTCGACCGCCGGAAGGCGCTGGTCATCGGCATCGCCAACAAGGACTCGATCGCCTACGGTTGCGCGCGCGCGTTTCGCGCCTTCGGCGCCGACCTGTCGATCACCTATCTCAACGAGAAGACCAAGCGCTACACTGGCCAGCTCGCCGAGGCGCTGGGCGTCGAAGATGCCCTCTATCTGCCGTGCGACGTTCGCGAGGAGGGCCAGCTCGAGGCGGTTTTCGAGGCGATCGGACGCGAGTGGGGCAAGCTGCACGTCGTCCTGCACTCGATCGCCTTCGCACCCCGCGAGGACCTGCATGGCCGCGTCGTCGACTGCTCGCGCGACGGCTTCCTGATGGCCATGGACATTTCGGTGCACTCGCTGATGCGCGTCGCCCGCCTCGCCGAGCCGCTGATGGAGAAGGAAGGGGGGAGCATCTTCACGATGAGCTACTTTGGCGGCGAGAAGGTCATCCCGCACTACGGGATCATGGGTCCGGCGAAGGCCGCGCTCGAGTCGGCCGCGCGTTACCTGGCCGCCGAGCTCGGTCCGAAAGGCATCCGCGTGAACATCGTTTCGCCGGGACCGCTAATGACCCGTGCGGCTTCGGGTATCGACCGCTTCGACGAACTGCTGGCCAAGACCAGGGAGAAGGCGCCGACTGGCCAGCTGGTCACCGCGGAGCAGGTTGGGCTGGCGACGGCGGCGCTGGCCTGCGACTTCGCGTCGATCGTCACCGGCGAGATCCTGTACATGGACGGCGGTTACAACATCATGGGCTAGTACGCTCGGCCATTCGGCTGGAAGGGATCCGTGGGCTTGAAACCTGGCCGGAACGATCCGTGCCCCTGTGGCAGCGGAAGAAAGTACAAGCACTGCTGTCTGGCGGGCGACGCCGCAAATGGCCAGGCGGGAGAGCGGCCGCCACAGGCGACGGCGGCGCAGCTCGAGTCGCTTTTCAGGCAGGGCCGCTTCGCCGAACTGGTGCCGCTGCTGCAGGCGCTGATCGTCCGTGCGCCCGACTCGGCTTTCCTCTGGGGCATGCTCGGGGCGGCCCAGGAGGCTCGCGGAGAAGACGGCGTCGCGGCGCTCGACAAGGCGGCCAGGCTGGCACCAGCCAGCGCAGCCGCGCGGATCAGCCTGGGACAGGCGCTCGCCGGACGCGGTCGGATGGCTGACGCGCTCGACAGCTTTGCTGCCGCGCTGGCGATCGATCCGGCGAATCCGGCGGCACTCTTCCATTACGGCGACCTGTTGCGGACGCAGGGCAGGTTCGCCGAGGCCGAGCCCTACCTCGCCCGTGCGGTCATGGGTGCTCCGCAATCGGCCGACGCGATCATTTCGCTTGCGCTCGCCCAGGGAGAAATCGGCAGGTGGCCGGACGCCGAGCGTTCGTGCCGCGAGGCGCTCGCGCTTGCTCCGCGGCATCGCGTTGCTCAGTATGGTCTCGGCAATGTGCTGATGCGTACCGGCCGGCTGTCCGAGGCCAGGGACTGTTTCCTCGCCGCGCTGCATGAAGAGCCTTCGTGGATTCCGGCGCTCGAGGGTCTGGGCAACGCCCTGCAGGAACTCGGCAGTCTCGCCAGGGCCGAGGAGTGTTATCGGCAATGCCTGGCGATCGATCCCCGCCAGCGCAACGCGCTGGCGAATCTCGGCAAGCTCCTCGTCGAGCAGAACCGCTTCGCCGAAGCCGAGACCTGCTTTCGTGGCGCGCTGCAGCTCGGCCCTGCGGATCCGGCGATCCTCGAACGACTCGGCAGCGTGCTCGTCGAACTCGGGCGAGCCGCAGAAGCGCGGAGCTGCTACCGGCAGGTGCTCGACGCTGACCCGGAGCGGGTCAGCGCGCGGCTGGCGCTGGCCGTGTCGACGATCCCCGTCGTCGCGCGCACAGCGGAAGAGTCGGCGAAGGTGCCTGAGCGCTTTGCGGCTGCGCTCGACGAGCTCTCCGCCTGGCTGGATTCGCGCGCTGACCGCGAGGTGGCGGCCGCGGATCTCGCCGGGGCGCAGCAGCCGTTTTTCCTCGCCTATCGAGACGGAAACCATGTCGCGCTGCTCTCATGTTACGCCGACCTCGTCGGCGGCTGCCTGAAGTCCGCTCGGCTCGCGCGTCAGCCGGATCGCCAGCGGATTCGCCTGCTCATCGTGTCCAGTCACGTGTGCCGTCACCCGGTGTGGAGTATCGTCCTCAAGGGCTTTCTGCTCCACCTCGACCGGACCCGTTTCGAGGTCTTAATCTATCATCTCGGAAACACCGAGGACGAGGAAACCGACCTCGCCCGCTCGCGGGCGGACGGCTGGCGCGATCGCCATTCGATCGGTGACTCCGCGGGGTGGCTGGCGGCGGCTGCCCAAGACCGCCCTGACGTCATCTTCTACCCCGAGATCGGCATGTCGTCGCTGATCTGGTTCCTCGCCGCCCATCGCCTCGCACCGCTGCAAGTGGCCGGCTGGGGGCATCCGATCAGCACTGGACTAGCGACGATCGACCTGTTCTTCTCGGGGGAACTGCTCGAGCCACCGGATGCCGATGCCCATTATCGCGAGCGGCTGATCCGCCTCCCGGGAACCGGCTGCTGTACGTCTTCGTCTCCGGGAAGCGCCGAGCCGATTCCCGACATCGCAAGGACCCTGCAGGCATACCCGGGTGTCCGCTTCGTGATCGCCCAGCGGGCAATCAAGTTCGACCCGGGCGACGACGAACTCTTCACGCGAATCGCCGCGGCCATCCCCGACGCGGTGTTCATCGTCCTCCGCGATCCCGTGTGCCCGTGGGCGACTGAGGTCATCGAGGCCCGCTTCGCGGCGGCATTCGCGAGCTGCGGGCTGGCTCCGGAGCGGCACCTGCTGGTCTTGCCCTGGCTGTCGTCGGGAGGATTTCTGTCGCTGCTCGATCTCTGCGACGTCTATCTCGACAACCCGGCTTTTTCCGGATACACGACGGCGTGGCTGGCGCTCCATCGCGGGCTGCCGATCGTCACGCTCGAAGGTCGCTACGTACGCCAGCGACTCGCCGCGGGGCTGCTCAGGAGGGCCGGGTTGGGCGCGACGATCGCCAGGAATCGTGAACAGTACGTGGCGATTGCCGCACGCTTGGCCGGAATCTGCCGGGATGCGCAGCAGAAGGCCGAACTCAGAGCGGCGATTCTTGCCGCCGCGCCATCGGTCGATGACGATCTCGCGGTCGTGCGCTCCTTCGAGCAGGTCATCGCCAGAGAACTCGCCGCGCGTCGTGGCCACGCTTCCGGCGAGCTTCCGGGGTGATGGGGGTGGAGAAGTCCTCACCAGCGGACCGGGATTCCTGGCGCGACCGTGTTGACGGGTGCCGGCCGAGCAGGTACAAGAGCGCATCCGGCAACCTCGATGCTTCCATGCCCGCACCGATCATCTGTCCTCGACGAGTCGTCGAACGCGAGTGGATCGACTACAACGGCCACATGAACGTGGCCTACTACGGCCTGGTCTTCGATCAGGCGCTCGATCACGTGCTCGACGGCCTGGGGATCGGGACGGCGTACGTGCGGGAGCGACAGTGTTCGCTGTTCACGGTCGAGACGCACGTTCATTTCATCAGCGAACTCGCCGAGGGCGATCCGCTGCGCGTCGAATACCGGCTCCTCGACTGGGACGACAAGCGGCTGCACAGTTTCGGCGAGATGTATCATGCGACGCAGAACTATCTCGCGGCGACCAGCGAGCAGCTCTCGCTGCACATCGCGATGGCCGCGCGCAAGGCCGTTGCGTTTCCCGACGACGTCGAGCGGCGAATCGGTGCGGCGATACGCGACCACCTGCGGCTACCCTGGCCGGGGCGCGCCGGGAAGGTGGTCGGCATTCCGGCGGCGAAGTCGCGCTCGGCTGAATGGCGTCTGCGCGACCACGGCTGACCTTTCCGATGCGCGGGGGGGGTGGTCTGGCAATGGGACCGGTACGGCGCTGCCGGACACGTCGGACCTGAATTCCCGGAGGCCCCGGGTGTTTTTTTCGAGGAGGAGACGATGGGCATAGTCGACTGGTTCAGGAACCGCCTGGGTCGTTTCGATCCTGACCGGGCGGCTGACGAGGCGGTTGTCTGGGGGGTGGAGAAGGCGGTTGCGCTGACCAATCCGAAGCTGCGCCTCCTGCCCGACTGCGAGAAGCGCCTCACTCCAGCCGTTGCGAAGACGGTCGACTTCCTGCGCGAGCAGGCGCATGCCTTTCCGGCGGCCCGTCCGCTCTCGGCAGCCGACTGGTCTTCCGATCCCGTCTGGCGGGCGTTCTTTGTCGCTTCGACCGACGTCCCGGCCGTTCTGGGTCGGTCGGACAATCTGCGCACGCTCTTCGACAAGTTCCCTGAACTCGACCATGCTCACCTGATCCTCGGAATGGCCGTCAGCGAGCAGAAGGTCTTCGGAATGGCCTTGCAGGGGAACATCGTGCAGCGCGATGTCGCGCAGGTCAGCGTCAGTTTCTCGGATCACCAGGCGAGACTGTGCGCTGGTGACGAAATGCGGCTGCGCCGTGTCGTCGGCGTCCAGATCTTCGAGTACCTGATGGCGCATGCGCTGGCCGAGATCGGCGCCGAGCGCGTCGAACGGCAGGAGCTTCAGGCGAGTCGCTCGCTGATCCGGGCTCG
Organism: Accumulibacter sp.; assembly: GCF_023806625.1. Lineage (GTDB taxonomy): Bacteria > Pseudomonadota > Gammaproteobacteria > Burkholderiales > Rhodocyclaceae > Accumulibacter. Next base: position 120,631 of record NZ_JAMTDX010000057.1, read on the forward strand.
TCTCAGGTTGCTCGAGCAACACGGACCGGGCCTTGGATCTTTGTTCGGGTTGGCTCCGGCGGCGCGCGGCGAGCAGGCCCGGCTCGAGGCCGAATTGCTCGACAACGAGCGCCAGCTCGAAGCGCTGGGGGCCAGCGAGTCGGCTCTCGAAGCGGAGCTCGACTGTCTGACGACGGTGCTCTCCGAGCCGCAGCGCTACCTGCGCATCGAGCCGAATCACATGCGGCTCAACGCGATGAACGTGGTCGTTCCCGAGGCGAGCAGCGAGGCGGCTGCCGACATCGACTTCGCGGTCGCCGAGCTGAGCGGTTCGCCACCGATGCGCCGGGCTTTCGTCGTCGCGCGGGTGGCGCGAACGGAACTGCCGGCCGCGCAGGGAATCGACTTCGCTGCAGCGACGCGCTACCTCTGACTACCCAGGGCTGCAGCGGGGCAGGGCATCGGGGAACGCTCGGGTGGCGCTCGCCTGCCTCGTGCGGGCGGCTGAACGGACGGTGAACAGGAGGAGGTCGCCATGACAAGTTTCAGCGAGATCGCCGAGATGATCGGCGTCGTGCTCGACGCCGTCGGGATTCTGGTGATGGTCGGCGGCATGCTGGCCGCTGTCGTCCGCTGCCTGGCGTTTCGCCGCGACGGCCGCGATGCCTACCGGCAGATCCGGCAGGACATCGGGCGGGCGATCCTGCTTGCGCTCGAATTCCTCGTCGCCGCGGACATCATCCGCACGGTGGCGGTGACGCCGACGCTCGAGGGAGTGGTCGTGCTCGGCCTGATCGTCGTCATCCGCACCTTCCTGAGCACGGCGCTGCAGGTCGAACTCGAGGGCCAGTGGCCGTGGAGCCGCAGTGCCACGGTTGGCTCATCGACTGGCCGGTCGAGCCGCGGCGAGGTGTGATCGGCGAGCGCCCGCTTTGGACTGCGGCGCGGAGCAGCCCGGTCACCGGGCGCGAGCATCGGTCGCGGCGGCTGAGTCCGCGGCGGGTTCCGGCCTGATCCGGTCTCAGATGGTTTCGACGATCGCTTCGATTCGCCCTTCGCGGACGGCCTTGACGAAGGCGCGGTAGTCGCGCTGGTTCTGATCGCCGTACTCGACGGCGAATTCGCCGATCGCGTCGTCGAAGGCGGCGCTCGAACCCATGTAGCCGGCAAGCAGAGCGGGATCACCCGAGCGCGCGTGCGCTCGGGCCAGCGCCCAGGCGCAGAGCTGTCCGTAGGTGATGAGCAGCTCGACGTCCCAGCCCTCGATGAGTGCGCTGATCTTGACGTCGCGGAGCTGGCGGACGTAATAATGCTTGCCCGCTTCTCCGTGCCCCCAGCCCAGGAAGATGTCGGTGGCCGCCTGCATCAGCCGTTGCCCGGTGACGACTCGTTGCCCATGGTTGGCGTGCAGGCTCTCTCCCGCGTAGGGTTCGAGTACCGAGGCTCGGGCTTCCTTGACCTGCAGGAACAGCGGGTCGTTGTCGGCAGCCATCATCAGCATGACCGCGCAGACTGTACCGACGCTGCCGACGCCGACGACCTTGACGGCGAGGTCACAGAACTGGAACCGGTCGAGCAGGGTCCGGACGTGCTCGGGCAGCGACGAACGGTAATCGGCCAGCGCTTCGCCGTAGTTCGTCCTCATTGCGGGCGTCTGCTCGGCCGTCGGGTGGAAGATCAGCGGCGGGTCGTCCTTGATCCGGGGCAGGGCGCCGCGGTGTTCGGCGAGTTTCGGGAAGATGTAATCGGCGGCGCTCTGCTGGCGGGCCTTCTGCACGCGCCTGACGATGCGCTTCCGGACCTCGGCGCTCGGCGCCCCGGCGAGGACGCGGTCGACGGTGATCGCGTCGTACCAGACGTCGAGTGCTCGCATCGACGAATAGTCGGCCATTCGCTCGCGGTACGCGCGGGCCGTCGCCGTCGCTGCCCGCGCCGCCTGGTTCTCGCCGAGCTCCAGGTGATGCGCGGCGATGACGATGCTCGCAGCCAGGCGCTTGAGGTCCCACTCCCACGGTGCCGGCAAGGTTTCGTCGAGGTCGTTGACGTCGAAGATGACCTGCCGCTCAGGCGTCGCAAAGCCGCCGAAGTTCATCAGGTGGGCGTCGCCGCAGGCCTGCACGCGGAGGCCGGAGACGGGTGTCGAGGCCAGGTCGGCGGCCATGATCGCCGCCGAACCACGGTAGAAGGCAAAGGGCGACTGGAGCATCCGCCCGAAGCGGATCGGCACGAGTTCGGGCAAGCGTCCCTGGTTCGACTCGACGAGCAACTCGACCGGATCGCGCCTCCCCTTCGGCGCTTTCCAGCCGCCGTGCTTCTCTCGCGGCACTTCTTCGCGCAGGACCTTGCCCTGCGCCCGGCGTTCGTCCGGCGAAAGAACGGCTGCCTGCTGCTCTTCGGCGGCGGTCTTTCCGAGACCATCATTTCGGGTCCTGGCCATATCCCTCCTTTTGTTGCCCGCGATTGCCGCAACGATGCGACGCTAATATTATAGATCCTGCATGCGCGCTCGGCGCGTTCCGTCGTTCGCTGCGCCTTGGCGACGACGGGCTCAGCTGGGAAACCTCTTCGGGGAAAAGGAATGCTCAACGTACGTCGTCTGCTCGGGCTGCTTCGCCTGTCGCTGCTCCTGGTGATGCCCGGGCTGTTTTCCGGCTGTGCGACGATCGGAGCAGGATCGATCAACCGGGATCGGCTCGATTACGTCGAGGCCCTGGCCAGCTCGTGGAAGGAGTCAAGTCCAAAATTTGCTGTAAATTCTGTCGGTCGGTTTGATGATGATGGGT